>NZ_JAWXXK010000004.1:0-580079 GCF_034335015.1 Neglectibacter caecimuris | reverse complement strand
AGCCATGGCTTTCTTGGCGCATTGTTCTGCACCGACCGAACCGACAGGTGAGACCGTTGCTGGGCGTGCCCCACCGGGGCACAGCAACCGAGCCGACAGGCGAGAACGGTGGAAGGGATCGGGCTTACGCAGAAAGTAGCATAGAATCGCTGGTTTCTTATCCTCTCAGTCACGGCGAAGCCGTGACAGCTCCCCTTACTCGCATAAGGGGAGCCTAAGGGCGTTAAACTACAATTTAGCAGTGAACCACTCACTTCTTTTCTGTCATTCTGAGCCGCCGAAGGCGGTGAAGAATCTCGTCCCTTGCCCTTTTGCCCTGGAGTTAAGGACGAGATTCTTCGAAAAGAAGCGAAGCTTCTTTTCCTCAGTAATGACAGAGGGAACCGTGCGCTATATAATTTGTTTGCTTACCTATCTGCTTCCCTCCTGCCTTTGCTAAACAAAAATCAAAGTTCTCTTTTCTCAGAAATGACAGGAGAGAGCTTACTTTCTTCTAACATCTAAAATCCAACGAACAAAAAGCTGTCGCAAATGTATCATTTTGCGACAGCTCTTTGTTCGTTGGGAAGAAGAGTGCAGCAAAAACAGAATGTAAAATATAGTTGACTTTTTATCAAGAATGATTTACAATGCCCTCAAGAGGTGGTGAGATGGCAAAAAATCTTTTGTTAAAAGCCGCGCGGGCCGCGAAAGGGATGACCCAGCAGGAGCTGGCCGACGCGGTAGGGGTCACCCGGCAGACCATAGTTGCCATAGAGAAAGGGGATTATAACCCTACTGTCAAGCTGTGTGTACAGATTTGCCGGGTGCTGGGCAAAACCTTAAACGATCTGTTCTGGCCCGGAGACCAGGAAGAAAAGGAGGTATCAGAAAATGAAATGCAATAGTCAATTAGATGAACGCCAGCTGCTGCAAAGGGGAAATGTGTTTCAGCACGGGCTGATTTTGTTTTTTGTGCTGCTGCTGACAAACGCGTTCCTGAAGGAAGAAGAGATCGTGTGGGCGGCAGGCATGTGGGAAAACATTCTGATCGTCTGGGCGGTGATCGCACTGTGTTTGGGTGAATTTGCGGTGCGGGAGATCTATCCCATGGGCGGCGGCATGAACGTCATTTATATTGTGGAGGGCATAGCCGGAGTGTTTTTGGCTGCCGTAAGCCTGTTTGAGCTGTTGGCAGGCCGGGAGCCCTTCGCGGTGGACCGTACTCTTACCGAAAGCGGCGCGCGGCTGCTTCAGGGCGCGATGATGGTCCTGCTCCTGCTGGTGTTCGTGGGGAAAAAAGTATCTGACCGTGGAAGGAGGGATGAAGATGAAGCCTAGAGACAGTGTATTTCTGCGGGTTTGGCCCTGGGCGCTGCCCATCGGCCTTGTGATCATGACAGCGGGAAAGCTCCTGGACGCCGTCGGCGCGCTGACGGACTACTGGTCGGGATTTTTCCTGGGCTGCGGCGCTTTTCTGGCCATCATCGGCGCGGCAATGCTGATCGCCAGAATATGCCGGCATAAAAAAATGTCGTGAGAAAAATCACCTGTGGGCCGTAATCATGGCCCACAGGTGGTTTTTTATTCTGCACAGCTTTATTATACTTTCCCAGTAGGTCTTTCCACCGGATCGAACTGAAACCGCCTGGGAAAACTCCTACAACTTCAGCTGTGTCCATTTTCCCTTGCGGAAGCGGATAAAAGCCATGGTAAAGCGTACTGCCTGGTCGCAGAAGGTACCGAGCCACGCGCCCAAAAGCCCCAGGCCCAGGGGATAGCACAGCAGCCAGCTTACGCCGGGACGAATGCAGGTAACGCTGATCAGGGAGATCAGCGCGGTAAACCGGGTATCTCCCGCGCCGCGCAGGCAGCCGAACAGCACCACCTGCTCGATCTGCAAAAACAGCATCAGGCTCAGAATGCGCATAATGGAAATGCCGTATTCCAAAATGGGCGCTTCGTTGGAGAACAGGGCGAAGATATTTCTGCCGAAGAGAAAATACACCGTGGAAATGATAAAAGCGCAGACCAGGCCGATCTTTTGGCATACATTGCCGTAAATTTTCGCCATATCGGGCCGCTTTCGTCCCAGGCTTTGCCCGATGAGAGTCACGGATGCCACAGAAAAGCCGTCTCCGATGGAGAAGGACATGCTCATCATGTTCATGCCGATCTGGTGGGCGGCAAGCTCCGTGGTGCCCAAGCGGGCAACCGTCATGGAAAACAGCAGAAAGCCAATGCGCAGGCAAAGCTGTTCCACAAAGGCGCTGGAGCTTACACTGAACAGGGAACGAATGCTTACTTTATCGGCGATCCAGCCCTTTACGGCCCGCAGGCAGACAAAGCTGTCTTTTCGCAGCACAGAGGCGATGCTCAGCACACAGGCGCATACGGTACCGATTACAGTGGCAATGGCCGCGCCGCGAATTCCCAAGGCGGGAAAACCGAAATTTCCACCGATCAGCAGGTAGTTGAAGATCACGTTTACCGAATTGGAAATGACGTTGGTGATCATGGCGATGCGGGTGTTTCCCGCGCCTCTCTGCGCCGCATTCAGTACCAGAGAGACCGTGGAAAACACAGAACCCCCCATGATGATGCGCAAATAGGCTACGGCATGCTCATGGGTATCCGGCTGGGAGCCCACCAGAGAAATAATGGGACTGGCGAAAATGACAAACAACGTGCTGATCACGGCGGTAAGCAGCAGCGTAAACAGCAGCAGCATGCGTACTACCCGGTTGGCGCTTTCCCGATTCTCTTCGCCCTTTCGCCGAGCCACAATGGCGGATACGGCCACGTTCAGAGATAAAAACACGGCAAGTCCCAGGAATTTCGGCTGGGTGGTAAGTCCCACCGCCGCGATGGCATAGGAGCCCAGGGAGCCCACCATAATGGTGTCCACCACGCCGGCCAGATTTACAAAAAAGGATTCCAGAACAGAGGGCCAGGCCACGTTTAAGGTGTCCCTCACGATCTGCCGCTCCGGGGGAACCTCTCCCAACTGCATTCCCTTGCAGACCTTTTGAGCATTGACGAAGTGCACCCAGATCCCTCCTGATAATAGTTGTATTGTCAACTATTATATCAGTTCAGTGAAGCTAATGCAATCCTAATTTTCCTGGTTCCCGGTAAGCGAAGGCTCAGTAAGAAAAGAGGGGAGTGAGTATACGTTCTTTCTTAGAACCTGTATTCATATCAGGGAATGCGGAAGAGAGCGGCAAAAAAGACTTAGACAGCGTTCATCGGTTGTGAATAAGGCTTTGGTCGTCATATCTATGTCTCAGAAAAGCTTTCTTTGTGCTTTTGTAGTAAGATCCTAGTTTGTCAATTTGGAGTGTTGGCCTTAGGGCGGAATTTGGAGAAAGCCAGAAGGGGAAGGGGCTGATTACAAAAGGTTACAAGTGTGCTCTCAAATTGAAAAATCTCTGGTTCGATCCCGCAAAAAACAGTAGTACCATAGGTTTTCACTGCATGAATTGCCAACACGGGAAATTACAAAATCGTCATAATTGTAAAATAAATGTAAAACCCCTTTACAAAATTGGATATATCTGGTAAAATCGTATACAGTGATGAAAGAAGAGACTGTAATCTGTGCGAATTGCCGAGGCATTCCGCTTGGGATTGGGGTCTTCTTTAAGTTACGCAAATCGGCTAAGAAAGGGTACCCTTTCTTAGTGTTCTTCGTAGAAGAACACTGATCTTACACTGTTCACTGTTTCGCGCTGTATGCTCTCTTAAAGAGAGGTAGATATAGTGAAATCATTGTAATGGGGGTTTTTCTATGACAAATGCCAGTACGAAACCGGCAAAGGTCCAGACGCCCAAAAGCGGTGGGAAATGGGCCAAGCTGGGAAAAGACATTCTGCGGGATAAGTGGCTGTATCTGCTGCTGCTTCCGGGCCTTGTGATTTTGATCATCTTCAAGTATGTGCCTATGATCGACCTGCGCATCGCCTTTATGGAGTATAATCCCTTTGACGCGTCGGCCAATCAGTGGGTGGGCTTTGGCAAGTTTGTTGAGCTGTTTACAAAGCCCGCGTTCCTGAAAACGCTGAAGAACACGGTGTTTATCAGCGTTCTGAAAATGATCATCGGCTTCCCGCTGCCTATCATTCTGGCGCTGATGATGAATGAAATGCGGAACCTTCGCTTTAAGAAGGTCTCACAGACTCTGATGTATTTGCCCTATTTTATTTCCTGGGTTATCATGGGCGGTTTGATCATGAACTTCCTGGATCCGTCTACCGGCGTGATCACTTCTTTGATCAAAACACTGACCGGTCAGGATATGCAGGTGCTTACTGATAAGAACGCCTTTGTTCCCATGCTGGTGATCAGTGATCTGTATAAGAACACGGGCTGGGGCACGATCATTTATTTTGCGGCTCTGTCCGGCGTGGATCCGCAGCTGTATGAGGCCGCGCAGATCGATGGCGCCAAACGCTTTAAGCAGCTGCTGCACATCACCATTCCGGCAATCATGCCCACTGTGATCATAACCCTGATCTTAAACTGCAACAATATTCTGAACGCGGGCTTCGATCAGATCTTCATGCTGTATTCCGCTCCTGTTTACGACGTGGCGGATATTATTGATACATATGTGTATCGCTTGGGTATCGGCAAAAACGATTATGCTCTCAGTACCGCGGCCGGCATGTTCAAATCGGTAGTCGCGCTGGTTCTTATCGTTGTCGTGAATCAGGTCGCGAAGAAGAGCGGCAACGAAGGCATTTGGTAAGGGGGCGTTATCATGGCAAAAGAAACAATACAGGCGGGCAGTATTGCCCGGGAAAATAAGATCAAAACCTCCGTGGGAGAGAAGATATTTACTGTTTTCAACTATACCTTTTTTACGCTGTTGTGCTTATTGATGGTATATCCCTTCTGGCATGTTCTGATGCAGTCCCTGAGCTCCGCGGAAATGGCCCTGAAGGGCGGCGTGTTCCTGTACCCCAAGGATCTGACCTGGGATACCTATATTTCCGTATTTAAGAACCCGGGCATCGGCTCCGGCTTCTTTACCACCATTCTCGTTACGGTAGTGGGCTCTGTGGTGGGCACGCTGCTCACCGCCATGATGGCTTATCCTTTAAGTAAGCGACGTCTGCGGGGCGGAAGCGTGCTGATGTTCCTGGTGCTGTTCACCATGATCTTTGGCGCCGGCATGATCCCCAACTATTTGCTGATCCGCAATCTGGGGCTTTATGATACCCGCTGGGCCCTGATCCTGCCCTTGCTGGTCAGCGCTTACAACTGTATTTTGATGAAGAACTTCTTCCTCTCTATTCCGGAGAGCCTGGAGGAATCCGCCAAGATAGACGGTGCCAATGATATCCGCATTTTCTTCAGCATTATCCTGCCGCTGTCCAAGGCGACCATTGCCACGATCCTGCTGTTCAACGCGGTAATGTATTGGAACGACTATTTCTCCTCTGTTATTTATCTGCAGTCTCAGGATAAATGGGCCCTGCAGCAGCAGCTGCGCTTTATGCTGACCAATACGCAGCAGGCCATGCAGCAGGCCGGTGTAAACGTCCGTGTGCAGCAGAGCACCAACGACGTTACCATCAAGGCCGGTTCCATTATTGTTTCCACCGTTCCGATCCTTATCGTATATCCCTTTGTACAGAAGTATTTCGTCAAGGGCGTTATGATCGGCGGCGTGAAGGGCTGATTTCCTTCGTGCTTTGGAAAGAAGCGTTCCTGATTTGATTCATAGGGGCTTCCCCTTTGAATATATCTAAAATTTATTTTAGGAGGACAAACAAAATGCAAAAGAGAGTTCTTGCGTTGCTTCTGGCTGTTGTTATGCTGGTTGGCTGCTTTACAGCCTGCGGAAATGACAACAAGAAGCCTAGCAGCAGCACACCTGCAAACAGCAGCACCCCCGCCGCGGACAACAGCGGCACATCCAGCACTGCTCCCGTAAGCAGCGGCGAAAAAATCGATCCTACCGCCTGTGAGGATACGATCGATGTTTCCATCGCCATTATGACCGGCTTCACCCAGCCGGACAGCCGCGTGGAGAAAATGCTGGAAGAGAAGTACAATGTAAACATCGACCTGCGCGTTCTGCCCGGCTGGTCCGACGGCCAGTCCACCATTAACCTCTGGATGGCCGGTGATGACACCCCCAACATCATGTGGTGGTGGAGCATGGACAACGATTTCATCAAGTGGCGCGACGCCGGTAAGCTGGTGGATGTTTCCGAGTACATGAACAAGTACACCAATATCCGCGATTACTACAACAAGATGGATCCCAAAACTCTGTTCTTTGCTACAGAGGAGGACGGCGCGATCTATCGTATTCCCGGCGATGTTTCCGAGCCCTCCTGCGAGGTCACCTGGATCCGTCAGGACTGGCTGGATAACCTGAACCTGAAGGCTCCCACCAACTTTGAAGAGCTGGCTGAAGTCATGCGCGCCTTCACCGAGGACGATCCCGACGGCAACGGCCAGAAGGATACCTACGGTCTGGGCGGCGACGGTTATGATTTCCGTTCCTTCTGGCCCTGGATCCAGGGATATGATTTCACCCACTATGACCGCTGGGTAGTGGACGACAACGGCAAGGTTGGCTATGGCCCCGCTCAGGAGAACACCAAGGAGTGGATCGGTATCGTAGCCGATCTGTATAAGAAGGGTTATATCACGCCCAATATCACACAGGATACCGACCGTGATTCTGAAATGGCCAACGGCGGCTTCGGCATCACCTATAGCTGGTGCGCCTGGATGAATCCCACTTCCGGCGCCATGAAGAGCTTCTACCAGTCCAATCCTGACGCCAAGTGGGTGCCCATTGACATGGTTACCGGCCCCAACGGCAATCCTCAGGAAGATCCTGCTACTTCCAATGCTTGGGCATTCTTTGGCCTGACCAACACCTGCGGCGACAACGCGGAGCGCATTTACGCCATGTATGACGATATGTGCAGCCTGGAGAACTATGTTGAGCGCCGCTATGGCGTTGAGGGCGAGGATTACAACATCGTTGACGGTGTTTATGAGGGCATTATCACTCCCGAAGGCCAGGAGAACAACGACCAGAACATTGGTCTGAACCTGTTCAACAACCTGTTCAACCGGAAGGACGAGGGTCTCATCGATAACACCCCCGAAACCCGCGCCCTGTTTGAGAAGTCCGGCGCTGCCAGCCGCGATATGGCTAATCATCTGGTAGAGTGGAGAAATCCCGCCGACCTGACCGAATGGATGAACGTCAACACCGATATCGAGGACGAGAAGAACCGTTATCTGTGGGGCGTGATCGCCGGCACCGAGTCTGTAGATACCTGGGATACCTACGTAGCTACTCTGAACGGGCTTGGTCTGGAAGAGGCTACCGCGCAGGCTCAGGAGGTTTACGACGCTCAGAACGCTTTGCTGGAAAACTACATGAACAACAAGGTAAACCAGCAGTAAGCCTTGGAACGTTCCAAAATAAAGTAAGCTGAAAAGGCGGAGGAGGGAGCTTTCCTTCCTCCGCTCTTTTTTTGCTTTTCCAAAGCTGACTTTCTCTTACTATTGCATGAAGGAGCTATCTACTATGAAGACCGTAGATTTGTCCGGGGTCTGGAAGCTCCGGGCGGAATTTTTAGACATTGGCCCGGAACGGGTGCGGGAGGTCATGGAGCGTCCCGACGGCCCCTTCACCGTATATCACGAAAAGCTGCCCAATGCCTTTCCTTCCAAAACGGGATTTTTAACCGCTAATGTGCCCTGCGATGTGATCACGCCCCTTGTGGAAAACGGCGTTTTGGAAGAGCCTTTCTTAAAAACGAACACGAAAAACTGTCTGTGGATCAGGGATTTGTCCTGGTGGTTCCTTCGGGAATTCGAGGTATCAGAGGAGCTGCTGCAGGAGGACATTGTCCGCCTGTACATTGAAATGCTGGATTTCAAGGCCGATATCATCTTAAACGGCCGCCCGGCAGGCCGTCACACCAACGCCTTTTGTCCCTTTCAAGAGGACGTAAAGCGTTTTCTGCGGCCGGGAAAAAATACGCTGGTGATCCGTCTGACCTCCGGTATGGAGGAGCATTATCCCAAGGACAGTATTTCCTTCTACTGTGCCAGTGAAAACGCCATCTGTGACCAGCGGGTGTATACCCGTAAGCCTCAGTTTACCTATGGCTGGGATTGGTGCCAGCCGGTGCCTACCTGCGGGATCGGCCGGGCCATTCGCCTGGAGGCCTTTTCCGGCGCCCGGGTAGCGTTTTCCCGTGTGGATACCCTGTCCGCCACGGAAGACAGGGCCTGTGTGAAATTCGTATTTGAGCTGGAAAAAAGCAATATGTGCGCGTCTTCCGATACCCAGCTGGAATATGAGCTTTTGGACGGAAACGAAACGGTTTTCCGGGGGAAGCGACAGCTTTTGCTTACGGGGGGCTTGAATTTTGCGGAGGAAACCGTTACCCTGGAAAAGCCCCGTCTTTGGTGGCCCAACGGTTACGGCGATCCCCATCTTTATACTCTGCGGGCCCGGTGCGTTACCGGCGGTACAGTCAACGAGGCTCCGGAAAAGCAGGTGGGGCTCCGCACGGTGGAAATCGATCATTCGCCCCTGCCGGACGGCACGCGGAATTTCTTTTTCAAAATAAACGGCGTGCGGGTCTTTTGTAAGGGCGGCAACTGGGTGCCTACCGATTCGGTGTACCTCCGTACGCCGGAAGATTCTTACCGCACACTGGTAGAGGAGGCTGCCGAGGCAGGCTTTACCATGCTGCGCATGTGGGGCGGCGGTACCTATGAGCCCGATTGCTTCTATGAGTTCTGCTCGGAAAAGGGCATTTTGCTCATGCACGATTTCATGTATGCCTGCGGTTTTTATCCCGACCTGGATCCCGCTTTTCTCTATGAAGCGCAGCGGGAGGCGGAATTCCAGACAAAGCGGCTGGCCCATTATCCCTGTATGGCGGTGTGGACAGGAAATAACGAGATCGCGGAATCCTATACCGACTGGTTTCCGCCGCCCGTTGCCCCGGATCGCTTTTATGGGGAAAGGATCTTCAATTATATCCAGCCTGAAGCAGTGCACCGCAACAGCCCGCTGATCCCCTATATGCCTTCCTCGCCTTATTTTGGAGATCCCAGGGCCAATCAGGTGGACGACGGCGACGTTCACGCCTGGACTTACCTGGGCCGGGATCCCAACACAAAATTCAAGTTCCAGTACGAGCTGGAGGCCTTTGACCGTATGCCTGCCCGCTTTTCCAGTGAATACGGCTTTTTCGGCGCGCAGATGGAAAGCACCGTGCGCCGGTATCACGATGGGGAAGAGCCGGTGCGCGGCGGAGAGATCTGGAAGCATCATGGGGAATTTGACCGGAAGCGCGAGCCCATTGACGGCGCCATCGACCGGCATTTAACAGAGTTTTCCCAGCTTGACACAGCCGGATATCTGCTGTACAGCGGCATTATGCAGGGCTGCCTGTATGCCGAAATGGCGGAAGCCATGCGGCAGAAGCCCTATGGCGCGGGAGACCTGATCTGGATGTATAACGACTGCTGGCCTGAAACCGGCTGGACGGTCATCGATTATTACCTGACCCGGAAGGTCTCCTTCTATTTCCTGAAACGGGCCTTTGCTCCCCGTAAGCTGATCGTGCGGGCGGCGGAGGGCGGCGCATTGGTCACGGTCATCAACGAAACGCCGGAGGCTGTTTCCCTGGAGCTTTCCTATGGCTATCAAAGCTTTGACGGCGCGGTTTCCCGCAAGCTGAAAAAAACGCTGGAGGCTCCGGCCCATTCCTGGCAGCAGCTCACCCTTGAAATGGAGGACGATCTGAAGCAGGGCTTTTTCTTTGCTTCCGCCGTAGAGCAGGGCTTTGAAACCGCCGACAGCCTGCGGGCCTATTATCGGGAATACAGCTTCCCCAAGCCGGAGCTCAGGCTTGAGAGGGTGGAACAGTCCGGAGAAGATCTGCTGGTCACCGTTTCCTCCGGCTGCTATACGCCGGTGGCTTATTTGAAAACATCTGACGACCGGGTGCGGTACAGCGACAACTATTTTAAGCTTTATCCCGGCGAGAAAAAGACGGTTCGCGTGAAAAACTGTACGGAAGCTCCCACGCTGCATGCAGCGGAGATGCAGCCGAAGCAGAAAGGTAAGGAGGATCTTGTATGAGTAACAGCTATCCTTTTCAAAACCCGGCGCGCTCTCCCCGGGAGCGTGCGGAGGATCTGGTATCCCGCTTGACCCGGGAGGAAAAGATCGGCATGGTCACCTCCCATCTGGACGCCGTTCCCCGCCTGGGGATCCCGGCCACCCATATCGGCGTGGAGATCGCCCGAGGGCTGGTGCAGCGGGATCAGCGCCGGGAAACCACCATTCTGCCCCAGCCCTGGGGCATGGCCGCCATGTTTGACCCGGAGCTGATGGAAAAGCTGGGCGATATGGCGGGGGACGAGGTGCGGATCAGCAATCAGATGGACCCGCCCAGCTCGCTTTCCCTGTTTGGTCCCACGGTGGACATGGAGCGCGACCCCCGCTGGGGGCGCAACGAAGAGGCCTATGGGGAGGATCCCTGCCTGACAGGCCATATGACCGCAGCCTATACCAGGGGCCTGGCGGGCAGCGACCCCCGCTATCTCAAATGCGCGCCGCTTCTGAAGCATTTCTATGCCAATAACTACGAGGACGAGCGTCAGACCACCAACGCCAATATTTCTCCCCGGCTGAAGCGGGAGTATTATCTGAAGGCCTTTGAACCCGCCATTCGCCAGGGCGGGGCGGTAGGCCTGATGACGGCCTACAATCTGATCAACGGCGTAGAGGGCGTCAACAATCCCGACGTTTCCGAGATCTGCAAAAAAGAATGGGGCATGACCTTCGCCGTTAGCGACGGGGGAGACTTCGGCCAGAATGTGGCGGCCCATCGCAGCTATGAAGATCACGCCGCTTCCATCGCCTCTATCCTGGGAACAGGCGCCGATACCATGCTGGACAGCCGAGATATGGTGGATCCCGCTGTGGAAGAGGCCCTGGAGCGGGGCCTGCTAAAGGAGGAAAGCCTGGATAAGGCCATAGCCGATTTGTTTACCCTGCGCTTTATGCTGGGAGATTTTGATCCGGAGGAAAATCCGTATACCGGAATGGATCAAAGCAGGCTGGCCTGCTCCGATCATAAAAAGCTGGCGGTACAGGCGGCGGAGGAATCCATGATCCTTCTGGAAAACAAGGGCCTGCTGCCTCTTACGGACGATGGCAAATGCACCGTGGCTGTCGTAGGCCCCCTCGCCAATGAGAATTACACCTGCTGGTACTGCGGCTACGCGGAGCATCAAACCCCGGTGGTAGAGGGCTTCCGGCAGAGATTGGGCGAAGGCCGCGTGCTGTTTGACGAGGGCCTTGACCGCATTGTGCTGAAATCTGAAAAGACCGGAAAATATGTGCGCCTGGGCGAAAATGGAGAGCTGATCGCCGACGCCGCCAACGCCGGCTCCGCCGAAGTGTTTGAGCGCAATGACTGGGATTACGGTTCCTGGACGCTGCGTTCCTTCCGAACGGGAAAATATGTTACAGAGGGCGGCGGCTTTGCCGCCATGCAGGTTTCCGGAGGCGAGCCTGATAAAATGGCATTTGACCCCGCCATGACTTGCACGGCGGAGCAGGCCTTCGGCTGGTTTGTCATGGAGCATGTAAAGGCCCGTGAGGAAAACGGCAGCTGGTTCCTTTCCACCTGGCAGGATCGAAGTATCGCCGTGAAGGAGAACGGCTCTGTAATAGCCGCGGTGTTGTCCGGCGACGATCCCGCCGCGCGCTTCCAGCTCGAAGTGGTTTCCTGCGGCGCGGAGCGTGTCAGAAAGCTTTCGGAGCAGGCGGATCACGTGATCGTCTGCGGCGGTAACCATCCGCTGATCAATGCTAGAGAGGAATATGACCGCCCTGATATCGATCTTCCCCGTTCCCAGGGCAGGCTGCTTTCCGCGGCTTGGGAGGGAAACAGAAGCACGGTGCTTTATTTGATCACCGGATATCCCTTCTCCATTACGGAAGAGCGGGAGCAGGCGGGGGCCGTGCTGTGCTCTACCCATTTGGGGCCGTCTCTCGGGCATGTGGCGGCCAAAACCGTCTTCGGTGAAAATAACCCGGCAGGGCGCACCCCTTCCACCTGGTATCGCTCTGTCAGAGATTTGCCGGCCATTGACGATTACGATATTGCGAAAAACAAGGTCACTTACCTCTACTTTGAGGGCGAGCCCCTGTATCCCTTTGGCTACGGCCTGAGTTATACCCGTTTTGCCTATTCCGATTTTCAGGTGTCCGCCAGGAGCTTTGGCCCTGAAGATACGGTCACCGCCACAGTCACCGTAAAAAACGAAGGAGATTATGACGGCGATGAGGTAGTGCAGCTTTACGCCGTGCCGCCGCAGTCACGTGCCTATCCCAGGCCGCGCAGTATGCTGCGGGCGTTCCGGCGGGTTTCCCTGAAGAAGGGGGAAAGCAAAACGGTTTCCCTTTCCTTCCCGGTGGAGGAGCTTTCCTTCTGGTGTACGGAGGAAAACAGCTTTGTCGTGGCAAAGGGAGACTACGCGCTGTGTGTGGGCGCCTCCAGCGGAGACCTTCGCTGCCGTGAAACGGTTTTTGTAGACGGCAAAGAAGCCGATACCAGAGACGGCGGCCGCTGGATCAGCGCGATCGATACCCAGAACTACCGCCGCGCGCAGTTCCTTACCGATAAGAGAGACGGAAAAGAATATCTGGAAGCGGCGGATTTCCGCAGCTATGCCGTGTACACAGGCTTGGATATTTCCGGCTGCAACGCCTTTGAAGCGGAGCTTTCCTCACCCGCCGGCGATGTGGAGCTGATTTTGGCGGATAACGCCACCGGGAAGATCCTGGGCCGCTGCGGCGGCCGGGGAACCGGCGGCCTGACCCGGTTTGCGGCCTTCTCTTGCGATATCGTTCCCCAAAGCGAGATCCTTGATCTGCGGATCTGCTTTACCAAGCAGACCTCCCTGAAGAAATTCCATTTCTATCAGAAATAGTATTGCTATAAAAAAAGAAGCGGCTGCTGCAAAACGTCAAATTTTGCAGCAGCTGCTTTGCTTTTTGGATACTGAATGCCAGATGCTGGATCCTAGACAGCGGTAGCGCTGCTGTGCAGCGCATGATAAAGAAAAGGACAGGATAGAATGGAAAATTATAGTTTAGCGAACTAGTTGTTAATCGTAAGATGTTAGTTGTTACTCCAAAACAAATTCTCTCCTCTGTCATTCTGAGCCGCAGGCGAAGAATCTAGTCCTTCATACTTTTGAAAAAAGACCAAAGTATGACAATTTGGAGATCTTTTCCCTTTCTAACAACTAACTACTCGCGACTAACAACTTATATACTAAATTCCAGTTTGTCAGGTGTTGGCTACAGGAGACTTTTTTCTTTCTGATTGCTAACTGCTCATTTCTTCATTTAACAGAATTCTTTTACGTGTTCTGTCAAATCAGGCCGCGCAGCTTTTCCGCAATTTCTCGGGCGGCAAGCTCATGGGCCGCCTTTCCCGGGTGAGACCTGGCTCCGCGATGCTCTACCGCGTCGGTAAGCTCCCAATAAGCCGCCTTAGGATCTCCGGTTTCCTGAATGTATTCCCGCACCGCCTCTGCGATCATGGGGGAAAGCTCCCCGCCCAGCATACCATATACCCACACAAGCTGTGCGTTGGGGTTTTTCTCCCGCAAAAGGGAAAGAAAGCTCTTTACCGCTGTTTGGAAGCGCTCCCGATCCTCCGGCACAAAGCCTCCCTTTTCATCCCTGTGCTGCTGAAAGCTTTCTCCTGTCACGGGATCTGCCCAGGCGGGGGAGGAAAGGGCGCCGCAGTCGTTGGTGCCAAGGTTTACGATCACGGCGTCAGGCTGCCAGGCGGAAAAATCGTGAGGCAGTTGAGCGCCTAAAGCCTGGTTGCGCTCCCCGGAAAGCAGACCGCAGATCTGGCTGTAAAAAGCGGGCAGGGCACAGCGGGGATTGTTGTCCCAGCTGGAAACTACGCCCCAGCCGCTTTGGGAAAGGATTCGTACCTCGGCGTTTAACAGCTCGCCCGTCAGTACCGCGTAATTGTTTTTTGCGGAAAAAAGCATGGCCACCCAATCTTCCTCAGAAACAGCGCCGATGGCCCCCTCGCCGGAGGTAATGCTGTCACCGATGAATTCCAGCTTTTTTTCTTTTTCCGGGACCGGCAGGAACTCGCCGTCCGTTTTCAAGGCATGGATCTGCAGCAGATGCCGGGGATCCTCCGACATGGCCTGCATATCCTTGTACAGCCGAACCTGCTTCACCGCCAGGGGATTTCTGTTCCGAAACAAGCAGACCCAGCGCTTTCCCTGCTCCACCATCTGCCTGCCGACCCACGCCCCGTTTACCTCCAGGCTGATCCAGGGCTCCTGCTGCTCAAAATCTCCCTCCAACAGCGCCCAAAGCTCACTGCCCGTGGCCCGTACCTCAAACCCCGAAGCTGTCCAAAACAGCGTCAGGGGAGAAAGGCTTCCGTTTGTTCTGCCATGTACCTTCAAATGTTTGATCTCCGTCAGTGAAAATTCCCGCAGCATGCTTCACACTCCTGATTTTTTGCGATTTGATGTGGAAAAGGGAACTATCTTCTCTTAATTCTAATATACGCTTGATCTCATGGAAAGGCAAGGGGGAATTGGAATGGAAATAAGCGTAAAGACAGTCGGCTCTGCGCCTTGGCAGAGCCGACTGTCTTAAAAGGCCGAAAGCTTTTGCGTGGCTGAAAAAATCTCAGCACGCGAAAGATCCTTGGTTCTTCCTTTCAGAGGCGGGATTTACAGAATAAAAGCGGAAATATTGGCGCAAATTTTTTTGATATCCACCTGTGATTTGAAATCGAATTGCAGGCGGGCGCCGTTGCTGAACGCCAGCACAAGCTCGCTGTCGATATCCAGCACACCGGCGGTTTCTATGCCGTAATACTGTACTTTGGAATAGGGATAGGAAAAATAAGAGATCTTTTTTCCCGTGATCCCTTGAACGTTTACCACAAATACGCGTTTGTTCGTAAAAATGACCTGATCCCTGATGGTTAAAAAAGACTGTACAACCTCCTCACCGGACACAAAGAACCCAAATACCTCAGGCCGAACCGAAGCGGCAGGAATTTCTTTCAAATTCATCAAGTTCGCATCGAGAAGGATCCCACTGGAAATGTTTGCCACGAAAAGCACCTTCTTAAATAGTTATATCTGCTATAATAAAAAATATTTTATCATATTACTTGAAAAATGTCAACTTTTCAGGCATATGACGGAAACGAAAAGCCCGGAACCGTTTTGCGGCGGAAACTCCGCAACCCTGAGTCCTCTGAACAGCCGGGGAACAGCAGAAAAACGCCCCGGCAGTCCCGCCGCAAAACAGATGTTCCAACGCGGGCCGTCTGCTGAAAACATGGAAAAACCCCAGCGGCACGACTTGCTGACCACTAGGCCTGTGAATACGCGATAAAACAGATGCCGCCAGTTCGCGGGCAAAAAAGTTCGCGCACTCAGTAACGCCAAGTGCGCGAATTGGGTGCAGCGTCACGCTGCTGTGAATACACGATAAAACAGATGCCGCCAGTTCGCGGGCAAAAAAGTTCGCGCACTCAGTAACGCCAAGTGCGCGAATTGGGTGCAGCGTCACGCTGCTGTGAATACGCGATAAAACAGATGCCGCCAGTTCGCGGGCAAAAAAGTTCGCGCACTCAGTAGCGCCAAGTGCGCGAATTGGGTGCAGTGTCACGCTGCTGTGAATACACGATAAAACAGATGCCGCCAGTTCGCGGGCAAAAAAGTTCGCGTACTCGGTAATGCCAAGTGCGCGAATTGGGTGCAGCGTCACGCTGCTGTGAATATACGATAAAACAGATGCCGCCAGTTCGCGGGCAAAAAAAGTTCGCGCACTCAGTAACGCCAAGTGCGCGAATTGGGTGCAGCGTCACGCTGCTGGTGCCGGTGGCCGGACTCGAACCGGCACGGTATCGCTACCGGTGGATTTTGAGTCCACTACGTCTGCCAATTCCATCACACCGGCAAGTGTATGGGGGATAGCAGTAGTTATTATATCGCAGCGCAAAGAAAAAATCAAGTTTTTTCTTTGCGGCAGTGAAAAACTGAAGAGAGTAACATTAAAAGCAGAGAAAACCAGAGTGTTTTCTACTGCTTATTTTTTTATCTCGAAGGACGGCGGAAGGAGGGTAAAAGATGGACAAATACACGTATTTGACGTTCGATCAGCGCCGCGAGATCGAAAAGCTGCATAACGCGGACGTTCGAGTGGAAGAGATCGCCGCGCGGATCGGGCGCAGCGTCGCGGCTGTCTATGAAGAGTTGAAGCGCGGGTACACGGGAGAGCGGAACGCGAACAAGCGGAAAATTTACAGCGCCGACCGCGCGCAGACGGTTTTTCAAGACAATATCGCGAAGCGCGGAAACCGTCGATCCGCCGCCGCGAAATAATCCGCAGGAAGGAGAGCTATTCAACATGAAGCACGTGGCGGCTTGTTCCTTCGGAAAAGACAGTATCGCGACGGTAATTCTTGCACGGGAGCATAACGAGCCGCTGGACGAAGTGATCTATTGTGAAGTAATGTTCGATGAAGAAATAAGCGGCGAAGTGCCAGAGCATAGGCAATTTATATACGAAGTAGCAAAACCGCTATTTGAAAGCTGGGGGATCAAAGTTACGATACTTCGTTCCGAAAAAACGTACATATCAAACTTTATGCACGTAATAAAGAAAGGCAAACAGGCGGGAAAAATTCGGGCGTTTCCTCTTTGTGGACGATGCACAATTCAACGCGACTGCAAATTGCCGCCGATTGAAAGGTACAAGCGAGAGCTTGGCGACGACGTTATTCAATATTTAGGGATAGCGAAGGACGAACAAGAACGCCTTTTACGGCTGGAGGGGAAACAGAAAATTTCGTTGCTTGAAAAATACGGGATTGAAGAAAGCGAAACTTTCGATATATGCCGCGAATACGGGCTTTTGTCGCCGATATATGAATTCACAGATCGCGGTGGCTGCTGGTTTTGTCCGAATGCAAGGAAAAGAGAATTGCGGCACTTATTCGACCATCACAAAGACTTATGGCAGAAAATGCTGGAGCTTCAAGCCTTGCCGAATAAGGTTACAGAAAGGTTCGACAGAAAAAGGACGTTTGCGGAAATTGATGAAGAATTCAGAGCAGACGACGCACAAATAACCATTTTCGATCTTATGGAATGAAAGGAGCTATTCAACATGGCAGAAATACGGTACAAAATTCGCTTTTGGAATTGGGACAACGAAAACGAATGCTATTCAGTCAATACGGAAGTTTTCACAGACCGCAACGCGGCGGAACGGCGCTTCGACGGTTGCGACGTAACGGCAGCAATTCCGTTCATTCAGCTTCTTAAAGAGAAAGTCGCGAACGGGTGCATAATCGACGAAGCAACAATCAAAGAGCGGGAGCGGCAGGAAGCGACCGTCTTTGAAGCAATCACGAAGGACAAGCCAACGCTGGCGGGCTTCCTTCGTTCCCTTCCGGTTCTCGAAGCGCCGTGGGACGACGCTTTTCATAAACAGTATTGCGCAGAGTGCGCCGCCGATAATTGCGACGTTTGCCCGAACGAAGCATTCCGCAGCAATCCGGAATGGTGGCTTTCGCTTAAAGCGGCGGGCGCGAAATTATGACAGGGACAAGCCGCCGCCCGCTCCACCGGAAAGCGGTTCGGCGGCTGACCGTATCCGCCGTTATAGCGGTTCTGACAATAGCGGCTTTGCTTTCCTTCCTTATGCCGTGGAGCGGGACAGAGGAAAAGCCGCCTTCGGCAGCAGGGCAAGCAGACGCGCCGCCAGCTTCGCGCGTTCCGGCGCTTGTGCTGATTGAAGAGGACAAGCCCGCATACATACCGGACGCGGCAGAGGTTGAAGCCCTTGCGAAAATGCTTTACGGCGAAGCGCGGGGCGTTGTGTCGGACACCGAAAAGGCGGCTTGCGTGTGGTGCGTACTGAACCGCGTTGACGATCCGCGCTTCCCCGATACCGTGCTGGAGGTTGTCGCCGCGCCGTATCAGTTCGCCGGATATTCGGCGGATTATCCGGTTCTTCCGGAATTAGAGCGGATCGCGGCGGACGTGCTGACACGGTATCACGAAGAGAAAAGCGGCGGGGAAAACGTCGGGCGCGTCCTTCCGGCTGAATACTGCTTCTTCACGGGCGACGGCGAACGAAACTATTTCACGGCGGAATGGCAAGGCGCGGAAACATGGGGCTGGACGCTTTCAAGCCCTTATGACGATTGAAGGGAGCGGGACACGATGAAGCAGAGCAACGGCTGGCAATTTCCGAAGCCGCTTGAAATTATCAAGTGCAGAGAGGGCAACAAAGAATTTATGAAGGAACGCCGCGCCCGCCGCCCGTTCGGGCGAACGGTTCTAATTTGCGAATATCCGATCGAAGCGGAAGCAGCGGCAGAGCCGGACGGGAACATGATTACATGGCGGCTGGCAAAGCGCGCCGCGCGGGATTTCTTGCGCGTTTCCTTTATGCCTTCGGCGATCGTACAGGCTATCACGCGGGACGGGAAAACGACGGTTCGCGTTTACGGCAAATATTAACCACGGAAAGGGGCTGTTCAACAATGTTCAGAAAAAAGAAGGTTTGCAGCGTGTGCGGATACCGCTTCACGCCGACAAAAGAAGAGGTTTACACGGCGGAAGAGCCGCGCGCATTCGTCGAAGCGCTGACAACGCCACCGACGCGCTTTTCGGCGACGGATTGCCCACGTTGCGGTTGTCAAATCCCGCTGGCGGTTCGTGTTCCCCGCGTGACCGTTCCGGACTTGATCGAGCGGGACGGCGAAGAGGAAAGCGAGGTGGCGGAAGATGAAGATAAAGAACATTGCGGCGATCTGCAAGAAGAATAAAGCGATCGTCCTATTCGAGAAGCACAGCGAAAGCGGCGACACGGTTATTAAGTACATAGGCGACGGCGGCGCAGCTTATCCCGTCGCAGGGCTTCCGCCGCTGGATACTGAAAGCGTTTTAACGATCTTCGACGTTCCGGAAAAAGACCGCGACAAATATATCGTGCGAACGATGGGCATTCCGGAAGGAATAAATTTCGAGGATACCGACGCAGACGAAAAGCCGATCGAGGGCGCAGCGCTTTCAATCGTGTATTCCGGAAAGATTTTGAAGCCGTTGCAGACGCGGCGCGGGCTGGTATTCATCGAAAGCCGCTATCTTTCGCCCGTTTCGGACGTTCTCGAAGTGCTGGAGCTTTACGAACGGATCACGACAGGCGGAACGCCGTACATCGTCGCGAAAGCGGGCTTGCTTCTGCAAGCGGTGATAATGCCGTTCGACGTTATCAATCAGCAGTTTGTGGAGAGCTTGCAGAGGTTGACGGAGCAATGCGCCGTTTCCCTTTCCTTGCGGCAGCAGGAAGCGGAGTGGGCAGCAGCGGAAGAGCCGGAACAATATTCTTTGAACGTCGATCCGGAAACGGGCGAAGTCGTCGGCGACGGAGAGGGGGCGGAAAAATGAACGCGGCGCTTCTATCTTCAAAAAATATGTGCTGGTGTACGCCGCAAGACTTCTTCGACAAGCTGAACGCGGAATTCGCCTTCGTACTTGACGCGGCGGCGACCGACAAAACGGCAAAATGCGGCTTATACTACACGCCGGAAACGGACGGGCTTTCGCAAAGCTGGGATCGCGGCGGCGCGGTTTTCTGCAATCCACCTTACGGACGCGAAATCGGAAAGTGGGTTCAAAAGGCGCACGAAGAAGCAATCGCGGGGGGGGGTATCCCATTGTACTACTTATCCCCGCGCGGACGGATACAAGCTATTTCCACGATCACATATACGGAAAAGCGGAAATCCGCTTCGTTCGCGGGCGGCTTCGCTTCACGGACGAAGAAGGCAACGCCGCCGATCCCGCGCCCTTCCCTTCGATGGTTGTTATCTATAACGCGGAGCGGGTGAAAGCATGAAATATGTATGTACGCTGGGCTATGATCCAGAAAAGGCGGCGAAATGCAATCCGTCCGAATGCCCGTCTTGCGGCTGGGAAGCAGCAGAAGCCGAACGCCGCAGGAATTACAGACGCAAGCACGGCTTGACGCTATGCGCGGACGGCTTGCGGCGGCTGATTATCAAGGAGGAAGCAGCGATGGCGGATCGTTACAGGGTATGCCCGCATTGCGGCGCGCATTTAGACTTCGGAGAAAAGTGCGATTGCGAAGCGGCAGCAGATAGCAGCGGAAACGCTGAACCAAAAACGAAAGAGAGGGCGAAAAGCAATGATCGGAATTAACGAGCTTGCAAAGGAAATTCACGAAAACGCCGTTGAACACGGCTGGTGGGACGAAAAGCGCGGCTTCCCCGAAGTTTTAGCGCTGATCCATTCGGAGGTATCCAAAGCGCTGGAGGAATACAGAAACGGGCGCGGCGCGGCGGAGGTTTACGCGGGAAGCGGCGGGAAGCCCGAAGGTATCCCGATCGAGCTTGCAGACGTGATTATCCGCATTCTTGATTATTGCGGGTATGCGGGGATCGACATTGAAGCCGCGATCCGGCAGAAGCACGAATACAATAAAAGCCGTCCTTACAGGCACGGCGGGAAGAAGTGTTGACGATGGAAGCAGGACGGGGAGAAACAAAGCACGTCGAGCGGGACAAGCCGAAAATACCGGAATTGCAGCCTTGCCGATATTGCGGCGGGAAAGCCGAAATCGTAAAGAAGCGGTTTACATACTTCGACTTTGCCCAGCGTCCGCTGATCTTGTGCCGCGAATGCGGGCTTACGACACGGGAATTTGAAACGGTGGAAGAAGCCGTTTCATACTGGAATAACAGAAAGGAGCTTTTCAACATGACAGAGAACAAACACGGGATCACACCGAAAACAGAATTCACGATGGGCGGGATCGCTTGGACGGTTATTCAGACGGGCGAAAGCTGGGTGAAGTGCATTGCTTCGGAGTGCGTCGAGGAACGCGCCTTCGACGAAGGCAACAAAAACGACTTCGCCGCTTCTTCTCTTCGCGCCTATCTGAACGGGGAATTTCTGCAAAGGCTGATCGACGCAGGCGCGCCGGAAGCAATGTTCAAAGAATTTGTTTCCGATCTGGCCGCCGACGATGGCTTGAAGCAGTACGGGACGGACAGCGCACGGATCGGGCTTATCACGTGCGACGAATACCGTGCCTTACGCGAGAATATCCCGCCGCTTCCGGATAGCTGGTGGTGGACGGCTACACCGGACAGCCCGATAAATCATTTCGTCCGCTACGTCCACTCGGACGGCACGTTGCACTACAACAGCGCTTGCAACGGGAGCTACGGCGTTCGCCCGCTTTGTGTTCTTCAATCTGAAATCTTGAAATCTTATATTGACGGCGGAGCAAAGCAGCGCGCCGAAGCCGTCGATATGATGAAGCACATTGCAGCGGCTTGGAACGTGAAGCCGGAAGAGGTTTTCGGGAAGGACGGTGCAGGGAATGACAATGTTTGAATTCATGGCAAACGCCTTCTATATGCTTTGCGGCGTTGTGTGTATCGCGCTGGCGGTGCTGATCGTGTTTTCCGTTGTGAACGGCATTATAAAAGAACGCGGGAAAGGAAAGAGAAATGGCAGAAATCAGAATTGACGAAGAATTGCTTTTGCGCGCCGGACTTGGGATCGGGTACGCCTTCGCGCCGTTCTTTCGGGGGCTTCTGCAAGGCGTGGAGGATTACGAAGTCGAGAGCGCAGCGCGGGAAATTCAAGAGGAAAACGACGCGATCGCAGAAATGCGGAAAAAGGAACACCGACAGAAAACCGAAATTTCCGATTGCAGGAAATGCTGGTGCGATCAATGCGCGCGGCTGGAGGAATGCACACAATCCCGCGAAGGCGCAGAGCCGGACGGGATACGCCCGTTCCCCTGTATCGGTTGCGGGGACGGTATGCGCTTCAAGCCTTGCGAAGAAGCGAAATGCGAAAACTTCATGCAGAGCTTGACGCAGAACAATGGATAAATGAAAAAAGAAGCGTCCGGCGCTTCGAGCCGGACGCTTCTCCCCTTTACGTTGCCGCAAAGGAGCTATTCAACATAGTTATTTTAGCATAAAAGCGGCTTCAAGTCAAGGAAGGACGGCGCGATTATGCGGAGAGTTAAAAAAAGGACGTTTTCGGGCGTTGTGTGTGAACAGGAAGTTTTCACAATTTCCGATCGCGTACAGGATATACGCAAGGCAGAGCCGCGACAACGGTTCAAGACACCGGAAGAGAGGGAGCAGCACCGGATCAACATTTCAAGGAAAAAACACGCCCGTTATTTCAACGAAAATTTCAGCCCGCGATCCTTATATAGTACGCTGACGTTCGACGTTGAACACGAATGCCACGAATACAGGGACGTAAAGAGGATACGCGATCTATTCGTCCGGCGTTTGAAATACGCCTATCCGGACGCGGTGATCTTTATATATGTAGGGCGCGGCAAGAGTACACACCGATTTCACATTCACATGGTATCGGACGGCATACCGGAAGATTTCACCGAAAAGAAGTGGGAATTCGGCAGCGTCCTTCGGATTGAGCATTTACGGGAACACAATTATTACAACGGGATCGACCACGGGCAGGATTACACAGGGCTTGCAAATTACCTTTTCGACCATTGGACACCGGAACAGGGCGGACACAGATGGAAGCAGACGCGCAACGCGAAGAAGCCGGACGCGGAAAAGCCGACAGAGGTTAAACGCAATTATTCGGAAGCGAAGCCGCCGCGCCCGCCGAAGGGATACATATTCGTGGAAGCAAAAAGCACGAAATACGGGTATCAGTATTTCAAATATGTATTAGAGCCGCCGAAGCGAAAGCGGACAAAGCCGAAAAAAGCTGATTTCACGGATCAGCATTAAAAAGCCTTGTAAATGTGTAAAGTTTGGGAACGAAGCCCGAAGAGAAGAAGCAGACTTCCGGAACAGATCAAAAAAATATCAATTCTTCTTTCTATGAGCGCCACGCGAAAGTAAAAGGGGGGTTCGCAAGGGGGGAAAGAGGAACGCGGGCGCAAATGTTCTTCTTTCCCCCCTTGCAAGATTAGGTATAAAGCAAAGTGAAAGGCGGTGATCGCGGTTGCTTGAATTGAACAGGCTTTACAACATGGATTGCATGAAAGGCATGGCAGAATTTCCGGACGGCTTCTTCGACCTTGCGATCGTTGATCCGCCTTACGGTATCGGGGTGGACGGGCAGCGGGAACGGATATGCACGAACACAAAGCACAATCGGAAAGAGCATATCCGGAAAAGCTGGGACAGGGCTATTCCGCCGCCCGAATACTTCCGCGAATTGGAACGGGTATCGAAGGCGCAAATTATTTGGGGCGGAAATTACTTCGTGCCGTATCTGACACAAGGGCATAAAGGCTGGCTGATATGGGACAAGGGGCAAAGAGGGCTTACAATGTCCGATTGTGAGCTTGCATATACCAGCTTTGACACGCCGACGCGGATTTTCACTTTGAACCGCGTTGCATTGCAGCAGGAAGGGACGATCCATCCGACGCAAAAGCCCGTGAAGCTGTATTCGTGGGTTCTTTCCCTGTTTGCCCGAAAGGGAATGCGGATACTTGACACACACGCCGGAAGCGCAAGTTCCCTTGTCGCCTGTTATCAGCACGGCGGGCTGGATTATGTCGGCTTTGAGATCGACGCAGACTATTTCAAGGCAGCGAACAAGCGGCTTGAAGAGGAACGCGCGCAAATCCGGCTTTTTGAGCTATTGGAGCAGCAGGAACAGGCAGCGCAAAGAACGCTTTTTGACGATTGAAGGGAGGATTTACAGGAATGAAAGAAACGGTATATCTTGCGGGGAAGATTACGGGCGATCCGTTTTACCGCATGAAATTTTACGACGCGGCGCGCAAGTTGGAGGAACACGGCTTCGCGGTTGTCAATCCGGCGATGTTGCCTTCGGAGGGGTTCAGCTATGAAGCGTATATCCGCATTTCGTCCGCAATGCTTGACGAATGCGCGGCGGCTTGCTTCCTTCCGGACTGGATCGACAGCAAGGGCGCGCAATATGAGTTCGGGAGGGCGACGGCAGCGGGAAAGCGCGTGTTCTTCTTCGAGGAATGGGAGGTGGCGCAGAATGCGGAACAGTAGACTTCCAGTTCCTACGGAAGCGCAGGAACAAATAACGCTGATGAATTGGGCGGCGCTGCAAAGCGGAAAATATCCGGAATTGAAATTGCTTTACCATGTCCCGAACGGCGGCAGCAGGAACAAGGCGGAAGCGGGACGGCTTCGGGCGGAGGGCGTAAAAGCGGGCGTTCCCGATCTATGCTTGCCCGTGCCGCGCGGAGGGTATCACGGGCTTTACATAGAGCTAAAGCGGCAGCGCGGAGGGCGCGCAAGCGATAATCAAGTCGAGTGGCTGGACGCGCTTTCAAAGCAGGGCTATCAAGTCGCCTTGTGCCGTGGATGGGAAACGGCGGCGGAAATGATCTTGAAATACTTGCAGGGAGGTAAAGAACATGGCTAAAAAGACGGCGGAGCTTTCAGCGGAATTGCGGGAAGCGATTTTTGAAGCCGCCCGCGCGGGTGCGCTTGAAGCATACGCAGCGAATACGGGCGATTTCGTAAACTACTTCAAGGCGACCGAAACGCTTTTGTATAACTACAAGAAGCTGGCGGCGCTTGTCGCGGACGAAGAAGCGTATTGCGAAGTGGAGTATCACGCGGGGCGGAAAACCTTTTCGGCGAGTTCGCAGCCGAAAGGCTACTATCAGCAGAAAACCGAAGAAGATATTGTCGAGGAAATGCAGGAAGAAAAGCGGCGGCAATATCGGGAAACGAAGTACGGCTTCGAGAAATTGAAGCGGGCTGTTTCGCTGTTCGAGGGGCAAAAAGAATTCGTCGTGATCCGGTTGTACTATTTCGGGGAGGATATAAACGGCGATCCCCGCGAGGGCGGCAAGACAGCAACGTGGGAAGAGGTTGTCGCAGAGCTTGAAGAAGCGGGCATTCTCAAAGAGATAAAGACGGCGCGCCGCTGGCGGAACAAGATTGTAAACGATATGTCCGTTTGCATATTCGGGATCGCGGCGGCGGTGAGCGCCGGAACATACCGGAAGCGGGACACAGACAAATGACCAAAAGGCGACCAAAAGCCGCCCTTGTGCATACCCTCTTTGGGAGGTATAATATTTACGATGAATTTTTGCGAAACGAAATAGCGCAGACTTAAAGCCTTTTGCGGGGACGATCCGCAGAAGGCTTTTTCTTTTGCGCGGAAAGGGGGCGCAGCATGAAGCCGTGGGCAGAACGGTTTTACAACAGCGAAACGTGGCGGGCTTGCCGCGACGGGTTCTTGAAGTCGAAGGGCTACTTGTGCGAACGCTGTTCAACGCCCGCCGATCCGGTTGTCGCGAAGATCGCACATCACAAAACCTACTTGACGAAGCAGAACATAAACGATCCGGCAATCGCGCTTTCGTGGGACAATCTCGAAGCGCTTTGTCAAGATTGCCACAACAAGGAACACCACCGGAACAACGATCGGCGGCGTTACGCTTTCGACGAAGAAGGAAACCTTGTATCCCCCCCTATTCGCCGAAAGTTTAGGGAGGGTTCGACACCGAGGGCGGGAGGTTAAATTTACTCCGCAGGCGCGCGCATAACGGGTGTACGCATTGTGGGGGGTGTAGTGATCCGGAAAGGGGGCGATATTTATGGCGACAAAGAAGGACTTGACGAAAGAACAGAAAATCAAGCGGGAGATCACGCGGTTAAAGCGGGTTTTCAAAGACTTGGACAAAAACAAGTTGCAGACCGTCGAAAGCCTTATCCGGAACGCCGCGTTTATGGCGGTGAGCCTTGAAGAGTTGCAGGAAATCATAAACGAAGAGGGATACACCGTCGAATACCAAAACGGGGCAAATCAGAGCGGGACAAAGCAAAGCGACGCGGTGAAAACGCATATCGCAATGACGAAAAATCACGCCGCCATTATCAAGCAGCTTTGCGATCTTGTACCGCCCGAAAAGAAGAAAGAAAGCCGATTACAGGCATTAAGGGACGAATAAAAATGCCGTTTTCAAACTACATTTACGAATATTTCGACGGGATTTCTTCGGGGAAAATTGTTGTCGGCAAGTGGGTTCGGCTTTTGTATGAATACATCGTGCAGGGGCTTCAAGACGGGCTTTTCACCTTCGACGCGAAGAAGGCAAACAAAGCGATCCGGTTTATCGAAAACTTTTGCCACCATTGCGAGGGGCGCACAGACCTTTTGAAGCTGGAGCTATGGCAGAAAGCCGCCGTTTCAATCATGTTCGGGATCGTCGAGCCGGACGGAACGCGCGTCTTTCGCGAAGTCTTTATTGTGATCGGGCGAAAGAACGGCAAAACGCTTTTTGCGTCCGCCGTGATTGCGTACATGGCATATCTTGATGGCGAATACGGCGCGAAAATATATTGCCTTGCGCCGAAGCTGGAACAAGCAAACATCGTGTACGACAATTTCTTTCAGATGATAAAAAAAGAACCGGAGCTTTCCGAGCTATCGCAAAAGCGCCGTTCCGATATTTACGTCGAAGAGAGCAACACGGCAATAAAGCCGCTGGCGTTTAACGCGAAGAAATCAGACGGCTTCAATCCGCATTTAGTCGTAAACGATGAAGTCGCGTCGTGGCGCGGCGACGGCGGATTGAAACAGTATGAAGTTATGAAATCCGCGCTGGGCGCGCGCCGCCAGCCGATGATCCTTTCTATCAGCACGGCGGGCTATGAAAACGACGGTATCTTCGATGAATTGATGAAGCGTTCAACGGCGTTTTTGAAGGGCGGCAGCAAGGAACGCCGCCTTCTTCCCCTTCTCTACATGATCGACGACGTGGAGAAATGGAACGACCTTGAAGAGCTTAAAAAGGCAAATCCGAACATGGGCGTTTCGGTATCGCCGGAATTCTTCAAAGAAGAAATCGCCGTCGCAGAAATGAGCCTTTCAAAGCGGGCGGAATTTCTGACGAAGTATTGCAACATCAAGCAGAATTCTTCAATCGCTTGGCTTGATTATAGCGTCGTGGACGGCGCAGGAATTCACGCGAAGCTGGAGGAATTCAAAGACAGCTACGCGGTGGGAGGAATAGACCTTTCGCAAACAACGGACTTGACAGCGGCTTCAATCGTGATCGAGCGGGACGGCGTTTTGTACGCTTTCGCAAAATTCTTTATGCCAGCGAACAGGCTTGAAACCGCGCAAGCGATCGACGGCGTACCGTATGACATATTCGCGAAGCAAGGTATCTTGAAGCTGTCCGGCGAAAACCACGTCGATTATCGGGACGTTTTCGAGTGGTTCACGGAGCTTCGCGACAAGTACGGAATTTATATCTTGAAGATCGGATACGACCGTTATAGCGCGCAATATCTGATCGACGACTTGAAAGCGGCGGGCTTCCAAACGGACGACGTGTGGCAGGGTGAAAACCTTGCGCCCGTGATCCGCGAGTTTGAAGGGATTATCAAAGACGGAAACTTCAAGATCGCCGACAACAATTTGTTGAAGGCGCATTTCTTGAACGTCGCCTTAAAGCACAACATGGAAACACGGAAATTCCGTCCGGTAAAGATCGAGCAGCGGGCGCGGATCGACGGCTTCGTTTCCGTGATCGACGCGCTGACCGTGCGACAGAAATATTATAACGAAATAGGCGAAATGCTACAAAATGCGGGGTGATAACAATGGGAGTATTTGAAACGATCTTCAAAAGACCGAAAGCCGACCTAAAGGCGGAAGGATACTTCAAAATGCTAAACGGGTACACGCCCGTTTTCACGAATGCGCCGGAAAGCCTTTACGAAATGGAGCTTACGCGGGCGGCGATCCATTCCTTCGCTTCCTTCGCGTCAAAGCTGAAACCGGAAATCAGCGGCGCAGCGAAAAAGAACCTTGAACGGACTTTGCAATTCAAGCCAAATCCGTTTATGGATACATCGAAGTTCATATACCGGATCGCGACGATCCTTTCGGTAAACAACACTTGCTTTATTGTGCCGATCGAAGGCGACTTCGGGGAATTGATCGGGTATTATCCCCTTCTTCCGCAGCGGTGCGAAGTGGTAGAGTTTGGCGGCGCGCCGTTTTTGCGTTACACCTTCGCAAGCGGGCAGAAGGCGGCAATCGAATTCGAGCGCGTCGGCGTAATGACAAACTTTCAGTACAAGGACGACTTTTTCGGCGAGAGCAATGCCGCGCTTCGTCCGACCATGCAGCTAATCCACACGCAAAATCAAGGGATTATAAACGGCGTGAAGAATTCGGCTTCGGTTCGCTTCCTTGCGAAAGTCGCGAATATGTTAAAGCCGGAGGATATAACGAAAGAACGAAAGCGCTTTACGGCGGATAACCTTTCGGCGGACAATCAATCCGGCATGGTGATTTATGACGCGAAGTTCGCGGACGTGAAGCCGATCGAAAGCAAGCCGTTCACCGTGAACGCGGCGCAGATGGCGCAGATCAACGAAAATGTTTTTAACTACTTCGGGACGAACGCGGGCATTCTGCAAAACCGATATACGGAGGACGAATGGAACGCTTACTATGAAGGCAAGATCGAGCCGTTCGCGATCCAGCTTTCCCTTGTATTGTCGAACATGACGTTCAGCGATCGGGAATTGTCCTTCGGGAATGCGATCACGTTTACCGCGAACAGGCTTCAATACGCTTCAAACGCGACGAAGCTAAATATCAGTACACAGCTTTTTGACCGTGGCTTGTTAAACCGAAACGGCGTTATGGATATTTGGAACATGGCGCACGTTGAAGGCGGCGACAAGTATTATATTCGCAAAGAGTACACGGAAGTTTCAGAATTGGGAAAGGAGGTTGTACCAAATGCCGATGGTGAAGGATCGGGAATACCGAACGATGATCCAGCCGCTACTGATCCCGCAGGGGACGAAAGAAAAACGGATTGACACGGACTTTTACGTGGAAGGCTACGCCACGACGTTCGACAAGCCGTATTTGCTTTATGAGTACGACGGGCAAAAATACTTCGAGCGGATCGACAGAAACGCGCTTGTGGGCGCGGATATGTCCGACGTGATTATGCAGTACGATCACGCGGGGAAGGTGCTTGCCCGCCTTTCCAACAAGACGCTGGGCGTGGAAGTGACCGAAAGCGGGCTTTTCGTGTTTGCGGACTTGTCAAAATCCCGCGCCGCGCAGGATATGTTCGAGGAAATCAAAAACGAGCTTGTAACGAAAATGTCGTGGGCGTTCCGCGTGACGGAAGATAGCTACGATAGGGACACGCGGACGCGGACGATCCTAAAGGTTGCGAAGGTTTACGACGTTTCGGCGGTATCCATTCCGGCAAACGCCGATACCGATATTTCGGCGCGTTCCTACTTCGACGGAGTGATCGAGCGGGAGCAGCAGGAGCGGCTGGAGCGCCGGAAACAAATCCTAAAAATCAAACTTATGATGGAGGTTTAACACAATGAGAATTAAAGAAATCGAAGCCCGCCTTGCGGCTATCAAGCAGGAGATCGAAACACGCGGCGCGGAAATGACCGCCGCCGAGATCGACGCGCTGGAGCAGGAAACCACGCAGCTTACCGAAGAGCGCGCCGGACTGATTGCCGCCGCCGAGAAGCGCAACGGCATTCTGGACAATATCGCGAAGGGCGCGGGCGTTGTTTCCCGTTCCTTCGAGCAGAGAGGGCAGCAGGAAGAGAAGCCGGACGATCCCTTCGGTACGCCGGAATACCGTTCCGCGTGGTTGAAGCAGCTTCGCCGCCTTCCGCTGACCGAAGCGGAGAACCGCGCCTTCATGGAAGCGCGCGCGTATGCGAACGCCAGCGGCACGGGCGCGGAGATTATCCCCACGCAGACCGCGAACGAGATTATCAGCAAGGTAAAGACACTTGCGCCCATGCTGAACGAAGTTACCCTTCTTCACGTCAAAGGCGCGGTGAAGTTTGCCGTCGAGGGCGCGAACAACGCCGCCGCGATCCACACAGAAAACGCGGCTATCACGCCCGCCGCCGACACGCTGACCACCGTTCAGCTTTCCGGCTATGAGATCATCAAGCTGGTTCAGATTTCCGACACCGTTATGACAATGAGCATTGCGGCGTTTGAAAGCTGGATCGTCGATATGCTGGCGGAAGCGATCGCCCGCAAAGTCGAAGATTTACTTATCAACGGAACGGGCAGTTCCCAGCCGACAGGCATTGACAAGGCGAACACGTGGGGCGCGACGAACAGCGTTACCGTGACAAAAGCGGGAAGCCTTACCGCCGCGAATGTGCAAGCGCTGATCGGGCTGCTTCCTTCCGGATATGACCGGAACGGCAAGTTCGTTATGAGCAAGAAAACCTTGTTTACGGACTTTATGCCGTTGCAGGACAACAGCAAGAACCACATTGTAACCGTGCAGAACAACGCATACTTCGTTTACGGGTATCCGGTGCTTCTGTCCGATTACGTCGCGGATCACGAAGCCTTCTTGGGCGATTACAAGAAGGTTTGCGCGAACCTTGCCGAGAACATCGGAGTAAAATCCGCCTATGACATCGACACGAACAGCTACAAATACAGCGGTATCGCGATCTTTGATTGCGTCCCCGCAATCGGCGAAGCTATCGTGAAACTGGTAAAGGCGACCGCATAACGGGAGGGATCGAACAATGCTTGACAAGGTAAAGCTGGCGTTGCGTATCAGCGGAAGCGCCTTCGATGAAGAAGTAACCGACTTGATAAACGCCGCGATCGCCGATCTTCGCCTTGTCGGTATCAGCGTTCCGGAAGTAGAGAGATCGCCCAGCGAAAAGCTGGGCGATCCTCTTCTTGAACGCGCGATCGTGCTTTATGCAAAGGCGGAATTCGGCTGGAACAATGACGCGGAACGCTACCGCAAAGCATACGACTATTTGAAATGCGCGTTGTCTTTGTCCGGCGATCACATCGAAAGCGAGGGCGGAAAATGAGGTGGTGCGAACAAATAACCTTGATCGCGCTTGCCGATCCTTCGCCGCGCACGAATGAACACGGCTTCCCCGCTGACCGCGAAGAAACCGCGACAACGGTTTTCGCCGACAAAAAATCCGTGGGCTTTTCGGAGTTCTACAAGGCGCAGCAAGCAGGATATACGACGGAATTAAAATTCGACGTGTATTCTTTCGAGTACGCCGGACAGCAGATCGTGGAATATCCCGTTTCGAGCGGGAAACGGTATCGCGTCTTGCGGACGTACACGCCGCCGAACGGGGAGTTTACGGAATTAACGCTGGTTGACCTTCCGGAAGCGGAGGGCAGCAGCGGAGCGGAAGAAGGCGGCGGCGATGGCTAAATTCACCGTGGCGGGGCTTGACGACGTACAGGAAGCAATGCTTCGCAGGGACAAGGCGACGATGGAAGCCGTGCCGGAAATGCTGAAAGCGGGCGGCGAGGTTATCAAAAGCGCGTTTCAAGAGGAAACAGCAAAGCTAAACAGCACGGGGCGCGGCACGGGCGCGCTTACCGCGTCGATCAAGGTATCGGCAGTAAAGGAGCGGGACGGCGGAAAATTCGTTGAGATCGCGCCTACCGGAACGGATCGGCACGGAGTACGCAACGCCGAAAAGGGCTTTGTGCTGAATTACGGGCGTTCTAATATGCCCGCGCGCCCGTGGTTCACGGCAGCGAATGCGAAAGCGGCGGACAAGGCAACGGAAGAAATGCGCCGCGTATGGGAGGAAAAACAAAATGGACGTTGACAGCTTGCTTCACAGCACATTAAAGGGGCTGGGCGTTCCCGTCGAACGCTTGAAATACGGCGGAAGGGTGGCTTCCTATATCACATATCAGCTTGCCGCAGAACGCGACGACTTCTTCGCAGACGATGAAGAGGGCGCGACGGAATACACGTATCAAGTACACATTTTTTCAAAGAAAGATTACTTCCCGCTTGTCAAAGCCTTAAAAAAGGCGCTGAAAGCAGCGGGCTTCTACGGGGTGCAGATCGGCGCGGAAGTATTCGAGCGGGACACGGGATATTATCACATTCCCGTGGAAATCAAATTTATGGAGGTATGAGAATATGGCAACAATCGGATTGCGCGATCTTTACCGCGCGCCCATTACGACCGGAAGCGACGGCAAAGAAACCTACGGAACGCCCGTCAAGATGGCGAAGGCGATTTCGGCGGAGCTTACCGTGGAAGCCGCCGAAGCGATCCTTTACGCCGACGACGGCGCGGACGAAGTTGTTAAAGAATTCGTGAAGGGAGAAATCAAGCTGGGCGTGAACGATCTGCTTCCGGCTGACCTTGCGGCGCTTTTGGGGCAGACGCAGGACAGCGACAACGTGGTTTACGCTTCCGGCGACGACGAAGCGCCGTACTTCGCAATCGGCTTCCGCGCAAGGAAGGCGGGCGGAACGTATAAATACATTTGGCTTTACAAAGTCAAATTTTCCGTTCCGGACGAAACCTACAACACGAAGGGCGACGGGATCGAATTTTCCACGCCGGAAATCGTCGGGCAGTTCGTCAAGCGCGACGACGGCTTGTGGAAGGCGGAACACGTTTCCGAGCCGTCGAACGACGTTGCAAAGGCTTGGTTTACGGCAGTACGTGAACCGAACACGAACGCGGCATAACAAAACGGAATACAGAAAGGGGGCAAAGGCGGGAAGCAGAACGGGGCTTCCCGCCTTATTACTTTATGAGCGCAATTAAAGACGGGCGTTTCCCAATTATGCTGGACAAGGAAAGACACCTTCTTTTCAGCTTGAACGCGATCGACGAAATGCAAGACAAATTCGACGGCTTTGATCGCCTTGACGAAGTGCTTTCCGGACGGGACAGCATTAAAAATCTTCGCTGGCTTCTGACCGTGCTTTTGAACGAGGGCGCGGAAGAGGGCGAACCGGAGCTTACCGAAAAACAGGTGGGCAAGATGATCCATACAGGCAATTTCGCCGAAGTGAAGGACGCGATCTTCAAGGCGTTTTCGATGGGCAACAACGGAACGGAAGAGCCGCCCGCCCGCGACGATGAAGAGGACGGCGACGACGAAGAGGACACCGAAGAGGGAAAAAACACACAGGCGGGCGGGGTTTAATCGACCTTGCCCGCCTTCTTTATATCGGCGTAACGCTTTTACGGTGGAGCGAAGCCGAAGTATGGCGAATGACACCGTACAAAATTTTAACGATTTTCAGAATTCACCGTGAATTCAATCCGGATCGGTTCAAGCCCGATCCGAAAGAAGTTGATATTGACGACGTGTTGGGAGGGTTGTAAATGGCTAAAGAAGAGCAGATCAAAACGTCAATCGACTTGACAGGCGAAAAAGAATATCGCGCAGCTTGCAGCAGCATAAATACTTCCCTTCGCGAAATCAATTCAGAAATGAAGCTGGCGACGGCAGAGTTTGCAAACAACGCCAGCAGTTCGGAAGCGCTGACGCGAAAACAAGAGGTTTTGCAAAAGCAGCTTGCGGAACAGGCGAAGAAGGCAGAAGCGGCGGAAGCCGCCCTTCGCAAAATGCGGGAAGCGGGCATTGATCCCACCGATCCGGCGTATCAGAAAATGCAAACGAACCTAAACAACACGAAGGCGGAAATGGCGAAAACCGAACAGCAGATCAACAGCACGTCGAAAGAGCTTAAACAATCGAAAGTCGATTGGGAGAGCGTCGGCAATGTTGTGGGCAAAGTCGGAAAAGCCTTCGGAACGGCGCTTGCGGCGCTGGGTACGGCGGCGGTGGGTGCAGCTTCCGCCCTTGCGGGGCTGACCGTTTCCGCGTCGAATTACGCCGACGACATTTTGACAACATCGGCGAATACGCACATTGCAACGGACGATCTTCAAAAATATTCCTATGCCCTTAATTTCATTGACGGCGACTTGAACACGCTGACCGGAACAATGAAGAAGAATACACAGATTATGAGCAAAGCCCGCGACGGGAACAAAACCTACACGGCGGCTTATGAAAAGCTGGGTATCTCTATCACGGACACAAACGGGGAGCTTCGCAACGGGCAAGAAGTGTATTGGGAAGTGATCGACGCGCTGGGGAAGGTTGAGAACGAAACGGAGCGCGACGCGCTGGCAATGCAGCTTTTAGGCAAGAGCGGGACGGAGCTAAACACGATCATTGACGCGGGTTCGGAAGCCTTCAAAGACTTGGGCAACGAAGCCGAAGCGATGGGCTATGTTATGAGCGACGAAGCCGTTTCCGCGCTGGGTTCGTTTAACGATAAATTGCAGCAGCTTAAAGCAGGAATGACCGGATTAAAGAATTCGGCGGCTTTGATCGCCCTTCCCTTCCTTGACGATTTGGCAAGCAAGGGCGTTCCGATCCTTGCGGAATTCTCGAAGGGCATACAGGAAGCGAACGGCGACGTATCGAAGATGGGCGACGTTATCGGGCAGGGGCTGGCGGACGTTGTAAATCTGATCGTCGAGAAGTTGCCGGAGTTCGTCGAAATGGGCGTAACGCTTGTTTCTTCGCTGATCGAAGGCATTGTGCAGAACGCGCCGACGATCGCTTCGGCGGCGGTGCAGATCGTCGAAACGCTTGTAAACGGGATTGCGACGCTTCTTCCCATGCTGATTGAAGGCGCGGCGCAGTTGATCGTGGGGCTTGCGACGGGGCTGGGGCAATCCTTGCCGACGCTTATTCCGACGATTGTGGAAGTTGTCTTGCAGATCGTTCAAACGCTGATAGACAATATCCCCATGCTGATCGACGCGGCGTTGCAGCTTATCACAGGGCTGGCGCAGGGCGTAATAAACGCGATCCCCGTTCTTGTCGCAGCGCTTCCGCAGCTAATAACCAGCCTGATCGACGGTTTGCTTTCCGCGATCCCGCAAATCATTCAAGCCGGAATTGATCTGCTTGTTTCCCTTGTCGCAGCACTTCCGGAAATCATAACGGCGATCGTCGAAGCAATCCCGCAAATCATAAACGGGATCGTAACGGCGCTTATGGAGAATATACCGCTTATCATTCAAGCGGGCATTGATCTTCTTGTCGCGCTGATACAGGCTTTGCCGGAAATTATCGTTACGATCGTACAGGCGATCCCGCAGATAATCAGCGGGATTGTAAACGCGCTGATCGGGAACATCGACCAAATTATCATGGCGGGCGTTCAGCTATTCGTGGCGCTGATCGAGAATTTGCCGACGATCATTATTGAAATCGTGAAGGCAGTTCCGCAGATTGTTTCCGGTATCGTGCAAGCCTTCGCGTCGCTGGGCGGTGAGCTTATCAACGCGGGCGCAAATCTGCTTCACGGATTGTGGGAAGGCATTTCAAGCGCGGCTTCGTGGCTTTGGGACAAGGTAACGGGCTGGGCTTCTTCCCTTGTTGACGGTATCAAGGGCTTTTTCGGCATACATTCCCCGTCAACGGTTTTCGCCGAAATCGGCACGAACATGGGCGAAGGAGTGGGCGTGGGCTTCGGTGAGAGCATGGACGGCGTTTCGTCGGATATGACCGCCGCAATGGGCGGAGCGGGACAGCTTACCGCAGCCGAAGCGGTGCGTTCGGTAAACGACGGCATTATCGCGAATATTGAAGGGCTTTCCGGCGCGGTGAACGCCATTGTCGAGCGGGTTATAACGGGGCTGACCGCACAGGCGCAAAAGCTAAATCAAGCCGGACAGGACTTCGACAAGAATATCGCGTCCGGAATGATTGCGGCGATCCCGCAGATTACTTCAAAAATCCCGCAGATCGTGCAAAGTATCATTACGGCATTTACGGCGCAACATCAAAAATTTATATCCGAAGGCGAAAACTTCGACAAGAAGATCGCCGAAGGCATGGTGAAGGGCATTCCGCAGATCACGGGCAAAGTATCGCAGATCGTGCAGCCTGTTATTACGGCGCTTCGTTCTTTTATATCCGACTTCACAGCAGCGGGCGAAGATATGGTGCGCGGTATCTGGACGGGCTTTCAAAATATGTCCGGCTGGCTTGAAAGCCGCGTCCGTTCTATGATGAGAAGCATTGTGGCGGCGGTTCAATCCGAAATGCAGATCAATTCCCCGTCGAAGGTTTTTGCGGGGATCGGCGAATTCATGGCAATGGGGCTGGGTGAGGGCTTCGCCGCAGAAATGCGGAACGTCGAAAGCACGATCCGCCGCGAAACCGCGAACGCCGTTCCGGAGCGGGACACCGGAGCGGGACAGAGAACCGACCGCAGGGCAGCGCCGACCGTCGAGGTGGTACAAAACATCTATGCGAACGAAACGAGCTACGCAAAGCAGCAGCGGGAAGCGGCGCGGCAGTTTAGGCAGATCGCGCGGGAGGTTATGGCATGAGAATTCACGAAAAATTGACCTATACGAACGAGCGCGGGGAAAGCGTCGAGTTTTCCCCCGCTTCTTTATATCACGTAAACTTCAAGGACGTAAAAGGGCTTTCCGACGTGCGGAACGCGATTTACAGTACAAACAGCATGGGGCAGGACGGCGACACTTACTTGGGCTATCGGATCGAAGCCCGCGATATTGACATCGTGGGGCATATCAAAGAGCGGGACAAACAAGCGGCGCAGACCTTGCGCCGGAATATGAACAGGATACTAAATCCGCAGTACGAAGCGACGTTGACGTATGAGTTCGGCGACCTTAAACGGGTTATCGGGTGCAAAATAAACGACGCGCCGATCTTCACGCGGAAGCCGATTTTCGAGCAATTCGCCGTCAATCTGTCTTGCCTTAATCCATTTTGGCGGGAAGAAGCGGAAACGCGCGAGGATATAGCAACGTGGATCGGCGGCTTTGAATTCCCCGTTCCGGACGGGTTAGAGCTTGCGGAAGGCTGGGAAATCGGCTATCGCCAGCCGTCGCTGATCGTAAACGTGTTCAATTCCGGCGACGTGAAAAGCGGTATCCGGATCGAGTTCCGCGCGCTGGGCGTGGTGAAAAATCCGGTTCTTCTGAATGTTGACACGCAGGAATTTATAAAGCTGAACATTTCGCTTGTAGCGGGCGACGTTTTAACCGTTTCCACCGGATACGGTGAAAAAGCGGTGAAGCTGAAACGCGGCGGCGTAACGACAGACGCTTTCCGTTATCTCGACGTTGACAGTTCATACTTGCAGATCGCCGTGGGCGACAATCTCTTCCGGTATTCGGCGGATACGAACGCGGAAAATCTCGAAGTATCCATCTATCACAATAACTTGTATTTGGGGGTGTAGCATGGAATTATACGTCTATAATCGGACAATGACGCTTCAAGGGATCGTCGAAAAAATATCTTCGCTGATCTGGACGCGGCGCTATTGGAGTTGCGGCGAATTCAAATTGCTTGTCCCCTTCACCGAAGAACACGCCGCCTTACTTGTGAAGAACAATATCATCATCAAGCGCGGCGGCAAGGAAGCGGCAGAAATCAAGTATATTCACATTACGAAGAATTCGCAGGGGCTGGAGGAAATCGAGGTTCAAGGCAAATTCCTTCTTTCGTGGATCGGAAAGCGCATTTTGACAAATCAGATCATCACGAAGGACACGACGCAAAACATTTTGTATGCGATCGTGCGGCAGACTTGCACAGCGGCGGGCAGCAGCCGGAATATACCGAATTTCAGCATTGCCACAAACGACGCGGACACAGGAAGCGGGCAGATCGACTATACTTCCGAAGCGTTCATCAACGCGCAGCTTGCAGCAGAAACGGCGGCGAAGGCGGCAAAGCTGGGAATGCGCGTCGTTACCGATCCGCGCACGGGCAAGCATACGTTTTCAGTTTACAAGGGGCGCGACCTTACGGCGGACAACGCCGCAGGAAACGCGCCTTGTATCTTTTCGCAGGAATTCGACAACATCGTGGAACAGGAATACACGAACAGCGTTGAAAACCTTAAAACGACGGCTTACGTCGGCGGAGAGGAAAAAGAAGGCATTGCGCGAAAGGTTGTGGAAGTCGGCGGCGCAGCAGCAGGGCTGGAGCGTGAAGAGGTATTCATAAACGCCACCGACATTGTGCAGGAATACGAAAACGAAAGCAAAGTGAAAATCACGCTGACCGACGCGCAGTATTTGGCGCTTCTTTCGGCGCGCGGCGCGTCGGAGCTTGAACAATACGCCGAAACGCTGGCGTTCGGCTCAAAGATCAACACGAACGCAAATCTTCAATACGGCGTTGATTACGACTTGGGGGATCGTGTTACCTGTATCAATAAGCGCTGGGGGGTTCGCATTGACGTTCGGATAACGGAAATCGCGGAAACCTACGAAACCAGCGGCGAAGAAATAGATATTACCTTCGGCGAGAGTTTGCCCGCGCTATTGACGCAAATTCGGCAGATCACAAAGTAAAGGGGGCTTCACAGCATGGAAAAATCAAGTTTTTTCAATAGCGTTTCGCACGATCGGACGTACAAAGCGGAAGATTGGGCGGAATACTTCGCTTCGTTCATCGGGAACGGAATTTTCCCCGTCCCTTCGACGGGGCTTCAAGTTGTAGCCGGAAGCGGTATGAACGTAACTGTCCGAGCGGGCAAAGCGTGGATCAACGGTTATTTCTATCAGAACACGGGCGATCTTACCGTACAGCTTGCGACGGCGGACGGGCAGTTGAACCGGATTGATCGTATTGTCGTTCAATGGAATTTGACAAACCGGACAATCACGACGAAAGTTAAATCTTCGGGGTTCAGCGCTTCCCCGTCCGCGCCAGCGGTGCAGCGGGACGCGGACATTTTCGAGCTTGTGCTGGCGGACGTATTTGTGGCGGCGGGCGTTACCGCAATCACGCAAAGCAGGATCACGGATCAGCGGCTGAATACTTCGCTTTGCGGGGTTGTCGCCGCCGTCGTGGATCAGATCGACACGGCAGCTTTCAACGCGCAGCTTCAAGCGTGGTTCGCGGAGTATGAAAGCCTTTCCGAAGAACAGTACAATTCCCTTGCGTCGTATATGGCTTCCTTGAAGCTGCAAGGAAACGTACAGTACGACGCATTCGAGCAGCACATGGCGGATTTTGAAACACAGGCGGAAGCAGACTTCAACACGTGGTTTGACGGACTGCAAGCCGTGCTTGACGAAAACGCCGTCACGAACCTAACAAACATCACGAACGCGCTTGACGCGCGCGTGGACTTACTCGAAGCCGTGCTTTTCAACGATATTACCGAAAATCCGTTTTTGATCCTGTTTGCCGATCTTGACGGTATCACGGCGACGGGCGTATGGAACGCCGCGTTACAGCGGATCGAATGTTGACGCGGTACGCTTGCACGGCGGCGGAATTGTCGTGCATTATCGGGAATATCTTTGCGGAGCTTTCCCCGCCGTGCGAAGAATGCGGCGCGGAGCGGGTAACGATCACGGGAACAACGGTAACAGGCAACGCGGCGACGCTGACTATTACCGACGCGGGCTTCGATTTTGAAGGGTGCGCCGCTGATACCGACGCGATCGCGGAAATGCGGAAAGGACGGTGCATTTATGCAAAGACCGGAGCGGGAACGCAAAGAGCCGTCCGAATTCAATGTGATTGTGAAGGCGAAAGACCTTGTAAAGCACACTTTCACGATAACGAATTCGACAGAACGCTTCCCGAAGAAATACCGCTTCACGCTTGTAAACAGGATACAGGATAAAGCGGTTCAAATTTACGAATGCGTGATCGAAGCGAACGAATTAGACCTTCGCGACGCGCAGGAATTCAGAGAGCGGCAGAAGCTGCAAGCAAAGGCGCTGACCTATTGCAAGGAGCTTCTATTTTTCATAGAGCTTTCGCAGGAAATGGGCTTTATATCAATGAACAGTTGCGAATATTGGAGCAAATTTGTTCTTGACGTGAAGTACATGACGACCGCGTGGAAGAAGCGGGACAAAACGAGGGCTTGAAAACCGTTTCGGGGTACATCTTGTTACGCCTAATTCGTCGAACGCCTACAACGTCCGCAACGTCAACACGGACGGCACGTTGAACAACAACAACGCTTACAACGGGAACAACGGCGTTCGCCCGCTTCGATGGATAACGCGATCGAGTAGCCGAAAGGCGAAAGCAGAATACCATCATCAAAGGAAGGTGTATCCCGTCGCCGCTATCCACGGCGGGGACAAATACAGGATCGCCGATACCGGAGCATACCGCGAAAGCGGCTGGCAAAGGTTACGAAACAGCGAGGATATTTTTATTATGACAGAGTTTGAAAAGATATACAGTTTTGAAAGCCTGTACAATGCCTACCGAAAGGCGCGGCAGGGCAAGAGGTGGAAGGGAGCGGCGGCAAAGTTTGAAGTAAACCTTCTTGAAGCGCTGAACCTATTAAGCTATCAGCTACGAACAAAACGCTATACCATGTCCCCGTACAACACGTTCGAGGTTTACGAGCCGAAGAAGCGCGTCGTTATGTCGAACAGCTACAAGGATAAAGTGGTTCAACACGCGCTTTGCGACAATGTGCTTGAACCGATCTTGACGCGATCGTTCATACGCGACAATTACGCTTCACAGGTGGGGAAAGGTACGCACGACGGGCTGGGGCGGCTTCAAGAGTTCTTGCGGAGGTTTTACCGGAAGAACGGTGTTGACGGCTGGATTTTGAAGGGCGATATATCAAAATACTTCTATTCGATCCGGCACGACGTTTTGAAAACCTTAATCCGCGAGAAGATAACCGATCCGGACGTTTTGTGGCTTGTCGATCTTATCATCGACAGCACGGAAGGAAACGTCGGAATACCGATCGGAAATCAGACTTCACAGCTTTTCGCCCTTCTCTACCTTGACGGGCTGGATCATTTCGTCAAAGAAAAGCTGGGTATCAAGTATTACGGGCGCTATATGGACGACTTCTTCTTGATCCATGAGGATAAAGAATACTTGCGGCATTGCCGGAAGGAAATTGAAGCGTTCGTCGCAGCGCGCGGGCTTTCGCTGAATGCGAAAACGAACATCTACCCATTGAAGAACGGCATTGATTTTCTTGGCTTTCACACGTACTTGACGGACACGGGAAAAGTGATCCGGAAAGTGCGCCGCCGCAGCAAAAATAACATGAAGCGGAAGTTGAAGAAGTTTGCCGGACTGAAAGCGGCGGGAAAGATCGACCAGCAGACGATCGAACAATCCTATCAAAGCTGGAGGGGACACGCTTCAAAGGGGAATTGCTATCACTTGATCCGGAGAACAGACCAGTATTATAAAAGCCTGTTCGGGATCGAGGAAAAAGGCGACGCAGCGCCGCCGATCTTGCCTTGCGGCGAAATACCGTGCAGGGAATGCCCGTACTACCACGAAAGCTATTTTTGCGGGTACATATCGGAGTATTGCGACGTATTCGGCAGTTTTGAAAATCTCTAAAAACCGAAGGAGGAAAAGAAATGTCAAAAGCATTAAGCAGCTTGTCGGTGGGCGACAAGATCGAAGTTCCGGTTCTGTCCGCGTATCAATCGCGGTTCGGGGCGAAGATCGTTTTCAAGGTTGCCGACAAGAACCACAGCGGCTACCCTTCCGGATCGGTAACGCTGATCGCTGAAAAGATCATTCAGCTAATGGCTTCGGACGCGAAAGAGCCGAGCAACAGCGACAGTAACCGGAAGAATTACGGCAATAACAGGCACATTTATTCAAACATCTTGCAATGGCTGAACAGCAATGCGGCAGCGGGAAAGTGGTACAGCGCGAAGCACAGCGCCGATCAAGCGCCGACGACAAAATCGACGCACGTTTCCTATAATCCATACACGTCGTGGGCTGGCTTCCTTGCTATGCTTGATCCGAAGTTCGTTGCGGAGCTTTTAACCACAACGCTGACCGTCGTTAAATCATCGACGGACGGCGGCAGTTACGAAACCTTCAACGCGAAAATGTTTCTTGCGTCCACCACCGAAGTGGGGCTTGCAAACGAAAACAGTATCGCCGAAGGTTCGCGGCTGGCGCTGTTCAGCAATGACGCTTCCCGCGTCGCCTATCCTACGGCGGAATGTGTGAGCAATGCGGACGGCTACACAAACAGCAGCTTCGCAACATCGAAGGGCTGGTATTGGTGGCTTAGAACGCCTAATTCGTCGAACGCCTGCCTCGTCCGCATTGTCAACACGTCCGGCGCGTTGTACTACAACTACGCCAACAGCGGGAACATCGGCGTTCGCCCGCTTTGTAATCTCAAATCTTCTATCTTGGTATCTGATACCACGAACAGCGCGGGAAATTATACAATAATCTACAATGCCGCGCCCACAGCGCCGCCCAGCATTACCGCGCCCGCAACGGCGTTCAGCGGGCAGAACATCAACATTTCTTGCGCGGCGGCGACCGATCCGGACGGCGACGCGCTGACGTACATTTTCGAGCGTTCCTACAACGGCGGATCATGGACAGCGGTTCAAACGTCCGCGTCGCGGAGCTTCACGGAAGCAGTACCGAAAACGTGGAATACGTTAAAATACCGCGTCCGCGCGAAAGACAGCTACGGCAATTATTCCGCGTACACCACCAGCGGCGATATTGCCGTAATTCACAATCAGCCGCCCGCGATTTCCGGCAGCAATGCAAATCTTGGGACGAAGCGCGCGGGCTTCACGCATTCTTACAGCGTCACCGATCCGGATAATGACGTTGTGAACGTCGTTGAAAAGGTGGACAACAAAACGATCGCGACGAAGAACAACGTCACGCTGGGCGCGACGCAGGGGGCAGCAGTTACAGGAAACGACTTCACGGCGCTTTCAAACGGGGCGCATACGCTGACAATCACGGCAGCAGACAGCGCCGGAAACAGCGCCACGCGGACACTGACGTTCACGAAGTCGATTTCCGGCTTTGTGATCGTGCTTTCCGAACCGTTACAGGCGGACACGCAGCCGACGCGCTGCAACGTGAGCGTAAACAGGGAAATCCCCGCTGGCGGCGAATTCAAAGTCGAGGTTTGCAACAATCCTTTTGACGTTACGCCCGTTTGGGAGGATTGCACGAACGCCGTTATACAGGGCGTGGCGCACGTGTTCACAAATAAAACGAATACTTCGGCACAATGCGGCTTGAATATCCGCGTAACCGTGCAGCGCGGCGACGCGCTGACTTCGTGCTGGGTATCGGGGATTGGGGGTTCGTTTGAATGATTATCACAGGAAAGAACGGCAATACACAGATGAAAAGGGACGTTCAGCAATTAAGGACAGCGGAAGAAAAATCCGCCGCCCTTCTTGCTTTGTCCTTCAAGGCGCAGATCGTGCAGGATCGCGCAGCAGGAACGAAGATCATTGACGACGGCATGATCCTTCAATCGGCGGAGCTTATCGAATACGACAGCTTCAAGGACAATCACGCATACAACACGATCGGCGAAATCTTCAAGTACGGCGACCGTTATTTCGAGGTTGTCGCGCCGCATACATCGAACGCGGCAGCGTATCCCGTCGAAACGACCTTCGCTTATTACAGGCTGGTGGAGCTTGCAGCTTCCGGCACGATTGACGATCCGATCCCCTATCCGGAAACGACGGGGATCGTCGTAAACGTCGCTTCAGGCTTGTATTACAGTTACAAAGGCGGCGTGTATCTTGCAAAAGCAGATATGCCCGATTGCGTATATCCGCCCGACACGCCAACTTTGTGGCAATGGGAAAAAGTCGAAGGGAGGTAAAACCGCATGAACGAAACATTTATGACCGTGCTTTCGATTGTATCCGCCGTTTGCGCCATCGTGTTCGGGTATCTTGCTTTCGTCCGGAACAGGGACAAGGATAAGGAAGGCGACGCGAAGGCGGACGCGACCGTTTTAACGGAAATCGGCTATATCAAGGGCGGGATCGACGATATTAAAGCCGAACAGCGGGAGCAGCGAAAGACGAATACGGAATTCGTTTCCCGTCTGACCGCCGTGGAGGAAAGCGCGAAACAGGCACACAAACGAATTGACCGGATCGAAGAGGTACAGGAGCGGGAGCGGCACGAATGAGCCGTTCCCGCTTCGCATTTCAAGGGAGGTTTTCAAAATGAGCAATAGCAATCTTGTTTCATACACAAAGATTTCGCCGAATAAATCAAGCCCGCGAAATCACGCGATCGACACAATTACAATTCATTGCGTCGTCGGGCAATGTTCCGTCGAAACGCTGGGAAACATCTTCGCGCCGACTTCGCGGGAAGCGTCCAGCAATTACGGGATCGGGAACGACGGGCGGATCGGAATGTACGTCGAAGAAAAGGATCGTTCGTGGTGCAGTTCAAACGCCGCGAACGATAACAGGGCAATCACGATCGAAGTTGCCAGCGACACAAAACACCCTTACTCCGTCAATGAAAAGGCATACGCCGTGCTTCTTGATCTTGTGACCGATATTTGCAAGCGGAACGGGATCAAAAAGCTGGTATGGAGCGAAAACAAAAGCGACCGCGTGAACCACAAAAACGGTTGCAACATGACCGTTCACAGGGACTACGCGAACAAATCTTGCCCCGGCGATTACCTGTATAACCGCCACGGGGAGATCGCGGCAGAGGTAAACAGGCGGCTGGGCGCAGCAGAGCCGCCGAAGCCGGATACAGCGCCAACCGGAACGCTTTACAAGGTGCAGATCGGCGCATTCTCAAAGAAGGCGAACGCGGCGGCGCTTGAAAAGAAAGTCAAAGCGGCGGGCTTCGATACCTTCGTCACGAAGGAAGGGACGCTTTACAAGGTGCAAGTGGGCGCGTTCAGCGTCAAGGCGAACGCCGAAGCAATACAAAAGAAGCTATCAGCCGCGGGATATTCCGACGCATTTATCACGGCTTCGAGCGGGACGGCAGCAAAGCCCAGCGCGCCCGCAGCGGCGAAGATCACAGAGGGAAGCCGCGTCCGCTTGAAGCAGGGCGCGCCCACCTACACGGGCGGAAGCCTTGCTTCCTACGTGTACGACCGCGTACACGTTGTAAAGGAAATCAGCGGCAAGCGCGCCGTTATTACCTTCGGAAACATCGTCGTGGCGGCGGTGAACGTGGACGATCTGACGCTTGCATAATAACACGCTGATTACACGCATAATCACACGCGCGCGATCCGTCGCGCCTTCCGTGTGAATATCCGTGCGATTGAAAGAGGGTACACAAACAAACACAGAACAGGAAAGCGAGGTTTTCAACATGACTTTTGACATTACCACCATTATTGAAGCGCTGGCGGCGCTGATTGCCGCCGTCATTTCGGCTTTTGTGATCCCGTGGATCAAAAGCAAAACTTCCGTCGCGCAGTTTGAGAAAATCAAATTGTGGGCGGAAGCCGCCGTCGAAGCCGCCGAACAGATTTACACCGGAAGCGGCAGGGGCGAAGAGAAGAAGCGCTTTGTTATTGAGTTTTTGGCAAACAAGGGCTTCAAGATCGACGCGGACAGCTTGGACAAGCTGATCGAAGCCGCCGTTTTCAATCTTCCGTCGTACATCGGCATTCTTGACACGACCACGCCGGAAGCAGACTGACAACACCGATCGCGCCGCCTTGCGCTTTTCCTCTTTCAGCAAGGCAGCTTGACGGCGGCGGGCATTCCACCCGCTGATATGAGAAATCCCCCGCAGGGCTTCGCGCCTTGCGGGGGATTTTTTTGTTTGGTTCAGTTTTTCCGAAAGCGAATTGTTATTTCCGCGCCGTAAATATCTTCTTTTCCGCAATGTGCTTCGATATGCGTTACACCGTCGCAGCGTTCGTAATTGTCCGCAATGAATTGCGTATGTTCGGCGGGGACGTATCCGGCTTTTTCGCCGTTGAGCATAACGGCAAAAGCGGGCTTCCCTTCCCATTCTTCGCGAACAAGGGTTACTTCCGCTTCGTCGTGATCGAAGGGCGCGTCCTTCCAGTACAGGCGGCGCAGGATTGTTTGTCGGCTTTTCCGCCCGTCCTTAAATGTAACGCCCGCAATGTTCATTTTGAGGAATTCAAACGGAAGTTCCGGTTCGACTGCTGGCGTACTCTTTACAGAAGCGCCGCGAACGGCGGGGGCTTCAACGTGCTTTTCCGTCGAAGCGGCGGGCGCGCTGTCCTTCGCCTTCTTGTTTTTGACGAAACCGAAGGCGGCAAGAGCGGCAGCGATCACAATACCGGACACACCCGCGCCGACGTTCCCTTCGGCAAACATCGGGAAAGCAGAAACAAGGAACAGCGCCGCGACGCTCCACATTACAATAACGGGCTTTTTCATTTTGTACCGTCCTTTCAAGGCAGAAAAATTTAACGCGCAAGCGCCGTTCTGACCTTTAACACAATTATAGCCGATCGGCGGGGTAAAATCAAGAATAAAGCGGAATATTAACACACCGTTCAGAAATCTTCCGCATGAAAGGGGGCGGCGGCAAAGTGAAGATATACGATTATGACGGGAAGAAGAACATTTCCGGCGACCGCATACGGCAAGCGCGCGTTGTCCAGCGTATGCGGCAAGAGGATTTAGCCGCGAAGCTGCAAATTGCGGGCGTGAACATGGAGCGGGACAGCATTTCAAGAATTGAGATCGGAACGCGCTTCGTTTCTGACTTTGAATTGAAAGTGTTTGCGAAGGTGCTGGGCGTTTCGGTGCTTTGGCTTTTGGATATGGAGGAATGAAAAAGCGGCGGGGTTGTCCCGCCGCAAATTTTTTTGATTTTTTCCGGTTTTTTCTCGAAAAGGGCTTGACATTATACGGCAAATGCAGTATAATATAATCACAGGCAAGGGGAAGCCGAGTAAACGAAGAAAGGAGAACACACCACCGGAAAGGGGGTGCAAGAATGACCGAAGAGCAAATAAAAGAATTGCTTGAACTTCTCAAAAAGGCTTTAGAGAGTGAAACGGTGGAGCGTATCACAATCAGCATTAAGCCGAACAAGAAGAACAAGCAATCCTAACAGTTAGACGGCGGGTTTCCCCACCCGTTGTCTTTATTATAACCGATAAAACAAGAATTTGTCAAGGGGGCGGGCGCAAATGGAAATCAGCGTAAAAGTGGCGTACAGGAACGAAAAGCTACAAGCGGCACGAAAAGCGGCGGGAATGTCACAATCACAGCTTGCAAACGCGGCGGGAATTTCCGTCCGCATTCTGCAAGACTACGAACGCGGCGGGCGCGATCTGAACGGCGCGAAACTGGCAACAATGCTTAAACTATGTAACGCGCTGGGCTGTTCATTGCGGGACATTATAACCGATCCGGATACAATCGAACAGTTAGACGCATACGAAAATAAACATTGATTTCACGGAGGGCGGCAGGATATGCCGCCCTTTTTCTTTTTGGTATAGGAGGAACGACAATGCATAAACACTTGACGTGGACAGACCGCCTAAAAATAGAAAAGGCGCTGAAACAGGGCTTGAAGCCCTTGCAGATCGCCGATCGGCTGCACGTGTGCAACACGACCATTTACAGGGAATTGAAGCGGGGCGAATATATGCACTTGAATTCCGACTTAACCACCGAAAAGAGGTATTCGCCGGAGATTGCCCAGCAGAAATACGACGAACAGTTGAAAGCGAAAGGCGGCGACCTAAAAATCGGCGACGATCACGAATTGGCGGCGTTCATCGAAAAGAAGATCGCCGACGAAGGCTATTCCCCCGCCGCCGTCGTGGGAGAAATCAAGCGGCTGGGGCTGACCTTCCGAACAGAGATCAGCGAAAAGACGATTTACAATTATATCGACAAGGGCGTTTTCCTTCGGCTGGAGCGGGCAAACCTTCCGCAGAAGGGCAAGCGCAAGCGGAAGTATGACAAGGTGAAATCGAAGCCCGCCCGCGCGCCGAAGGGCGAAAGCATAGAGAACCGCCCGCAGGAAATAAACGATCGGGAAACCTTCGGACATTGGGAAATGGATTGCGTCGAAGGAAAGAAGAAAACGAAGGAAGCCTTGCTTGTGCTTTCGGAGCGGTTGACGCGGCAGGAAATTATAATCAAAATGCCGGACAAGACCGCCGCCAGCGTCGTAAAGGCGTTGAACAGGCTTGAACGGAAGTACGGGCGGCGCTTCCCGCAGGTATTCAAAAGCATTACCGTGGACAACGGTTCAGAATTTGCCGATTGCGCCGGAATAGAAAAATCAATCTTCGGCAGGGGCAAGCGGCAGCGCACGACGGTTTATTATTGCCATCCGTATAGCGCATACGAACGCGGCACGAACGAAAATATAAACAAAATGATCCGGCGCTTCCTTCCAAAAGGAACGGACTTCCGGCAAGTATCCGTTGAGTACGTCGAACGGGTTGAAGCGTGGATCAATAACTATCCCCGCGAAATTTTGGGCTTTGAAACGTCTGGTGCGCTGTTTGAAAAATACCTTGCGGAAGCGGCTTGACTTACCTTCAAAAAATTTTTCTGATTTTTTCTGCATTTACTCTTGACTTTTTCAGCGGCAGTGAAAAACCTCCTTGGCCGGGAATTTTTCAGCTGGGGCGGTTTTAAATCAGCGGGGAAGAACCGTAAAACGCAGGAACAGTGCTACAAAAGCCTTGTGTTATTGATCACCAGTTCAAATTGCAGTCCCAGAGTCTGGGCGGCTTTGCGGCAGAGCACCATGCGGTCCAGAAAGATCTCAAAGTACTCCATCACAGGGCATATCTCTGTGGCGATCGTAATATTAAATAGACAGACCTTCTTTTCCGGGTCGATCTTCAGACTGGTATGCTCCACGGCGTAATTGACGCGGTCGTGAATATCGGCGGTCAAAACAGCGTTTTTGCGCACTCTGGTGCGCCGCACATCGCTTTTATCTGAAAGGATCAGCGCCGCCGCCACAGGGTTGACCGGATAGGCGGTCTTTTCATCGTGGTGCCCAATGGCGGAGCAGACCAGGGCGATTTCCTCTGGCGGCATGGAAAGTTTATTCAATAGGGTAAAGGCCATCAAGGCGCCGCTGTGGGCGTGATCCGCCCGGTTTACGGTGTTGCCGATATCGTGAAGATAGCCCGCAATTGCCGCCAGCTCACAGGTGCGCGCCGGATACTGGAGAGCGGAAAGAATGTCTCTGGCATAATTGCTGCTGCGCTTGGCATGGGCCAGGCCATGCTCTGTAAAGCCGATGGCCTCCAGGCAGTTGTTTCCCTGCTCAATGTAGCAGCGAACCTCCTGATTGGAAAAAATGTCCTCCGGGGTAATGTGCGAATATTCCGCCATGGAACTGCCCTCCTGTTTCTTTATTGAGATCATTCTGCGGTCAGCATGCGGTACATGGCTTCCAGGCAGATCTTAGCGTGAAGCTTAAACTGCTCCAAATCGATGCGCTCGTTTACATCGTGAGCGTGGCTGTCCTCTTCGCTGGCAAATCCGGGGCCGAAGGCCACGCCCTTCCCGTGCATCTGCCGGGCATAGGTGCCGCCGCCCATGGAATAGATGCTGCATTCCTCGCCGGTAATATCCTTGTAAGCGCCGGAAAGCAGGGTGACCAGCGGGCTTTCCTTTGGCAGATATAAGGGAGCGGCATCGGAAAGCAGGGTGTAGGTAAGTCCATAGGCTTCCGCCGCCTTTTGAATGGGCTCGGAAACCGCGTCACCTTTCTTGGTGGCAGGGTAGCGAATATCCACCACCAGGCTGCACTCCTGAGGATCCGCGTGCAAAAGCCCCAGATTGAAGGTCAAAGGGCCGCTGGGCTCATCGCTCATAGCCACTCCCAGCAAGCTGCCGTCATAGGTAAGTCCGATTTTTTCGTGAACAAACCGGAAGAAGGAGCCCAACCGGTCTTCGCCGAATACCTCCGCCAAAAGCTCTACCAGATAGGAGGCGGCGTTGCGGCCGTTTTCGGGGCCCGCGGCGTGAGCTGCCTTTCCCTTTGCCAAAAGGGAAGCCCCATCCCCGGTGCGGGTGATCACGAATTCGGCAGGGGAATTCTCCGCCGCCTTCCGCAGTGCTTCGTATTCTTCCTGAGAGCAGAAAATTTCGCAGACAGCCTTGGCGGGAACGGCGTTGCTCACCGTGCCGGAGGCAAAGCTTTTGATAAGATCGGAATCATTTTTGCTGGAAATTTTCAAGTTGATAATGCCTTTTTCACAGTGGCAGATGCCATAACCGGAATCGGGGGTAAAGCCCATGTCGGGCAGCTGCTCCTGTTCAAAATAGTGGGGGATATCGGCCATGCCCACTTCCTCGCCGGAGCCGAAGATCACCCGGAGCTTCCGGTTTCCCTTGACTCCTGCGTCCTTTAAAGCCCGCAGGCAGTGCAGGGCTACAATGGCCGCGCCCTTATCGTCGGATACGCCTCGCCCGAAAGCACGGTATCCATCGATCACCAGGGTAAAGGGGTCGGTATCCCAGCCCTCTCCGGCGGGTACCACGTCCACATGTGCCATGACAACGGCGTTTCCCTCTCCTTCGCCGTATTCGGCATGGGCGGCATAGTAGTCCGCGTTTTTCGTTTTCAGGCCATAGCCCTTAGCCATTTCCAGTACCGTGTCGATGGCCTTCGCACAGGCATCGCCGAAGGGGTGTCCGTTTTCCGCCTTGCCCGCCACAGAGGGAACGGCGATCAGCGTTCCCAGATCCTTCAAGATATCGTCCCAATAGTCCAGAATTTTTTCTCCAAACAGCATAAGCTGCGCCTCCGTTTCAAAAAAGACTCTGAAAGTATACTATTCTTTTTCCCCTGCAAAGTCAAGGAAAAGCAGGGGAGGAAAGCGGGGATTTTTATGTTAAACGCCATCTGGTTCGGTATGATTTTGTCAAGTGTTGTCTGTGCGCTGGCCACCGGCAGGATCGGCGACCTTTCCACCGCCATTATGAACGGGGCAAAGGACGCGGTAGAGCTTTCCATATTTCTTTTGGGAAGCATGTGCGCCTGGCTGGGTTTTTTGAAGATCGCTGAAAAAAGCGGGCTGACAGAGCTTTTGGCCTCCGCCTTTTCTCCGGTGATCGACAGGCTTTTTCCGGAATACCGGGAGGACCGGGAGATCAAAGGGAAGATGTGCATGAATTTTTCAGCAAATTTTCTGGGCCTGGGAAACGCCGCTACGCCCCTTGGCTTGGCGGCGGTCAGCGCCATGGCGAAGAAAAACAAAGGAACCGCCCCTACCAAGGGAATGATCCTGTTTGTGGTGTTCAACACAGCTTCCATTCAGCTTTTGCCGGTGAACATGGCGGCCATGCGCAGCTCCTGCGGCAGCGCCGAGCCCTTTGCCGTTTTGCCGGAGATCTGGATCACCTCCTTTGCCGCGCTGGTTACCTGCGTACTGTGCTGCAAGCTGGCGGAGCGGGGAAGCCTGAGGGGCTCCTGAAAACCGGCCTTAAGGTGATAGACCTGAATTTTGCGGTGTTGCCTTAAGTTTCACAAAGAAGAAAGGCGGGAAAAACCATGGGGCAGATCGGGGCGGCGGCAATGCCGCTGATCGTCGGCGGGATCGTGCTGTTTGGCTTTTTGAAAAACGTAGAGGTGTTCGATACCTTTTTAGAGGGGGCAAAGGAGGGGATCAGTGCTTCTATGCGTATCCTTCCCACCTTGATCGGCCTGATCGTGGCGGTGTCCATGGTACGGGCCTCCGGGCTGCTGGAGCTTCTCTGTTCTCTGGCGGAGCCCTTGGCGGAAGCGGTGGGCATTTCCCCGGAAATTTTACCGCTTGCTCTGCTGCGGCCTGTTTCCGGCAGCGGCTCCTCCGCCTATACGCTTTCCCTTTTACAGCAGTTCGGCCCGGAGAGCGAAACGGGAAAGATCGCCTCTGTGCTGGCATCTTCCACAGAGACGACCTTTTATGCCATTGCCGTATATTTTGGGGCCTGCGGATATAAAAGGCTGCGGTATACCGTTCCTGCCGCCCTGCTGGGGGATTGCGCCGCCCTGGTGTTTGCCGTGCTCACGGTAAAGCTGCTTGGCTAAAGCTCCAACCGGTAGCTTGCACCGGTTTCTGTCTTTTTCGTTTCCCGAAAGCCGCAGGAGAGAAACAGCCTTTGAGAGGCGGTATTGTAGCTGTAGATATTCTGTACGCTGAGATGATCCCAATGAAGTGATCTGGCCCGCGCGATCAGTGCCTGAAGCACCGACTTTCCGATGCCCCGCCCTCTGACGGCGGAAGAGCCCAGGGCGATGGGCAGATCCTCCTGCCATATGGTCACGTCTCCGATAGGGACAAACCCGGTTCCCTGATCCTCCTCGATCCAGTACAGCTCCCCATGAGCGTCGAGATAAGCATACATTACCTTGAGATTTTCCAGAGTATAGGGCTTGGTACCCTCGCCCTCGGACATGCGAAGAACCACCGGGTCCTGGTACCAGGGCAGGGCAAAGTCGAAAACGCCGTCATACCTTTTCAGCCGCAGGGTAGGGGAAATCTCAATAAATTCCGGTTGTTCTATCGCTTCGATCGGCATAAGCGCCCTCCTTTATAAAACCGTAAGATTTCATGGTTTGCATTATACTACAAACCGTGATAGAATAGCAACGGCAAGAGCCATTGCTGTTTTGGAAGAGAAAATCGCAATAACGGCAAGAACCGCCGCTGCTTTTGAAAAATCTGCGAAACAGCTTGATATTATACAGATGGAGCGATGCGCTTTGACGGAATATGAAACGATAGGGGAAGGCTCCTCTTCCGCAATGGAGCCGCAAAAGAAAAAACGGAAAATTCCCTGGGGAATGCTTTATATTTTAGCCACCATGATCGCCCTTGTGGCGTTTGGGATCTGTAACCGGGAATTCGGAAATGTATTTCGCACCATAGCGAACCTGACTCCCGGTTTCCTTGCTCTGGCAGTACTGGTCACAGTGGTCTATTTCCTGTTTGAAGGCGGGATCATTTGCCTTCTGATGCGCAGCCAGAAGATCCCGATGAAAATGGGAAGCGCCATGAAGATCGGCCTTCTTGGCATCTATTATTCCTATATCACCCCCAGTTCTACCGGAGGCCAGCCCATGCAGGCCGCGTACCTCCGCCGGGATAAGATCCCCGTGGGGGTTTCCACCGCTGTATTGATCGTAAAATTTTTCTGCTTTCAGTGCGCTTTTTTCCTTTGCTCACTTTTGAGCTTCTTCTTTATGTATGGAAAGCTGAGCCTGGAAAACCCCGGCATTATCCCGCTGATCATTCTGGGCCTGGCCATAAACGGCGGCTCTATTATCTTTTTCCCCTGTCTCTTTATCAGGCCAGTGCTGCACGGTATCTGCCGTTTTGCCAAATGGCTGGTGAGAAAGCTCAGGTTTTTGCAGGGGCATTTTCACCTGCTGGAGTCCATCGATAAATTTGAAGCGGATTTCGGCAGCTACCGGGAAACCTTTCGGAAAAATAAGCGCAGTGTCCTGTGGGGAATTTTGCTTTCCATTCCGCAATTCATTTTGCAGATGAGCGTGATCTATTTCGTGTTTCGCGCCTTTGGCTATCACACCATCAGCTATTGGGAGGTTTTTGCCGTACAGAGCCTTTTGCAGGTGTCTGTGTCCTTTATGCCCATGCCCGGCGCCTCTGGCGCCCAGGAGCTTGGATTTTCCGCCTTTTTCCGAAACTATTTTGTCAAGGATGACCTGTATTCCGCCGTCATGGTCTGGCGGTTTTTTACCTACTACCTGGTGGTGATCGCCGGCGCGCTGCTGGTAGTGGCGGACCAGTTCTTTTACGGCAGAAAAAAGAAAAGAGAAACCGCGGAGCAGAGCAATGCGGCAGAAGAATGAGGAATTGGCAATGAATAATGAGCAATTATTTTAAGATCAGGAGCCCAGTCTGCTAAATTGGAATTTAGCGGTTATCTGCACACCATCCTCTTGTCATTCTGAGCGAAGCGAAGAATCTCATCCTTCGCCCTTTTCCCGGAATCAAGGGCGAGATTCTTCGTCACTTCGTTCCTCAGAATGACAATAGTGATAGCGGAATCAGGACGCTAAACTATAATTTACCACTCTACCCCTGCCCTTCCTTGCTAATTGCTCATTATATGCCCTTGCTTTTATTGCGCTGCGAAGCAGTGCCACCACCGTCTAGTATCCAGCATCCAGCATCTAGTATCTAAAAAACCGAAGCTGCTGCAAAACCGCTAAGTTTTACAACAGCTTCTCTTTCTTTTACCTGGCGCTGTTTTTCAACGGCTGATATCCGCTCCCAGCTCGTCGATCTTTTCTCTCAGCTTCAAAAAATCCTCAAAGGCGGCGGGCTTTTGGGCGGGATTGCGCAGCAGCGCGGCAGGGTGCAGAGTTGGCATCATCAGCACGCCGCCCTTTTCGAAGAAAATGCCGTGCTCCTTAGTGATCTTCAGATCTGGCTTGATCATTTTCATGCCGGCAACACGCCCCAAACACACAATGATCTTCGGGCGCAGCAGCGCAAACTGATTCCGCAGCCAGCCAATGCAGGCGTCCTGCTCCTCCGGCAGCGGATCCCGGTTTTTCGGCGGACGGCATTTCACGATATTGGCAATGTAGATATTGGTTTTCCGGTCCAGATCCACGGCGGTGAGAAACTTATCCAAAAGCTGGCCGCCCCGGCCCACAAAGGGCTCTCCCTGCAGATCTTCATTTTCTCCGGGCCCTTCGCCTACAAACAGCACCTTGGCTTTTGGGTTTCCCACGCCGAACACTACGTTGTGCCGTGTTTCGCACAGCCCGCATTTGCGGCATTGCAGGCAGCTTTCCCGAAGCGCTTCCCAGTTATCGATCATTTTGCTCCCTCCCATAGCCTTCTGAAATCCAGTATAGCAAATTCCTTTGAGAAACACAAGGAAAGGCAGTTGAAATTTTTCCCGTTCGGTAGTAGAATAAAAATGCAAAAGCCGAAGAATTTTGAAGGAGGAATACACAATGAAGGTTATGGTAGAAACTTCCGCTCATCATGTCCACGTTTCCAATGAGGATTTGGAAACCCTGTTCGGCAAGGGCGCCGCTCTTACCAATAAGAAGGATCTTTCTCAGCCCGGCCAGTATGCCTGCGCGGAAAAGGTGGAGGTAGTAGGTCCCAAGGGCTCCATGTCCATGTCGATCCTGGGGCCCACCCGGAAAGAGACCCAGGTGGAAATTTCCCTTACTGATGCTCGCAAGCTGGGCGTGACCGCGCCGATCCGGGAATCCGGCGATCTGGAGGGAACTCCCGGCTGCACGCTGAAGGGGCCTGCCGGAGAAGTGGTTCTGGAAAAAGGTGTGATCGCGGCGAAGCGTCATATCCACTTTAATCCCGAAGAGGCAAAGGAAGCTGGTGTTACCGATAAGCAGATCGTTTCCGTAAAGGTGGAATACAACGGCCGCAGCCTGGTTTACGGCGATGTGGTATGCCGCGTCAGCCCCGCCTACGCGTTAGCCATGCATGTGGACACCGATGAATCCAATGCGGCCGCGCTGCCTGGAACCGTAGACGGCGAGATCCTTCTGTGACCGGCTTTTCCGGCCGCGGCGTAAAACGCTGCGTGGGATTATTATATTGATTTTGTAAAGGAGCGCTGTCTGCCAAGTGTATTTCCTCTTCGGCAGGCGGCGTTTTTATATGAGCGGCAGCTTCGATTAACAAGAATTTCTGAAAGAAGAGGAGGAACCGCAAAATGGAACACTTTGGTTTTTCTATGCTGTGGTATTGGGGAGCCTATCTGATCGTAACGCTGATCGGAATACTGCACACAGTTTTTAACATCACGGTGCTGCATATGAAATCTATGAAAGAAGGCCCGGGTATGGGCGAGGGGTACGAAAAGACAAAGCCCTGGCACCCCCTGTATAATCTTCTGATTTTTCCGGTGTTCGCGTTTCTCTATTTTCAAGGCCTGGAAACCGTCACCTTTTCCAATGTGGTCGCTACCTCGCTGATTTGGGGAACCCTCACGGCAGCCTTCGATGTGATCGGCTGGGTGCTGATCAAGCACCCATGGTCTTTGTCCTTCCGGGAATTTTACATCGATTATCAGCCCTGGATCACGCTGATCTATCTCACCATATACGCCAGTCCTTTTCTTGCTTATTGGCTGATAAGCTTATAGAGGCGGACAAAAAATACTGAAAAAAGACAGGACAAAAATTCTTTATGAGATTATCCTGATAGGGAAGAGGCAATGAGCGATTAGGAATGGGCAATGAGCAACGAGGAATTGAAGGGCAAGGGTAGCCGCTAGACTTTAATTTATCATGTTAGTTGCTGGAAAAGGAAAGGGCTCCCTCTCTGTCATTCTGAACGAAGTGAAGAATCTCGTCCTTTGGGTCTTTTCGAAGGGCTTTAAGAGCGAGATCCTTCGTCGCTATGCTCCTCAGGATGACAGAGGAAGGGGAATGCCCTGAAAACTTAATTTCCATAACTTGACAGAAAAGAAAAATGGGAGGTGAGCCTGTGGAGTGGACGGAAACCCTGCGCTCCGCCATCGACTATATGGAACAGCATATCCGCGAGCCGATCACGGCGGAGGAGGTGGCGGCCCATGTGTACATGTCTCCCTTTTATCTGCAAAAGGGCTTTGAGATCGTGACGGGGTATTCCATTTCCAGGTATCTACGCTGCCGCCGTCTGTATCTGGCGGCGCTGGATCTGGTGCTGGATCGGGGCAGGGTCATCGATATTGCCTATCGGTACGGCTTTGAAACGCCGGAAAGCTTTACAAAGGCCTTTGTGCGTTTCCACGGAGCCACCCCCACGCAGATCAAAAAAGAGCACAAAAGGCTCAAGCCCTTTTTTCCGTTGAAGGTCATGATTTCTGTACAAGGAGGAGAAAGCTTGGAGTACACGGTGGAACACAAAGAAAAATTTACGGTGATCGGCTTCGGGAGAGATGTTCCCTTTGAAAGCGGCTACCGGGAGATCCCCGAATTTTGGGAGGAATTCGACCGGCAATATTGTACGCCGATTTTTTCCGGAAAAGAACCGCAAACTCCGGAGGAAAAGGCCTTTTTGGCCCATGGTATCGGCGAGTTTGGCGTGTGCGTGGACGAGGAGCGCACCCCCGGCATGTTCCGCTATCTCATTGCGGGAAGCTACCGGGGCGGGCCGATCCCGGAGGGAATGGAGCTGTTTGAGTTTCCCGCGATGGATTGGGCGGTTTTCCCTTGCCGTGGGCCGCTTCCCGGTACGCTTCAGGCCATCAATACCAAGGTGTTTCAGGAATGGCTTCCCGGCAATACGGAGTACCGCATCGCCATGGGCGCCAATATTGAGTGGTATTCCGACGAGGGAAAAACCGACAGCGACGGATATCGGGCAGCCATTTGGGTGCCGGTGGAAAAGCTTTGAAAGCTGTTGTCAAGCGAAGAGAAAAGTTTGTTTGGGAAAGGAGTCTGCCGCAAATTCCGCGGCAGGCTCCTTTCAGGCTGTCGATAAACCCTCTAACTGAAAGAAACGGAAGGGGGAAGAGTGTGAAAAAGCTGCTTTGCAGCTTCTAGGGACCATCAGGGGCGCTGGTCTCCGGTGGAGACCGCCAAGCGCCGTTCTCGTTTGTCAACTCGGTCGGTGCTGGACGTGCCCCACTGGGGCACAGCACCCAAGCCGACAGGCGAGAACCCTCTCTCGCATTTCAATCAGAACTTCTTGAGGAAATCAAAGATTTCCTCAAGAAGTTTGAGCGTGGCGAAAAGCTTTTTCGACACGCTCAAAGGAACCTGCCGCAAATTCCGTGGCAGGTTCCTTTTGCCGTTTTCAGCAAAAACCGCCATTCATATTTAATTTACAAATTACGTTCTTGACTTTTGCTGACCAAAGTGGTAAATTATAGTCATGGTTAGCACTCGAACATCAAGAGTGCTAACAGGAACTCCGGGAAAGGAGCGGCACGGTATGGAAATGACTCCGCGGAAAGAAAAAATCCTTTCCTCCGTAGTGCGAGACTTTGTAAAAAGCGGCGAGCCTGTGGGGTCAAAAGCCATTGCGGAGGAGATCGGCGTTTCCTCCGCCACCGTCCGAAATGAAATGGCGGAGCTCATTGAGCTGGGGCTTCTGGAACAGCCTCATACCTCGGCTGGCAGGATCCCTTCACAAAGGGGCTATCGGGAATATGTGGACCACCTGATGCGGGTGCCTGTTCTGCGGGAGGAAGAAGAGCGCTGGTTTACCTCCATGCTGGCGGGAAGCGCCTATGAGCCGGAACGCCTTTTGCTTTCCGTGTGCAGGCTGCTTTCCAGCGTGACCCGGTATGCGGCGGCGGTCACTACTCCCAGCGGAATGACGGCGCGGGTGAAGGCAGTACAGTTTGTGCAAACCAGTCGCCGTACCGCCATGCTTTTGCTGATGAGTTCTGCGGGAACAATGAAAACCAGAGTGTTCCACTGCGATTTCGATTTGTCGGGCGAGATCCTGCGGGTGCTTTTCCGCCTCTTCAATGAAAAGGTGACCGGCAAGGAGGTACTGGAGATCACACCGGCTTTTTTACAGTCCATGGGCGCTTCACTCGGAGAAATGATGGTGCTGGCGGGCTCCGCTTTACAAGCGCTTCTAGAAGCGGCACGGGACACAGCGAAAACGGAAGTGTTGACCAGCGGGCAGATGGATCTGCTGCTTTATCCCGAATTGGAACACCGGCAGATCATGGATTTTCTGGAAAGAAAGGAAGATGTGGTTTCCCTGCTCCGCCAAAAGCCCGGTCGTGTTTCCATTTTGATCGGCAGCGAGAGTCAAAGGCCGGAGTTGAAGAACGCGTCTTTTTTGATTTCCCGCTATGCTGTGGAAGAGCAGGACGTTGGCGCCCTGGCACTGCTTGGCCCCACCCGCATGGACTACGCCAGATTGACGGCGATCCTTCAATATCTCACGAAAGAGGTGGGCCAAATGCTTACCGTACTGACGCGGGAAGAATAAAATATATATTTTTGAAAAGTGACAGGCGATAAAAAGGAGATGGCATACAGATGGAGAAGGAAAAGGAGCAGGAGGTTCAGGAAGCTGTAGTGGAACCGGAAAAAGCTGTTTCCGCAAAGGAAGAAAAGAAGGAAAAGAAGAAAAAGCCTTCCGCGGAGCAGGAAAAGCTCCAAAAGCTGCAGGAGGAATTTGAAGCCCATAAGCAGCAGCACCTGCGGGTGCTTGCCGAGTACGATAATTTCCGAAAGCGCAGCCAAAATGAAAAAAATGCTGTGTACAACAACGCCGTGTCCGATACGGTGCAGAGCATTTTGCCCATCGCGGATAACATTGAGCGGGCTCTGGCCCAGGAAAACGCTTCCGCAGAGGATATGCGCAAGGGTGTGGAAATGATCGAGGCTCAAATTGCCGCGGCTTTTGAAAAGCTGGGTATTACCGCCACCGGCGCGGTAGGGGAGGCCTTTGATCCAAACCTTCACAACGCGGTGGCCCACATTGATAATGAAGGCTTGGGTGAAAATGTGATCGCCGCCGTCTATCAGAAGGGCTATCTGCTGGGAGATAAGGTGGTGCGCCACGCCATGGTGCAGGTGGCCAATTAGGTGATGAGAGCTTCTTTTCAGAATTTCAACTGACGATTTTGAAACACTTTTTCTATAAGAAACAAATAAAAAATTTTGTAAAGGTAGGTAATCTAGCATGGCAAAAACAATAGGTATTGATCTGGGTACAACAAACTCCTGCGTGGCAGTGATCGAAGGCGGTGAGCCCGTGGTGATCGCCAACGCCGAAGGCGCCCGTACCACTCCTTCCGTAGTGGCCTTTTCCAAAACCGGCGAGCGTATGGTAGGTCAGGTGGCAAAGCGCCAGGCCGTTACAAACCCCGAGCGCACGATCTCCTCCATCAAGCGGGAGATGGGCTCCAATTACAAGGTGACCATCGACGACAAGAGCTACACGCCGCAGGAGGTTTCCGCAATGATCCTGCAAAAGCTGAAGGCCGATGCGGAGGCATATCTGGGAGAAGCCGTCAGCAGTGCGGTCATCACCGTACCCGCATATTTTACTGATGCCCAGCGCCAGGCAACCAAGGACGCCGGTAAGATCGCGGGCCTGGACGTAAAGCGCATCATCAACGAGCCCACCGCCGCGGCCCTTTCCTATGGCGTGGATAAGGACAACGACCAGAAGGTCATGGTATACGACTTGGGCGGCGGTACCTTCGATGTTTCCATCATCGAAATGGGAGACGGCGTGCAGGAGGTGCTTGCTACCGCCGGTAATAACCGCCTGGGCGGCGATGATTTCGACCAGCGTGTGATCGATTGGATCGTACAGGGCTTCAAGGCTGAGCAGGGAGTGGATCTGTCCGCTGACAAAATGGCCATGCAGCGCATCAAGGAAGCGGCGGAAAAAGCCAAGATCGAGCTTTCCGGTGTGACCAGCGCCGCCATCAACCTTCCCTTTATCACCGCCGACGCCTCCGGTCCGAAGCATTTGGATATGACCCTGACGAGAGCCAAGTTCAACGAGCTGACCGCCGACCTGGTGGAAAAGACCATGGGTCCGGTGCGGCAGGCTCTTCAGGACAGCGGCCTTTCTATCAATGATATCAGCAAGGTTCTTCTGGTAGGCGGTTCCTCCCGTATTCCCGCGGTACAGGACGCGGTGAAGAACTTCATCGGCAAGGAGCCCTTTAAAGGCATCAACCCCGATGAATGCGTTGCCATCGGCGCGGCCATTCAGGCCGGCGTGCTGGGCGGCGAGGTCCAGGGCCTGCTGCTTTTGGACGTGACGCCCCTGTCCCTGGGTGTGGAAACCATGGGCGGCGTTATGACTAAGATCATTGAGCGCAATACCACCATTCCCACCAAGAAAAGTCAGATCTTCTCCACCGCGGCGGACGGTCAGACTCAGGTAGAGGTCAATGTTCTTCAGGGCGAACGGGAATTTGCCCGGGATAATAAGCAGCTGGGCCTCTTTAAGCTGGACGGCATCGCGCCCGCGCCCCGGGGCATTCCGCAGATCGAGGTCACCTTTGATATTGACGCTAACGGCATTGTAAATGTATCCGCGAAGGATCTTGGCACCGGCAAAGAGCAGCATATCACCATTTCCTCCAGCTCCAACATGAGCAAGGAGGATATCGACAAGGCTGTAAAGGCGGCGGAGCAGTTTGCCGAAGAAGATAAGAAGCGCAGGGAAGAGGTAGACACCAAGAACAATGCCGAAAACCTTTGCTATACCGCCGAAAAGCTGGTAAATGACAGCGGCGATAAGCTTCAGGAGGCAGATAAAACCGAAATCAGCAGCAAGGTGGCAGCCCTTCGGGAAACCATGCAGAACGGCACGGTAGACGCCATCAAGGCCGGCATGGAGGAGCTGCAGAAGGTGGTGTACTCCGTCAGTGAAAAGCTGTACCAGCAGGGAAATCCCGGCGGCGGTAACCCTGGCGGCCCTCAGCCTCCCTATGACGGCGGCGCTTCAGCCGATGGCAGCAGCGGCCCCGATGGGAATGTGTACGATGCCGATTATAAGGACGTAAACTAAAACGGCCTCTGAGGCATACTCTAAAAGAAAAACCAGATCCAGACGCAGGGGCTTAAAGCGCCCCTGCGTTTTGGGCGAATCAGCCCGATTTTGCACGGCTTTGCCGGAGAAGAGAGATGAGAGAGCTTGGCGGAAAAAAGGGATTATTATGAGGTGTTGGGAGTCCAGAAAGGCGCCTCGGAGGATCAGATCAAGAAAGCGTACCGAACCCTCGCAAAAAAATATCACCCGGATCTGAACCCTGGGGATCAAGAGGCAGAGGTCAAATTCAAGGAGGTCAACGAGGCCTATGAGGTGCTGTCCGACAGTGACAAGCGTGCCAGATACGACCAGTTCGGCCATGCGGGCGTAGACCCCAATTTCGGCGGCGGAGCCGGAGGCGCGGGCCCCTTCCAGGGCGGTTTTGATTTCACGGATATTTTCGATAGCTTCTTTGGGGGCGGCTTCGGCGGAAGCTCCCGCCGGGCCAATCCCAACGCTCCTCGCCGGGGAAGCGATGTGCAGGCCAATGTGGCTATTTCCTTTGAAGAAGCGGCAAAGGGCTGTACGAAAACCATTACCTATCAGCAAATCGAAAACTGTGAGGACTGTCACGGTACCGGCGCGGCGGCGGGAACCTCGCCCAAAACCTGCCCCAACTGTAACGGCACAGGCCAGGTGCGTATCAGCCAGCGCACGCCCTTCGGCGTGGTGCAGTCCGCCCAAACCTGTGACCGCTGCCATGGCTCGGGAAAAATGATCGATACCCCCTGTAAGACCTGCGATGGCAAAGGCAAGGTACGCCGTAAAAAGACGTTGGAGGTCACGGTTCCCGCAGGCATCGATGATGAACAGATCCTGAATGTCAGCGGCAAAGGAAATGCCGGCAGCAACGGCGGCCCTGCCGGAGACCTTCATGTGTATGTTTCCGTGCGGCCTCATCCCGTGTTTGAACGAAAAGGGAACGATGTGTGGTGTGAAATGCCTATCACCTTTACCCAGGCGACCTTGGGCGCCGATGTGGAGGTGCCAACCCTGGACGGGAAGGTCAGCTACCATGTACACGAGGGCACACAGCCCGGCGATGTATTCCGCTTGAAGGGCAAGGGGATCCAGAGCCTTCATTCCCGTATGCGGGGCGACCAGTATGTGCAGATCACGGTGGAGATCCCCAAAAACCTGAACGAAAAGCAAAAAACACTTCTTCGCCAGCTGGATGCTGATACCGGCGATAAGAATTATCAGAAGCGGAAAAGCTTTTTCTCGAAATTCAAGGAAATGTTCGGGGAATAGTTGTTAGAGCTTGAAGCTGGAAATGGGTGCGCTTTTTTCAAATGCGCTCATTTCCAGTTTTTTACGTTTTTTTGAAAAAATTGTCATTCATAAGAGGCGGACTTCGAGTCAGAATACTTAGTGCAAACGCAAAAACGAAAAAACTTTTTTGAAGGAGAGAGAACGATGAAGAGCAATTCTGTTATGGTTCCCGAAGCCAAGGAAGCTATGGAGCGTTTCAAGAACGAGGCCGCTTCTGAAGTAGGCGTTAGCCTGAAGCAGGGCTACAACGGCGATCTGACCTCTCGCCAGGCCGGTTCCATCGGCGGCCAGATGGTGAAGAAAATGATCGAGAGCTACGAGAAGGGCCTGAAGTAAGCTTCACCCGAACAAAAAGTACCCTGCCGGGATTTCCGGCAGGGCACTTTTCTGTAAAAAAGCTTTTTCGCGCTCATGTTCCTTTATAAGCCGCTTTCATCATGGCAATTTCTTTTGCGTAGCCCTCCAGCTCATTGGGCGTTTCCAGATAAAAGGGCAGTTCCCGCAAAGCGGGGTGATTGAGTACAGCCTCCAAAGCCTTCAGGCTGATCTTGCCCTCGCCCAGCTTTTCATGCCGGTCCTTGTGGCTGCCCAAAGGATTCTTGCTGTCGTTCAGATGAACGGCACGCATCCGGGAAAGACCGATCACCCGGTCAAATTCTTCCAGCACACCGTCCAGATCGTTTTCAATATCATATCCGCCGTCAAAAACATGGCAGGTATCCAGGCAGATCCCCAGCTTATCGGAAAGGGCCGTTCTGTCCAGGATCGCCCGCAGCTCTTCAAAGCTCCTTCCCACCTCGCTGCCCTTTCCGGCCATGGTTTCCAAAAGCACGGTGGTTGTCTGTTCTGCCTTCAAAATTTTATTGAGCAGGGAGGAGATCAGCTCGATGCCGCGCTCCGCCCCTTGCTGTACATGGCTTCCGGGGTGAAAATTATACATGCTGCCGGGCAAATGCTCCAGCCGAGCCAAGTCGTCCGCCATGGTGTTTTCGGCAAATTCCCGCAGCCCCTCGTCTGCCGCGCAGGCGTTTAAAGTGTAGGGCGCGTGCGCCAAAATAGGGAAAAGGCCATGCTCCTTCGCAAAGGAGCAGTAGGCGGCCACGTCCTCCAAATCAAGCTCCTTGGCTTTTCCCCCGCGGGGATTTCTGGTGAAAAACTGAAAGGTGTTCGCTCCAATGGAAAGGGCGGTTTTTCCCATAGCAAGAAACCCCTTGGAGCTGGAAAGATGACAGCCGATTTTCAGCATAGCGGTATGATCTCCTTTTTCTTGAAATAATGGCGGTAAATAGCGGCGGGGCGTTTGAGGAATTAGTAATGAGCAATGAGCAATGAGGAAGAGCAAGGGCATATGCGCTGTGACCAACACAGATGTTGCGAACAACGCCCGTTAAATTGGAATTTACCGGTTATCCGCTTACTTCCCACCTGTCATCCTGAGCAGAAAGCAAGGAGAACCTTGCTTTCTTGGCGAAGGATCTCGTCTTTGACCTTTTTCAGGGAATTAAGGACGAGATTCTTCGCCACTTCGTTCCTCAGAATGACAAAGGAGAGAGCTTGTTCTTCTCTAACGACTAACAACTAATAGCTAACGACTAGTCCGCTAAACTACAATTTAGCGGTTACCTGCTCACTTTCCGTCTGTCATTCTGAGCGAAACGAAGAATCTCGTTCTTCGGGACTTTTTGAAGAGCTTTAAGGACGAGATTCTTCGTAAAGAAGCGAAGCTCCTTTTTCTCAGTAATGACAAAAGAGAGCCCTTTTCTAACGACTAACAACTGACAGCTAACGACTAGTTTGCTAACCTATAATTTATCACTCAGTTCCTGCCCTTCATTGCCCATTGCTTATTGCTTATTGTACCTGACCTCTTCCATCTAAGCCCTCTTCTCCAACAACTGGCATATCGTTATTTCTTCCGCTTGGGCAAAGTAAGAGAATAGCTGTCGGAGATCATGGTCATTACCTCCGGGTCCGGAACGGAGCCGTCCAAAAGGATCGTGTTCCAATGGGCCTTGTTCATATGGTAACCTGGCAGCACACCTGCAAAGCGATCTCTCCAGAAGTCAATCCCCGCCGGTTCACATTTTACATTGACCTGCAAGCGCCCCTGGTATTCATATAAAAAGGCAAAGCCTTTCTTATTTCCCCGATGCCGCATGACCGTCCAGTTGGTATCGTCAAAGGGATAGTCCTCGTACACGTTTTCCCCCAAAGACAGGCAGAATTTGATTACCGCCTGCCGATTCGTCAGCGCATTCAAGAAAATCCCTCCGTTTTTACGGTTTATTTCCCTTCCAAAATGTCGGTGGTAATAAAGTCCACACCCCAGGAGATCAGCTTTAAGGCCTCCTCTTTTTGATCCACCGTCCAGCAGTTTACTTTGATTCCCCGCTGATGACAGGCCTTTATTGCTTTCTCACTGAGAACGGGATAATAGATATCCAGATCGAAGCGATCCTTTTCAAGCCGCGTCAGCAGCGTGTCGGAAAATTCCCCCGTCAAAAACTGGCAGGGCTGTAAGGGCTGAAGAGCGCGAACCTTCAACAGGTTTTCATAGAGGAAGGAGATAAAGATCACGTGCTCCAGCCAGCCCATGGCCTTGATTCGGGAGAGGATCGTCTTGATCTCAGGCTCTGTAAAATCGGATTTCAGCTCCAGAACACAGACCTTTTCATAGTTCCGGCAAATGCTGATATATTCCTCCAAAGAGGGAAGGTGTAAATCTGCCCGGCCCTTGCCGCCTTCCTTATCGCAAAGCCGCAGACTGCGAAGGGAAGCGTAGCTGCTTTCCTCCACCTGAATATTGTCGCACCCCACCCGGGCGGTATTGTCATCGTGCAGAAGAATAAAATTTCCGTCTCCCGTTCGATGAATGTCGGTTTCGATGCCAAAATAAGAGCGGTTTCCCGCCGCCACAAAGGCCGCGCAGGTGTTTTCCGTTTCCAGCCCGCTCAAGCCCCGGTGGGCGATCATTTTGGTACTGCCGGTTTCGATTTTAATGGTGTTCATGAAAAAGACTCCTTTGAAGGTTCAAATTGTGTTTTCCGCTTCTTTTTCAGGCAGCAAATATTCTTTGATATCCTTGACGAACTGATTCCCGCATCGGGCAAGCTCACCGAGTACGCGGTCGATCCCCTGTTCTGTTTTGTACCAGTTTTCCTTCGTGATATTGTAGACAGAAACGGGGCAGACCCTTATCAGGATGTCAGGAAAAGCCATTTGGTACAGCATAAGGCATCGCCGGGCATGAAACCCTTTGCAAACGATCAAAGCAGACTTTATTTTAACGCCCTTTTCTTCTATGGCCTGACGGGACAGAAAAGCGTTATCGCGGGTATGTCCCGATTTGTTTTCTTCAATGATCACATCGGCGGGCACGCCGTTTTTCGTAAGCACATCGGTAAAAAATTCACAGTCCGAATGGTAATCTCCGGTGTATCTGTCCGCCTTGGAGCGAACACCGGGCCATTTTTCGGCCTTAACACTGATCCCGCCCGAAGGGATCAGCCATTTCGCGAATCCTTTGTGATAAAGCTCAGCGGCATATTCAGGCTGCTCCGGGTGGGAACCTCCGGGCAAAAAGATCGCGTCAGCCTTCTCCGGCTGATCAGAAACAAAAATATAATTTGAAATATCTGTGATGATACGGCTGCCTTCCTTTTCTGCGCAGCTCTTACTGAGCAGCTCTGCTGAAACGAGATCCGGCATACTTCATTCCTTCTTTTCTTTTCGCCGCTTGCTTTCGAAGCGGCTTTATTGGCGGGAAAGCAGCGCCACCGTCTCCACATGAGCCGTAGCCGGAAACATATCCACCGGGGTGGCTTCCAGCGGCGGATAGCCCAGCTCCGCAAAGCGCTTCAGGTCTCTTGCCAGGGTGGCGGGATCGCAGGAAACATAGACGATCCGCCGGGGGGTAAAGCGGGTCACAGTATCGATCAGCTCTGGGGAACAGCCCTTGCGGGGCGGGTCTAAAATCACCACGTCCGGGCGCTCGCCTCTGCGCTTCAGCTCCGCGGCGGCCTTCGACGCGTCTCCACAGAGGAATTCCGCGTTTTCAATGTGATTCTCCGCCGCGTTCTGCCGGGCGTTTTCAACGGCCTCCGGGATAATTTCCACGCCGATGATCTTTTTTGCCTTTCTTGCCATGGAAAGCCCGATGGTTCCCGCGCCGCAGTACAGATCCAGCACGGTTTCCTTTCCGGTAAGCCCGGCGTATTCGGCGGCCTTTTCATAAAGCCGCTCCGCCTGGGTGCGGTTGACCTGGTAGAAGGAGAGGGGTGAGAGGCGGAAGTGAAGTCCGCAAAGCTCGTCCTGAACGGTGTCGCTTCCCCAAACGGTACGGCATTTCTTTCCCAGGGCCACATTGGTTTTTTCCCTGTTGGAATTGATCACCACACTGCAAAGCCCCGGCACGGCCTCTCTCAACATGGAAACAAGCTCCTGCTCATGGTGAAGTCCGTTGCCGTTTACCACCACGCAGGCCATCAGCTGGCCGGTCTTTTCTCCCTTGCGAAGGTACAGGCGGCGCATTCTCCCGGTATGGGCTTCTTCCCGATAGATCGGGTCGCCGTATTGTTTTTCCCAGTTCCGAAAAGCGGCCATGGCAGCGTTCATTTCCTCCGGCTGCAAGCGGCAGGACGCGCAATCGATCACGCGGTGGGAGTTCACCGCGTAAAAGCCCATGGTCAGGGCGCCGTCCCGATCAGTACCCAAAGGCAGCAGGGCCTTGTTGCGGTAATGATCCCGGCCTTCCGCGCCAAGGATCGGACGCAGCGGCAGCTTCTCCAGTCCGCCGATCCGGGAAAGCGCGTCCTGTACCCGCTCCCATTTGATCCGCTTTTCCGCTTCATAGCTGATATGCCGGTAACAGCAGCCGCCGCACTGGGAAAAAACGGGACAGTCCGGCTCGATTCGGTCAGGAGAAGGGGAGAGCAGCTCCAGAAGCTTGCCGTAAGCGTAGCTTTTCGCCGCCTTTACGATCTTTGCCCGGATCTTGTCTCCGGGTGCCGACAAAGGAACAAAGACCGCCATTCCCTCATGGCGGCCTACTCCCATGCCCTCCGCTGTCATTCCGGTGATGGAGAGCGTAACAGTATCATTTTTTTTCAGAGTTAGAATTTTTTGTTCCACGGTTGGCTCGCTTTCTGCCATAATATAATCAAAATATTCGGTTACCAGCGGCTGAGATTGTGGCGGTGCTTTTCCAGATAGACCTGTTCCACTTCCTCTGGAGAAATAGAGTAGCAGAGCAGAAGGTCGTTCAAATACATCATGGTATCGCAGAATTCCTCCACAAAATGGCGGCGGGTCTCCTGGTTTTCCAGAATGGCGTCATCGCCCTCTTTTTTGATGATGTCCGCCATTTCCCCGGCCTCGATCATGCCCCACAGCAGGGTATCTCTGCCTTTTCGGGGGCTTAGGCCGCCCCACTGCTCCAGATAGCGCGCCTGAAGTTCCTTCTGGATTTCCTGCATCTCTTCAAACCCAAATCTGCTCACGCCTTTCCCTCCTGAAAGCTTTCGTCTATTTCCGGTTCCTTCTGCTTCAAATTCTTTTTTGCCCAAAGCAGGAACGAAATCGTTGTAACGGCGGCGGCCAGGATATCCGCAATAGGCTCCGCCACGAATACGCCGAACAGCTTATTTTCAAAAAACAGCGGAAGCGCGTAGATCAAAGGAATCAGCAGCACGATCTTCCGCAGCAGCGCCAGCAGCAGAGAGGACTTCGCCTGCCCCAGCGCCAGGAAGGACTGCTGAAAGCTCATCTGCGCCCCGAAAGCGAAGCAGCCGAACATAAAAATACGAGTGGCCCATACAGCGGTTTCCGTCAGGGCGGGATCACTGCTGAAGATCCCCACAAACACCTGGGGGAACAGCTGTAAGGCCAGCCAGAATAAGGTGCAGTAGGTCATGGCGCACAAAGCCAGCAAACGCACAGATTTTTTTACACGGGCAAAGTTTTTCGCGCCGTAATTAAAGCTTGTAATGGGCTGAGCACCCTGCGCCAGCCCCTGCAAAGGCAGGTTCACGATCTGCAAAATGCTGGCAAGCACGGTGTAGGCCCCAACGGCGATATCGCCGCCGTATTTTAAGAGGGAAGTGTTCAGCACCACGCTCAAAAGGCTTTCCGTGCTCTGCATGATAAAAGGAGAGACTCCCAGCGCCAGCACAGGAAGCAAGATCTCCCTTCTCAGGGGCAGGCAGCTTTTTTTGATTTTGATCATCGTTTTTTTTCCAAACAGGAAACAGAGCACCCAAACGGCGGAAACCGCTTGAGAAAGTATGGTAGCCAGCGCCGCGCCCTGCACGCCCATTTGAAATACAAAAATGAAGAGGGGATCCAGGGCGATATTCAGCGCCGCGCCGATCACCACTGTAAGCATGCTGGTTTTGGCAAAGCCCTGGGTGGTGATGAACATGTTCATGCCCAGAGCGATCTGTACGAATACCGTACCGCACACATAAATGCGCATGTAGTCGTTAGCGTAGCCGATGGTATTATCACTTGCACCGAATGCCCGAAGGATCGGTTCGGAAAAAGTGAAAAGTACGGTAGTGAGCACCAGTGAGATCAAGAGAAGGGCGGTAAAGCAGTTTCCTAAAATGCGCTCGGCTTTTTCCGGGTTTTTCTCGCCCAGAGCAATGGAAGCTCTGGGTGCTCCGCCCATGGCGATGAGGGAACTGAAAGCCATGATCAGAATGATAATAGGGAAAGTGATCCCCACTCCGGTCAAAGCGGCTGTGCCGATTTCGGGAATGTGGCCGATATAGATACGATCCACAATGTTATAGAGCATATTGACAAGCTGGGCGGTAATGGCGGGAACAGCCAGGGAAAACAGCAGCCTTCCGATACTGCCGTTTCCCAGGTCGGGCTCCCGCCGGGATCTTTTATTCATAACGCCGACTTCCTTTCCCTGTGGATCTGAAAAACGTGTCAAGATTCCTCTTGCTCTGTCTCTTCCTCCGCGGGAGGCTCCTTGACCAGCAGCAGCCGGGCCAGGCGTTGATCCTCTACGGACAGCACGGTAATGCTGAGGCCTTTTATCCGCACATTGGGCTGTTCGTCCTCCTTGGGGATCCGGCCCAGCAGCTCTGTGACCAGCCCGGCAATGGTGTCGTAATCTCCCTCTGGCAGCTCAATGCCGGTCAGGTCGGAAATCTCATCGATGGAGGCAGTGCCGTCCACCGTGAATTCTGTTTCGCTGACCTGCTGGATCTCTTCTTCCTCGTTGTCATACTCGTCCTGAATGTTGCCCACGATGGATTCCACCAGATCCTCCAACGTGATAAGCCCGGCGGTGCCGCCGTATTCATCCACCACAATGGCAATCTGTACCTTGCGCTCTGTCAGTTCGGTAAAGAGCTGACTGCATTTCTTCGTTTCCGGGACAAAATAGGCGGGGCGCATCATATCAGTCAGCTTCACAAAATCCGGCAGATCCTTTCCCACATAGGGGAGAAGATCCTTTACATAGCAAATACCCACTACAGAATCGATATCCTCATGGTACACCGGAACGCGGGAACAGCCGTTTTCCACAGCGGCCTCCACCGCTTCCGAAATGGAGGCGTCGTCAGCCACGGCGATAATGTCCGTGCGGTGGGTCATGGTCTCTTCGGCGGTGGTATCGTTAAAATCAAGGATATTGGCGATCATATCCTTTTCCGTTTCCTCAATAACGCCCTTTTCCTCGCCTTCTCCCACGATCTGCAAAATTTCCTCTTCCGTTACGGCGTCGTCCAGCGTTTTAGGGTCGATCCGGAACAAACGCAGGATTCCATTGGAAATATGCGCGCATAGGATAGGAAAGGGGGTGGCAAGACGGGAAAGGGTATCGATCAGCCCGGCGTGACGCAGGGCAAAACGTTCGGGATTTTTCCGAACGCCCTTTTTCGGCAGCAAATTACCGAAAACTGTGAACAGCAGTAAATAGGAAAGGGCAGCGAGCAGGCAGGCCAGAAGCCCCCGAACAGAATGATCGGAAAGTGCGTGAAGGGCCCGGAGCAGATATGGATACGATCCGGCGCTCCAGAAGGCGATCCCCAAAAGCCCGGCGAACAGAAGCCCGTACTGCACGGGGAAAACGATTCCGGTTCGCGCTTCCAGTACTCTCAGCAGCCTTTTTGATTTTTTATCCCCAGCCTCCGCGTCTTTTTTCAGTTGAGCGGGGGAAAGGGCGTCCAGTGCTGATTCCGCCGCCGCGTAAAACGCGGAGAGAATCAATAGGACGAGAGAAAATAAAATGCATAAAACAGATGAGCCGTCAGGTTCCGAAGGCATTTTTAAAAGTACTCCTTTTTTCATTTTCAGAAAAAGAACACGGCGCCAGACTGACGGCGCTTTCCTGTTCCGTTTCTCAAATAAACATTTTACTAAATATGGTTATGCTTGTCAAATGGTTCTGGCAGGCAGGAAAAAGCAGATGAGAAAGGGCGGCTGATTTTTTTATCCAAAAATTGCGGAAACGTCGTTTTTTTCCTTTACAGACGGCGAAAAGAATGATAAAATAAAGCAGAACGGGTATTGAGAAACTGCCCGTCCACTGATATTCAGACTATCCTAAAAGGAGGAAATAGTTCAATGGCAAGAAAAATGAAAACCATGGATGGCAATAACGCCGCCGCGCATGTTTCCTATGCGTTTACCGACGTTGCCGCCATCTACCCCATCACGCCCTCTTCCGTGATGGCCGACGAAACGGACAAGTATGCCGCCGCGGGCAGAAAGAACCTGTTCGGCAGAGAAGTCCGTGTTACGGAGATGCAGTCTGAGGCCGGCGCCGCCGGCGCAGTGCACGGCTCTTTGGCGGCAGGCGCTCTCACCACCACCTACACCGCTTCTCAGGGCCTGCTGCTGATGATTCCCAACATGTACAAGATGGCCGGTGAGCTGCTGCCCAGCGTGATCCACGTTTCCGCTCGTACCTTGGCAACTCACGCCCTGAACATTTTCGGCGATCATTCCGACGTGTACGCCTGCCGTCAGACAGGCTATGCCATGCTCTGCGCCAACTCTCCCCAGGAGGTCATGGATCTGGGTGCGGTCGCCCATCTTTCCGCCATTAAGGGCAAGGTGCCCTTCCTCCATTTCTTCGATGGCTTCCGTACCTCTCACGAGATCCAGAAGATCGAGGTTTGGGATTATGAGGATCTGGGAGAAATGCTGGATTGGGACGCTGTCAACGAGTTCCGCCGCCACGCTTTGAACCCGGAGCACCCCGTCCTGCGTGGACAGGCCCAGAACGGAGATATCTTCTTCCAGGCAAGAGAAGCCTGCAATAAGCACTACGATGCCGTTCCCGGCGTTGTGGTCGATTACATGAACAAAGTGAATGCCAAGATCGGTACCGATTACAAGCCCTTTAATTACTATGGCGCTCCCGATGCCGATAAGGTCATCATCGCCATGGGTTCCGCCTGCGAGACCATTGAAGAAGTGGTCGATTATATGAATGCGGCAGGGGAGAAGGTAGGCCTTGTAAAGGTTCATCTGTATCGCCCCTTCGTTGCCAAGTATCTGCTGGACGTGCTGCCCGAAACGGTAAAGACCATCTCCGTGCTGGACCGCACCAAGGAGCCCGGCTCCATTGGTGAGCCCCTGTATCTGGATGTTCTGGCCGCCATCAACGGCACCCAGTTCGGCGCCTGCCCCGTGTATACCGGCCGTTATGGCCTGGGCAGCAAGGACACCAAGCCCAGCGATATCATCGCCGTATACCGCAATATGGAGTCCGCTTCTCCCAAGAAGCGCTTCACCATCGGTATTGTGGACGATGTAACTCACCTGTCTCTGGACGTGAAGGAAGATCCCGATACCGCTCCCGCCGGCACCACCTCCTGTAAGTTCTGGGGCCTGGGCTCCGATGGCACCGTGGGTGCCAACAAGAACTCCATCAAGATCATCGGCGACCATACCGATATGTACGCCCAGGGCTATTTTGATTACGATTCCAAGAAGTCCGGCGGTCTGACCATTTCTCACCTGCGTTTCGGCCATACCCCCATCAAGTCCACCTATTATATCAGCAAGGCTGATTTTGTGGCTTGCTCCAATCCTGCGTACCTCGACACCTACGACATGGTGCAGGATCTGAAGAAGGGCGGCAGCTTCCTGCTGAACTGCGCCTGGGACGCCGCCGAGCTGAATGAGCGTCTGCCCGGCAAGGTGAAGAAGTTCATCGCCGACAATGAGATTAATTTCTATACCATCGACGGCTTTAAGATCGGCAAGGAGATTGGCCTGGGCACCCGCATTAACACGGTTCTGCAGTCCGCCTTCTTCAGCATTGCCAAGATCATTCCCGAGGCCGACGCCATTCAGTATATGAAGGACGCCGCCACGAAGTCCTACGGTAAGAAGGGCGAGGCCGTGGTCAAGATGAACCACGATGCCATCGATGCCGGTGCCACCGGCTATGTGAAGGTAGAGGTTCCCGCCGACTGGAAAAACGCCACGGACGATTCCAAGAAGAAGGTCGCCACCGGCAGCCGTCAGGAGCTGGTGGACTATGTGAACAGCGTGGTTTATCCCGTTAACTCCTTCCACGGCAAGGATCTGCCTGTTTCCACCTTTGAGAAGTATGCGGACGGCACCTCTCCCCAGGGCACTGCCGCCTATGAGAAGCGCGGCGTGGCCGTGGACGTTCCCGAGTGGATCGTGGATAACTGCATTCAGTGCAACCAGTGCTCCTATGTGTGCCCCCACGCGGTCATTCGTCCCATCGCTATGACCGATGAAGAGCTGAAGAACGCTCCCGAGGGCACCAAGGCAAAGCCCATGACCGGCGTACCCGGCATGAACTTCGCTATGGTCATTTCCACTCTGGACTGCACAGGCTGCGGCTCCTGCGTGACCACCTGTCCTGCCAAGGAGAAGGCTCTGAAGATGTCTCCCATCGATTCTCAGCGTTCTCAGCAGGCTGTGTTCAATTACGGGATCGACCTGCCCGCCAAGGAAGCGGTTGCCGAGAAGTTCAAGGAGACCTCTGTGAAGGGCAGTCAGTTCAAGCAGCCCCTGCTGGAGTTCTCTGGCGCCTGCGGCGGCTGCGGCGAAACGCCTTATGCCAAGCTGGCTACTCAGCTCTTCGGCGATAAGATGTATATTGCCAACGCCACCGGCTGTTCCTCTATCTGGGGCGGCTCCGCGCCTGCTACGCCCTACACCGTGAACAAGAAGGGTCACGGCCCCGCCTGGCAGAACTCCCTGTTTGAGGATAACGCCGAGTTCGGCCTGGGCATGACCCTGGCGCAGAACGCCGTGCGCGGCCGTCTGCAGGAGCTTACCGAGAATCTGATCGCGGGCGAGAACACCCCTGCCGACGTGAAGGAGACCGGTAAGGCCTGGATCGACACCATGACCGACAGCAAGGCAAACGGCCCCGCTGCCGAGGCATATATTGCCGCTCTGGAGAAGTGCGGCTGTGAGAAAGCTCAGGAGATCCTGAAGGATAAAGATTTCCTGGCCAAGAAGTCCATGTGGATTCTGGGCGGCGACGGCTGGGCCTACGATATCGGCTTCGGCGGTCTGGATCACGCCATCGCCTCCGGCGAGAACATCAACATTCTGGTGTTCGATACCGAAGTGTATTCCAACACCGGCGGCCAGGCCAGCAAGGCCACCCCCACCGGCTCCGTGGCACAGTTTGCCGCTACCGGTAAGGCCACCAAGAAGAAGGATCTTGCCGCCATCGCCATGAGCTACGGCTATGTGTATGTGGCCCAGGTGGCTATGGGCGCCGATATGAACCAGTGCATCAAGGCCTTCTCCGAGGCCGAAAGCTACAACGGGCCCTCTCTGATCCTGGCTTACGCCCCCTGTATCAACCACGGTATCAAGGGAGGCATGGGTATTTCTCAGCTGGAGGAAAAGAAAGCGGTTGCCGCCGGCTACTGGCACAACTTCCGCTTCGATCCCCGCCGTGCCGACGCAGGCGAGAATCCCTTCCAGCTGGACAGCAAGGAGCCTTCCGCTTCCTATCGCGACTTCATCATGGGCGAGGTCCGTTACAACAGCCTGACCCGTTCCTTCCCGGATCGTGCCGAAAAGCTGTTTGCTAATGCTGAAAAGTACGCTGAGGAGAAGTATGCCAAGCTGAAGAAGCTGGCCGAGTAAGCTTCTCTCCAAATAATTCTGTAAAAAAGCCTGTCCGGGTATCCGGGCAGGCTTTTTTGCCGTCAGAAGGAGCGGCGTACTAGGGAACAATGGGGAATGAGTAATTAGTAGTTAGCAATTAGCAATTAGCAATTAGGGGCAAGAGACTGGTTTGCTAAATTGGAATTTAGCGGCGAGGCGCCGCAGCCACTCGTGAAGCGGCTTGGTACGGAAAGCTAGGTTCCGACCCGACCGTTGGCAGGGTGGTAAATTGGAATTTGGCGGTTACTTGTTCACTTTCCAACTGTCATTACTGAACAAAAAGCAAGGGGAACTTGCTTTTTCGGTGAAGAATCTCGTCCTTTGCTCTTTTGCTCTGGAATTAAGGACGAGATTCTTCGTCACTTCGTTCCTCGGAATGACAGAGAAGGGGACTGTTTGGTAAATTGGAATTTAGTGGTTACCCACTCGCTTTCCACCTGTCATTCTGAACGAAGTGAAGAATCTCGTCCTTTAGCCCTTTTCTCTGGAGGTGAAGGGCGAGATTCTTCACCTACGGCTCAGAATGACAGTGAGAGACCTGTGTGCTAAACTATAATTTATCAGTCGCTTGTGATCAGGCTGGGAACTACCCTCCCGCACCAAGCAGGCTCACGACTGCCCACGGCGACTTGCCGCAAACTGTAATTTGCTCCTTTTATCCTTGCCCTTCCCTTGATAATTCTGGAAAAAAAGGCTATAATGAATAAAAAGAAAAGAAGCGAAGGGGAATAGAAAGATGAACGAAAAGGCTCTTTATAAAATTACCTATGGGCTCTATGTGGTTTCCGCCGAGGCGGAGGGAAAAAGCAGCGGCTGCGTGGTGAATACCCTGCAGCAGGTCACTTCAAAGCCGGTGCGGCTTTCTGTGGCGGTCAACAAGGATAACCTGACCTGCGAGCTGATGCGGAAGGCCGGGCGTTTTGCTGCGGTGGCGCTGGACCAGCGGGCCAATCTTGCCTTTATTGGCAGATTTGGGTTCCGTTCCGGCAGGGATCTTGAAAAGTATGAAGGAGCTTCTACCGCAAAAGACGCCGCCGGAATGCCTTACTGCTGGGAAAATGCCTGCGCCCGGTACAGCTGCCGTGTGATCGATACCGTTGACCTGGGAACCCACATGCTCTTTGTGGGCGAAGCGGAGGAAATGGAGGTCCTCAGCGAAAACGAGCCGCTGACCTATGGCTATTACCGCACCGTGATCAAGGGCGGCACGCCAAAAAACGCACCCTCTTACCAGGAAAAATAAGTCGAATGCCAAGAAGAGGGCGTGCCGCGGAAAGAAAACCCGCGGCACGCCCTACTGCTTTCAGCGGGAACAAGAAAATGGTAAATTAGCGTTTAGCGAACTAGTTGTTAGTCGTAAGGTACTAGTTGTTAGAAAAGAGCCCCTCTCTGTCATCCTGAGGAGCGTAGTGACGAAGGATCTCGTCCTTAATCCCCTGAGTAAAAGGGCAAAGGACGAGATTCTTCACTCCGTTCAGAATGACAGAGAGGGAGAGCGCCTTCCTTTTTCTAACAACTAATATGGTAAATTTCAATTTAACGAACGCTGACCTTTCCCTTCATTTCTCATTGCTCATTCCTTCTTCATAGCCTGCAACTGCCAGACAAGCTGTTAAATTTTGCAGCATATCCGGTTCTATTCTTTATGCCTTGACAGGTAGAGGCCTTCCGCCTGCCGCAGCAGATCGTCTTTTTCGTTGGGGCAAGCGCCGTCCAGCACCTGTTCCAGAAGCGCGCGCAAGATTTCTCCCATGCGGGGCCCAGGAGGGATCCCAAGGGCGTTCAGATCGCTGCCGTTTACCGCCAGATCCCGCAGGGTCAGGCATTCTTCCTCTTGAAGGAGCTTTTCGGTAAGCGCCCTTGCAGCCTCGAGAGCCCGGCTTCGCTCCTCATACAGTTTGGGGGCCTGTGCCGCCAGATCGCCGTGCATCAGGGCAAAAAGGGAGAAAAGCTGCTCTTCGCCCAATTCTCCCAGCAGGCGCTTCAGCCGTTTCTCCGAAATTGGCAGCGGTTCCCCGTGGCGGGTGATCAAGGTACAGATCTGTTCTGATTCCCGTTTGGAAAAGCGCAGGCGAAGCAGGCACTGCCGTGCGATCCGCAGGCTTTCCTTTTCATGGCCGTAAAAATGGGCAGTCCCGTCCGGGGAGAAAAATTTTACCGCCGGTTTTCCGCAGTCGTGAAAAAGTGCGGCCCAGCGCAACACAGGCTCTTTTGGAACATCTGCCAATGCGTGCAGGGTGTGCTCCCACACGTCATAGCAGTGGTAGGGTGTTTCCTGGGCACAGCCCTTCATGGAGGCGAGCTCCGGCAGAACGGTAAAAAGCACCTCCGCGTATTCCCGCAAAACAGGAGCGGCCCTGTTTCCCAAAAGCAGCTTGTGTAGTTCCTCCCGAACCCGTTCGTGAGAAATGGCCAGCAAAAGCTCTTTTTTCGATCTTACAGCAGCTGCGGTGGCGGGGTCTATGGCAAGCTCCAGAACAGCGGAAAAGCGCAGGCATCGCAGGATTCGCAGGGCGTCCTCAGAAAAGCGGCGAACGGGATCTCCCACGCAGCGCAGAATTCGCTTTTCCAAATCGAAAAGGCCATGAAACGGATCGATAAGCCCCCTTTCCGGGTGGTATGCCATGGCGTTTATGGTGAAGTCCCGGCGGGAAAGGTCGTCCTCCAGTTTTTTGGAAAATTCCACGGTTTCCGGCCGGCGGTGGTCTGTGTAAACGCCATCAAAGCGGAAGGTCGTGATCTCCACGGGGTGGTTTTCGAGCACAGCCGTTACCGTGCCGTGCTTCAGGCCAGTGTCAATACAGGGAAAGTCTTGAAAACAGGCTGCCGTTTCCCGGGGTAGGGCGCTTGTGGTGATATCCCAGTCCTCAGGCGGCCGCCCCAGCATGGCGTCCCGCACGCAGCCGCCTACGAACCAGGCCTCAAAGCCCTCTTTTTCCAAAAGCTCTATGGCGCGTAACGCATAAGCGGGGGGAATGATTTTTTCAGCAGTGTTCATGTGGCATCAACCTTTCCTGAATCATACAGTAGCACTTTTCCGCTTCCTTTTCAAGGAAATCCCCGCAAAACCCAGCTTTTTCGTTGACATGCCGGAAAAAAGATGATAGAATCCCCAGAGAAGGAAAAATTATCCGATCGAGGGGGGAAAGGTCATGGCTTTATTGGAGCAATGGCGGAAATACGCGGAGGAAAAACAGAACAGCTCGGAGGGCCGGAAATTCTGGAAAGAATATTTTGATACGGAAACAGAGATCTATAAAAAGATCCTGCAAAGCAAGCCCAGAAAAAACACGGTAAAGGGCTATGCGGAGAAATACGGCGTCGATCTGATGACCATGGTGGGCTTTTTAGACGGTATCAACGACAGCCTGAAGGAAAAGAACCCGCTGGAAGAGATCGAGGAAGACAGCGAGGTAAATTTGAATTACGAGAAAGAGCTTCTTTACAAAAATATGGTGGAGGCCAAGGCTGAGTGGCTGTATACTCTGCCCCAGTGGGATGATTTGATCCCGGAGGAGCGCCGGAAAGAGCTTTACAAGGAGCAGAAGCGTTCCAAAACTGTGATAAAGGGAGAGAAGATCGGAAGGAATGATCCGTGTCCCTGCGGAAGCGGAAAGAAATATAAAAAGTGTTGTGGACGAGATCTGTGATTTTCCGCCCGCGGAAAGAAATATAAAAAGTGTTGTGGACGAGATCTGTGATTTTCCGCCCGCGGAAAGAAATATAAAAAGTGCTGTGGCCGGGACCAGTGATTTTCCGCCTGTGCTTATAAAAACAAAAAATTTTAGCCTGCCGTTATAGCGTTTTGCTGATACGGCAGGCTTTTCTCCATTTTGCGGAAAAGCGCGGGCGATTAAACCCTGAAAAAGAGGCAAACAATACCTTTGATAGAAAATTTACGGAGGTATGTCTCATGCAGGGAAAAGTTGAAATTTGCGGTGTGAATACCTCTCGTCTGAAGGTGCTGAAAAGCGATGAGATGAGAGAGCTTTTGATTAGGAGCCACGATGGAGATAAGGAAGCCCGGGAAAAACTGATCTCGGGGAATCTGCGGCTGGTGCTCAGTGTGATCCAGCGGTTTGGGAACCGGGGAGAAAACCCGGACGATCTGTTTCAGGTGGGCTGTATCGGCCTGATCAAGGCCATCGATCATTTTGACGTGAGCCAGGGCGTGCAGTTTTCCACTTATGGCGTTCCCATGATCATCGGTGAGGTGCGCCGGTTTCTGCGGGACAACAATTCTGTGCGGGTCAGCCGTTCCATGCGGGACACCGCCTACAAGGCCATTCAGTGCAAGGAGCGCCTGACCGCTGAAAAGGGCCAGGAGCCCTCGATTGAAGAGATCTCGGAGCAGCTTGGCATGAAGCGGGAGGACGTGGTGGTGGCGCTGGAAGCCATTGTAGAACCGGTTTCTCTCTATGAACCGGTGTTTTCCGACGGCGGTGATACCATCTATATTATGGATCAGGTAGGGGACGGCAGCGATGACGGAGACTGGCTGGAGGAGATCGCCATCAAGCAGGCGATCCACAATTTAAGCGAACGGGAAAGATGCATTCTCTCCATGCGCTTCCTGGACGGTAAGACCCAGATGGAGGTGGCGGGGGAGATCGGCATCTCTCAGGCTCAGGTATCAAGGCTGGAAAAAGGCGCGCTGGGAAAGATCAAATGCGAGATTCGCTGAAAAGGCAGAGAAGGGCGGCAGGAAAACAGGAAAGCAAAAACCGGGCGGAAACCGCCCGGTTTTTTATATCGCAAATTTTGCAAAGGACGCAAAAGCATATTTCTGCACACTTTTGTGCCCTTTGGTTTTGGAAGCATGCCTCAAGACATCCACACAGTGCCCATTTCTTCAAAGCTCCAGCCCTCCTGCTCCTCCCAAGTGGCGCGAACGGGATATCCTACGGCCCCCAGACCGCCCTTCCATTTCCTGACGGAGCAGGAAACGGTATCGCCCTCAATTTTTTCTTCATTGATGGTGAAATGGACCCCATTTTCCCAATAGAGGGCTTCTTCGTCGATATACTCCTGCTCCATCAGCTCCTGTAAGGTCCCCTCCAGGGGCGTGGCGTTGTGCTCCGCGGAAAAGTCAAAGGCAAGCAGCGCCTTTTCTCCGGCGCTGAGAGCACCGATCTCCGCAAGGTCAAAGCCGAAGTATTCCGCGCCGCTGTTTAGCCCCGGGTCTTCCCCATACAAATCCTCCAGAATCTTTTTGTACAGGGAAAAATAGTCCGTTTGCTTCTCCTTCAGCGTTACCGTTTCCGCTTGAATTTGGGCGGGCCAGGTCTCCATGACGTTTCCGTCAAAGCCGATCTCCACCACCATGCCGGGCAAAACGGCGTCGGCGCCCCTGAGCTGCTCCGGCGTACAGGAGAAACAGTAAGCCTCGGGATATGTTTCCGAAAGGCCAACGCCCCGAACGCTGCTGCCGTTTACAGTACAGATTTTCATTTCCATGGTAACAACCGCCGGTTGGGAGCTTTCCTGTTTCAGGGCGGGGTCGCTTACAGCGCTTCCCCCGGCAGCGGGCGGAGGGCTTTCGCTTCCGCAGGCGGAAAGGAGAAGTATGAAAAGCAGAGCAAGAGACAGAGCACGGAAGAGCTTCCTTTGTTTCATGTGTGTGCGCCTTCTTTCCTCCAGATAAATTGCCGGATCAAAAAACATCGTTGCCTTGGGAGATTTTTTGGTGGAAGCCGTTTCCTCCTCCGCTGGCAGGAAAAACCCGACAGCTTTTCAGGTGAGCCCGTCAAAGGTCCAGCTGTCTCCGTCTTTTCTGGCGGTGCAGTGATCATGACTGACGGTCTCCGATTCGCTGCGCCATTTTTTTGCGGAAAAGGAGAAACTTTCGCCTTGGACAGGCTCGTCCCGGATCGTGAAAAGAATGCCTTGTTCAAAGCGATGGGTTTTTTCATCGATCTCACCCCGCTCCGTAAGCTCCTGGAGGGTGGCCAAACAAGCCCCGGCCGGCTGCACCCCCGTTTCCCAGTCCGTGTCGTGGGAGCAGTAAAAGAGATAGACCAGGCCACGCTTTTCCTCTTTGCTCAGGTTGTGGACCTCAGTGAGATCCAGGGCATAGGTGATGCTGAAATCCGGGGAGCCCTGGGGATTCAGCTCTGCTTCTTCGTCATAGAGTGCGTCGAGAATGTCTAAATACAACCCAATAAAATCCTGGCCCGGCTCCAATACCGTGACGCTGATGGCTTCGCCAATCAATCGGCCGGGGTGAGTCTGCTGTATGACGGTTACCCCTGCGATCTCCACAACTGCGCCGGGGGTGAGAGCACCGGCAGTCTCATCTACCGTGGAGCAGTTGAGAAAGTCAAGCTCATTTTCTTCTGCCACCATCAGTCTCCATTGGCCGTCGGGATTTTTTTCGCACTGCACCACGGTTTTTTGCATGCTTTTCACCTCACGGAAGAGGTCTGCTGCGGGATCGCCGTTTTCACAGGCCCACAGGCACATAAGCAAAGCTGCAATAAGGGCTGCGCCCCTCAAAGTCTTCCTGAGTTTCATGGAAGTTCCCCCTTTCACCGGTTCAGGTTCTATTCTTTATACAACGCGGGGGAGAAAAACACTCACCGTATTTCAAAAAATTTTTTACCGGCAGAAATCGTTTAAGTACCGCTCCAGGCAGGAGGTGATGATGGCCTTTGCTTCCTTTGGCCCCTTGACCTCGCTGATCTCCGTGGTTTTTCCAGCCTCCAGCTGCTTATAAACGGAGAAGAAATGCCGCATTTCGTCAAAGATGTGAGCAGGCAGCTCCTTGAGATCCTGATACCCGTTATAGGTGGGATCGTCAAAGGGAATGGCGATGATCTTTTCGTCCTTTTTACCACCGTCGTCCATAATGATCACGCCGATGGGGTAGCACCGCACCAGAGACATGGGGAGAATGTTTTCCGAGCAGAGCACCAGCACGTCCAGCGGGTCGCCGTCGCTGGCATAGGTGCGGGGAATAAAGCCGTAATTTGCCGGGTAATGGGTAGAGGTGTAAAGCACCCGATCCAGCCGGAGCAGGCCGGTGTCCTTATCCAGCTCATACTTGGCCTTTCCGCCCTTGGTGATCTCGATCACAGCGAAAAAGTCATTTTCGTTGATGCGCTTCGGGGAGATATCATGCCAAATGTTCATTTTAGTTCCAACCTTTCCCGGACTCTGAAATTTTCATATAGTATACCACTGAAAAAAGGAAAATGCAATTTTCGTGAAAAGGCGGCATACCATTGGAAAGGCAGACTGTAAGGAAAAAGGGGTGCGTTATGAACTGTAGAATGGGAGAACTGCGAAACAAGGAAGTTATCAATGTAAAGGACGGCGCACGGATCGGCTTTGTTTCCGATGTGGAGCTCGATACCCATACCGCGGCGCTGACGGCAGTGGTGGTATACGGCAGACTCCGCCTGTTCGGACTGCTGGGAAGAGAGCCGGATTTTGTGATCCCCTGGAAGGATATCTCTTTGATCGGTGACGATACCATGCTGGTCAACTACCAAAAGCCGGAGGGGGAGAAGGAAACGGGAAAGCTGAAAAAGCTTTTGGATAAAATCTCTTTTTAAGCCGTGAAAAATTGAAAAAAACCTTGCTTCCGGGGAAATGCTGTGCTATAATATCAAGGCTAAAATACACACGCTCCGCCTCACGGGATCCCCGAAATAAACGGCGGAGCGGAGGAAAAACCAAGGAGGTTTTCAAAAATGGCAGTAGTATCTATGAAGCAGCTTCTGGAGGCCGGCGTTCATTTCGGCCACCAGACCAGAAGATGGAACCCCAAAATGGCGTCCTACATCTTCACCGAACGCAACGGCATCTATATTATCGACCTGCAGAAGACGGTGAAGAAGCTGGAAGAGGCCTACAATTTCGTGCGCGATCTGGCCACTGAGGGCAAGAGTGTGCTGTTTGTCGGCACTAAGAAGCAGGCTCAGGAATCTGTGAAGGAAGAGGCCCTGCGCGCGGAGGCCTACTATGTAAACGCTCGCTGGCTGGGCGGTATGCTCACCAATTTCTCCACCATTCGCAAGCGGATTCAGCGTCTGGCTCAGCTGCGCAAAATGGAAGAGGACGGCACCTTTGAGCTGCTTCCCAAGAAAGAGGTTTCTCAGCTTCAGCTGGAGATCGAAAAGCTGGAAAAATACCTGGGCGGCATTAAGGATATGAAGGAATTCCCCGGCGCTCTGTTCATCGTCGATCCCCGCAAGGAAAGGATCGCCGTGGCGGAAGCCCGCAAGCTGCATATTCCGATCGTCGCCATTGTGGACACCAACTGTGATCCCGATGAGATCGATTATGTGATCCCCGGAAATGACGACGCGATCCGCGCGGTCAAGCTGATCGCCGGCGCCATGGCCAACGCCATCATCGAAGGCCGTGAGGGCCAGATGGGCGCCGCCGCCCGCGACGCGGAGGAGCCTGAAGAAGTGGAAGAGGCTTCCGAGCAGGAGTAAGGGGACAGGCCGTAATATAATAAGAATCTCAAAATCAGGTTTTGGTTCCGGTAAAGCGCGGAGCTGAAGGAAAGGAAGAAATATAGTATGAATTTTACCGCAAAAGACGTTGCCGCTCTTCGTGAGAAGACCGGCTGCGGCATGATGGATTGTAAGAAGGCGCTTACCGCTTCTGAGGGCGATATGGAGAAGGCTATTGATTTCCTGCGGGAAAAGGGCCTTGCCGCCGCTGTAAAGAAGGCCGGGCGCATTGCCGCCGAGGGCGTGGCGTTTGCCACTGTCAGCGACTGCGGCAAGGTGGCCGTGGTGATCGAGGTCAACGCTGAGACCGACTTTGTGGCCAAGAATGCCGAGTTCCAGGCCTTTGTAAAGACCTGCGCCGATACCATTATCCAGCAGAACCCCGCCGATGTGGAAGCCCTGCTGCAGTGCAAGGCCGCCGGCTCTGAGCTTACGGTAGACGCCCTTTTGAAGGAGAAGATCCTCACTATCGGCGAGAATATCAAGGTTCGCCGGTTTGCACGTTATGAGGGGGCCGTTACCTCCTATGTGCACGGCGGAGGCCGTATCGGCGTTATTGTAAAGTTTGATACCACTGAGGAAATTGCCGCCTCTGAGGGCTTTAAGGCCTATGCCCACAACGTGGCAATGCAGATCGCCGCCCTGAATCCCGAGTATCTGGACGAGGCCGCCGTGCCTGCCGATCGCAAGGAGAAGGAGAAGGAGATCCTCACCCAGCAGATCATGGACGAAGGCAAGCCCCAGAACATTGCCGAAAAGATCGTGGCGGGCCGTCTCCAGAAGTTCTTCAAGGAGATCTGCCTGGTTGATCAGCAGTATGTACAGGACAGCAAGCTGACCGTGCAGCAGTACACCGATACCGTTGCCAAGGAGCTGGGCGGCTCCATCAAGATCACCGGCTACACCCGCTTTGAAAAGGGCGAGGGCCTGGAGAAGCGCGAGGATAATTTCGCCGAGGAGATCGCCAGCTTGGTGAAATAAGTTGTTAGAGATTAGTTGTTAGTCGTTAGAAGTGCCGTGCATGAGTTTTCATGCACGGCACTTTTGCGTACAAAGAGAGTGATATCCATTGAACAGCTACCAGTCTGATTCGTAGAAATACACATGATTGGTGATTGGGTTAACTACTTTCATAAAATGGATAAAGGATAGCAAAGAAATTCGGCTATGTCAACAAAAGCCCCCGATCAGCACTTGATCTTTTGTGATTCTTGTACTATATTATTACATATAGATTAGAATGTTTTTATCTTTTGGTTTATGGAAGAAACTCTTTTAGAGGCGGGTGGTTACTATTAAAAAGAAACTTTTTCTTGCAATCACTTTGATAGCGGTCTTGGGGATCGGTATTTCTGCTGCCGTATTTTCTGCTAACGGTGTGGAGAGCGACTTTGTAAAAGAGCTTCGAATTGCCGGACAGACTTATAAAAGAATTTGCAACGAGGATATTTCCTTTGATATAAATACTGCAAATTCCAATGGACAGGCAGTGGTAGGATACTATAAGGAGATTCCTATCACTCGGGATCAGGTCATTTACAAACAGGCAATAAATCGGATTCAGCGAAATCCAGCAGATCCGACCTGGCGAAAACCGGAAAAAACGGAAAAGGAGCTCATTTTTGAAGTAGCACGAGATCTCTATACCTATGAACAGGCCAAAGATTTGGGGCTTTATCCCTCTGAGGAAGAGATGGAAGAAAAGTTTGCTTCGGCATCAGAGTCATTTCAGAGGGATCTGGAAGAAAATTTGGAATTATGCTCACAGATTGAATTTACTCAGGACGAATGGATTGCATGGATGACGCAGCAAAGGATTGAAAACATAGCTAAAAGCCGGTTTATGGCTCAGGTGTTAATCTCCTTGCAAGAAGAGAAACAAATCGAGGATGAGGTTTTGGCAGAGCTGGTCCATGTGCTCGTGGAGAGAGCGGAGGGAACTGATTTGCCATCAACACTCGACAAACTCTTTGACCGCTATGTGACCCTGCAGATAGGGAATCAAATTACTTATGTCAATGAAGAGAGTGATACAGCCTCCTGATAGCCAGGTAAAAGTATAAACCGGAATAGAAGCTGTTATTTTTATGCGGTTCCGCATTTTAATACAGTAAATCACCCCATTTGCCGGAAAGAAGAGAACTTCTTCGGCAGATGGGGTGAATTTTTTGTTTTAGCGTAGCTTTTGCTTTTTGTTGTTTTCTCCGCAGCGTGTACAGCCCTGGCAGCCGCCTCCGCAGCAGGTTTTTCCGTTTTTCTTATCCTTCCAAAGCTTTCGCAGGGAAAGAAACAGGACAAAAGCGATCAAAAGACAGACCAGGATCGTGGATAGAGCTCCGGGCATAGAAAGCCTCCTTCTGTATTTTGAATTTATTGGGCAACGCTGAACAGAACAAAGCTACACAAACAGCAAACCGATATGATAAACCAGGAAGGTGACGCCCCAGGCGACGCAGATTTGGAAGAGGGCCACAAGCCCGGTCCAGCCCCAGCTTTCCGTTTCCTTTTTGATAGTGGCAAGGGTGGCGGCGCAGGGGACATAGAGCAGGGAGAAGGTCATCAGGGCATAGGCGTTCAGGGGGCCGAAGCCCATAGCGCCCAGGCTGCTTAAAATGGCTGACATGCCTGCGGCGGAATTGATATTGGAAATGCCGAAGAGCACGGCACAGGAGGATACCACCACCTCCTTGGCGGAGATTCCCGCGATCAGCGCCACCACGATCTGCCAGAAGCCCAGGCCGATAGGGGCAAAGAAGGGGACGATCCACCGCCCGATCATGGAGCCGAAGGTTTGAGACATATCCTCGGAATACCCGTTGGGGCCGAAATTCAGCAGGAACCACATGAGGATCGAAGCGATAAAGATGGTGGTTCCCGCCTTCGTCAGATAATCCTTCACCTTTTCCCACACATAGATGAAGATGGTTCGGGCGCTGGGGGCCTTGTATTCCGGCAGTTCAATGAGCAGAGAATTTTCTTTTGTGTGCTTTCTGTCAAAAATGTGAAGGAGAAAGGCGCACAAAATGGCTACCAGTAACCCTAAAAGATACATGGAATAGGCCGCCAGCATGGCGTGCCGGGAGAAAAACAGCTGGGAAAACAGAACGTAAATGGGAAGCCGCGCGCTGCAGGACATAAAGGGCGTAATGAGCATGGTTTTATAGCGGTCCCGTTTGTTTTCCAGGGCCCGAGAGGCCATAATGGCGGGAACGGTACAGCCAAAGCCCAGCACCATGGGGATAAAGGAGCGGCCGGAAAGCCCCAGCTTTCCCATAATGCCGTCCATCACATAGGCGACCCGCGCCATGTAGCCGCTGTCCTCCAAAAAGGCCAAAGCCAGAAAAAGGATCAAAATATTGGGCAAAAAGGTGAGGATCCCGCCTACTCCGGCAATAATGCCGTCCACCAGCAGCGAAACAATAAGGGGAGAGACCTGAAGGCCCTCCAGTCCGGCCCGCACGCCGCCGGAAAAGAACTCCAGGCCCGCTTCAAAATAGCCCTTGAGCCAGTCTCCGATGGTGAAGGTAAGGAAGAATACCAGGGCCATGATCAATAGAAAAATCGGCAGCCCCAGCCATTTGTGGGTCAGAATGCTGTCCGCCTTGTCGGTAACGGCAGCTTTTTTCTCCTTGTTTACCAGTACCTCCTGAATGATCTCATCGATAAAATCGTACTTCTGATTGATGATCTCCTTTTCATAGCTTTTGCCGAGAGCCTCCGGGCATTCCACCGGATAATGGGAAGAAATTTCCTTATCGTGCTCCAAAAGCTTCAACGCATGCCAACGATAGTTTTGCAGCTCGGGATATTTTTTTTGCAGCAAAGGGATCAGCAGGTCGATCTTATCCTCGATCTCATCGCTGTAAACCATGGCAAATTCCTTGTGATGCTGGTGCTTGTGGCGCGTTTGCTCTGTCCGGCTTTCCGGCTCATCTGCGCCGTCCCCGTGGTGGTGGATCAGCGGCAGATCATGGCCGTGCTTCTGGTGGTGGGCAGCGGCGTGCATCAGAATATCCAGCCCGGTCTTTCGCCTGGCGGACACGGGGATCACCGGGATCCCCAGCATCTCCGGCAGACGATGCAGGTCGATCTCCATGCCCCGCTTCTCCACAATATCCATCATATTCAGGGCAAGGATCACCGGCTTCCCCAGCTCGATGAGCTGAAGGGTCAGGTAGAGATTCCTCTCCAAAGCGGAAGCGTCCGCCACATCGATGATCACATTGACCTCGTCGCTCAATATGTACTGCCTTGCCACCTGCTCCTCCATGGTGTAGGAGGTCAGGCTGTAGGTGCCTGGCAGGTCTACCAGCCGGTATTCCTGGTCGTGAAAGCGGAAGCTGCCTTCCTTCTTCTCCACGGTGACGCCCGGCCAGTTGGCCACCTTCAGGTTGGCGCCGGTATAGGCGTTGAACAAGGTGGTTTTTCCACAGTTTGGATTTCCCACAAATCCGATAGACAGCTCATGCGCCATGGCCGGTTCCTCCTTTTTCCACAGAAATATGGGAAGAGATCCCATAGCCCACCGCAAAGCGGGTGCCTCTGACCTTTACGATCATCGCGCCCTGCCGCTTCTTTCGCAGAACAAAAATTTCAGAGCCCTCGATCAGCCCCAACGCTTCCAGCCGCCGTTCCAGATCGATCGGCAGGGTAAGACCCTCCACCCGGTAGCTGCTGCCGGGCTTTGCTTCTTGTAAGGTGATCATCGCTTTTTTCCTTTCCTGGCAGGATTGTAAAACAGGGAAATAAAATCATTAGTTGACCTGTTAAAAACTTATCGCAGGAGACGGGAATTGTCAATATCTTTTCGCCTTTTTGCAGAAAAAACTTTCTTTTTAAGGGAAGCTGTGTTATACTGTATTACAAGATTGTTACTTTTATGGCTTTCTCTGCCAGCGATGGCAATTTTTACGGGAAATGAGGCTTTTTATATGAATCGCGCGAAAGGAAGAAAATGGTTTCGGCTGTTGTCGGCAGTTCTGGTATTGTGCCTGCTGCTGCCGGGACAAGCTATGGCGGAAACCATCGATGAGGTAAAGGAAAGGCAGGAGGCTCTTCGTCAGGAAAACGAGTCGCTGGAAGCAAAGCTCGAAACGCTGAAGGACGATGAGGCCAAGGCGCTGGAATATCAGAAAACGCTGGAGGAAAAAATCAGCGTTTTGGAGAGAAAAATCGATACCGCCCGGGAATCCATTCAGGTCATGGATCGGGAAATCGGTGTTTTGGAGAAAAAGCTGGAGGCTTCCCGCAAGGAGCATCAGGCAACCATCGATCTTTTTGCCCAGCGAATCAATACGCTTTACAAATCCGGCACCATCAGCACCCTGGAAATTTTGCTGAATTCCAGCAGCTTCACGGATTTTACCATGAAGGCGGAGCTTTTATCCTGTGTGACAAAGCACGATCAGCAGCTTCTCACAAAAATTGAGGAGTATCTGGAAAAGACAAAGGAAGATCGGGAACGGCTTCAGGAAATGCGGGCGGAGGAAACCACAATAAAGAAGGAGTTGGAGTCTGCCCAGGGTGAGCTGAAGGTTTTGTATGCGGAAAATGAAGAGCTTATTTCCCGTTTGGAGGCGGATCAGGCCCAGGCAAGAAATGCCATCAGCGCCAATGAGGAAGAGGACGCCGAACTGGAAGAGCAGATCCAGGAGATGATCCGCCAGAAAAATGAGGAAGCGGCCTCCAACGGAAACGGTGGAATGCTGGTCAACCCAGATACTCCCGGTATGCACGAGGGTTTTACCCCTCGCTGGCCTCTTCCCGGCGTAGGGTATGACCATGTGATCGGTCATTTTGGGGATATTTATGATTTTGACGACGGCCCCCATATGGGCCTGGATATCTGGGCGGACTACGGTGAGCCCATCGTGGCCACTCAGGCGGGGCAGGTCATTGCCGCGGACTATCACTATTCCTGGGGAAATAATGTACTGATCTGGCACAACAGCACCTTTGCCACTCGGTACGCCCATTGCAGCTCCCTGGCTGTTTCCGTGGGGGAGTATGTGGAACAGGGGCAGATCATCGGCTATGTGGGCTCTACCGGCTTCTCCACCGGAAACCATCTCCATTACGAAGTATATTACGACGGCGTGCGGGTAGACCCCGATCCTTACTTGGGGATATGAAAGAGGAGTTTTCTCTTTTCCTGTTGTGGGCGGCCAGCTGTAAAAAATCAAGGACGTTTCACCTGTCGTTTTGGGGAACAGGGAGATAAATTGGAATTTAGCGGCGAGGTGCCGCAGCCACTCGTGAAGCTGCCGAGTGTAAGAGAACAGCTTCTGGCCCGACCGTTAGTAAGCAGATAAATTGGAATTTGCGGCGTGCCGCAGCACCTGCTCGTGAAGCTGTTGGGTGCAGGAGACTGGTTTCCGACCCGACCGACGGCGAGGTGCGTCATTCTGAGCGAAGCGAAGAATCTCGTCCTTCGGGCCTTTTTGAAGGGCTTTAGGGGCGAGATCCTTCGTCAAGAAAGCTTATAGCTTTCTATGCTCCTCAGAATGACAAAGGAGAGAGCTTGTTCTTCTCTAACGACTAACAACTAATAGCTAACGACTAGTTCGCTAAACTATAATTTATTTGTGAGTCACTCACATTGCTGAACAGGTTCGTGTAAGGAAAAGAAAGGAAATTTGACAGCTCTCTCTTTTTATGATATGCTTTTTGAAAGAATATGCCATGAGAGGCACTTCGTGAAATCAGAATAAAGTAAACTGCCACCGGGTAGGAAATGCAAAAGCATTCGCGGCACATCGTTAGGTCTTGGAAGATGTGCGGGCGAATGCTTTTTTTGGAGGGAAATTTGTTATGCTTTCAAAAATGCGAGTCCGTATTCATAGCTGGGGAAGGGTGGTTCTAAAATCACTGCGGCGCTATTTTTCCAAAGGCGAACTGCTTCTGTGGGCTGTCTCGTCAGGCTTGATCCTGCTTTCCTTTCTGTTTTTTGACCGGGAAAATGTTCTTGTGCTGTGTGCTTCGCTGGTGGGGGCGGTTTCTTTGCTTCTCAATGCCAAGGGCAACCCTGTCGGACAGTTTTGCATGATCCTGTTCAGCCTGCTTTACGGTGTGATTTCCTATACTTTTTCCTATTACGGGGAAATGATCACCTATCTGGGTATGACCGCTCCGATGGCTTTGTTTGCGCTGATTTCCTGGCTGAGGCACCCTTATGAAGGAAACCGGGCTGAGGTAACGGTAAACCGCCTTAAAAAAAGAGAGGTTGGCTTCATGCTTTTTCTGGCGGCTATTGTCACCCTGCTGTTTTATTTCATTCTGCGAAGCTTCAACACGGCCAATCTGCTTCCCAGCACGCTATCGGTCACCACCAGCTTTTTGGCGGTGTATCTGACCTTTCGCCGCAGCGCTTGTTATGCTCTTGCCTATGCGGCCAATGACCTTGTTTTGATCCTTTTGTGGACGCTGGCCGTATTGGAAGACAGCACCTATATTTCCGTGATCGTTTGCTTTTTCCTGTTTTTTGTAAATGACATTTACGGTTTTCTCAGCTGGAGAAAAATGGGAAAGCGGCAGCGGAAGGAATAGAAGGAAAAATAATTTTAGAAAGGCGGTAGTTTTATGTTCCGGGAAATGAGAAGAAAAAACAACTGCTGAGCAGGGAGGAAAGCATACAACTCCTGAAAAATGGTAGTTTCGGTGTGCTAGCTCTGCTGGGAGAGGAAGGCTACCCTTATGCTGTGCCGTTAAGCTATGTGTATCATGACTCCTGCCTTTATTTTCATGGCGCGAAGACAGGCCATAAAGTGGACGCGATCAAGGGCTGTGAGAAAGCATCTTTTTGCGTAGTTTTACAGGACACGGTAATTCCGGAAAAATATACGACCTGTTACAAAAGCGTGATCGTTTTCGGTAAGCTTCATATTCTGGAGGGCGAGGAGACTCTGCGTGCGATACGTCTTCTGGCGGAAAAATATTCTCCAGCGGTTGAGATAGTTGAAAGGGAAAAAGAGATCAAGAAATTTCAAAACACGCTGTGTGTGTTAGAGCTTTCTATTCAGCATATGAGCGGAAAACAAGCAAAAGAGCTGGTAAAAGAGCTGGTAAAAGAGTCCTGAATTTCTTTAAGCAGAGTTCCAAGTGATTTCGGGTACTGACAAAAAACACCTCGGGAAACATTTTCCGAGGTGTTTTTGTGAAGCGGTCAATCCAGGATCATCAATTCCCGCATGTATTTTATGGTGTAGCGAATGCCCTTTTCACCCTTCTCATCAAGCCAGGTGGCGGAGTGGGGCTCTATGGCCAGATAGCCGTCATAGCCGTATTTATAGAGAATGGCGAAGAAGGCCCGCCAGTTGATGGCGTCAATACCCGCCGGGGGATTATCGTACCAATCATTTTTCTCTTCTCCCATATGAGCTTCCAGAGCGGCCCTGGCCTCGGGATAGGCCGTCATCAGGCCGCGCATGGCCCAGTGGTTAATTTCCCGGGAATCGCCCCGCTGGATCACGCCCTTGATGTGGCAGTATTTGAAACGGTCGCCCCAGGCAAGGCCCTCTTCCAGATAAGCGCCGTTCTGCCCGCCGTGAACAAAGCTGTGGGAGGGGTCGTATTTGATGCCCAGTCCCGGCACCTCGTCCAGCACCAGCCTCCATTGCTCCGGGGTGCGAATGTAGTTATCACCCATCACACAGTTGACAATGGCACACTCCATGTTTCGCTCTTTGGCATAAGATACGATCTGGTTCAGCACTTTGATGGCGGCTGTAATATTCTTGTAGTAAGAGAGTTCTTTCACATAGGCCACGCTGCACAGATAATATTTGGCTCCCAGATAGGCGCCAAAATCGATCACGGCTTTTACTTCCTCCCATTCCTCGGGGATCACATTGCCTTCTTTGTCAAGAATGGAGCTTGCCCAGCGCCCTACGGCGCCCACCTCCACACCGGTCTTTTGGCTGGCGGTGCGAATGGCTTCCTTTTCCTTTGTGATTTCCGCCATAGGCTGGCCAAAATAGGCGGTAGGGTTGCAGTCGAACTCCACAAAATCCAGGCCCAGTGATTTGGCATACTCCAGGCTTTCTGCCTTAGGTGGCTGAATGATTCCAAGCTTCATAAATCGAACATTCCTTTCTGCAAAATAAATAGAATAAGAGGTCGTCAGAGCATTTCTTCCATCTGACAAAAGGTGGTCGTCATACCAAGCTTCCGGTATAGGGCAATCGCGTTTTTATTAAAATCCCATACCATCAAAGTCAGCTTTGCGGCATGCCTGTTTCGTGCCTGGCGCTTAGCTTCACCAATCAGCGCAGTGGCAACACCCTGATTCCGAAATTCCGGCGCGACATAAAGCTCCTCAATATGGGCGATCTTTGCCGGCCGGATGGGATATTCGGGGATATCGGGGTTTTCCTTGAAATTGAGCTGACAAAATCCTAGCAGCTTTCCTTCCTTTTCTGCGCCGAAGAGCACGCAATTTGGGTCTGAGAGCATCTTGGAAAATACTTCCGCCGTGGGAATGTATGGCTTTTCCTTAAAAATGTGAGGAAGCGCTTCATGATGAGAATGGCGTAAATCGGCAAAAAACTTTGCGAAAACATTATGATCCTTTTCTGTCAAGACACGTAGATTCATTACACATTGACTCCCGCATTGTTTTCCAGCTTCTTTTCCATATTGATCAAAACAGGGGAGAACCCCAATTTTTTGTATAGCTCCATAGCGCCCTCGTTAAAGGACCAGACCATCAGCGTAAGGTGAGAAACACCTCGCTCCTTTCCAAGGCGTTCCGCCTCTCGATACAGCAGACTGGCAATTCCTCTCCGGCGAAATTCCGGCGCAACATATAAATCGTCAATATGGCCGGTTTTTCGGGGCAGCAGAGGATAGAGCGGATCATCGGGGAGCTCCTTCCACATCACAACGCACATTCCTGCAGGCTTACCGTCCACTTCAGCCAGAAACATACTGCGGTCAGCCTTTTGCAGATCTTCACAAAATACATCTTCCGGCGGCAGTCCGGCTTCCGGGCGAAACAGCTCCGGCATGGCCTTGGCGTGGAGCCGGTGCAGCTCCCGGTAAAACAAGGCGAAGGTGCCGTAATCCCCAGGTTCAAAAGGGCGCAAAATAATTTTGCTCACAGCGCTCTCTCCTTTCCAAATATTTTGAAAACAACACAATTCTATCACAGAAATTTTCTATCCGCAATGAGGTTCTTATGCCGAAAATTTTTTGAGGAAAGGGAAAAGCGGTTTCCAAAAAGGAAACCGCTTAAAACATTATTCCTTCGAGAACTGATCCTTCGGAACGCCGCAGATGGGGCAGACCCAATCCTCCGGCAGGTCCTCAAACTTGGTGCCGGGGGCGATCCCGTTATCGGGGTCTCCCGCTTCCGGATCATAGCGATAGCCGCATACATCGCATACATAAGCTTCCATGAAAAGTACCTCCTGATAAAATGAATGTTTTGTTAGGATAACCGAAAAAATGGAAAGAAATACATTTTTCGGATTTTCCACATTAGAGAGTATCGTACCCGTGGGCCTGTGCCAGCATCATATCTTTTACCTTCATTAGCCGGATCTGGGTGGAACGCTCGTTTTCGTCCAGCTTCATGGTGATATATTTGATATTTCGCTGCAGGTCCGGGATCATTACATGCTCCAGGGCGTTGACCCGGCGGCGGGTCTTTTCGATCTCCGCCGCCATGAGCTGGCAGGATTTTTCGCATTCCGCCAGCTTGAGCATATCGGGAAATATATCCGCGAGAGACTGGATCGCGTCGTCCAGGTCGCTTGAGGTGAAGGCAAAGCCGTAGGAAAACATATCGTTTTCATCGGGGGTGCGCGTTTTGAAGGTGAACTTGGGGATCTCCACGCTCATCACGTTTTCCACACCGCTTTCCAGGCTGACCTTCTGCTTCGGCGCCAGCAGGGCGGTGTTCAGCACCTCGTCCTGCATTCCGGCACGGGCCAGCAGGAAATTTTTATTGGCAGCCTGAATGCCCAGCTCCACACGTTCCCGCAAAGCTTTGTTTTCCCGAACCTTTTCCAGAAACTGCCGCATCAGCTCATCGCGCTTATCCTTCAGCAGCTTGTGGCCCTTGGTAGCCGTGACCAGCTTCTTTTTCAGCCGCGTCAGCTCCATACGGGTGGGATTTACCTGTGTGCCTGCCAAGGGTCATCACACCTTTCCGTAATACTGATCCAGGAATTTATCGTTGATACGCTTCAGCTCGCTTCTGGGCAGAATGGAAAGCAGCTTCCAGCCGATATCCAGCGTTTCCTCAATGTCCCGGTTGGCGGTATAGCCCTGAGAAACATATTCGTTTTCAAAGGCGTCCGCAAACTGAGCGTACTGCTTGTCGATCTCTGTCAAAGCTGCCTCGCCCAAAACCACCATCAGCTCTTTCGCTTCCTTGCCTCTGGCATAGGCGGCAAACAGCTGGTTCATGGTGCTGGCGTGATCGGCCCTGGTCTTTCCTTCGCCGATGCCCTTGTCCTTCAAACGGGACAGGGAGGGGAGCACATCGATGGGCGGCGCCACGTTTTTGCGGTACAGCTCACGGCTCAGAATGATCTGCCCTTCGGTGATATAACCGGTCAGGTCAGGAATGGGGTGGGTCTTGTCGTCTTCCGGCATGGTCAAAATGGGGATCAGGGTAATGGAGCCGTTTTTCCCCTTTTGTCTGCCGGCCCGTTCGTACAGAGAAGCAAGGTCGGTGTACATATAGCCGGGATAGCCCCGGCGCCCGGGCACTTCCTTCCGCGCGGCGGAAATTTCCCGCAGGGCGTCGGCATAGTTTGTGATATCGGTCAGAATGACCAGCACGTGGTAATTCTTTTCAAAAGCCAGATACTCTGCCGCAGTCAAAGCCATGCGAGGTGTGGCGATACGTTCTACCGCCGGGTCGTTTGCCAGGTTCACAAACATTACGGTGCGGTCGATCGCGCCGGTTTCCTGGAAGCTTTGAATAAAGTAGTTGGATTCCTCGAAGGTGATACCCATGGCGGCAAACACCACCACAAAGGGGTCGTTAGTTCCCCGTACCTTGGCCTGCCTGGCGATCTGCGCGGCAAGCTGGGCATGGGGAAGGCCGCTGGCGGAGAAGATGGGAAGCTTCTGGCCGCGAACCAGAGTGTTCAGGCCGTCGATGGCGGAAACGCCTGTCTGAATAAATTCCTGAGGATAGTTTCGGGCAGCCGGGTTCATGGGCAGGCCGTTGATATCGTCCCGGCGGTCGGGCAGGATCTCCGGCCCGCCGTCAATGGGACGGCCCAGGCCGTCAAAAACACGGCCCAGCATATCCTCACTGACCCCCAGTTCCATGCTGCGGCCCAGGAAGCGCACCTTGGAATTGGAAAGATTGATACCGGTGGAATTTTCAAAAAGCTGTACCAGGGCGTTTCCCTCGTTGATTTCCAGCACCTTGCAGCGCCGCTTTTCTCCGTTCCAGAGCTCGATCTCCGCCAGCTCGTCGTAGGTCACGTTCTCCACGTCCCGAACCAGCATCAGAGGACCGGCCACTTCCTGGATCGTTCTGTATTCCTTAGGCATTAGAAGTCCTCCTTTGTCTGCTTCAATTCGTCGAGTTCTTTTTCCAGCTGCGCGGAAACCGCTTCAAAGGTTTCCTTTCGCTTGTCGGGCTGAGTATATTTGAAGCGCCCGATCTGCTCTCTGACCGGCAGGGTGATCAGCTTTTCAATATCCACGCCGCCATTTAACGCTTCCAGAGATTTCTCATAGTATTCCAGAATCAACCGCATCATATCATACTGCTTTTCCAGAGAGGTGTAGGTGTCCACCTCGTCAAAAGCGTTCTGATGGAGGAAGTCCTCGCGGATCGAGCGGGAGGCCTCCAGCTTCAGGCGGTCAGGGGCGGAAAGCGCATCCATACCTACCAGCTGTACGATCTCGTCCAGCTCGGCCTCGTCCTGCAAAAGCCGCATGATCTGGGTGCGCAGCGTGACCCAATCCGGAGATACATGGGAAACGAACCAGGACTCCATGGTATCCAGATACAGAGAGTAGCTGGTCAGCCAGTTGATAGCAGGGAAATGACGCTTGTAGGCAAGAGAGGAATCCAAGCTCCAGAACACCTTGACAATGCGCAGGGTCGCCTGGGAAACGGGCTCGGAAATATCACCGCCGGGAGGGGAAACCGCGCCGATCACAGAAAGGGCTCCTTCCCGGTTTTCGCCGCCCAGGGTAATGACCCGTCCGGCCCGTTCATAGAACTGCGCAAGGCGGCTGCCCAGATAGGCGGGGTATCCCTCTTCACCGGGCATTTCCTCCAGGCGTCCGGACATTTCCCGAAGGGCCTCAGCCCAGCGGGAGGTGGAATCCGCCATCAGTGCCACGGAATAGCCCATATCCCGGAAATATTCGGCAATGGTGATACCGGTGTAAATAGAGGCTTCACGGGCTGCCACAGGCATATCGGAGGTGTTGGCGATAAGCACGGTGCGCTTCATCAGGGAATAGCCGGTTTTCGGATCCACCAGTTCGGGGAATTCGTTTAGCACGTCGGTCATTTCGTTTCCCCGTTCACCGCAGCCGATATAAACCACAATATCGGCCTCGGCCCATTTTGCCAGCTGATGCTGCACCACTGTTTTGCCGCTGCCGAAGGGGCCGGGAACAGCGGCCACGCCGCCCTTGGCAATGGGGAAGAGGGTATCAATAACCCTTTGGCCGGTAATCAGGGGCATGTCCGGAGAAAGCTTTTCCTGATAAGGGCGACCCCGGCGTACCGGCCACTTCTGCATCAGGGTGACGGGAACCTCCTTCCCGTCCGGTGTTTCCACCGTGGCAACGGTTTCCGTAACCGTAAAGCTGCCGGTCCGGATCTCCTTGAGCGTTCCCACGATCCCGGGCGGAACCATGATCTTATGGGAAACGATCTCGGTTTCCTGCACGGTGCCGATGATCGCGCCACCGGTCACAGGATCTCCGGCCTGCATGCAGGGCACAAATTCCCATTTGGTTTCCCTCTTCAGGGAGGGTACCTCCACGCCGCGCTGCAGGTTGTTGCCGGAAACCTTCATAATATCGTCCAGCGGGCGCTGAATTCCATCGTAAATACTGCTGATCAGGCCGGGCCCAAGTTCTACGCTTAATGGTTCTCCAGTGGATTCCACCGGAGCGCCGGGGCCAAGACCGGAGGTCTCCTCGTAGACCTGAATGGAGGCCTCGTCGCCGTGGATCTCGATGATCTCACCGATCAAGCGCTTATCGCTGACGCGTACCACGTCGAACATATTGGCGTCTCGCATCCCCTTGGCGATAACCAGAGGCCCGGCGACTTTTTTAATGGTGCCTTTACTCATGTTTCTCGATCACCCGTTTCAAAATTTAATTGCTTGCTGCTTGGAGCAAGGCTTATTTTTCGTTAAAAATAATATCGGAACCAACGGCCTGTTCTACAGATTTCTTTACCATGCGGATCCCCATGCCGGTATTTCCCCGCACACCGGGGATCGGGATCACGGCGGGCAGGGGAGCTTCCCGATAACGCTCCAGCTCCGGCTCCAGCTCTTTCGCGAGAGCCTCTGTGATATAAATGACGGCATAGTCCCGTTCTGCCAGGCTCCGCAGGGTGCGGGCGCCTGCTTCACTGTCGGAAACAGGGAAAATATCCAGCCCCAACGAGGCAAAGCCGTAAATGCTGTCCCGGTCTCCCAATACTGCTATCCTATACATAGGTGTCTCTCATCCTCTCCCGGATCATGCCCTCGTCCAGCCCGTTGAGCTTGCCGGAAAGAATGATCCGCACGCTGCCGATCTCGCTTCGTCTGGCAAGAACATAGGCGAACAGGGGGCCTACTGTAAAGGGGTTCGATATTTGCTCCCGGATCAAGGCCATGACCCGGTCATCACACCACTTCTCAAAAGCGGAATAAGATTCCTTCATCCGTTCCGCCGCTTCGCTGTAGGGCGTAGCCGCAAGATAAGAGAAAATGTCCTCCGGGTTTTTGCAGGCCGCCGCTGCCAGCTCGTTCAGGTCCAGAGTGGAGCAGGGGGCCAGGGCGGAATCCAGAAACGCCCTGCTTTTTTTAGTCTTACAGGCGCGCATTGCCGTTTTGATATCGGAAACCGCCACCAACAGCTCGGCGTACTGCTCCAAAACCTCATGGCCGGCGGCCTTGCCCTTTTCCCGCACGTCTATCAGGCAGGCCCGGTCCAGAATAACATCGCAAAGCTGACCGTCCTCTGTATGCAGCAGGGTGTGGTAGGCCTGATCGGCCGCTTCCGCCATGGCAGAGGGGAGCGGGGAAAAATCGTTCTCCTTCACGCAGCGGAGCATGATCTCCGGCTCTATGGCGCCGCCGGGTAAAAATACATCGGCCGGTTCCGTATTGGTGACAACGCATTTGATAGCGGCCTTCAAATTATTGTAGTCGATGGGAACAAGCAGTGGGCTGAAGGGGGAGAGATCTTCGGTAAGCTCCCGAATAAAGGCCCAGGTTTTTTCTTCCTCAGCCGCCAGCAAAGCTTCCGCGGATTCCTCCGTGCCGGAACCCCAGCCCTTATCGTGGAGAACGCGAAGACACTCCTCATAGGTTTTACAGGAAAGCAGCTGGTCTATGTCCTGACGGCTCAGCAGGGAAAGCTCCTTGGAGCGTACCCTGGCCACCGCATAGATATAATCATTGCTCATGATTATGGCTTACTTCCTTTCTCTTGGTTTGAATAGAGGGGCGAAACCACCGATCCGCCCTTCTGGCTAAGTTAGCGGGCAGCGGGGAAAAGGATTTTCCTGGCAATGTCTCGCAGCTCACCGTCCGCTTCTTCAAAGATAGCCCGGAAGGTACAGTTGATGTCAATTCCGCCGTATACAAGAAGAAAGCCGTTTTCGATATCGCAGGGTGTCTTGGAAATGGTGATCTCCGCCTGAGGGACAGCCTGTTTCAGCTGTGTCTCAAAGCCTTCCGGCAAACGCTCCAGATCCCGCCGGTTCAGGCGCATTTCTCCCTTGCCTTCTCCGGCGAAGCGGGCGGCAAGCCGCAGCAGCATGGCAAAATACTCGTTGTCCGGAGAAGCCTCCAGAGAGGTCCTGGTATTGTCGATCGTATCGCGGATCATTTGCTGCTTAAAAGCAAGCATGGCGTTGCGGCGTGCGAGCTCGGCGGCGGAAGCGGCCCTCTCCCGTATATCCTGGGCTTTTTTCTCACCGTTTTCCAGAATATCCTGAGTCTTTTTGTCGGCTTCTTCCTTGGCGAAGGCCAGAATGGCGCCGGCCTTCTCCTTGGCGGAGGCCAGCAGTTCGTCTGCCTCCTGCCGGGCATCATTGTTGATTTGACTGAGTATGGTTTCCAGTCCGGTCATGGTATTGCTCCTTCCTCATGTTCTCCGCAATGGCTTGCGGGCAGACAGGGCTTTTTACAGAGCCAGACCGCTGATGCCGAAAATAGCGAGGATAGAGATCAGCAGCGCGAACACGGCGTAGGTCTCGACCATGGCGGGGAAGATCATAGCCTTACCGAACTGATCAGGCTTTTTGGCGACCAGAGCAATACTGGAAACAGAAGCCTTTGCCTGCTGCAGGGCGGAAACCCAGCCCACAATGGCCATGGGCAGGCAGGCGGCCAGATACAGCAGCCCCTTGATCAGGCTGATCTCGGAAGAGCCGCCCATAATACCGATCTGGGTCAGAGTGACAAAGCCGATCAGCAGTCCGTAAATACCCTGGGTGCCAGGCAGAAGCTGCAAAATCAGCACCTTGCCGAATTTGCTGGGATCGTCGGTCACAACGCCCGCGGCGGCCCGGCCGGTCATGCTCACGCCGATGGCGGAGCCGATGCCGCCCATGAAGGTGGCAAGAATAGCGCCCGTCAGGGCAAAAACGATACCCATAGTGTTCCAATCGAATTTCATTTACTTTTCCTCCGTAATTTTGAAATGTTTTGTATTTGCGGTAAACGGCGCAAATTTGCGCCCGTTTCCTTCATAAAATTTGCCGAAGAACTCCACGTACTGCAGCCGGTTGGTATGGACATACGCGCCCAGCAGATTGATGGCCAGGTTCAGCACATGGCCTATTACAAATACGATGATAAAGAAGATCGCGCCAAACACGCCGCCGCCCATCATGCTGCCCAGCTGGTTAAATACCGTGGCGATCACTCCGGTGGCAAGCCCCAGAGCCAGCAAACGGGAATAGGAAAGAATGTCGCTGAGATAGCTGGAAACGCCGTAGAGCCCATACAGCCCTTTCAGAAAGCGCTTGCCGATGCTTTTGGACTCCCTTCCGGCTGTGAGAACGATGCCCACAGCGCCAACGCCGGCAAAAACCGCAGCCAGGGTACTGACAAAGGGGGGCATGGCAAGGCTCAATCCCGCCATATCCTGGAACATCTCCGTGGACACCAGCAGCAGGATCAGGCCGCCTACCAGGAAATACCAGAACACCACATCGTACAGCGCGTCCGCGAATTTTTTGCGTCTTGCCAGCTGATAGAACTGTACGCCAAGCCCGGTAAACAGGTGAATGACGCCCAGCAGGAAAGAGAACATCAACAGCCGCATGGGGTCGTCCAGCGGCGCGAACCACAGGGGCGGGATCGTAAAATCAGAATGAAAAAACGTTTTGGCGATCACGGGAACAGCGTCTCCGAAATATCCGCCGAACATCACACCCCAAAAGGTGGTGGAAATGCCGCAGTAGAAAAACATCTTCAGCGATTTTCTCAGCCCCGGTTCAATATTTCTGAATTTCCAAAGCACAAACCCGCAGCCCAGCACCATCAAAAGGCCGTAAGCCGCATCGGAAAGCATCATGCCAAACAACACATAATAGAAAAGCGACATGATAAAGGAAGGGTCGCATTCATGCTTCCCCGGCAGGCTGTATCCCTCTACCACGCCCTCCACGGGAGCAGCGAGAAAATTATTTTTCAGCTTTACCGGCACGTTTTCGTCCTCATCGGGGGTCTCCAGCTCCACGCAGGCCTGGAATTTGCTTTCCAGCTCCTGCTCCAGCGCGGACGCATCCTCGGCGGGAATATAGCCTGTTACCTGGAACACATGGGGGCTTTGCCACAGCTCTCCCAGAACCCGGTATTTTTCGGCGCGCATCGTATAATAATCCGTGGTAAACAGCATTGCCTGCCGCTTGTCCGAAAAAGAAACGATCTCTTCCTTTGCCGCGTCAATTTCTGTCTGCGCCGTGTGGATCCTTTCCTGCAAGTCCTTTACCCGCTGGGCGGGAGGAAGCTTGGAGGGGGCGGCGGGGTAGGTAAAGCCCATCGCCCGTAAAGCCGCCTCCACCTGCATGCCGTATTTTCCGTGGCAAACCAGAAAAACACAGGTCTGCTGGGGCTGGCTGCTGACGATCTCAGCCTCCAGGGCGGAAACCTCCGGCAGGGCCTTGGCCAGCCGCGCCTTCAGTTCCTCTTCCGTCAACTCCTCCGGAAAGGAGCCGATAAAGACGCTGGAGGAATTGGTGCTGATGGTACGCATGGAAATATCCAGGTTCAGCCAGGGCTCTAAAGCGTCTATCTGTGCGCTGAGACGCAGGATCTCCGCCTCGCTGTCGGTGATCTTTTTACTGAGAGCCGTAATACGGGACGCAATTTTCGTGATGGCGGGAGCCTCCTGCGCGGTAGCGTCATAGTCCGCTACGGAAATGGGCGTTCGGCCGTTCAGCATGGAAAGAAATCCCTTCTCTGGCGGAGAAAAGCTATCCAGAATTGCCACGGCGCCGGTCAGAAGCTGAATGTTTTTTTCAAAGGTGAGCCGGGCGGAATCGGTATCGGTTTTTGAGAAGTATTCTTCGGCCTGCTCCGGCGTGTTCAGTTCCAGTACACCCCGGCGTTGAAGCAGCTCCAAAAGCTTCTTGCGGCTTTTTTTCAACGCGTAAATATTGATGCGCTTCATTTCAAGTACCGCCATATGAGCTACCTCCTTTCAGACTGACCCAGTACGATTTTTTTGATCTCCTCTTCTACCCGGAGCAGAGAAGCAGCGGCGGTTTCTTTCAAGCGCGCCTGTTCTTCCTCTGTCTCTTTGGCAGAACGCGCTTTTTGCTTTTCCGCGTCGGCACGGGCTACGCCGCAGAGCACATCGGCTCTTTTTTTGGCTTCCTTCTCCGCGTCAGCGATCAGCTTCTTTCCCTGTGCCTGAGCGTCCGCCAAAAGCCGTTCACTTTCCTCTTTGGCATGCGCTACCGTCTGATGAGCTGATTTTTCCGCCTCATTGACGGCTTGCATGGTTTCTTTTGCCAAATTCCTTTCACCTCCAGTCTTACCTGTATGATCCGCTGAAAGAACGAAAAACAGGGAATAGGGGCCTGTGTTTCAGGAAAGCGGAGAGACCGCCTTCCCATTCAGGTATAATAAATTATTATATCCCTTTTGGAAAGGAATGTCAAAAGGGAAACCCCTCTTTTTGGTATTTTTCAGACAGTGTCGTTTCTTTGTCTTTTTCTGTATTTTTCTACAGAAAAAAGGGGCGGTAAAAACCGCCCCTTAAAAGTCAGGTGATCAGGAATCAGAACCAGTGCTGGAAGCACTGCTTTCCACGGAAGAATTTTCATCAGAAGCTTCACTGGAAGAAGCGCTGGAGGTTCCGTTCTTATTGTTATCGTTTATCATAGAGCTGAGCTTGACGCTCTTGAGAGCAGCCTCATTGATCTCAATGCCCTCGGTGGACTTACCCTGCTCCAAAACATATTCGGAGAATTCTTTCCCCTTCATACTGGAGATCAGGCTGTTTCTGCCGCTCTCCTCAGCGATCATATCGGAAAAGCCATCGGCAATGGGAAGACGAAAAATTACCAAGTAAGAGGAAGAAGTCTCTACAAAAACGGCCTCGTTATCCTTTACGCTTTCTATGCCGGTACGGATCGATTCGTTCAAATTGGTGATCTGGGTGGGGGAGGGAGCGGAATAGGTAGTTTTGTCGGCGCCGCCCAACTCTTTCTCAGCGTAATCCGTGGCAGCCTCTTCCAGCGTCATATCGCCTTTATTGATATCTCTTACATAGGCTTCCAGCTTGGTTTTGAGCGCGGTTTTTTCCTCATCGGTCAGATCCTGGGAATTCCCGTCGTCGTCCGTGGTAGAAAGGGAAGCGGAGAAATACTGGTAATTGTAATAATTCTCCGTCACATAAGCCTTCAGGTCATCATCGGAAAGCTCCAGCTCGCCGTCCTTGCCGTACATGGCGTACATAAGCTTTTCCTGCCGGGTGTTGTACAGGGTAAAAGCGGTGCGGAAAGATTCTTTCGCAATGCCCATTCCCTCAAAGCCGGTCTTATAATAGGACCAGAAGCTGTCTGTATTGCTGTCGATAGAGGCGATGTCGTCCTCCGTAAGCTCCAGACCCAGCTCGTCAAATTTTTCGTTGACGAAGTAGAAGGATCTCAAATAGCTTTCCGCCCGTTCTCTGATCCAGGTTTCCGCGTCCTTTTCCTCGATAGTGGCCTTCACTACCTCATCGCCGGAGGGCACCTTCGCCATGGCCTCGGAATAAGCGCTGTTCAAATAGTAGATATAGCTGCCAATGGGAAGAGTGGTGTCACCTTTCTTGGCTGCCCAGGTCTTATTTTCGTCATAGCACCCTGCAAGGCTCAGGCACAGAGCCGCGGCCAAAAGGGCGGCAAATGCTTTTTTCAAAGTGTTTCTCATAAAATATCATGCCTTTCAAAAATGTGGAATTTGCAGCAAGCTGCACAGAACGAGAAATATTATATCGCATTTTCCCGAATTTGTCTACAGCAAATAAGGGAAAAAGTTTTAGAAGAAATTTCAGGGTTGCAGATATTTTAGATGCTGGGTGCTGGATGGTGGAGGCGCTGCTTCGCAGCGCAATCAAAAAAAGGGCAAATATCATGGGCAATGAGGAATAAGCAATTAGCAATGAAGGGCAAGGCAGGAGCGGGTAAATTATAGTTTAGCACTTACCCTTGGATCCCCTGAAAGGGAGCAGTCACGGCAAAGCCGTGACTGAGGGGTTCTAGTTTAGGGGAGGCAAGGGCTTCCTGCTGTTTATCAGTAAGGCTTCAATTTACCGCTCTAACGCTTTCTTTAAGTCGCTGACAAATTGCATCTGCTGCTTCTTCAAAAATGCTTTTACAAACGGCTTCATGATCAGCTTTTTGGCGGTGACACATTCCGTGAAGTCAATTTGAGTTTCCTTTCCTTTGGAAGTGAAAGTACCGATCCAATGCCCATTCATATTGCTGTTTTCCATATCAAACTCCCATCGTTTATATGGTTCCACAGCGGTAATGGTAAACTTGGTGGGATATCCTTCCTTTGTGTACTCAATAAATTGATCCTGATTTATGACCTCGGTTTTACTGATATCGCTGCGCCATGTGCTATAGGCATCGACAGCCAGAACAGTTTCCCAAACCTTGTGAATATCGCTGCTGATCATTTCTTTTATATTTGAAATTGCCATTTTTATTTTCCTTTCAAATTCCAATTCAGCGGACGCGGTCCTTCTTCTAAACAACTAACAACTAACTGCCAAGCTCTGAAGCCTCCATGGCGCTGAGGATATCGGAAAGCGCGTCCAGGGGCGTTTGCGTGCCGATTTTTACACTGATATAGGGGCGGCTTCCCGCGCTGAGCATCACTCTGCCGTTCATGGCCCGGATCAGCTTGCCCACCTGCTCCAGGTCGAATTCCTTTTTATAAAGGAACAGGGCGTCTCCCTGCTGCTTGATTTCCGAAAGCCCCAGCTGAGAGGCGGTGTTTCGAAGCAGCGCTACGTCCAGCAGGCCCTTTACGGAAGCGGGCGGCTCTCCAAACCGGTCGATCAGCTCGTCCGTAACGTCCATGGCGTCCTCCGCGTTTCGGATCTCGGCAATGCGCCGGTATACATCCAGCCGCAGGTTGGTGCTGCTGATATAGTCCTCCGGGATATGGGCCTGTATCTGCATATCCACAAGGCAGCCCTCGTCCACCGGGCGAACGGCTTCCTCGCCTTTCATCAGGCTCACCGCTTCTCCCAGCAGCTTGATATACAGGTCATAGCCCACTGTTTCCATATGCCCGTGCTGTTCGCCGCCCAGAATATTTCCCGCGCCGCGAATTTCAAGATCCCGCATGGCGATCTTGAAGCCGGAGCCGAATTCCGTGAATTCCCGTATGGCGGAAAGCCGCTTCTGGGCGATCTCCGTCAGCACCTTATTGGGGGCATAGGTCAGGTAGGCATAGGCCCGGCGGTTGCTGCGCCCGACCCGGCCCCGCAGCTGGTGCAGCTGTGAAAGCCCCATGCGGTCGGCGTTTTCTATGATCAGCGTATTGGCCGAAGGCACGTCCACCCCTGTTTCAATGATGGTGGTACAGACCAGAATATCGATCTCGTGGTCCAAAAGCTGCCGCCAGATCTCTGAAAGCTCTTCCTCGTTCATTTTTCCGTGTCCAACGCCTACCCGGGCCTCGGGAATACTTTGCTGGATCCGGGCGGCCACCCGGGCGATGGAGGCCACATCATTGTGCAGGTAATATACCTGCCCGCCCCGGCGCAGCTCCCTCCGAATAGCGTCATACAGCACGCCGGTGTCGTATTCCAGCACATAGGTCTGTACCGGGTGCCGGTCTAAGGGCGCTTCTTCGATCACCGACATATCCCGAATGCCGGAGAGGGCCATGTTCAGCGTGCGGGGAATGGGGGTGGCGGAAAGGGTGAGCACATCGGCGCATTTGCACAGGGATTTCAGCCGCTCCTTCTGCGCCACGCCGAAGCGCTGCTCTTCATCGATAATGACCAGGCCCAAGTCGTGAAAGGCCACGTCCTTTGATACCAGCCGGTGGGTGCCCACAATGATATCGATGCCGCCTCGCTTTACCTTTTTCAGGATCTCCTCCTGCTGCTTGGGGGTGCGGAAACGGGAAAGCAGCTCCACGTCTACAGGGAAGCCCTCCATCCGCCGTAGAATGGTCTGATAATGCTGCCAGGCCAGAATGGTGGTGGGGACTAATATGGCGCACTGCTTTCCGGCGGCGATGCACTTGAAGGCTGCCCGCAGGGCAACCTCTGTTTTACCGAAGCCCACATCGCCGCAGAGCAGCCGATCCATGGGAACATTCCGTTCCATGTCGTCTTTGATCTCATTGACGCAGCGCAGCTGATCCTCCGTTTCCTCAAACTCGAAATGAGATTCAAAATCAAACTGCCATTCTCCGTCCGGCGGAAAGGCGTAGCCCTCCTGCTGCATGCGCTGGGCGTAAAGCTGGATCAGATCTTTGGCGATATCCTTTACGGCGGCCCGCACCTTCGTTTTCTGCCGCTGCCAATCAGTGCCGCCCAGTCTGCTCAGGCGGACATTTGCGTCCTCCCGGGGGCCAATATATTTGGAAACCATGTCCAGCTGGGTGACGGGAACATACAGGGTGTCGTTTTTCGCGTAGCGCACCTTGATATAGTCCTTGACGATCCCGTTCATTTCCAGCTTGTGGATCCCTTCAAACACGCCGATGCCGTGGGCGGAATGTACTACGTAATCTCCGGGAGAAAGCTCGGAGAGGTTGGAGATCTCCTTGCTGTTTTTTCCCCGTTTTGTCTTTTTGACCTTTGCCGCCATCAGCCTGCCATGGGTGATCAGGGCAAAAGCGCCGCCGGGCAGGTCAAAGCCTGCGGAAAGTGTTCCCTCCGTGACAGTGACGGTTCCCCTGGCGGCAGTGGAGGGGGCTTCCAGATAAGAGACGGGAAGCCCGGCCTGCTTCAGATCCTCCACCAGGGATTTTCCGGCTCTGGCGGTGCCGGCCAGCACCACGCAGGCCCGGCCTTGGGAAAGTAGGGAAGAGAGATCCTCCGCCAAAAGCTGCGTGCCGCCGCCCCAGACAGGAAGCTGACGGGCCGTCATGTTCAAAAGGGTCCTGGTGGGTACCTCATAGCTGCCCCTGGCAAAAAGATCCAGATATAGGGAAGGGATCTTCTGAGAAACAGATAAAGCGTCCTCCCAGGAACCGGTGTAGAGCTCCAGCCCCTTGCAGAGGATCCCCTCCGCCAGATACGCCTTCAGATCCTCCGCCCATTGCCACAAGACGGTGCGCATTCTCTCCTTCAGCTTGTTGCCCTCTGAAAAGAACAGAAGGCTGTCCTCCGGCGAAAAATAGGAAAAAAGGGTACAGGCTTCCGGATAGATGAGAGTGATAAATTTATCGAGGGAGCCCAGGTGCAGCCCGTTTCGCAGCTTTTCCGCCTCGCACTGTAAAATTTCTTTTGCTTTCGGCGCGGCTTTCCCCCGCAGAGAAGAAGCGAGCTTTTCAATTTTAGCGGCCAGCGCAGCCGGATCATCGGGGATCACCTCCACGCAGGGGGCCAGCGTTACCGTGTCCACCGGATCGGTGCGGCGCTGTGTTGCGGTGTCAAAATAGGAGATGGAGTCGATCTCGTCTCCCCAGAACTCCACCCGCACTGGGCTTTGACTGCCGGGAGAAAAAAAGTCCACAATGCCGCCCCGGCGGCTGAACTGGCCTGGGCCCTCGATCTGTTCCTCTCTGACGTAGCCGCAGGCGACCAAGGCGGACAACAGCTCTTCAATTTCAGTTTCCTTGCCCGCTTCCAGGTGAAACAGGCGCTTTTCTAGCTCCTCCGGACCCATGGTATACTGCAGCGCCGCGTCGATACAGGCCACTACGCAGTCGCAGGAGCCGCTCAGGAGCCTTGTCAACGCTTCCAGTCGCAGCCGTTCGTATTCGTGAGAGGTTCCGGCGGCGTCCCGAAAGCCGAAATCTCGGAACGGGAAAAAAACAGGGCTTCTTCCCAGTGCCTGCAAGTCCTCGCAGAAGCGCTGAGCTTCCGCCTCGTCGGCGGCCAAAATCAGGGCCTTTTTCCCGGTTTCCTCGCAAAGCGTGCTGATCACGCAGCATTTATGGATCCCGGAAAGCCCGGTAACGGCTCCGGGGAAAGCGTTTTCCTTTACCGCCCGGGACAGGGCGGCATATTCTGGCCATTGCTTCAGCCCATTGCTGATCAGTTTCATAGGCGATGGCAGTTCCTTTCAAAATTCAGGTATCTATGTTCGGCAGATCATAAAGAAGCTTCGGCTCTCAATTATAAAGGTTCATCGCCCGGTCCAGCTCGCCGTTTAAGATCAGCTCTGCCGCGGCCGCGGCGTTGTCCAGAGCGGGAGACAGCTCCTTCAGCTCCTGAGAGGTGAACCTGGAAAGCACCCAGTCCGCCAGATCATAATCGGGGTGCGGTTTTTGTCCCACTCCCAGCTTGATTCTGGGAAACTGATCAGAGCCGGAGAGATAAATGATATTCTTCATGCCGTTGTGCCCGCCGTCGCTGCCCTTCCTGCGGATCCGCAGCTTCCCGGGGGAAAGGTTGATATCGTCAAACAGGATCAGGACCTGCTCCGGTGTCAGCTTGTAAAAGCTCATGGCCTCCTGTACGGATTGCCCGCTGAGGTTCATAAAGGTAGTGGGCTTTAACAGCAGCACCCGTTTCCCGGAAAGGACGCCTTCCCCGATCAGCCCCTTATATTTGATACGCTTGATCTCAGTGTGAGCTTTCTCCGCAATGCGGTCCAAGGCCATAAAGCCGGCATTGTGCCTGGTGTTTTCATATTGCCTGCCGGGGTTTCCCAGACCGACGATCATAAATTCCACAGAGCCTCCCGAACGGGGACGATTTTTTTTTATAAAATCCAGCATAGCTTTTCCGCCTTCCCAAAACAAGTACGCTTACTCTTCAGAACACAAAGACAGGGCGGGAAGGAGGCTCCTGCCCGCCGGGGTTCTCAAGGAATGGTCTATATGTTATTATGCCAGCAGCGGTTTGTTTTTTCAAGCGGTATTTTGCCGGTTTTTGCGTGGGACGGGCAGAGAAACCGGGGATTCGCGATTTTTGCAAAAAAAATTTGAAAAATTCTTTGAATTCCCTATGGAATTTTTCGGAAGAGTTTGGTATAATTTTCTAAAGATACCGTGCGGACAAGCCGAAGAGCTTTCCGAACGGCATGTTTTGCTGTCACCCGGAGGCCAGTTCATCTGTCCGGTTGAACACTTTTAGGAGGTAGATACCAATGAGCCACAAGTACGTTTACCTGTTCAGCGAAGGCGATGCGTCCATGCGGGAGCTTCTTGGCGGCAAGGGCGCGAACCTTGCGGAAATGACCAAGATCGGCTTGCCCGTTCCCCAGGGCTTCACCATCAGCACCGAGGCCTGCACTCAGTACTATGAGGACGGCCGGAAGATCAACGACGAGATCCAGGCCCAGATCATGGAGTATGTGGGAAAAATGGAGGAGATCACCGGAAAGAAGTTCGGTGATAAGACCAATCCTCTGCTGGTTTCCGTTCGTTCCGGCGCCCGCGCTTCCATGCCCGGCATGATGGACACCATTCTGAACCTGGGCCTCAATGAGGAAGTGGTGCAGGTCATGGCGGAGCAGTCCAACAATCCCCGCTGGGCCTATGACTGCTACAGAAGATTTATCCAGATGTATTCCGATGTGGTTATGGAAGTGGGCAAGAAGTATTTTGAGCAGCTCATCGATGAGATGAAGGAAAAGAAGGGCGTCACTCAGGATACCGAGCTGACCGCCGAGGATCTGAAGGAGCTGGCAAACCAGTTCAAGGCCGAATACAAGAACAAGATCGGTGAGGATTTCCCCACGGATCCCGTAGAGCAGCTGATGGGCGCCGTCAAGGCCGTGTTCCGTTCCTGGGACAACCCCCGCGCCAACGTGTACCGCATGATGAACGAGATCCCCTATTCCTGGGGTACCGCCGTCAACGTGCAGATGATGGCGTTCGGCAACATGGGTGATGACTGCGGCACCGGCGTGGCCTTCACCCGCGATCCCGCCACCGGCGAAAAGAAGCTGATGGGCGAGTTCCTGACCAATGCCCAGGGCGAAGACGTTGTGGCCGGCGTGCGTACTCCTATGCCTATTGCACAGATGGCCGAGAAGTTCCCGGAGGCGTTTGCTCAGTTCCAGGCCGTCTGCAAGACCCTGGAGGATCATTATCACGACATGCAGGATATGGAGTTTACCGTGGAGCACGGCAAGCTGTACATGCTGCAGACCAGAAACGGCAAGCGCACCGCCACCGCCGCCATCAAGATCGCCTGCGATCTGATCGACGAGGGCATGAAGACCGAGGAGGACGCGCTGCTGATGATCGATCCCAAGCAGCTGGACGCTTTGCTGCACCCGCAGTTTGATCCGGCCGCTTTGAAGGCCGCCACTCCCGTGGCCAGCGCTTTGGCCGCTTCTCCCGGAGCCGCCTGCGGCAAGATCGTCTTTACCGCAGAGGACGCCGTGGAGCAGGGCCAGAAGGGGGAGAAGGTCGTTCTGGTTCGCCTGGAGACCTCTCCCGAGGATATTGAGGGCATGCACTACTCTCAGGGTATTCTCACCGTGCGCGGCGGCATGACCAGCCACGCGGCTGTGGTTGCCCGCGGCATGGGCACCTGCTGTGTTTCCGGCTGCGGCGCCATCAAGATGGACGAAGCCAACAAGAAGTTCGAATTGAACGGCCGCACCTATCATGAGGGAGATTACATTTCTCTCGACGGCACCACCGGTAACATTTACGGCGAGGCGATCCCCACCGTGCCCGCTTCCACCACCGGCGGCTATTTCGGCCGGATCATGGAGCTCTCCGACAAGTACCGCCAGCTGGAGGTACGCACCAATGCCGATACCCCCAAGGACGCCCAGCAGGCTGTGACCTTCGGCGCTCAGGGCATTGGCTTGTGCCGTACCGAGCACATGTTCTTTGATCCCGACCGTATCGCCGCGATCCGCGAGATGATCTGCTCCGATACCGTGGAGCAGCGCAAGGCCGCTCTTGCCAAGCTGGAGCCCATGCAGCAGGGAGACTTTGAGAAGCTGTACGAGGCCCTGGAGGGCAAGCATGTCAATATCCGCTTCCTGGATCCGCCTCTGCATGAGTTCGTTCCCACCGAGGAAAAGGATATCGAGGCGCTGGCAAAAACTCAGGGCAAGACCGTGGAGGATATCAAGGCCATCATTTCCTCTCTCCATGAGTTCAATCCCATGATGGGCCATCGTGGCTGCCGTCTGGCCGTCACCTATCCTGAGATCGCGGAAATGCAGACCGAGGCCGTCATCAAGGCCGCCATCAATGTGAACAAGGCTCATCCCGATTGGCACATCGTGCCCGAGATCATGATCCCGCTGGTAGGTGAGGTCAAGGAGCTGAAGTTCGTTAAGAAGACAGTGGTTGAAACCGCCGACCGTATCATCGCCGAGGCCGGTTCCGACCTGAAGTACAAGGTAGGTACCATGATTGAGATCCCCCGCGCCGCTCTTACCGCCGACAAGATCGCGGAAGAGGCCGAGTTCTTCTCCTTCGGCACCAACGACCTGACCCAGATGACCTTCGGCTTCTCCAGAGACGACGCCGGGAAGTTCCTGAGCTCTTATTATGAGAATAAGATCTATGAGAACGATCCCTTTGCCCGTCTGGATCAGGAGGGCGTTGGTCAGCTGGTGAAGCTGGCCAGCGAAAAGGGCAAGGCCGTTCGCCCCGACATCATTCTGGGTATCTGCGGCGAGCACGGCGGCGACCCGACCACCATCGAGTTCTGCCACAACGTAGGCCTGACCTACGTTTCCTGCTCTCCCTTCCGTGTTCCGATCGCCCGCCTGGCTGCCGCTCAGGCCGCGATCAAGAACCCCAGAAAGTAATCCCTAAATAAAAGCTTGAAAAAAGGGCGCGCTGCAGAAAGAAAAACTGCAGCGCGCCCTTTTTAGATTCTGGACGGTGGTGGCGCTGCATAGCAGCGCAGAAAGTTATGGTTTAGCGAACTAGTCGTTAGCTGTTAGTCGTTAGTCGTTAGAGAAGAACAAGTCCTCTCCTTTGTCATCCTGAGGAGCGAAGCGACGAAGGATCTCGCTCTTCATTCCTGGTCAAAGAGCCAAAGGACGAGATCCTTCGCCAAGAAAGCAAGGTTCTCCTTGCTTTCTGCTCAGGATGACAGGCGAGAAGTGAGCGGAGCCAAATTCCAATTTACCACCCTGCCAATGGTCGGGTCGGAAACTAGCTTTCCGTACCAAGCCGCTTCACGAGTGGCCGCGGCGCCTCGCCGCCAAATTCCAATTTACCACCCTGCTAACGGTCGGGTCAGAAACTAGCTTTCCGTACCAAGCCGCTTCACGAGTGGCCGCGGCGCCTCGCCGCCAAATTCCAATTTACCACCCTGCCAACGGTCGGGTCAGAAACTAGCTTTCCGTACCAAGCCGCTTCACGAGTGGCCGCGGCGCCTCGCCGCTAAATTTCAATTTACCGAACTAACTTCCCCGCTGACATTGCTCAGCAATGTCAAATTTTCCGGCAGCCCATGCTTTTTATAAAAAATATATGGTTTGTCCTCTGTCAGATCACGCGGCCTTGCGGTACAATAAAAGCATTACAGTATGCCTTACAGCCTTTGAAAGGCAGGGAAGCAGCGTTTCCCACGGGGCTGGACCGTGATCTGCCGCCGGTTGAGGGAAAGAAGTGGCCGAAATACAGTATATTTGCGGCTTTTTCCGCAAATCCTCTATTTAATGGAAGCCTGCTCCTGATATTGCAAAGGGGTGCAGCCGTACCGTTTATAAAAGCAGCTGCTGAAATGGCTGGAGGAGGAGAAGCCCACCTGGGCCGCGATTTCCTTTACCTGCAGCTCACTGAATTTCAAAAGCTCCGCCGCGGAGAGCAGGCGGTATCGCAAAAGGTACTGGTGGGGAGTACAGCCGTTTTCTTTTTTGAAGATCCGGATGAGATGGGCGCTGGAAATAAAAAGGGTTCCGGCGATATCCTCCACCTTTACCGGCTCGTCATAATGCTGTTCGATATAGGAGATCACATGGGTGGAAAGGGAGACCGACTTCGGCTTTGCGCACAGATCCAGCGCGGCGAGGTGCAGAAGCTCGCTGAGCTTTTGAGAAAGGTAGAGAGAGGTATCGTCCGTGCGCTCCGTACAGAGGGAGAGAAGCTTTTCCATACGGGGGGCATAGTCCCGATCCGTACTGAATCTTTTCAGAAAAGAGCCTCGTCGGGTCACGGCGTCCAAAAAACTGTTGGCGGCGCTTCCGCAGGGGTGAAGCCAGTAAAATTCCCAAAGGCCACCCTTGGGGGTTCCGTAACGGTTTGCGACATTTCGGGGAATAAAGGCGATGGTTCCGGCAGGAAGCTCATAGGGCAGTCCCTCGATCTCCATGAAGCCGCAGCCGCCGGTCGTAATTAAAATCAGATGGTCGTCGTTGCCGTCTGGATGAGAGATCTGGTAATGGTCATTGCACTTGTGCCATCCAACAGAATGCAGAGAAAATAACCCTTCGCTTTGTAAGGTGGGAACAAGGCTCGCCAGCCGAACCTGGCCGAAATCACCATTTTCGTGATACATAGAAAAACTCCTCGATATCAAAAAATTGATTATCTATGTCAAAAAGAGAACACTGTTTTGAAAGGAGGTTGACTTGCTTTTTTTTCGTTGCTAATATGAAGATATCATCCAAACCTATTTGGGAGGAATTACAGCATGTCCATGACAACATGGGAACGTTTTAAGAGAACCTTTGAACACCGTGAAGCAGATCGTATTCCGATCACTGATGATCCCTGGTTTACCACTGTTCGGCGCTGGAATCAGGAGGGAATGCCTCAGAACACCGATTGGACTGAGTATTTCGATATCGATAAGGTAGTTCATATCGATATTGATATCTCTCCCAGATTCCCCAAAAAGATCATTGAGGAAACGGATCGTTATATCATTTCCACCACGCCCTGGGGCGTGACCACAAAGGAATTTAAGAATGCGGAATCCACCCCGGAAAACCTGGACTATAAGGTGGTGGACGCGGATGCCTGGGAAGAAGCTAAAGCCCGCATGACCCTGGACGATGACCGCATTCCCTGGGATCTGCTGAAAAATAATTTCGATAAATGGAGAGAAAAGGGGTACTGGATCCGCGGCAATTTCTGGTTTGGCTTTGACGTGACTCATTCCCATATGATGGGAACAGATACTACCCTGATCGCCATGATGGAAGAGCCGGAATTGGTTCAGGATATGTTTGATACCTATCTGGATCGCTGTGAAAAGCTGTTTACCCGCATTTGGGATGCCGGCTATCACTTCGACCAAATGTGGTGGTGGGACGATATGGGCTATAAGGGAACCACGTTCTTCTCGCCCGCCATGTATCGCAATCTGCTGCAGCCCTATCATACCAGAGGCGTGAAATGGGCCCACGACCACGGTATTTTCGCGGAACTTCATTCCTGCGGCGATGTAATGACCCTGGTTCCTGATATTGTGGCAACTGGAGTAGATGCTTTAAATCCTCTGGAGGTCAAGGCCGGTATGGATTCTCTCCAGCTCAAGAAGGAATTCGGCGATAAGCTGGTTCTCCACGGCGGTATCAATGCACAGCAGTGGCCCAACGCGGAGGCAGTGATTGCGGAAATCAATGAAAAGATTCCCATTCTGAAGCAGAACGGCGGTTATATTTTCTCCTCTGACCACTCTATCCCTGACGATGTGAGCTTGGAGAACATGAAGCGCATTATTGAGACGGTGAAAAAGGTCGGCAGTTATTAAGGAATACTATTTCCCGGTACTGCCCCGGTGTTTTCCGGGTTTGTTACAAATATACACTCTTTTACAGAAAATTTCAAGGAGGACTTTTGTCATGATTTTGAAGGAAATTGCAGAGCTGCTGGAAAGTGGCAAGTCTAAGGCTACAAAAGAGCTGGTACAGAAGGCTATTGACGAGGGTGTAGATCCTCAGGACATTTTGAAAGAAGGCCTGCTGGGCGGTATGAGCTCCATTGGCGAAAAATTTAAGAAGAACGAGGTGTTTGTTCCCGAGGTTCTGATGGCGGCCCGCGCCATGAACCAGAGCATCGAGCTGCTGAAGCCCCTGCTGGCTGAGGCCGGTGTGGAGTCTGTTGGTAAGGTGTGTATCGGCACGGTACAGGGCGACCTGCACGATATCGGTAAAAACCTGGTAAAGATGATGCTGGAGGGCAAGGGCTTTGAGGTGATCGACCTGGGTACCGATGTAGCTCCTGAAACCTTTGTCAATGCCGCAATCGAGAATAACTGCGATATCATCTGCTGCTCCGCTCTTCTGACCACCACCATGCACGTGATGGAAGACGTGGTAAAGGCCGCGGAGGCCGCTGGGATCCATGACCGCGTAAAGATCATGATCGGCGGCGCTCCCGTCAACGAGGAGTTCTGCAAGCAGATCGGCGCCGACGGCTACACGGTAGACGCTGCCAGCGCTGCGGATATGGCCCTTACGTTCGTACAGTAAGCACGGGAGGGGCGCGAATGAATATCAGTAAATTTCTCTGGGACGCCGCAAAGGCGGAGCCCCGGCAAGGGCTGCCGATTCTGTCTTTCCCCGCGGCGCAAAAGTTGGGGGTAGACGTGGAGCAGCTGGTAAAAACCTCTGAGCTTCAGGCAAAGGCCATGGAGGTCATTGCGAAGGAAACAGATATTTTGACGGCCATTGGCCTGATGGATCTTTCCGTAGAAGCGGAAGCCTTCGGAGCGGAAGTAAAATTCTCCAAAAACGAGATCCCCGCTATTGTGGGGCAGCTTGTTTCCGATGAAAAGGAAGCCGAGGCTTTGCAGATCCCCTCTCTGGAGGCCGGGCGCATCGGCGTTTGCGTAGAGGGAATTCGTCAGGCGAAGGAGCGCATCACCGATAAGCCCCTGCTTGCGGGCACCATCGGTCCGTTCTCTCTGGCGGGCCGTCTGATGGATGTGACGGAGATCATGTATATCTGCTATGACGAACCGGAAACGGTGCATATCGTTCTGGAGAAGGCCACGGAGTTTCTGATCCAGTACGGTGCCGCTATGAAGGCGGCGGGGGCGGACGGCATTATGATGGCGGAGCCCCTTGCCGGTATTCTGAATCCCGAAATGGCGGAGGAATTCTCCGTGCCCTATGTCAAGCGCATTATTGACGCTTTGCAGGACGAGAATTTCGGTATTGTCTATCACAACTGCGGCAATGCCGTGCCGAGAATGCTGGATAGTATTTTCTCTCAGAACGCCGTGGCGTATCATTTCGGAAACGCGGTCAAGATGGACGAGATCCTGGCAGCGGCGCCGGCAGACGCTCTGTGCATGGGAAATGTGGATCCCGCTTCTCAGTTCGCGCAGGGTACGCCAGAGTCAATACGTGCCGCCACGAAGGAACTGCTGGAGAAGTGTGGGAAATACAAAAATTTCATTCCTTCTTCCGGCTGCGATATTCCCGCTCATTCCAGTTGGGATACTATCAACGCTTTCTTTGAAGCTTTGAAAGACTGATTTCTCGGAAACCGCATTAGATGAAGCACGTCTTTCATTTGATGCGGTTTTCTTTTTGAAAATTGACCGGAGAATGATTTTATGTTGAATTCTCTAAGGAGTGAGATACGATGGATCTGGAAAAACTGGTTGAAATGATTCTTGCCGAGGGTGCTGCCAAGGCGACTGTGATCCCCGGCAGCAAGATTGTGACCTCCCGTGCCTTCCGGGACGTCTGCGCGGAGAATACCTGCGGAAATTACGGGCGCTGCTGGATGTGTCCTCCGGATACCGGAGATATTGACGAGCTGATCGAAACCGTCAAAAAATACCCTCAAGGGCTGCTGTACCAGACAATTTCTGAACTGGAGGACAGCTTTGATATTGAGGGAATGCAGGAAGCAGGAAATCTTCACGCGAAGATCAGCCGCAAGGTGGAAAAGGCCTTAAAGCCCCTGCTGCCTGAAGGATATCTCCACCTGATCAACGGCGGCTGTCATTATTGTAAAGTCTGCGCCAAAAAAGAGGGGAAGCCCTGTGTTTCCCCTGAAAACGCGATGCCGTCTTTGGAGGGCTACGGCGTCGATGTGTACAATACTACGAAGGATACCGATTTGAAATACATCAATGGGCAGGACACCGTGACCTTTTTCAGCATGATCCTGCTTCCGGAGGAGAACGATGTTTGAACTGACGATTTGGAAAAATGGAAACGCCCATAAAATCCCTTTTGAAAGGGCGGCTCTGTTGGACGATATTTTGGAGAAGGCCGGTTTTTCCCTGCCGCACCCCTGCGGCGGTCACGGCAACTGCGGCAAATGCGCCGTAGAGCTTTCCGGCGCTGTTTCTGAGCCCAATGAGCAGGAAAAAAAAGCAGGGAAGCGGTTATCCTGTCAGGCGGTCATTCTGGGAGATGCTTCCGTGTTCCTGCCCAATGGCGGCAGAGCCATGGATATTGAAACGGAAACGGGCGTACAAAGCGTTTCCCTGCGGCCCATGCCGGGAACCTATGGAGCGGCGGTAGATATCGGTACTACCACCATCGTGCTGAAGGTGTTTGATTTGAAAACAGGCCAGTGCATTGGCACGGCGGCGGCGCTAAATCCGCAAACCTCAGAAGCAGCCGATGTTATGGGCCGTATCGAGGCCGCGATGGGGGGGAAACTTTCTCAGCTGCAGGCTCAGGTCACCGAGTGTGTGGAAGCCTTAATGCGGCAGGCCGTTTCAGAAGAAAAACAGCCGGACGTTTTGGCAATTACAGGCAACACAACCATGCTTTACCTGCTCTGCGGGATCGATCCGGAGAGCCTCTCCCACGCACCCTTCCTGGCGGAAACCCTGTTTGATACAGAAGCGGATTTTTCCGGTCGAAAAGCTTATTTACCGCCCTGCATGAATGCTTTTGTGGGGGCGGACATCACCTGCGCCGTGCTGGCTTCCGGTATGTGTCAGAAAGCGGAAACCTCTCTTCTTTGTGATATTGGAACCAACGGCGAAATTGCCTTGTGGAAAGACGGCGTTTTGTATGTGACCTCCACCGCCGCCGGCCCTGCCTTTGAAGGGGCCGGGATCTCCTGCGGCTGCGGCAGCATCAGCGGGGCTATTGACCGGGTTTGGCTGGAGGAGGGGAAGCTGCGGATCCATACGATCCACGAGGCGAAAGCGGTGGGGATCTGTGGTTCCGGGCTGATCGACGCCATTGCCGCGGGCCTGAAAAACGGAGAGATCGATGAGACCGGCGCCTTGGAGGACGATACCCTTTCCCTGACGGAGGGGGTCGCCATAGAGCAAAAGGATATCCGTTCTGTCCAGCTTGCCAAGGCGGCCATTGCCGCGGGCATTGAAACCCTTCTGGAAACGGCGGGGACAACGGTGGAAGAGATTGGAACGCTGTACATCACCGGCGGTTTCGGCAGCCATTTGAATGTGGAAAGCGCCGTGGAGATCGGTCTGCTTCCCAAGGGGATAGAAGATCGAACCAGAGTTTTGGGAAACGCGGCCCTTGCCGGCGTGTCCCGGGTGCTGCTGGATCAAAGGGAAAAGCAGGAGCTCAGCCGGATCGCCGGGCTTTCCAAACATGTAAACCTTGGCGGCAATGCCGTGTTTAACGAAAAATACGTCAACAACATGTTTTTGGGGAATGATTTTTAAGCACTGCCGTTTTGGAGCCATATGGCAGTAAATTTTGCCTCCGCGTATCTGCTTTTAAGAAAGCTCTCGGTAGACATTTTTTGTCAATAGGACTATACTGGAAGCATAGAAAAAATTCAGAAGTCTCGCCGGATAAAAATCAAAAAAAGCTTGACTGTAAACCTGCTTGATACTGTATTTTGGTATCAGGAAAGTCATTTTGGGGGTGCTTTTTATGACGATCAAAGAAATAGAAGAGCTTTCCGGCATGACCAGAGCAAATATCCGTTTTTACGAGGCGGAGGGACTGCTTTCTCCCGCAAGGGAAGAAAACGGTTATCGGGACTATTCGGAAGAAAATCTTGCGATATTGAAGCGGATCAAGCTTCTCCGAAGCCTGCATATCCCCTTGGAAGAAATCAAGGCAATTCAAAGCGGTGCAGTGAATTTGACAACGGTCTTGAACCGGCAGCTGGCGCAGCTTACCGCGGATCGGGAAAGCTTGGAAAAGGCTTGGGAGATCTGCCGGGAAATGCGGGACGAAGGCGTACTGTATGAAACACTGGACGCCCAGAAATATCTGGATTCCATGGATCAAAACGGCATGCAGGCCGCGCCGGAGCTTCTTTCCGATCAGGCTCCAAGGGCCTGGGTGCCCTGGCGGCGTTTTTTCGCCAGAATGTTCGATCTGGCATTTTATGCCTGCCTTTGGACTATCTTTTTGCTGCTGGTATGTCATATTCAGGCCACAGACCGATCCGGCGCGGAGAATCTTTTGGATTTTGCGGCCGGGCTTCTTCTCATGCTGTTTCTGGAGCCGTTGTTTCTTTCTTTGCTTCGAACAACGCCGGGAAAATGGATCTTCGGCCTTCGGGTGATGGATAACGATGGGCGCAGGCTGACCTACCGCAAGGCGCTGGCCAGAACCTGGGGCGTGCTTGTGAAAACCGGCTTTCAGCTTCCGATTTATTCCTGGATCCGTATGCTGCAATGCTACCGTATCTACGATAAGCTGGGAACGCTCTCCTGGGAATACGATTCCGAGGAAACAGTTCGGGATACGAAAAACTGGCGCTGTTTCGCAATGACGGGCGCTTACCTGCTGCTGTTTTTCGCGCTCTTCCTTTCCGTGCTTCGGGCAGAGCTGCCAAAGCACAGGGGAGAGCTTACCGTTGCGGAATTTTGTGAAAATTACGATCGTTACCTATGGTACTATTACGGCGATACCCGTTACACGCTGGACAGCGCCGGGAACTGGATCGAAGCGCGGGAGCCCGGCGTTTACACAATTACGATAGGGGAAAGCCAGGAAATGCCGCAATTTTCTTTTGTGGAAAAAGAGGGGCGGATCACGGAGGTCACCCTGAAGAGCCGCACTGTAATACCGATCAAGGACGAGAAAAGCCTTTTGTTCTATGCCAATCAAGAGGAGATCATGCTTTCCGCCATGTCCTTTACGCTGGCCCAAGACGGGGTGGATTGGACAAAAAAAGAGCTGAAAGACCTTGCGGAACAGCTGGAAGCCCCCTTTGCTGACTTTTCCCTGGAGCTTTACGGCGTACAGCTTTCCTGCCATTACGCGTTTTCCGGCTGTGCTCAGGAATATGATACCGTCTTTTCCCCAAAGCAGGGAGCGGAAATAGCGGAATGCGAGTTTTTGTTTACTATGAAAAAGACTGATTGAAGCCGTGGTTATTTCTTGAAGAATCTGTGTTTCTTTTGTTTGGAGTGCGGGGATATCGGAAAAGGGTACTAGCCTATTTACAACCGGGTGGCTTGACGTTTATAATAGTTGTAAATTTTGGCAGGGAGTGATCGCCATGACCGAAAAACTGATTGAAACGTCAAAACGCTTTTGGAAAGCGATGGAGCAGTCCGATGTTGCTGTGATGGAGGAGATCGCCCACAAGGATTGCTGTTTTGTGCACATCGGCGTAACATGTGGGCTGGAAGAGGAAATGAGATGCTTTACCGATCAGATTTTCCAGCCTACTGAGATCGTACTGCACAGCCAGGCTCCCAAGCTATGGGGAGACGCCGGTATCGTGATCACCGATTGCGATTACGGTCTGCTGTTAGGCGGTAAACCGACTACCCATCATTTTGCCGTTACGGAGGTCTACACGAAGGACGGCAACGATTGGAAGCTGGTGCAGTTTTCCTTTACCGCGTTGGTGTATTGAGTATGTATAATCCGCAGCTGGAAACCTTTCTTCAGGCGGCAGACGCCGGAAGCTTCAATAAAGCCGCCGAGCAGCTTTTCATCACGCCCACGGCGGTGATCAAGCAGATCAACCTCTTGGAAAGCGCCCTTGACGTGCAGTTATTTCACCGCACTCACCGGGGCCTGCAGCTGACAAAGGCTGGTGTTTCTCTTTACAAGGACGCAAAATATGTGATCCAGTATTGTAAGGACTCTGTCAGCCGGGCAAAAAACGCCATGCAGGGTGATACCGATGTGATCCGCATCGGCTCTTCTCCCATGACTCCCGCCCAGGCACTGGTAGAGCTTTGGCCCGCCATTCACGCCCAAAGCCCGGAAATCAAGTTCCAAATCGTCCCTTTTGACAACACCGAAGAGAATGCCCGGGAGATCCTTAGAAATCTGGGGCAGAATATTGACATAGTGGCAGGAATTTTTGATGAGACCATGCTGAACCTTCGCAGCTGCTCCGGGTTTGAGCTTTCCAGAGAACCTCTGTGCTGCGCTGTATCCATTCACCACCCGCTGGCGCAGAAAACAAAGCTGACGGCGGAGGATCTGCACGGCGAGAACTTCCTGCTCATGCGGCGGAATTGGAGCAAATACGTGGACGAGCTTCGGGACGATCTGTGGAAAAATCACCCGGAGGTGAATATTGTGGATTTCGATTTTTACAATGTAGATGTGTTTAATCGCTGCGAAAACAGCAACGATGTGCTGATGGCCATTCCCATGTGGGCAAACGTTCACCCGCTTTTGAAGGTCATTCCCGTAGAGTGGGAGCATTCCATTCCCTATGGGCTGCTTCATTCACCGGAGCCATCGCCTCTGGTACAAAAATTCCTGGCGGCGATCCGGAAAGCAAAACGGTCATAACCAAAAGGTAATAAGCTGGTAACAAATCGAGACTTCTTTTGAGGTCTCGATTTTGTTATGCTTCCTTCTGAAAAAAAGCAAGGAGATGAATTTTATGAAGCAGTTGGCTGTAACAGCGGTTTCGCTCGTGCTGGCAGCAGTGGCCGCGTTGGCGCATATCGGAGAGGCGATTGTAAGCTTTACGGATATTCCGCCTGCCGCCTGGTATACGCAGGCAGTGGGATATGTGCAGAACGAGGGCCTGATGCTTGGCACCGGAGATCGAAAATTTTCTCCGAACAGCACCATGACGCGGGCAATGCTTATCACGGTTTTGTACAGACACGCGGGAAGCCCGGAGCCTGCCGCCGCATCGGGATTCAACGATGTAGTGAAAAATTCTTATTATGAAAAAGCTGTCAGCTGGGCTGCGGAAACAGGCGTGACCGCCGGTGTAGGGAACGGGAAATTTGGCGTGAACGATCCCGTTACCCGGGAACAGCTTGCCACCTTTTTGTGGCGCAGGGCAGGCTGCCCGGCTGTCGATAACGCGGTTCAGATTTTTCACGACGCGGATCAAATTTCCGAATTTGCCTTTACCGCCATTCATTGGGCAAGAGAACAGCGCATTGCTTCGGGAAAAGGAAACGACCACTTTGATCCCAAGGGAACGGCAACCAGAGCGGAAGCAGCGGTAATGCTGAAAAACTGGTTAATGCCTTCTTCCGGCCCGGCGGACTCACCGGAAGCGGCTGCTCCGGTAGAAGTCACTTTTGGCAGGGAAACGATTCGCGGATTTCAATTTGACAATGTCTATCATTCCGAAACAGAGGGGGAAATCCATTTTGGAATGTATGTGCCGGAACACTATGACGGTACCAAACCCTATGCGCTTTTTGTCACGCTGCCGGGCTATGGGGGACTGTATTTTCAGGGCGTAGGAGCAAACCTGCGCTGGGAGGATTTCGGGGTTGAAGCTCAAAAATACAATTCCGAGATGATCGTCATAGCGCCGCAGCTGCATGATTGGGGGAATACCAGTGCCCGACAGGCCTTGGCATTGATCCATTTCATTTTGGAGCATTATAATATCGACAGAGATCAGGTCTATCTGGAGGGATATTCCGGCGGCGGTGAAACAGGTTCGCTGGTAATGGAGTCAGAACCGGAATTGTTTTCCGCCTTTCTGATGGTAAGCTCTCAGTGGGACGGCGACCTGGCTCCGGTGGCGGCGGCGCGAACTCCCGTGTATCTTGCGACCGGTAGAGAGGATTCCTATTACGGATCTTCTTCGATCCGGCAGGCATATTCCCGGCTGTGCGGGCTGTATCGGGAAATGGGCCTGCAAGAAGCGGAAATTGACCGTTTGGTGGTGCTGGACTTAAAAGAACAGAGCTATTTTGACGAACGCGGCGTTCAGGATCAGCATGCCGGCGGCGGTCTCTTTGCCCATGACGAGGCAATTATGGGTTGGCTGTTTGCGCGGCGGAAGACCGAAACGGACGGGAATACCGTATTTACCGCCGCGGCCGACCCCAAAAACCAGCAGGTGCTTTATTTGTGGGAAGAGGGAAACGCGCCCGCTGTTACAAATTATACAGTAAACAATGGAGGGTACTTTGACGACCCGGAGTTTCGCCCCACCGTTACTACTTTTCCCGTACCGGAGGGCACCCCTGTGAAAGGCGCTGTGCTGATTTGCGCGGGTGGAGCGTTTCAATTCCGCAGCGACCAAATGGAGGGTACGCCGGTGGCCCGGGAGTTGAGCGGGCTGGGGTATCAAAGCTTTGTTGTTGACTACCGTCTGCGGCCCTACACTCAGGAAGAAGGAGCTCTGGACTTGGCCCGCGCTGTAAGGTTTGTCCGAAAAAACGCAAAAATTTATGGGATTGACGAAAAAGACATCGGCGTAATGGGATTTTCCGCCGGAGGAATTCTGGCAGGAGAGATGGTGCTGAATTACAGGGGCAATGTCAGCCCTGCGCAGCTCGATCGAGCCTATCACCCTGACTCTCTGGACGCCGTTTCTGCCGATGCGGGGGCGGTGGGAATGATTTATTCGTTTTATGGCAGGCTGAGTGTAGCTTCTACCGATGTAGAAAAATTTCGGCGATCCAGTTTGCCGCCCACTTATTTTTGCTATGGAACGCGGGATCCTTTTTACGGGCAGTTCGAGGATTGCGTGGAAGCCTTGCGGCAAGCGGAGGTGCAGGTGGAAACAGATGTTTTGCAGGATCGTCCTCATGGCTACGGTTATACGCAGGGGTGGATCCCTGCCTACGCGCAGTGGCTGGAGAGGATTTTTGAGGCAAATTGAGTATAAACCCGGAGGTTATATCCAGTAAACGAACCGGAACTTCCCGTACCTTGAAAAACAGTTTATACTGAGTTCCAGAATCCAAAATAAGGAAAGGAAAATCTACCATGAAAAAGCTTTTATCCATTCTTCTGACAGTTGTATCGCTGTTGAGCTTGTCTATGCCCGCTCTCGCGGCAGCCGATTTTCACGATGTGGCTGATAACGCTTGGTATGCAGGCGATGTGAGCTATTGCAAAAACGCGGGCTTGATCAGTGGCACCTCCAATACGACCTTTTCTCCCAATGCTTCTGCTGACCGGGCTATGCTGGTTACGGTACTGCACCGCCAGGCGGGTGAGCCAGATCCGGTTTCCAAGTCCGGTTTCTCCGATGTGAGGGCAGGGAGCTATTATGAAGCCGCTGTAAATTGGGCAGCGGAAACCGGTGTAGCTTTTGGCGTTACCAATCTACGGTTCGCCCCTCATGCTTCTGTGACCCGGGAACAGGTTGCCGCTTTTTTGTGGCGCAGAGAGGGATCTCCAAATCCTGCAGATACAGCTCCGGCCTTTGCAGATGCCTCTGATATTTCCGCTTATGCTGTTCCGGCTGTAGAATGGGCAAGAGAGCAGGGAGTCATTTCAGGAAAGGGAAATAATCTTTTTGATCCTCAGGGCACAGCGACCCGTGCCGAACTGGCGGCTATGCTGCACCGCTGGCTCAGCAGCTCCGGGCAGAATACGCCCAGTGTTCCCAATGTGCCGGGCGTTCCTAACGAGCCGGAAACTCCCGGTACGCCTGAAGTGCCGGATCAGCCTGCCACAGGCAGCAAAACACTGGTAGTCTACTTTTCCGCCAGCAATAACACGGAGCGAGTAGCAGGCTATATTGCCGATGCGCTAAGCGCCGATACCTTTGAGCTTGTTCCCGAGGCCCCCTATACCTCCGCCGATCTGAGCTGGACAACTCCCGGGAGCCGGGTCAATCGGGAGCATGACAACGAGAATCTGCGCGATATTGCTTTGACCGCCGATACGGTAGAAAACTGGAAGGAATATGATACAATCTTTATCGGCTATCCCATCTGGTGGGGGATCGCCGCCTGGCCGGTGAACAATTTTATCAAAAATAACGATTTTACCGGAAAGACTGTCATTCCCTTCTGCACCTCTTCCAGCTCCGGCCTGGGACAGAGCGGACGGCTGCTTGCCGAAATGGCCGGAACAGGAGACTGGCAGGAAGGACAGCGCTTTTCAAGCGGAGCAAGCGAATCCACTGTAAAAGAATGGGTTGCCGGCTTAACTTAAAATAAGGAGATCCGCATGAACAATTTTATCTTTGAAAATAACACCAAAGTGATTTTTGGGAAAGGATGCGTGAAGGAATATCTGCCCTGCCTCTTAAAGTGTAACTGCGCTGCGGATACGGTTTTGCTGGCCTACGGCGGCGGGGCGATCAAATCAAACGGAATCTATGAAGAGATAAGGGAAGCTCTGGAAAAGTCTGGCAAGCAAATTGTGGAGTTTTCCGGCATCATGTCAAATCCCACCTATCAAAAAGTACAGGAGGGCGCAAGGTTTATTCGGGAAAGCGGCGCTGAATTGATTTTAGCGGTGGGCGGCGGCTCGGTGATCGACTGCTGCAAGGCGGTATCGTTGGCAGCCTCTTATGAGGGGGATATTTGGGAAAATTTCTGGGCTCGCCCCGGTGTGATAGATTTCCCGCTTGTGCCATTGATCGCGGTGGTGACCGCCGCCGGAACGGGCAGCGAAATGAACGGTGGGGCGGTCATTACAAACGAAGCGCTGAACCTGAAAACAGGCAGAGACTATCCCCAGTGCAACCCGAGGGTTTCCCTACTTGATCCCGTCTATACCTACTCAGTGCCGAAACGCCAGATGGTTTCCGGTGGGTTCGATACGCTTTCTCACCTGATGGAGACGTATTTCAGCGCCCCGGATGAGCCAAATGTTTCCGATGATATCATGGAAGCTCTGATGCGTGGCGTGATCCGTGATCTCAGAGCGGCTCTGAAAAATCCGAAGGATTATAACGCCAGAAGCAATTTGATGTGGGAAGCCGCCATGGCGGAAAACCGCATCATCAAGCTGGGAAAGAAATGTGATTTCGAGTGCCACCAGATGGAGCATCAGCTGGGAGCGTATACAAATTGTAACCACGGTGAGGGGCTGGCGGTTTTGCACCCGGTGTATTACCGGCATATCTGCGAAAGCGGCGCGGAGAAATTTGCCCGGTTCGCGGTGCAGATTTGGCAGATCGATCCGGAGGGAAAAACAGAAAAAGAATTAGCGTATGCCGGGGTAGAGCTGCTTGCTGATTTTATCAAAGAGCTCGGATTACCCACCACTTTGCGGGAGTTAGGGATAGATGAATCTACCGACCTGCGCGCGATCGCTGAAAGCTGTACTTGTGTGCCTAATGCCTACCAAGTTATGACCCATGAGGAAATTTTGGGAATTTTCCAGGAAGTCTATTGAAAAAATTTTCTAAAGCTTATCATTCAGAAAGGAAAAACCACAATGAAAAAAGTAATTGCGATGATTTTGGCCATTTCCATGCTCTTTGTTCTTGCCGCTTGCGGCAATCAGTCTGCCGGGAACAGCACGCCTGCTTCCAGCCAGCCGGTCAGTTCTGCCCCGGAAGCAGCTCCAACTCCTGAGCCCACGCCGGCGCCTACTCCTCAGGTAAGCTCCGTTCCTGTTTCTGAAGCAGATCCCACCCCTGCTCCTGCGGCCGATAAGATCCTGGTGGTAACCTACTCCGCCTCCGGACGCAGCGCCAGAGTGGGAGAGATCATAGCAAATACCCTGGGTGCGGACACCTTTGAACTGATCCCGGTGGAGCCCTACTCCGATGCGGATCTGGACTGGACTACCGATGGCAGCCGGGTCAATCTGGAGCATGATGATGAAAGCCTGCGGGATATCGCGCTCACAGCCGATACGGTGGAAAATTGGGACGAGTACGGCACGGTTTTTATCGGCTATCCCATCTGGTGGGGGATCGCCGCCTGGCCTGTGAATAATTTTGTAAAGAACAACGATTTCACCGGAAAGACTGTGATTCCCTTCTGCACCTCCTCTTCTTCCGGGCTTGGGCAGAGCGGCGCGCTGCTTGCCGAAATGGCGGGAACCGGAAATTGGCAGGAAGGACAGCGTTTCCAGAGCAGTGTGGACGAAAGCGAAGTCATTGGCTGGGTCAACAGCCTGGGCTTATAAATCGGAGGAAGCAGAATGAACAGACCTTATGTGGTGTGCCATATGCTGACTTCTCTGGACGGCAAGATCGACGGGACGTATATGAGCGATCCCGCCTGTGCCGCCGCAGGAAAAGCTTATGGAGAGCTGCGGAAAACTTTTGATTGTCAGGCCACCTTATACGGCACTACTACCATGGAAGGCAGCTACTCTGACGGCCTTGCCGGACAGCTTCCATGCGGCGAGACGGATTATGGCAGAGAAGACTTTATCGCTCCTAACAAGATACGCAATTTCATTGTATCACTTGATCCTCAAGGCATTCTTGGCTTCTCTTCCTGCACCATTGAAAAGAAAAGCCGCCCGAAGGCTCATGTGATAGAGGTGCTGACAGAGCAAGTCACTAACGACTATCTGGGCTATTTAAGAGCGCGGGGAATTTCCTATGTGTTTGCCGGGAAGAGCGTTATTGACTGCAAGCTGCTGCTGCAAAAGCTCTATGACCTGTTTGGCATTGAGCGATTAATGGTAGCGGGCGGCGGGATCACTAACTGGTCCTTTGTACAGGAGGAACTGCTGGACGAGCTGAGCATTCTGGTTGCGCCCGTTGCGGACGGCAGTACCGATGCGGTGACTATTTTTGAAAAAGCGGATTTCTTTTCTCCCCGCAGTCCGGCAGTGTTTTCCCTCAGTAAAGTGGAGGTCATTGAAAACAATACGCTCTGGCTTCGATATACGGCTGCAAAATAACCATAGAGAAAGAAAGGCTGGGATCAGTTCGATTCCGCCTAAACGATACACCGGAAAGTCAAATCAGACTTTTCGGTGTATCGCCTAGGTGAACACCTTTTGGTGTTCACTGATAAACCAAAGGGAACTTCCCTTTCAATGAGAGAAAAGATATACTATAAAACAGAGATAAGCATTATTGGAAGAGGAGTAAACAGCATGAATTACATCACCTTAAATAACGGCGTGAAAATTCCTCAAATCGCCTTAGGCGTGTTCCAGATCCCTGAAAACGAGGACACTAAAAAAGCATGCCTGTCCGCGTTTGAGCTGGGTTGTCGCCATATCGACACCGCCCATCACTATTTTAACGAAGCAGGAGTAGGCGCGGCTGTTCGGGAATGCGGCATTCCCAGAGAAGAGCTGTGGATCACCTCTAAAATCTGGCCGGACGAGTACAACGATGAAACCGCCATTGACAAAATGCTTCGGCGTTTTGGGCTGGACTATCTGGACCTGGTGATCCTTCACCAGCAGGTGGGCGACTACATCGCCGGGTATCAAAATCTGGAAAAGGCGTATAAGGCTGGCAAAGTTCGAGCTATCGGCGTTTCCAACATGGAATCCGACCGTTTGGAAAGGCTGTTGGAAGCGGCGGAGATCAAACCCCAGATCATTCAGGTGGAGGGGCACCCCTATTTTCAGCAGGCGGAGCTGAAGGAGCGGGTAAAAGCCTACGGTACTCGCATGGAGCATTGGTTTCCGCTGGGGCACGGCGATGCCAATTTGATCCAGGAGCCGGTTTTTACCGAGCTTGGCAGGAAATACGGCAAAACCAATGTGCAGATCATTCTCCGGTGGCATATTCAGGAGGGAAATATCCCACTGCCCCGGTCTGTCAGTCCGGAGCATCAAAAGCAGAATCTGGATATTTTTGATTTTTCATTGACCGATGGTGAAATGGAACAGATCCGCAAGCTGGATCAGGGTAAGCGGTATTGGACACTGACACTGGATCAGCAGGAAGAAAAATTCCTGGATATTAAATTGGCTGAATAATTTTACGGAGGTTTTTCAAAATGGAATTTGTAACATTGAACAACGGGATCAAAATGCCCATGCTGGGCTACGGTGTGTACCAAGTCACAAATGATGAGTGCGAGCGCTGCGTGCTGGACGCTCTGGACGCGGGCTACCGCTCCATCGACACGGCTCAGGCTTACGGCAATGAGGAAGCAGTGGGCAGAGCCATCAGGAACAGCGGCGTAAAGCGTGACGATATTTTCCTGACTACCAAGGTGTGGGTTTCAAACGGCGGTTATGAGAACGCCAAGAAATCCATTGAGGGCTCTCTCAAAAAGCTGGATACCGAGTACATCGACCTGCTGCTGATCCATCAGCCCTTTAATGATTATTACGGCACCTGGCGCGCTATGGAGGAGGCCTATAAAGAGGGGTGGCTCCGTGCCATTGGCGTGTCTAATTTCTATCCTGACCGTCTGGTAGACCTGTGCAGATTCGTGGAGGTCACTCCTGCCGTCAATCAGGTGGAGACCCATGTGTTCCAGCAGCAGAAGAAAGCCCACGAGTATATGGAAAAGTACGGCGTACAGCACGAAAGCTGGGGGCCCTTTGCCGAGGGCAGAAAGGATTTCTTTACGAATCCCGTTCTGACGGAAATCGGTGCGAAGTATGGCAAGTCCTCCGCCCAGGCCGCCCTGCGGTTCCTGATCCAGAGCAACGTAGTGGTGATCCCGAAATCCACCCACAAGGACAGAATGGCTCAGAACTTCAACGTGTTTGACTTTGCGCTGAGCGAACCCGATATGGAAGCGATCCGCAAGCTGGACGAAGGGGAGAGCCTGTTCTTCTCCCACTATGACCCGGCAACGGTGGAAATGATCACCGGCCTTCACCGCTGATTTTCCGGAAATCGTGTTTCGCCAGACTTCTTATTGCAGTTTCTTTGCCTGATTTTGGCTTCACAACGCAAATTCGGTGATATTTACCTGTTGACGGGAAAATCTCATGCCAGAAATGGATTTTGAATTGCGTTTTAAGCGCGTATGTGATAAAATAGTTGTAAATCCAAAATGAAAATTAATTTCCTTCTGTGAGGAGAGGCTTTTGTGGATACAGCAATCGCATATTTTTGTTTAGCGCTTAGTGTTTTGGGAATTTTTTACTGCCCTTATTGGATCAAGACCGCGCAAAGCGGAAAAGACGCAAGGACAGGCGTGTTCTGCCTGATCGCGTCGATCGTCATGTTTTTTATTGCGTTGTTCGTGATACTATAGACGGCGGCAAATATACTGAAGAAAAAAGACAAGGGAGAAATATCCTTATGAGTAGAAAAAATTTAGGTGTGCAGCCCGCACTGTATCCCCAGCCGGTTTTGATCCTGGGTACCTACGATCAGAATGGTAAGCCAAACGCTATGAATGCCGCCTGGGGCGGCATCTGCGGCGGCAATGAGGTAATGATAGACCTGGGCAGCCATCAGACCACCGACAACATCGCCGTGACAAAGGCTTTTACTGTGGCTTTTGCCGATGTGGAGCATATGGCGGCCTGCGACTATGTGGGAATCGTTTCCGCGAAAAATGAACCGAACAAAATGGAAAAAGCAGGCTTTACCACAACAAAAAGCGCCTTTGTAAACGCCCCTGTTATCAATGAGCTTCCTGTTTGTCTGGAATGCGAGCTCAAAGAGATCATAGACGGCGGCAAGTATATCGGCGTTATCAAAAATGTCAGCGCAGAGGAAAGTGTGCTGGACGAAAACGGCAAGGTGGATCTGAGCAAATTCCACCCCATCATTTTCGATGGAATGCAGGGAGCATACCATGAGTTTGGCAAAAAAGTGGGCAATGCTTTCAAGGACGGCGCGGCGCTGAAATAAGGCCATTTTTCCAGAATCATAAAATTTATTGTGAGTAAACCGTTTGGATCGCCTGCGCGATTTAAGCGGTTTTTTCTTTTTCATATTTTTGGTTGCTTTGCCGGGCATCTCGTGCTATTCTTGGGAAAGGTAGTTTGAAAGGGGATAGGCGTGTGGTAAGAGATATGACAAAGGGCAGCCCGGTGAAGCTGCTTTTGGCTTTTGCGGCTCCACTTTTGTTGGGCAACCTTTTTCAGCAGTTCTATTCTATCGTAGACGCCATGGTGCTGGGACGCGGCGTGGGAGTTAAGGCCCTGGCCGCGGCAGGGGCCACGGGTTCGATCCACTTTTTTGTATTTGGCTTTATCACAGGTTTTACCCATGGATATTCCATTTTGATTTCCCAGAAATTCGGCGCGGGCGACCCGGCCGGGGTACGTAAGGCAGTGGCAAATTCCGCTTATCTGGCAGTTCTGTCCTCTGTGATCGTCACCGCGCTCAGCCTGGTGTTTTCCCGGCTGCTGCTGGAAGCACTTCATACGCCAGAGGATATTTTTGAAGACGCCCTGCTCTATATTCGTATTATTTTTCTAGGTATTTCGGCCACGGTGTTTTACAATGTGCTGGCCGCGATCCTCCGGGCGCTGGGGGACAGCCTTTCGCCTCTGATCATTATAGTGATCAGTTCTGTAATTAACGTAGGACTGGATTTCCTTTTTGTGATGGTATTTCGTGGCGGCGTGGCGGGGGCGGCCTGGGCCACGGTGCTTGCGCAGTTGATTTCCGGCCTGCTGTGTCTGTTTGTCCTGCGGCGTATGGAGCTGATGGCTTTTCAGCCCGGGGAAGCCGCCCCGGATAAAAAGCTGATGAAGGAACTTTTGCGGCTGGGAGTTCCGGTAGGGCTGATGAATTCCGTGACGGCCATCGGGGGAATGCTCCTGCAGGGGATCATCAACGGATTTGGTTATACGGCAGTGGCGGCTTATACGGCTTCTTCCAAGATCGTAGGGCTGGTGGAGCAGCCAGGCAGTATCATCGGCCTGTCGCTTGGCACCTATGTTGGCCAGAATCTGGGAGCGGGCCGCATGGACCGGATCCGGACGGGGGTGCGCCGGGCGATCGTCATGTCCTTCGTCGTCAACGCTCTTCTCAGCTTTGTCCTGATCGTTTTCGGGCGGGAGATGATCATGGCTTTCGTTTCCGGTGTGGAAACAGACGTGATCGAAACGGCCTATCCCTATCTTTTTGTGGCCGGACTCATGGAATGGTCCCTGGGGCTTCTATTTGTCTATCGCTTTTCTCTGCAAAGCATGGGAGATACGGTAATGCCGCTGATTTCCGGCGCTTTGGAGCTTTTTCTCCGCGTTTCCGTGGTGCTGCTGCTTTCCCAGGTATTTCACATGGGTTTTTCTTCCGTCTATATCGCGGATGTTACCGCCTGGTTTGGAGCGGCACTGCTGCTTTGCGTGACCTATTATGTCCGGATCCACAGGGCTGAGGGAGCCACTGGATTATTTAAGAGGGAACAGAGCGATTCTCAGCCGGAGAAATGAGGTGTTCAGATGCTGTGTGCCGCCGCTTATTCGCCTTCCGGCCTTTCCAAAAAGGCAGAAGGCGTCCTTGGCCATGAGCTTGCATGGAGGCTGCTTTTTTATGGAATGGAGCGGGAATACGGGAGAAGCCGTTCTTCTCTGCAAATCGCGCATGGCCCGCACGGAAAGCCGTTTTTTTCAAATTGCTCTGTTAAATTCAGTGTTTCTCACTGTACAGGACTGGCCTGCTGTGTGTTCAGCGAGAAGGAGATCGGTGTAGACGCGGAGCGTGTTCGTCCGTATGACTTGAAGCTGGCCCGGCGGATCTGTACTCCGGCGGAGCTTACTTTTTTGGAGACGGCGCCGGAAAAAGGAACTGCTCTGATGACCCTGTGGACTCTGAAGGAAAGCATGATGAAGGCCACGGGAAAGGGGTTTCGCCTTGGCTTTCGAAACGCGGAATTTCTTTGGGAGCAGGGGAGGCTCCGTCCGGCCCAAAAAGAGCTTCAGTCAGTAAATTTTCAGCCCTTTTCCGATCTTCTGATCTCCGTTTGCGGTTTTGGATCGTTGCCGAAAAAGGTGGAGCTGCTGGAGGCGGAGCCGCTGTTTCAGGAGTTTTGATCCTTGTCATATCCGCGGCTTGTTCCTCATAAGTATTGAGCAGGAAAGGCAACCAGAAGCGGTTGTCACACAGAGAGGAACGGTGGAAGATGGTTTTATCGCTGAAAGCAAACAAAAAACGAATCGCGGCATTTCTCATTCTTGTGGTGGTCGTCGTCGGAGCCTGTTTTTTCCTGCGCGGCGGAAAGGACGAGACAAAGCAGAAGGAATTTCCCGGTGAGACCAATGAAGAACGGCTCGCCTTTTTGCAGAGTTTTGGCTGGCAGGTAGAGGAAACTCCCGCTGAGACCCGCGAGGTGATGATCCCCGCGCAGTTTAACGATGTTTACACCACCTATAATGTAATGCAGAAGGCCCAAGGGTTTGACCTGAAGCCCTATGCGGGAGAGGTCTGCACCCAGTACCGTTATAAAATCAATAACTACCCCAATGAGCCGGAGGTGTATGCCACGCTTTTGGTTTACGGCAAGCTGATCATCGGCGGAGATCTGGCCTGCGCCGAGGTAGACGGCTTTATGCACGGCTTTGCGGCAAACAGCGCCCGGTATGGGGAAACGGCGGAAAACGCTTCCTCAGCGCCTGTGCCGGAAAGCAGCGCTGTCACGAGCCTTCCTGCGGAAAGCGCTTCGGCGGAAAGCAGCCAGTCTATGTCCAGCACAGTCTCTTCGGTATCTTCAGCGGTAGCGGGAGACGCGGAGCTTTCTTCCGCAGCCACCTCCGCTCCGGAATCGGAAGCCCCGGCGGAATCCACTGCGGGAGAGGCCCAGCCAGACGATGGATATCCTACCGATTAAGCTGTCACCTGCCAAAAGGAACACGGTGTGATCCGTGTTCCTTTTTTGCGGATCAAAAATTTTTAGAATGGCGGGCTATCTTTTCCCGGAAGCTTTTGTTATACTAATTAGGCAACCCCGCACAAAAACCGGCCAGAGGCCTTTGCACACGATCTGCTTGCAGATTTTCTGTCATAGCACACAGCTTTCACTTGTCGAATCGCAAGACCATAAATGGTCTGATTGACCGCACTCAATCTGTGCGCTCTGATGAAAAATCTGAAGAGTTAATCTCCGATTAACTCTTGTGCAACTTCTTGCGCACAATCTTTGTACGGTGTTGCCTAAATGCAGCTCCCTATTCCGTGAAAAGTGAGGAATCAGCTATGCCGGAACGCCTGGATAAATTTTTGGCCTCTCAAAACCTGGGCAGCAGAAAAGAGGTTTCCCTTTTGGTGCGCTCCGGGGCGGTAACAGTCAATGGCCTTATCGCCGCAGACTCGGCGCGGAAAATAGATCCTGAAGCCGATAGCATAGCGGTAAACGGCCGGGAAATAAATTACCGGAAATATCTGTATCTCATGATGAATAAACCGGCAGGGGTGCTTTCCGCCACAGAGGACCGCAGGGAAAAGACCGTGCTGGACCTTTTGCCGCCGGAGCTGCGCCGCCGTGGGCTTTTCCCAGCGGGCAGGCTGGATAAGGATACCACCGGGCTGCTTATTATCACTGATGATGGCGAGTTTGCCCACCGAATGCTTGCTCCCAAAAGCCATATCTATAAGCTCTATGAGGCACGAACGCTCCACCCTGTGACCGAGGAAGATGTTTTTGCCTTTCGTTCTGGCGTTACAGAGGGAGGACAAAGCTTCGCTCCGGCCCGGCTGTGGACGGAGAAAAGAGGGGACAGGGAAGCCGCTATGGTGGAAATCCGAGAGGGGAAATTTCATCAGGTCAAGCGCATGTTTCAGGCGGTGGGAAACCAGGTGCTTTCTCTGAAAAGACTCAAGATAGGGGGGCTTTGGCTGGATCAAGCACTACCGGCTGGGGCTGCGCGGCTTTTGGAGAAAGCGGAAATACTGTCAATTTTTGATAGCAAAATGCACGAAAAACAACTTTCGGATTTGGATTTTATAGAAAACCCCTAAACTCAAGGGGGAATCTTTGGGTAAATAATGGATATCTTTCGCCGGATTTGTCTGTTATACTTATACCAATCTAATCAAGGGTTTGTGTCTGTCCCGTTGATGCAGGCCCAGATAACAGGAGGAATTTCTGAATGGCAAGTGTAACCCTGAAAAACGTGTATAAGATTTATGCGGGCGGAGTAACGGCCGTTACCGACTTCAATCTGGAGATTCAGGATAAGGAGTTCATTATCCTTGTTGGCCCCTCCGGCTGTGGTAAGTCCACTACGCTGCGTATGATCGCTGGTCTGGAAGAGATCAGCAAGGGCGAGCTTTACATTGGCGACGCTCTTTCCAATGAGATCGCTCCCAAGGACAGAGATATCGCCATGGTGTTCCAGAACTATGCTCTGTATCCCCACATGACCGTGTATGACAACATGGCGTTTGGCCTGAAGCTGCGCAAAACTCCCAAGGACGAGATCAAGCGCCGCGTGGAAGAGGCCGCCCGTATTTTGGATATCTCCCATCTGCTGGATCGTAAGCCCAAGGCTTTGTCCGGCGGTCAGAGACAGCGTGTGGCTCTGGGCCGCGCGATCGTTCGCGATCCCAAGGTGTTCCTGCTTGACGAGCCCCTTTCCAACCTGGACGCCAAGCTCCGTGCTCAGATGAGAACCGAGATCGCCAAGCTTCACAAGAGACTGGGTACCACCTTTATCTATGTTACCCATGACCAGACCGAGGCTATGACCATGGGCGACCGCATTGTGGTTATGAAGGACGGCTTCATTCAGCAGGTAGATACTCCTCAGAATCTGTACGAGTATCCCATCAATGAGTTTGTTGCCGGCTTTATGGGCTCTCCTCAGATGAACTTTATTGATGCCAAGCTGGGCAAGGACGGCTCCGATTATACCCTGACCTTTGGCGGCTGCACCATTAAGGTTCCCGCGAAGAAGGCGGAAGGCACCCCCATTGCCGATTATGTTGGCAAAGATGTTGTGTTCGGCATTCGCCCTGAGGACGTTCACGATGAGCCCGAGTTCATCGAAAAGGTTGGCGGCGCGCATGTTACCTGCGACGTGGAAGTGACCGAATTGATGGGCGCTGAGACCTATCTGTATCTGAACTGCGAAGGCAATGCCGTTACCGCTCGTGTAGAGCCCACCTCTACCGCCAAGTCCGGTGACAAGGCCGCTATCGCGTTTGACCTGAACAAGATGCACTTGTTTGATAAGGAATCTGAAAAGACCTTCCTGAACTAAAAATTTACACTTGCCTTTCGGGGGTACCGTGCCGCGGTACCCCCGACTTTTTATTTCAGGCAACCCCTAAGGCGTTAGTAGTGAGCTGTGCTGTGCTGCCTGAATAGTCTGCCCGTGAAAAAAGCAGCGGCTCTTTTGATTTTGCCAGCTTTCCGGAATAAATTTTAGGGCGGAATGGGGAGAAAGTTTCTTGTGAATTGGTTCTTTTTTGCAAAAAAATCATCTTCCGCTTTGGAAATTTCAAAAAAAGGTTGAAATTCTTTCTGTGGTTAGGTAAAATAAAGCTGTATATATGTCAGTGACTTTTGAAAGAGCAGGCAGAGAAAAAGCGCAGGAAGGTATTCTTTGATAAGCGAAAGGGGAAGAGCCATGTCTAACAGATTGTTTCAGGGAATTATTCATCAAATGGGAGAAACGATAGATCGTGTGATCGGCGTGATCGATGAATCTTCTGTGATCATTGCGTGCAGTGAGCTGGGAAGGATCGGAGAAGTTTGTGAAAGTGTTACCACAGAGGATCTGGTTTCAGCTGATATATTCCAGGCTGAGGACTTCACATTTAAATCCTTTGGGAGCCGCCCCGGCTCTGAGTATGCCGTTTTTGTGGCCGGTACCGATCCGGAGGCGCAAAAATATGTGCAGATCCTGGCGGTTTCTCTAAACAGCATCAAGCAGTATTACGATGAAAAGTACAACAGGGGAAATTTCATCAAAAATGTGATCCTGGATAATATTTTGCCTGGCGATATTTATCTGAAAAGCCACGAGCTTCATTTCGATTCCGAAGTGAGCAGAGTGTGCATGCTGATCAAAATCACGGATAAGAACGATATCTCCGCTTACGATGTTTTGCAGAATCTTTTCCCGGACAAGAATAAGGATTTCATCATCAATATCAATGAAACCGATATTGCCCTTGTCAAGGAGATCAAGCCCAATATTGATGAGAAGGATATCAATAAGCTGGCAAGCTCTATTGTAGATACCCTTTCCGGTGAGTTTTATACCCACTGCACAGTGGGCATCGGTACGGTGGTAAACAATATCAAGGATCTGGCCCGTTCCTTTAAGGAAGCCCAAGTGGCGCTTGAGGTGGGCAAGGTGTTTGATACGGAAAAGCCCATTGTCAGCTACAACCATTTGGGAATTGCCCGGCTCATTTATCAGCTTCCCACCACGCTTTGCGAGATGTTCCTGAAGGAAGTATTCCGCCGGGGCTCCATTGATTCGCTGGATCACGAAACGTTGTTCACCATTCAGCGGTTCTTTGAGAATAACTTGAATGTATCTGAGACCTCCCGGAAGCTGTTTGTACACCGCAATACGCTGGTATACCGTCTGGAAAAGATCAAGAAGATCACCGGCCTGGATCTTCGGGAGTTTGAAGATGCCATTGTCTTTAAGGTAGCTCTGATGGTAAAGAAGTATTTGTCGAGCAATCCGAATAAGCTTTGAAAAAAGGATATTCTTCCCGAAAATGCACGGTTTCTGACTGCGAAAATTACAAATTGGTTACAAATAATTTCTTTTTTGGAATTAAATAGCAGGCACCCATTGGTATAATACGTTATGCTGATGGGTGCTGTTGTGTGGATATCCACTGGCCGGAAATGTGTGGAAAATTGCATTCTAAGTAAAGAAAAGGCAGGTTTGGAAAATCAGGATCGGCCCGGCGGCGGTTCTCGTCTGTTTGGAGGGATAGTTTTGATTGAATTTCGCAATGTGTCAAAGGTATATAACAACGGTACGGAAGCGCTTCACCGTATCAACCTGATGGTGGATAAGGGAGATTTCGTTTTTATCGTAGGCTCTTCCGGAGCGGGAAAAAGCACTTTTTTGAAGCTGATTACCTGTGAAGAGCGTCCCAGCTCCGGGCAGATCATCGTAGACGGTGTGGATGTTTCCCGGCTGCGTAAGGGAAAAATTCCCTATGTGCGCCGCAAAATGGGTATGGTGTTTCAGGATTTCCGCCTGATCGACCACATGACCGTTTACGATAACGTGGCCTTCGCCATGCGTGTGGTAGGCGCGCCGCCCAAGGCCATTAAAAAGAGAGTTCCCTATATTCTCAGCCTGGTAGGGCTGCAGCACAAGGCGAAGCATTATCCTACAGAGTTGTCCGGCGGGGAACGGCAAAGAGTTGGTCTGGCCCGCGCGCTGGTCAATAACCCGTCTATGATCATTGCGGATGAGCCTACCGGCAATATCGATCCGGCCCTTTCCTTTGAGATCGTGGATCTGCTCAGCGAGATCAACCGCCGGGGCACCACGGTGCTGATGGTCACCCACGAGCATTCGTTGGTCAAGCATTTCCACAAACGGATCATTCAAATACATAGCGGCGAGATCGTAGCTGATACCGCGGCAATGCAGGACAGCTACGCGCCGCCGGAGCGCTACACGGAAGCGGAGCGGGAAACCGCGGCGGACGATGATTATGCCGAATATGATAATGCTGAACCTTATGAGCCGGAAGAGGCTTACGATCAGGACTATGAGGAAGACGGCGGCGAAGTATACGAGGAAGAGTATGACGGCGAATACAGCCAGCCGTATGTTGAGGAAGAGGAAGACGCGGCTTTCCCGGAGGAGCCGGAAGAAATGCCTCAGGAGCCTGATGATTGGGACGATGAGGAGGTGTAATAATGGGACTGCATAATATTGGATACCTGTTTCGGGAAGGGATCAAAAGCCTGTGGAAAAACAGGACGATGAGCATCGCTTCCATAGCGGTTCTGATCTCCTGCCTGCTGCTCACCGGTGTGGCGGGCCTGCTCTCTCTGAATCTTTCCGCTACCATGGAGTCTTTGGAGGGAAATAACACCATCACGGTATATTTGCAGGAGGATCTGCCCTCCCTGACGGCAGTAAAGGTAGGCGAGGATCTAAGGGCGATCGACAATATTTCTGATTGCACCTTTGTGCCGAAGGACGATGCCCTGGCTTCCATGATGCAGAGCATGGGAGGGGACGGTACGCTTTTCAACGGCCTTCAGGGAACTGATAATCCTCTGCCTGATGCTTATACCATTTCCATGATCGATCTGAGCCGGTATGATGAAACCATTTCCGCCATCCAGTCGGTGGAGGGTGTGGACCGAACCTCGGATTATCGGAAAATAGCCTCTCAGCTGAGTAATCTGGACCGCTTGGTGCGCTATTGCAGCATTGCCATTGTAGTGGTGTTGGGCATTGTATCGCTTTTCATTATCTCCAACACGGTAAAAGTTACCTTGTTTTCCCGAAGAATGGAGATTGTCATTATGAAATCGGTAGGGGCCACCAACAGCTTTGTTCGTATCCCCTTTATTGTAGAAGGTCTTATCATCGGCGTGATCTCCGGCACCGTTTCCGCTACAGTGCTGTATTTCGCTTACGATAAGGCTGTAGAGGTGGTATACAGCCTGGCACCTTTCCTGAGCGTGGTGGATATTCACCCCCATGCTGGGCTTTTGTATCTGTCTTACATCGTGGTAGGAATGTTGTTCGGTATGCTGGGCGGTGTGATCTCTATCGGTAAATATCTGAAAAAAGAAGGAGAGGACGCTGTTGTTTAAGCTGGAAAAGCGGCTGAGAAGCTTCCTGTGTATCGGGTGCTCCGCCGCGCTGCTGTGCGCTTCCGTTTTTTCCGCGTCGGCGGAAAGCTTATCGGAGCTGCGGGAAAACCAGAAAAATCTTCAAGCACTGAAAGAGGAAAATGATGCCCGCCTGGAAGAGCTGCGGGACGACACAAGCCGGAAAAAAGTCTATCGGGACACACTTTACGAACAGATCGATACGGTACAGCGGCAGCTGGATCTTTTGCGGAATCAAATCGTGGAGCTGGATAAAAAGATTGCTGCTTCTGAGGATAAAATCGCAGAGAAGCAGGAGAGCATTGATCGAAACACCGATCTGTTGAAGGAGCGGATCAAAGCTCTGTATGTCACTGGAGACGCTTCCACAGTAGCCATTATCCTGAACAGCAGAAATTTGATGGACTTCACGGAGAAAATTCAAATTCTCAAGTCTGTGACCCGCCATGATCAGGAGCTGATCCAGCAGTTGTCTTCTCAACTGGAAGAGATCGAGGAAGAGCTTTCTGAGATCAGAGAAGACAAAGAAGAACTGAGCCGGAAAAAGAAAGAGCTCGACGCCAAGGGCGCGGAGCTTACAAAACTTTATGAGGAAGCGCAGCATGCCGTGGAGGACGCGGAGAACCAAGAAATAAGCGCCCAAGCGGATTCTGAGCTTTTGGGCTCTCAGATGGCCGAAAATGAAGCCGCCATCGCGGAGCTGGAGGAACAGCTTCGGCAGCAGAATTCCAGCACCGGAAATATCGGCGGTTCCGGCTATGTGGGAACCGGCAGCTTTATTTGGCCTATGCCGGGCTACACCTACCTGACCTGCTATTTCGGGGAAGGCGGTCATCGGGGTATCGATATCGCGGGCGGCGATATTTATGGAAAATCTATCGTTGCCGCCGATGGCGGCACGGTGCTGTATGCCGGCTGGAACGACAGCTATGGCTACTGCGTCTTCATCGACCATGGAAATGGCTATGAGACCCGCTACGCCCATATGAGCGCTCTTGGGACCGAAACCGGGGCCGCTGTAGAGCAGGGGCAGATCATCGGCTATGTGGGCAGCACGGGGAATTCCACCGGCCCGCATCTGCACTTTGAGGTGATCTCCGGCGGGAGCCTGACAAATCCGATGGGGTATTTCTAACGTCTTCGAAGGCTTGTGGAGGAATAGAGCTTTTCATTGACAAGCCCGTATGATTTTACTATAATAAATGACAATGCGGCCGCTGAAAGCGGCCCTCAGATAAAGGATGATTTTGTATGGCAGAAAAGCAGTATTTTGTAACAGAGGAGGGCCTTGCCTCCCTGGAGAAGGAACTGGAGCACCTGAAAACCGTGCGCAGAAAGGCCGTTGCGGAGAAGATCAAGGTCGCGCTTTCCTTCGGTGATCTCTCCGAGAACAGCGAGTATGACGAAGCGAAAAACGAGCAAGCCATTATGGAAGCCCGTATCGCCGACCTGGAGGTTATGCTGAAGGGCGCTGTAGTCATCGATGAAAATGAACTGAACAACGAAACGGTGCATATCGGTTCTAAAATCGAAGTGAATATCACTATGCCCGGCGGAAAGAAAATGGAACGGGATTTCAAGATCGTCGGTTCCAACGAGGCGGATCCCAGAAACGGTAAGATTTCCGATGAGTCTGCGGTGGGAAAAGCCCTTTTAGGCGCGAAGGTGGGAAAAACCGTACAGGTGGAAACCCCGGCAGGGATCGCAAAGTATAAAATCGTAACGATCTCACGGTAACATAGCTTCCCCTTGTTAAGTGAAGCTGCAGGTTCTAAAAAAGGAGCAGCACAGCGCGCCGCTCCTTTTTTGAAATCGTCAGGATCAGGAAAGGATGAGGAACATGGCGGAAAATCAAACAAGGAAGACTCAGCCCGCGGAGGAGCAGGACCTAAAGGAAATTTTACGGATCCGCAGGGAAAAGCTGCAAAAGCTCCAGGAAAACGGAAGAGATCCCTACCGGATCACCACCTTTGAGGTAAAGCAGAAGGCTCAGGAGATCCTGGACAAATTTGAAGAGGGCTATGAGGGCAAACAGGTTTCTGTAGCGGGCCGCATTATGAGCCGCCGGGGCATGGGAAAGGTCAGCTTCATGGATCTGCGCGATATTTCCGGCAGGATCCAGATCTACGCGAAGATCGATGTCATGGGGGAAGAGGCCTACAAGGCCATGCAAGCCTCTCTGGATATCGGAGATATTGTGGGCGTTACCGGCGAGGTTTTCCGTACCCAGCGGGGTGAGATCTCGGTAAAGGCTGATACTGTGACGATCCTTTCCAAGGCCCTTTTGCCCCTGCCTGAGAAATATCACGGCTTAAAGGACACGGACGCCAGATACCGCCAGCGCTATCTGGATCTCATCATGAACCCCGAGGTCACGCAAAACTTTGTGATCCGCTCCAAGTTCATCAAGTTTATGCGGAATTATCTGGATGAGCGCGGCTATATCGAGGTGGAAACCCCTGTGCTCAATACCATTTCCGGCGGTGCGGCGGCCCGGCCCTTTATCACCCACCACAACACACTGGATCTGGATATGTACATGCGGATCGCCACTGAACTACCCTTGAAGAGACTGATCATCGGCGGCATGGAGCGCGTGTATGAGATCGGCCGCTGTTTCCGCAACGAGGGAATGGATCCCAAACATAACCCCGAATATACCAGTATCGAGCTTTACGAGGCCTATACCGATTTCCATGGTATGATGGATATCGCCGAGGGCATTGTGTCCGGCGCGGCCAAGGAGATCCTCGGCACCTATGAGGTGGAATGGCTGGGCGAAAAGATCGACCTGACCCCCGGCTGGAAGCGCATGACTATGATCGAAGCGGTCAGGGAATACGTGGGGATCGATTTTGGCTGCATCAGCGACGATGCTGAAGCGGTGGCCGCCGCGAAGGCAAAGGGTGTGGAGCTGGCCGAAACGGCGGACAAGACCTGGGGTAACGCGCTATTCGCGTGCTTTGACCAGAAGGTGGAGGAGCATCTGGTTCAGCCTACCTTCATTACCATGTACCCGGTGGAGGTATCTCCGCTGACCAAGCGCAGCCCTGAGGATCCCCGGCTGACAGAGCGTTTTGAATTCTTTATCTGCCGCAGCGAAATGGGCAATTCCTATTCCGAGCTGAACGATCCCATCGATCAGCGCCAGCGCTTTGAAAAGCAGGCTGAACTCCGGGAGCGGGGCGACGACGAGGCGGAAATGCTGGACGAGGATTTTCTCACCGCCATGGAATACGGTATGCCGCCCACCGGCGGTATGGGCATCGGCGTGGACCGTGTAGTCATGATGCTCACCAATTCCGACAGTATCCGGGACGTGCTGCTGTTCCCAACGATGAAGCCGATCGACTGAGTGAGCTCCTGCAAAGAGACATACAGTGAATGGTAGAGAGCTTCCTTCAATTTACGGAAATTGTACCGAAAAGCGCGGAGTGCTTCTGTGCGCTTTCATAGCTTTTTGGAATCTGCTCCTTACAAAAAGTCTACTGAGAAATCGGGGAGCAGAGAATAAAACGGAGGAGAAAGCATGGCGCTTCCGATGGTGCACCTTGAAACGGCTTATCTTGCCGCAAACGAGCTGAAGCCGTCTGATATGTCTGCCTATTTGCTCGGAGCTATCGCTCCCGACGGCGTGCATATGCGAAGCCCGTACAGCGGTGAGATGAAGCAGGCAAGCCACTACGGGTTACACGGTAAGACCGACCAGAGCGACAGCGAGGTGGCGCGAAATTTGTTAAGCCTTGCGGAAAAGGGCGACTATTTTCTCGGCTACGCGGTGCATCTCTATACCGACCTGCTATGGTACAGACACGTGTATCTGTCCGGCGGCGGCCGCCGTTATCGCAAACCGGACGGTTCGCGCGACAGTGAGCTCTACTACGCCGAAACAGACAAGCTTGATCTTTGGCTGTACGATGTTTCCCCGCACCGCGCCGGGATGTGGAGGCTGCTTGAGCAGGCGCGGGGCAAGGATACAGAGGTGCTTTCCGCGGCGGAAGCCGAAGCATGGCGGGATCGGACACTTCTGTGGTACGAGCGGCACCGAAAGCGAATAGAGCTGCTTCCCCGGCCGCGCAAGCTCACTGAGGAAGAGATCTCCGAATTTTGCAAAATGGCGGCAAAGCGCTGCACAGAGCTGTTTTTGAACGAAAGAAAAACCCTTGCGTGAGAAGCTTTAACGCCATGAGGCAAGGGCGTACAGCCCTCGAAGAACGCCTGCGGGCTGTACGGGAAAATTTTCCTGACCGGGAAGCCTCCTTGCTGAATTTCACGGATTTTCTTTCATTTTATAATAATCCTCAAAAAATCCCTTCGAGAAAAAGCTCGATGGGATTTTTTGATTTTCCTTTAAAACTCCGGGCGGCAAGTTTTTTACCCAAAACCCTCTTGCTGGGGTTTGGGTAAAAAAGCTTAAAAAGAGTAAAAATATCCATGTTTATTGTTAGAAATCTATATTTTGTTATCTATCCCCGCAGTATGCTTTTACGATATACTGAAGACACTACAGATGCGGAAAAGCATCTCATTTTTAGAAAGGACGGTACGAACTATGAAACAAAGTTGTCGTTTTTTGTCGCTCTTTCTGATCCTTACGATGCTGGTCGGAGTATTTGCGGCATGCTCTGCTCCGGCCAATAAGCCGGAAAGCTCTGTGGCGAACCCCGGCAGCGCCGCAAAGACCTCCACAGTGGAGTCTCAGCAGCCCGCTCTGGAAAAACTAAAGGGCACTGTGGATGTGTGGACCTGGGAGCCCCAGGAAAATCAGCAGGCTGTGATCGATGATTTCAATAAAGCGTATCCCGATATCACCGTTGAGTTCACAACGGTTGCTTCAGGGGATATGCCCATGAAGATCCAAACTGCCCTTGCCTCTGATTCCGACCTTCCGGACGTTGTATGGTGTGAGATCTCCAACAGAGGAAAGATGATGGCGCTGGATTGCTGGGAGGATCTGACCCAGGCTCCCTATGATCTGGATAAGAGCCAGATGCTGGACTATCAGATCCCGCTTTCTGAAACTCCCAGCGGAAAGCTGGTGGGAATCGAGGTATCTACCCCTGTGGCCGGTCTTGCGTATAAGAGAGACCTTGCCAAGGAGTATTTGGGTACCGACGATCCCGATGAACTGGCTGAAAAGATCCAAACCTGGGAGGATATGCTGAAGCTTGGGGAAGAGGTTCTTGAGAAATCCAACGGAGAGGTCAAGCTGTTTACCCATGTATCCGGGCCCTTTAACATTCTTATGGGTCAGAATCAGGAACCTTTCATTATAGACAATAAGCTGAACCTGAAGGATTCCCTGGGCGAGGCCTTTGAAATGGGTATCGCAATGCAGAAGGCCGGCGTGGTAGATACTATCGAGGCAGGCACGCCCGCGGAGGACGCCGCCATCTCCGGTTCGAATCACATCTTCTTCGGCTGTCCCACCTGGGCGCCTACCTGGAAATATAAGGTAAAGGATCCCGAAGGAAGCGGCAACTGGGGCCTGATGATCCCTCCTGGAGGCGGATACATGAACGGCGGTACTGTTGTGGCGATTCCCTCCAAGGCGGAAGACAAGGAAGCGGCCTTCGCGTATGTTAACTGGTGCTATTACACCATTGAGGGCGCTGTTTCCAACAGAGATAATCTGGATTATATGAGCGCTTATAAGCCTGTTTATGAAGATGAGGAATTCTACAGTGTGGAGGACGAGTTCTTCGGCGGACAGAATGTTCTGAAAACCTACGCACAGTCCATTATCCCCAGCACTGCGGTTCCCAGAAAGGTGCATCAGTACGACATGGAAGTGAACGACGCTGTTTTGATAGCCATGAAGGCCATTGCGGACAGCAAAGGAGACATTACGGTAGACCAGATATTGGCTGATATCACCAATGAAGTAATCAATAAAGTTCCTGAATTGGCAGCTGAATAGCGTAATTAGGGAAAAGGGAGGAGATATCGGCTGATAATTCTCCCTTTTTCAATTTTTTCGGAAGGCTGTGTGTATTATGAAGACGAAGAGAACCAATAAAGCCTATCCCTATCTTTTTCTTTTACCGTTTTTCGCCATATTCATTTTGTTCAGTTTGTTCCCGATTCTCTATTCCTTTGTGATCAGCCTTACAAAGTGGGACGGGGTAAATCCCAGTGTTTTTGTTGGCCTGGATAATTATATCCGCCTGTTTACCTCAGATCCTCTTTTCTATAAAAGCTTGTGGAACACAGTGATTCTCATTGCTGTTTCCATCCCTCTCCAGTTGGGAGCCGGGCTGTTGGTCGCGGTATTGCTGAAGGATTTTTTTGTGAAAAGCAGAGGATTTTTTCAGTTTGTCAATTACACGCCGAATATCACTACTCCGGTAGCGGTGGGTCTGGTGTTTGCCATTCTTTTTGATACCCGGATCGGAACAGTCAACAAGATGCTGATGTCCCTGGGAATTACGACAGACTATATCGATTGGTTGGGCCAGCCTTTTACAGCCATGGCGGTTGTGGTGATTCTGCTGGTATGGAAATATTTTGGCTATATGATGGTCATGTTTTTGGCGGGGCTTTCCGGGATCTCGGACGACCTGTATGAAGCGGCCAGCATAGACGGTGCCGGCTGGTGGAAAAAGTTTACTAAAATCACGATCCCCATGCTGAAAAATACCTTTGTATTTCTGGTCACCACCAGCATTATCGGCGGGCTTCAGCTGTTCGCTGAGCCTCAGCTTCTTTTCTCGCGGGTCGGCGGAGTGGTAGGCGGCCCGGACAGAAGCTGTCTTACCGCCATCTGGTATATGTATGATACCGCCTTTAAGCGCTTTGATTTCGGGTATGGGGCCGCTATCGCTTACGGCCTGTTCCTAATCATTCTGTTGGTTTCGTCCGGCAACATCAGAAGCATTGTAAAGGAGGAAGAGTACGCCGGTTTCGGAATACTTCAACATTCCTTATCAGGTAAAGGAAACGCCCTATCTGAAGGGAATGGAGGACGTGGAGCAGCGGGTCAGCGATACGGGAAGCTTCCACTATAAGAAGCTGATCGATGATCTGGAGGAAGGCCTGGAGAGGCTGCGGTTTCGCCAGGTGTCCCTGGATCGCCAGGAAAGCGAAAGAAGGCTTTCCGTGGCGGAGGAGTGCTTTGGAGATCTTCTCAAGGTGCGCCATAGAGGCGCTTTTTGGTGGACCCTGGGCATTACGGCCGAGGTGATCAAGCTCATTGGTCTTGAAGATCTGATGATCGATATGTATGAAGATCCGGAAGGACTGCACAAGCTGATGGCCTGGTTCCGCGATGAGCACCTCAATCTGATGGATCAATATGAAAAGCTGGGAATCCTTTCTCTCAACAATGAAGACGATCTGATCGCTTCAGGAGGAATAGGCTATACCGATGAGCTTCCCAAAAATCAGGGAGCAGTGAGTTATCAGGATTTGTGGGGCTTCTCGGAAAGCCAGGAGACCGTGGGGATTTCCCCCCAGATGTTCGCGGAGTTTATCTTTCCCTATCAGCTGCCTATGCTGGAGCGTTTTGGCATCAACTGCTATGGTTGCTGCGAGCCGGTGGAAGCCAGATGGGAATGGATCAAAACGATTCCCAGGCTCAGAAGAGTATCGGTCTCTCCCTGGAGCGACAAAGAAAAAATGTGCGAGCTTCTGGGGAAGAATTATATTTTCAGCAGAAAGCCGAATCCCGCCTATGTTTGCTGCGGCTTTAATGAAGAAGCAATTCAGAAGGAGCTGCGGGAAACGCTTGGAATGGCTTCCAAGCTGAATCTGGAAATCATTCTTAAGGATACACATACCGTTGAAAACCAACCGGAAAGGCTGCGCAGATGGGTGGAGCTCGCCAGAAAAACAGCCGAATAACAAACTCCCCTGTCCGTCGTTTTTCCAAAACGCCGGAACAGGGGTATTTGACTTTTTTTCATGGGAAAACGATACTTTTTACTGGGAAAAGCAGGGGCCAGTGCTGGAACGGAGCGGAGTATGGAGAAAAAGATCAGCGTAATGATCGTGGACGATGAATACATTGTTCGGGAGGATTTGAAAACTCTCGTCGATTGGGAGTACCTTGGGTTTCGCATTGCCTGTGAGGCCATCAACGGCTATCAGGGGGTGGAGTTGTTTCGAAGGTACAGGCCTCAGCTTGTGATCACCGATATTAAAATGCCGGTAATGAACGGTCTGGAAATGGCGGAAAAGATCCTGGGGATCGATCCTGCAGTGTGCTTTATCTTTCTGACCGCCTATGATGAATTCGATTTTGCCAGAAACGCCATGAGTATGGGAATCAACCACTATCTTTTGAAGCATGAGATCGATCCGGAGGGTCTGACGGAGCTTCTGGGAAAGCTCTATGCCAGGATCGGCGGGGCGGGAAGAAATCGCTGGAAACAAATCGAAGAGCAGATCAGAGGCTTGCTTTTAGGCACTTTTTCTCCGGAAGAGGAAAAGGGCATGGAGTTTTCAGACAAAACGCGAGGCACGCTTTCCTTTATCTTGTTTCGAGGAAGGGAAGGCGTAACTTCAGGGGCTTTGCGCGCGGCGGCCTCTCAGCAGACGGATTCTGCCAACACAGGACTGCTTATGGAAGAGAGCGATGTTTTTTCGTTTCTCTTTGAATCCCAGGCGCCCAGCGAGCTGGCCTATTATTCCGGCGTGTCCAGCTTTATCAGTCAAATCAGACGCGGTGTTGGGGAAGAGCTTGATGCAGCGGTAAGCAAGCGGCTGCAGGGTCTGAATTCCGTCCGGAAAATCTACAAGCAGGCCAGAGATTCTCTGGGGATCAGCGTATTCCATAAGGAGGCGGGACAGGTCATATGGTGCGAGGCGTCGCTGGCCTGCCGTGAGATCGACCACGCGGAGCTGTACCAGATGATGACGCAGATCAAAGCGCTGCTTTCCGAAAGAAATTACGACAGGGTATATCTGGTCTGTAAAGAATATGTGCTGGATCGCTGTATCCCGGAAAAAAGGATAGACCAGTTCTGCCTTTTGAAAACTTTTCTGATCGGACTTCTGGAGGAACACAACAGCAGATATCTTTTTCTGGAGCAGTCTCAGGTAGAGCTTTTGAAATGTCCGGAGGATACGGCATACCGTTTTTTGGAAAAGCTGAAGGAGTTTGCCGATTCGGTTGCCCGGGCCGATGAGAAAAATCTCAGCAGAAACGTGAGAAAAGCGGTAACGTTTATTGCAGAAAATTATCAGAAAAGCATTACCCTGGAAGATGCCGCGGAGACCATCGGCGTAAGCGCCATGTATGCCGGTCAGCTTTTCAAAAAGGAAATGGGCTGTTCCTTTAAGCAGTATTTATCAGAGTTTCGCGTGGAAAAGGCAAAAGACCTGCTTCGTTCCGGCAATTACCGGATCTATGAGGTCAGTCAAATGACGGGATATCAAACGCCCCAGTATTTTTGTAATATATTCAAAAAAATTACCGGGATCAGCCCAATGGAATTTGTCGAGCATGAGAACAGGCGGCAGAAGGAGTGAGCGGTTTGAAAATAAGCTTTCGGCATGTGAGAAGCAGAATTGCTGTTTATACCGTTCTCGCGCTGCTGATCACCATGCTTTTGTGCTGGATCACCATGCTTTTCTATTTCTCGAATGTGTTGAGGCAGCAGATGATCGAGGACAATTATAAAAATATTCGGTCGATCGCCGCCAGGATCGACGGAGATTACGAATACGCGGTAAATTACGCACAAACTATAGTTTGCGACGAAACTCTGTGCGCGAATCTGAAGGAATATTACGACAGCCAGGGGTTTCGGAAATTTTCTTATCAGATGAAGATCAATAAAGCAATTTCCAATTACATCGCGTTGGGAAAAAATGTTATTTTTGATCTGTATGTCGTAGATCGGGACAGCTCTTACAGTATCAGCTCTTCCGGCGTTTTTGACGAGGTGATCCGGCAGGATTGGTACCGGGATTTTCTTTTTTCAAAACAGAGGCAGGTAGTAACGGAGATCCATCAGTCGATAAACTATTACCGGACCCATGAAACGATCGAGACCTTCAGCTTTATCATTCCTTTTATCCGGTACGATCGGGATTTTGAGACTCTGGGATATCTGGTAATGGATTTTTCCATGGATAATATGCTGGCGGAAATGTTTCACGGAGAAAACCAATACTTTATTTCAGATGAGCGGCTGTTTTACTCCAACACGGAGGGGATCGGCCTGGAAGAGCTGGATTTTACCGAGGAGGTGTTGTTTCGGAATGGAAAATACTATTTGAAGGCCTTTATGCCGAATCTGGGGAAAAATTTTGTGGGGATCATCGACCAAAGCTATGTCAATGAATCTGTAAACAAGGGCCTCAGGATGATCCTCATTACCTTTTCGCTGGGCAGTCTGCTTGCCCTTGTTTTTGTCATCTATCTTTCAAAAACGATCACCCGCCCTGTTCTAAGGCTTACTGAGGGCATGAAGCGATCGGTGGCGAGCAGGTTTTCCATGCAGCTGGAGGTAACGGGACGGGACGAGCTGGCGGAAATGACGAAAATTTTTAATACCATGCAGCTGGAAATCAAGGATCTGATTCAGCAAAACGAGCAGATCCACCGCCAGGAACGGGAGCTGCAATTCAAGTACTACATGTCCAAGATCAATCCGCATTTCATGTATAATTCCCTGAACTGCGTGATTTATTTGGCCAGAAAGCAGAAGTATAGGGATATTATTTCTTTTATCCGTTCGCTGATCACCATTTTGAAAACGAATGTGGCGGCGGGAGATTTCCCGATCACCATAAAGGAAGAAGAGGAATACCTGCTCCACTATTTCGATATTCTGAAATATCAGTATAACGACAGCGTTACGCTGGCGCTGGATATTCCGGAGGCGTTGGCGGCCCTGCGGATCCGGCCGATGATCCTGTATCCTTTGGTGGAAAACTCCGTATTTCACGGGATCGCCCCTTTGGGCAGGGAAGGCTCGGTTCGGGTGCGGATCCACGAGGAAAACGGAAACATTTGCTTCTGCGTTTCAGACACGGGAATTGGAATGACGGAGGAACGGCTTCAGGAGGTTTTGGCCTATATCGAGGATTCCGCTACTGTAAATTTCTATGGGAATATCGGACTGAAAAACGTCAGCGACAGATTGAAGCTGTTATATCCCTCCTGCTCGGGGCTGAGGATCGTCAGCAAAGAGGGGGAAGGAACTGAAATCACCTTTGTCATAGCCAGGGAAGAACTGCGATAAAAGCCCGCCGGAAGCATTTCGAAGGGTTTTTATATTGTGAAGCTTAAGGGCGTCCGGGGAGGAAAAAACCGGCGTCCTTAAGCTTTGCCTTTACGGTGGCCCGGCAGTTTTCCGACGTTGCCCCAGGGCTTTGAGAGCACGCTTGAAATTACTTGAAAAAACTGGGCCGGTATGATATACTCACTAAGTATCAACCCTGCGGAAGCCACGGAGAAACGCTTCCGCCTTCGGGAAAGAAATAATGAGGGAATGAAACATGGAAACCTTTCGAAAAGCAGCAGCGGCAGGCGTTTCGATCAGTATCGGGGCCACGGTGTATCTGGCGTGTGAAAGCAGGCTTCTCGGCGCGATGCTTTTTACCATAGGCCTGTTTGTGATCTGCGCCTTTGGGCTGAACCTTTTTACCGGGAAGATCGGCTATGTGCTGGAAAACAGGAATCACCCCAACTGTCTTGTGATCTGGCTGGGGAATTTTGTGGGCTGTGCCGCAGCCTCCGGTTTGATCCGCCTCGCGAAGCCCGGTCTCTTTGACACAGCTTCAAAGCTTGTTGCGGCAAAGCTTTCCCTGAGCTGGTACTCTGTTTTGATTTTGGGCTTTTTCTGCGGGATCCTGATGTATTTGGCGGTGGAAAATTACCGGAGCAATCCCAACGATTTCGGAAAGGTCACAGGGCTTTTTCTGTGTGTTTCCGTTTTCATTCTTTGCGGGTTTGAGCACAGTATTGCGGATATGTGCTATTGCGTGTTCGGCATTTCCTCCTGGAAGGAGCTGCCGCAGATCTTTTTGTTTTTAGTGGCGGTGTCCCTGGCGAACAGCCTGGGGTCGCTGACCGTGAGGGCTTTGACGAAGGAGAGAACAGAAAACCGTACAAAATAGATTTTCTGGAAAGAAGGAACAAGCATGGCAAGAGAACGATATTTGATCAACGCCGGGGAAGATACCATTCACACCAATGAGATCAAGCCGGAAACGCCGAAAGAAAAACGCAAGAACTGGTGGTATTATCATAAGGGCCCGCTGATCGCCGGTCTGTTGGTCTTTGCCGCGCTGTTCAGCATTTTCTTTTCCATCTTCTCTAAGGTAAAACCAGATTACACTGTAGGGGTCATGACCTCCTATACCATGCCGGATTCCGGGCGAATGGAGTTGGAGCGCTGTCTCACCGAATATGCGGACGACCGCAACGGAGACGGCAAAGTGGTGGTCAATGTAGTGTGCTATGTTTTTTCCACTTCCATGCCTTCCTCGGCAGATGCCTTACAGCAGCAGCAGGCGGCTGTGGCTCGGTTTGCCGGAGATGTTCTCGCCAACGAAAGTATGATTTTCCTTCACAATGAAGAGGCCTTTGCCTTTATGCAGGAGGATTTTCGTGGCTTTTACCAATATAATGATGGTACCCCCATGCCGGAAACTGCCTCTGATTATGAGAATGCCATGATCCCTTGGAAGGAAATTCCGGCACTGTCTGAGTTTGTCCCCAAAACAGAAGAGGAGGATTCTTTTGACAGCGATATGCTGCGGCAGCTTTTTGAAGATCTGCGGGTCTCTGTTCGGGAGGAAGAGGGAACCTCCATTACCAGAAAAGAAAACGATATGGAGTATTATGAGGATTCCATAGCGTTTTACCAGCGCCTTCTGAAGGGGGAGAAGTCCTCTTCCCCCGGGGAGTAACGCGGTATGACACGGATGGTAACGATTTTTGATTCCAGCCTCAGAGACGGTGCTCAGGGAAGCGGTATTGCCTTTTCTCTGGAGGACAAGCTTGCGGCGGTTCGCGCGCTGGATCGCCTGGGCGTGGCCTATATCGAAGCGGGAAATCCCGGCTCCAACCCAAAGGACAGAGAGTTTTTTCAGCGTGCCGTGAAGCTTTCCCTGCGGCATGCCAGGCTGGTGGCGTTTGGCAGTACCCGAAGAAAAAACACTTCTGTGGAAGCAGATGAAAACCTGCTCTCCCTGCTGGCGGCGGGAACCTCCTGCTGCGCTGTGTTCGGCAAGTGCTGGAAATTTCATGTGGATAAGGTGCTGGAGACCACCCCGGAAGAAAACCTTTTGATGATCGAGGAAAGCTGCCGGTTTCTGAAGGAGCGGGGAAAAGAAGTCATTTTTGACGGCGAGCATTTCTTCGATGGCTGGAAGGACGACCGGGAGTTTGCCCTGGCCGCCTTAAACGCCGCCGTGCGCGGCGGTGCGGACTTGGTATGTCTGTGCGATACCAACGGTGGAACCTTTCCGGAGGACGCCGCCCGGATCACGGCGGAGGTAGCCGCCTTGGTTTCCGTCCCAGTGGCCGTCCACTTTCATGACGATTGCGGACTGGCAGTGGCAAACAGCCTTGCCGCCGTAAAAGCCGGGGCCTCGCAGGTACAGGGTACCATGCTGGGGTTTGGCGAGCGCTGCGGAAACGCCAACCTTTCTACGATCATTCCCGATTTGCAGCTGAAGCTGGGAATTTCCTGTGTACCGCCGGAATGTCTGCCGCTTCTTTTCAGCGGAGCCAGAGAGCTGGCGGCCGCCGCCAACCTGGAGCTTCCGGCGGCGCTTCCCTTTGTGGGGGAAAACGCCTTTTCGCATAAAGCAGGCATGCACGCGGCAGGCGTGCTGAAGGACGCCCGCTCCTTTGAGCACATCGATCCTGTTTCGGTGGGCAACCTCAGAAGGTTCCCCGCCTCGGAGATTTCCGGCAGGGCAGTTATTTTGGAAAAGATCAGACGTGTGCTGCCCGAAAGCCAAATCGAGCCGGAGGGCGTTCGCGGGGTGTTGGAGGAGCTGAAGCGCCTGGAGGCTCAGGGCTATCAGTTTGAGGGGGCCGACGCCTCCTTTGAGCTGCTGGTGCGAAAACAGCTGCGGCCTTACCCGCCCTTCTTCCAGCTGTTGTATTATCACATCTATACCGATTACGGGAAAGAAAGAGACTGCGGCGCCAGCGCCACCGTAAAGGTGCAGGTGGGCGATGCCCTTCAGCTGACGGCGGCGGAGGGAAACGGTCCGGTCAACGCCCTGGACAAGGCCCTGCGTAAAGCCCTGGAGGTGTTTTACCCGGTGCTTTCCCACGGAAAGCTGACGGATTACAAGGTGCGTGTGCTGGACAGCAAAAGCGCCACAGCGGCCAGGGTACAGGTGCTGATCACCTCTACCGATGGGAAGGATACCTTTACCACCGTAGGCGTTTCAGAGGACGTGGTGGCCGCCAGCTGGCAGGCCCTGGAGGACTCTTTGGAATATATGCTGCTCAAGGAAAAGGAACAGGAGGAATAACACAATGGCAATGACAATGACCCAAAAGATTTTGGCGGCTCACGCCGGGCTGGATCACGTGGAAGCGGGCCAGTTGATTGAAACAAAGCTTGATCTGGTGCTGGGGAACGATATTACCTCTCCGGTGGCGATCAATGAATTTGAAAAAGCGGGGGCGTCTTCTGTGTTTGACAGAAGCAAGATTGCCCTGGTGCTGGATCACTTTGCGCCCAACAAGGATATCAAGGCGGCCCAGCAGTGCAAGCAGACCCGCCAGTTTGCCAACAAATACGATATTGTAAATTTCTTCGACGTTGGAGAAATGGGAATCGAGCACGCCCTGCTGCCGGAAAAGGGACTTGTAGGTCCCGGAGACTGCGTGATCGGCGCCGATTCCCACACCTGTACCTACGGGGCGCTGGGTGCGTTTTCCACCGGCGTGGGCTCTACCGATATGGCGGCCGGCCTGATGTCCGGCAAGGCCTGGTTCAAGGTTCCCTCGGCCATTAAGGTAGTGCTGAAGAACAAGCTTCAGGGCTTTTCCAGCGGCAAGGATGTGATTTTGCACCTTATCGGCCTTATCGGCGTAGACGGCGCGCTGTACCAGTCTCTGGAGTTTACCGGAGAAGGCTGCTCCTCTCTTTCCATGGACGAGCGCTTCACCATTGCCAATATGGCCATTGAGGCCGGGGCGAAAAACGGCATTTTCCCGGTGGACGAAAAAACGCTGGAATACTGCAAGGATCGTTACCAGGGCAGTATTGGCATTTATGAGGCAGATCCCGACGCGGAGTATACCCGCACAGTGGAGATCGATCTTGCCGCTCTGCGGCCCACCGTTTCCATGCCCCACCTGCCGGAGAATACGAAAACCATCGATGAAGTAAGCGAGGTAAAGATCGACCAGAGTGTGATCGGCTCCTGCACCAACGGCAGAATAGAAGATATGCGGGCCGCCGCCGCGATCCTGAAGGGCAGAAAAGTGGCAAAGGGCGTGCGCTGCATTGTGATCCCCGCCACGCAGAACATCTATCTGCAATGTATCCGCGAGGGCCTCACGGAGATCTTCATCGAGGCTGGCGCCGTGTTCAGCACGCCCACCTGCGGGCCCTGCCTGGGCGGCTATATGGGCATTCTGGCAGAAGGTGAGAGAGCTGTTTCCACCACCAACCGGAATTTTGTAGGCCGTATGGGCCACCCCGATTCCGAGGTTGTGCTGGCTTCCCCGGCCGTTGCCGCCGCCAGCGCCGTGACCGGGTACCTGATAGACCCGGAGAAGCTGTGATGGCTTCTTCAGCTAGCCTGGAAACAGCCAGATTGCTGCTGCGCAGGCCTGTGGCAGAGGACGCGGCTTCTATCCTGGCGATTTTGCGGCAGCCCTTTGTGCGCAGGTATAACTGTTTGGGAGAGCCGCCTACGGTGGAAAAACTGGCGGAGCGCCTTGTCCGGGATTCCGAAAACCAATTTGTGATCTGCCTGCGGGAGAGCGGCACGGTGATCGGCCATATCGGGCTGGAGGAGGATCCTCTGCGGTATCGGGTAGAATCTGTTTGCCTGGATTATTATCTGGGCGAAGAATACACCCGCCGGGGGTATATGAGCGAAGCTTTGAAAGTGCTGCTCACCTTCCTTTTCGGCGAGGGCGGACTGGAGATCGTCTCTGCCAGAGCTTTTTCCGAAAACGCCGCTTCCCTTGCGCTGCTCCGGAAGCTTGGATTTGTCCGGGAGGGGATCCTCCGCCGGGCAGTGCGGAACTTTGAGGGAAAGGTCTTCGACGATGTGATCTTTTCCCTGCAAAAATCTGAGTTTGCTAGAATAGAGGAAGGGAAGAGGCCTCCAAAGCTGGGCGATACCGTTACCATTAAAATGGATCGTCCTATCGGTACGGAGCACCCCAAGCACCCGGGACTGATCTATCCCATCAATTACGGTTATGTTCCCGGGCTGATCGCCCCGGACGGAGAAGAGCAGGACGCCTATGTGCTGGGGGTGGAAGTCCCATTGAAAGAATTCACAGGCAGGCTGATCGCCATCATTCACCGGTTTGACGATGTGGAGGAAAAATGGGTGCTGGCTCCGGAGGGAATGACCTTTTCCAAAGAGGAAATTGCCGAAGCCGTCCATTTTCAGGAGCAGTATTATCAGAGTGAAATCAGAATGTGAATTTTGTGATGAGCGCCGCGGGTTCATTAGGGGAAAGGGCGGCAGCCCCGTGCTTTTCACAGGTTTGACAACGACGTGAAGCCCTTATAAAAAGTGTGACTGGCTGTTCACAGTGCGGTTAACGTCGCAGGATAGGAGAAGTATAAAGTGAAATTGGTATTTCTGATCGGCGACGCCGCTGTGGGTAAAATGACAGTGGGGCAGGAGCTGATGAAAATCACGACCTGCGGCTGTTTCACAATCACATGATGATCGAGCCGGTGCTCGAGATCTTCGGGGACTATAACAGCGCCGCCATCGACAGGCTCCGTCAGGTGGTTTTTGAAGAGTTTGCAAAGACCGATGCTTACGGTAGGATCTTTACTTATTTGTGGGCCTTCGACCAGAAATCTGACTGGGAGTATATTGAGTGGATCAAGAGCATTTTTGAGCCCTATGGCACGGAATTCTATTATATGGAGCTTGTGGCTTCCCGTGAAGTACGCTTGAAGCGAAACGCCACGGAGAACCGTCTTCTCCACAAAGCGTCAAAAAGGGATATCGAACGGTCAAATCAAAGGCTGATCAGCGATGGCGACAACTACCGCCTGGAAAGCACGGACGGTGAGATCCCCTTTGAAAATTACAGAAAAATAGACAATTCGGAGCTTTCCCCTGAATTTGTCGCGCGGTGGATCAAGGAACAATTTGCTCTGTGATCCCGGATAGAAGAAACAGAGCGGAAAATATCAAGAACAGAAGGAGTAATTGTATGAACGCAAAAGGAACAGTGCACAAGTACGGAGACGATGTCAACACCGATGTGATTATTCCGGCCCGGTACCTGAATACCGCATCTCACAGTGAGCTTGCCGCCCACTGCATGGAGGATATCGACAAGGATTTTGTAAAAAACGTAAAGCCCGGCGATATTGTGGTGGCCCTGAAGAATTTCGGCTGCGGCTCCTCCCGGGAGCACGCGCCCATCGCCCTGAAGGCTTCCGGTGTTTCCTGCGTGATCGCCTCCACCTTTGCCCGCATTTTTTATCGGAATTCCATCAACATCGGCCTGCCGATCCTGGAATGCCCCGAAGCGGCGGAAGCCATTTCTGCCGGAGACGCTGTTTCTGTGGATTTTGATTCCGGCCTCATCACCGATGAGACCACTGGAGCCACCTACCAGGCCCAGCCCTTCCCGCCCTTTATCAAAAACATCATTGCCAGCGGCGGCCTGCTGGAATCGATCACGAAAAAGTAGCAAAAATCCATTTCAATTTTTGGAATGCTGTCCATGGCTTTGCGGGACTTGTAGAAACACGTGAGGCTATAAGGGTGGTAATTTATCAAAGAGAAAGTATTTTTGATAAGCGGCACGGGCCATTCTGAGCGCAGGAAGGTTGTTTTTCAATTCCAGTTTTGCCCGTTTTATACAGTGAAATCATAATGTTGCCGTGGCCTGGAAGAGCTCACCGGAACAATGGTTCAGTTGTTATATGCTCATGGTTTTGTAAATAAAGGCTACGACTGAAAGTCGATTAGTGTAGTTAAGCTGATGAAGTCGCATATGGAAATTTGCAGAGAAGAAACAATAAGCGGAATTTTTGAGAAATGGGATTGCAATTTTTGTAGGAATTCTGTATAATATAGCCAAATAGCTTCGGGCTTTGCGTGAGATTTTTGCAGAATACTTTTACCGGCCCGAAAATAACAGGAAGGAGTGCTTTTCTTATGAAATTGGGTGTACTTACCAATGTGATCGGCGGAACTCCTCTGAAGGAGGCGCTGCCGTACTTTAAGTCTCTGGGCGCGCAGATGATCGAGCTTGGTTGCGGCGGCTATCCCGGAAAAGATCATTGCGATCCCGGCGTTTTGCTGCACGACGAAGCGAAGTTTCAGGAGTTTATGAACACCATCAAGGAATCCGGCCTAGAGGTCAGCGCCCTGAGCTGCCACGCCAACCCCATTCATCCCAACAAGGAGATCGCCAAGCAGTTTGACGATGATCTGCACGATGCTGTGCTCATGGCCGAAAAGATGGGGATCCATCAAATCAACACCTTCTCCGGCTGTCCCGGCGACTGCCCGGAATCCAAGAATCCCAACTGGGTGGTCTGCGCCTGGCCCAACGAGTTTCAGGAGGTTGTGGAGTGGCAGTGGAACGAGGTTCTGATCCCTTACTGGAAAAATTTCGTGGCCTTTGCCAAATCCCATGGCGTCAATAAGATCGCCTTTGAAATGCACCAGGGCTTCTGCGTGTACAATCCCTATACCCTGAAGCGGCTCCGTGACGCCGTAGGCCCGGAGATCGGCGCAAACTTTGACCCCAGTCATCTGTTCTGGCAGGGGATCGACCCCTTGGCCGCCATTCGCGACCTGGGCGGCGAGGCCATCTTCCACGTCCATGCCAAGGACACCAAGATCGATCCCTTTAACGCCCCTATCGACGGCACGTTGGATTATAAGACCTATGGCGATCCGCTGAACCGTACCTGGGTCTTCCGCAGCATCGGCTACGGCCACGATGAGCTGTTCTGGAAGGATTTTGTTTCTCAGCTTCGCTTGGTGGGCTATGATTATGTTTTGTCCATCGAGCACGAGGACATTCTCATGAGCCAGAACGAGGGCCTGGTCAAGGCCTGCGATATCCTGAAGCGTGCCATCACCTTTGAGGATCGCGCCACCGGCCAGCATTGGGTTTGATTTAGAAAAGAAACTAAAGACGGACGTGCTACGGTTTTCCGCAGCACGTCCGTTTTTAGATACTGGATACTGGATTTCTAGATGGTGGTGGCGCTGTCGAGCAGCGCATTATAAAAGAAGAACAGGGGTGGCAGTTTGCTAAATTGGAATTTGGCGGCGAGGCGTCGCGGCCACTCGTGAAGCGGCTTGATACGGAAAGTTAGTTTCCGACCCGACCGTTGGCAGGGTGGTAAATTGGAATTTAGCGGTTACTTGTTCACTTTCCAACTGTCATTACTGAACAAAAAGCAAAGCAAGCTTTGCTTTCTTTGTGAAGAATCTCGTCCTTTGCCCTTTTGCTCTGGAATTAAGGTCGAGATTCTTCGTCACTGCGTTCCTTAGAATGACAGAGAAGGGGACTGTTCGGTAAATTGGAATTTAGCAGGTAAGTTGTTAGTCGTGAGTAGTTAGTTGTTAGAAAGGGGAAAAGGCCTCTCCTTGTCATTACTGAACAAAAAGCAAAGCAAGCTTTGCTTTCTTTGTGAAGAATCTCGTCCTTTACCCTTTTGCTCTGGAATTAAGGACGAGATCCTTCGTCACTTCGTTCCTCAGAATGACAAAAGAAGAGGGCTTGCTCTTCTCTAACGACTAACAACTAACAGCTAACAACTAGTCCGCTAAACTACAATTTAGCACTCTGCAACTTATTGTGTCGTTCTTGCCCTTTATAATTTCTCATTGCGCATTCCTCCTTGTGCGCCGACTAATAGCTGTCCGCGTTCACAAGGGGCTTTCCGCAAATTTGTTTCCCATGAGTATTTTCTCTTTTTTCCGCCAGAATAAGGGAAAAGGAGGGAAAGCAATGGAATCCATTTGGAGCAAAACCACGGAATTGCCGGAGCGCGGTTCCCTGCCAGGAGATATCACGGTGGATACGGCCGTGATCGGCGGCGGTATGGCCGGTGTGCTTACCGCGTATCAGCTTCGTAAAAGGGGAATTGAAGCGGTGGTGCTGGAGGCGAAAAGAGTGGGAAGCGGACAGACGAAAAACACAACGGCAAAAATCACTTCTCAGCATGGCCTGATCTATCACCAGCTTTTGCGGCGTTTCGGGGAGGAACGCGCCCAGGAATACGCCCGGGCCAGCGAAGAGGCAATTACGGAATATGGAGCGCTTACGAAGGCGCTGAAGATCGATTGCCAGTTTCAGCCTGAACCGGCTTACCTGTATACCACTCAGCGCAAGGAGGCTCTGCGGGAAGAATGCTCCGCCGCCCGAAGGCTGGGAATAGATGCGGAGCTCTGTGAGATCGAAGGGCTTCCCATCTCCCATGCGCAGGGGCTGCGGTTTCCTTCCCAGGCACAGTTTCACCCGCTGCGATTTTTAGGGGCGATCTCACAGAGAATTCCGGTTTTTGAAAATACGCCGGTGAGAAGGGTGGAGGGCAGAAAGGTGCGAACAGATCACGGCACCGTTTTCGCCAGGCATATTGTATTTGCCACTCATTTTCCTTTCCGCAATTTTCCCGGCTTCTATTTTGCCCGCATGCATCAGGAGCGCAGCTATGTGCTGTCTCTGGAGGGTGCGCAAGAGCTTTCCGGCATGTATTACGGAATCGATCCCGGCGGCCTTTCCTTTCGAAGCGTTGAAAACAAGGTGCTTTTAGGCGGCGGAGCTCACAGAACCGGAAAAAGCCCGGAGCTTTCCGCTTATGGGTCTCTGCGGCGGGAAGCGGAAAGCTTCTGGCCCGGCTGCCGGGTCGTTTCCGCCTGGTCTGCCCAGGATTGCGTGACGCTGGACGGCGTGCCCTATATCGGCGGCTTTTCCCTGACCCGCCCGGACTGGTATGTGGCAACGGGCTTTGGAAAATGGGGAATGACGGGCTCCATGGTGGCTGCCCGGCAGATCAGCCGGGAGATTGCGGAAGAAAGAAAAAGGGAAAAAAGCATCTTTTCTCCCCGCAGGTTTCTTCCCGCGGCGGCTTTGCCCAATTTGGGGAAGGATCTGCTGGAAAGCGGAAAGGGACTTTTGAAGGAGATCCTTTACCTTCCCGGAAAGGAATTTGACTGGCTCCCGCCAGGGCAGGGTGCGATCATTCGGCATTGCGGAAAAAAACGGGGCGCTTATCGGGACGAATCGGGAAAGATCTATCTGATTTCCGTGCGCTGCCCGCACCTCGGCTGTCAACTGGAATGGAACGGCGATGAAAAAAGCTGGGACTGCCCCTGCCACGGCTCCCGGTTCGATATCCATGGAAATTTGATCGATAACCCGGCGCAGACCGGGCTAAAGCACCGGGAAGAGATTCTGGAAGGCAAACTGTGAATTTGTTTCTAAAAAGCGGAAGCCGATGAAAAAAGAAAGCTGCCCCGGGCTCCGGCTGTTGTACCGGATCTGCGGCAGCTTTGCATTTTTGAAAAAAGGGGGGGAGGCGGGAATTGATCTCCTGCCGGAAAAGCGGTTTCCCGGTTATCCCTTATAACCAAAATTCGGAATCTTCGTCCAGCGTCCGCGCAGATAGTGGGCGCAAAGCTTTGGCTTGCGGTCACGGGTGAAAATGCCTTTCTTGTTGCCCTGTACACGCATAATGCCCTGGCTGGTGGCAAAATCCGCAAAATTCCAAACCTGCTCGCCTACAAAATTTTCCAGCCGGTCTACTACCTCATGGTTCATTTTGTAATATTCTACCTGGTACTCCTCCGTGAACATGACAGGAGTGGTATCGTGGAGGCCGCACACGGTGTCGGCTCCGTACTCGGTAAACAGGAAGGGCTTGCCCACATTGTTCCAGAAAGCCAATTCCTGCTCCATCAAGGCTTTGGCGGAATCCAGATCTCCTCCCGCAATATACCAGCCGTAATAGCGGTTTAGGCAGATCACATCACTGAGGCGGAGGGTGCAGTCTTCCTTGAAATTCTCCATTTGCATCGAAACGATGGTACAGGGCCGGTGCTGCGGGTCGGCGGAATGAGCAAGGTCAAAAAGGGGCTTAAAATATTCATACGCCCCCGGCGCCCCGGAATCCGATTCGTTGGCAAGGCTCCACATGACGACACAGGCATGGTTTTTGTCCCGGGCGATCATATCCCGCACGACCTCCTTATGGTGAGGCAGGGTGCGGATGCCCCCGGCCTCTACAGGATCAAAGGTACCCACGCGTTTCCCGTTCTTAAAATTGGCGCCGCCTCCGAAATTCAAGTGGACGCCTACCGCCGGGGTTTCATCAATTACCACAATTCCTTCCCGGTCGCATAGGCGCATCATCTCCTCGCTGTAAGGATAATGGCTGGTGCGGAAGGAATTGGCGCCCTGCCATTTCATCAGGCTGATATCCTTCACATTCATGGGAACATTCAAGCCGCGCCCTGCCGGAAAGGTGTCCTCGTGCTTTCCATAGCCCTTGAAATAGAAGGGCTGGCCATTGATGAGAAATTTCCCTCCCTGCACCTCTACTGAGCGAATGCCATAGGGAAGGGTGTAGTGATCTTCTCCGAAAAACACATGCACTTCGTACAGGTAAGCGTGAAGCGGCTGCCATAAATGCACCTGATCGACTTGTAAAACGCCCTCTTTTTCCGTCGATTCTGCCACCTTCTTCCCGTTTTCCTCCCAAAGCTCTATTCGAACAGCGCCCTCGCCTACGGCATCCACGGCATATTCCACAAAAGCCGAATTCCCTTCTACCCGGGAGCTCAGGGACAAATCGCGAATATAGGAAAGCGGGGTGGTATAAAGCTTTACCGGGCGGGTAATGCCGCAGTAATTGAAAAAATCAAAGTTGGGCAGGTTCCGGGGCTTGGCGTTCTCGCTGGCTTTTCCCATCATGCCCACGCCGTTTTCACCGCCTACCGGCAGGGTGGAGTGATCGATGCGGTTATCTACCGCAATGGTCAACAGGTTTTCCCCTTCCTGCAAAAACGAATTGATTTCCGCCTCGAACGGCAAAAAGCCGCCTTTATGCTCGCATACCAGCCGGCCATTAAGATAAACCTTTCCGATATGGGTCACCGCCGCCATACGCAGCACGAGACGCTGGTTCCGCAGAAAAGAGGGTACGGAGAAGCGGCGCTGGTAAAACGCCCAGCCGTAATGCTCCTTATGTGTTTCGCCTTCCTTCAGGTCGTTATAGGAAGCGGGTACGGCCATGGCGGTGGAATTCGGCAGCGGCCGCTCAAACCATTTTTCCGAAAAAGCGTGTCCGTTATCCAGCTGAAATTCCCACACGCCGCTTAAATCCATTACCGCCCGTGAGGATGTTTGAACCGGATAGAGCATGAAAACATCTCCTCTGCAAATTGTTAAGTCCATTATATAAAATGGTCCCGGAATTGTCCAGCGCTCCACAGAGGGAAAAAGGCTATACGGAGAAACGATCCCCGGTTTTTGATAGAAAAAAGCGAAGCACCCCGCCGGGCCCTTCGCTTTTGGTGCCGCTAACCGGGACGTCGCAGGTTCGACCCCGGTTTTTGATAGAAAAAAGCGAAGCACCCTGCTGGGCCCTTCGCTTTTGGTGCCGCTAACCGGGGTCGAACCGGTACGGTGTTGCCACCGAGGGATTTTAAGTCCCTTGCGTCTGCCAGTTCCGCCATAGCGGCATTTTGATAACTTTTTTATCTTATCATATTGAGCTGTCAAAATCAAGCAATGAATCGGAAAAAAAGACATGAAAATTTTTCGTAAGCCGTTTACTTTTGCCTGGAAAATATAGTATACTGATTCTAAGATTGGGGAGACCCGAAATATTTTTGAAGGAGCTAACGTTATGTATTATCTCGGAATCGACCTGGGCGGCACCAATATCGCCGTTGGTATTGTCGATGAAAACAATCAGATCATTGCCCGCGCTTCCGCAAAAACTCAGCCGGAAACCGCTGAGCAGGTAGCGGATACCATGGCGGAAACCGCCAAGGCCGCGCTGAAAAGCGCTGGTCTGACCCTGAACGATGTACCCTGGATTGGCGTGGGTTCTCCTGGTACGGTAAACCGGGCCACCGGTATCATTGAATTTGCCAACAACCTGCCCTTCCGCAATACTCCCATGGTACAGATGCTTTCTGACCGTCTGGAGGGGAAAAAGGTCATTATGGAAAACGATGCCAACGCGGCTGCGTATGGCGAATATATGGCGGGCGCTTTGAAGGGCGCCAACGATGCTATCGCCATTACCCTGGGTACCGGCGTTGGCGGCGGCGTCATTATCAATGGGAAAATTTATTCCGGCAGCAACTTTGCCGGTGCGGAGCTGGGCCATACAGTGATCGTGGTAGATGGCCGCCCCTGCACCTGCGGGCGTCATGGCTGCTGGGAGACCTACGCGGCGGCTACCGGCCTGATCAAGACCACCAAGGAATATATGGCGGACGCCCCAAAGGATTCCCCGCTGTGGACTCTTGTAGAGGGGGATATTGACAGGGTAAACGGCCGCACTGCCTTTGACGCCATGCGCAAGGGGGATCCTATTGCCCAGAAGATCGTGGACGAATACATTCATTACTTGAGTGAAGGCATTGTAAATATGATCAATATTTTCCAGCCTGATATTCTCTGCATCGGCGGCGGTATTTCCAATGAGAGAGAGACTCTGCTGGCCCCTGTTCGCGCCTTTGTCGAAAAGCAGCAGTACGCCATGAATTCCGCGAAAAAGACTGTTGTTTGCCGCGCTGAGCTGGGCAATGACGCCGGTATTATCGGTGCGGCCCTGCTGGGCATGGAGGCATAAAGAATGTCAATACAGACGGAACGCTTCGGCAGGCTGCCTGATGGACGGGAAGCACAGTTATTTACTTTGAAAAACAGCAGCGGCATGACTTTGAAGGTCACAAATTACGGCTGCCGTATTGTGAGCCTGCTGGTAAAGGATAGAAACGGCGCACTTGGCGATGTGGTGCTGGGACACCGCGCCTTGGAAGAATATTTCGGCGCCAATTATCAGGGAACCTTTGTAGGGCGCTACGCCAACCGCATCGGCGGCGCGAAATTTTCTCTAAACGGAATGACCTATGCTCTTTCTCAGAACGATGGGAACAATACCCTTCACGGCGGCCCCGGCGGCTACCATCAGGTTTTGTGGAACGCGGAGCTCCGGGAAGGAGAAGAACCAGCCATCGTATTTACGCATACCAGTCCCGATGGGGACGAAGGCTATCCCGGAGAGCTGCGTATGACGGTTACTTATACTTTGACAAAGGAAAATGAGCTGGTTTTAGAATATACCGGTCTTTCCGACCAGGAAACGCCCTTTAATCCCACCAACCATTCCTTTTTCAATTTGTCCGGTGATCCGCAAAAGGAGATTTTCGGCACAAGCCTTACCCTGTACGCGTCCGCCGTTACCCAGGTATCGGACGAGCTGATCCCCACCGGCACGCTGCTGCCGGTAGCGGGCGGGCCCCTGGATTTTACGAAGGGGAAGGAACTGGGAAAGGATATGTTTGCGGACGATCACCTGATCCGGCTTTGCGGCGGTTTCGACCACAATTTCTGTGTGGACGGGGAAAGCCTCCGTAAGCACGGTGAGGCGTATGAGCCGGAAAGCGGCCGGGTGATGGAGGTCTTTTCCGATCTGCCCGGCGTGCAGCTTTACACCTTTAACAAGGTGGAGGGCCTTACCGGAAAGGACGGAAAGCCCATGAAGCCCCATACGGCCTTCTGTTTGGAAACTCAGTTTTATCCGGATTCCGTGAATCACCCGGAATTTCCCTTCCGCTATTTGCAGCCGGGAGTTCCGTTTACCACCAAAACGATTTACCGTTTTTCGGTAAAGTGAAAAAACAAGAGGGAGCCTGCAAGCCTTGCGGACTCCCTTTTCTTTGGAAAGAGGAAGGAGAAGCCATATGAAATGGGAAAAATCCTGCGGAGCGGTAGTGTTTCGGAAGGCGGGAGATACTTTGGAGGTCCTTTTGATCCGGCACAAAAACGGGGGACACTGGGCCTTCCCAAAAGGTCATGTGGAGCACGAGGAAACGGAAGTGGAAACGGCGCGGCGAGAGATTTGGGAAGAAACCGGGCTCAAGGTAGAGCCAGATACCGGCTTTCGGGAAACAGTGACCTTTTCTCCCAAGCCCAATGTGATGAAGGACGTGGTTTATTTCGCCGCGGAGGCCGAGCCGGAAGCTTCTTTGAAGGTTCAGGAGGAAGAGCTTTTGGATATCCGCTGGGAACAGCCGGAGGAGGCTTTACAGCTTGTTACTTATGAAAACGACAAAAGGGTTCTCCGCGCCTTTTTGGAATACCGGAATAAGTGCTAGAGTCTGTTTGGATTTTCCAAAAAAAGCTTGCAAAAATTTGAAAGGTCTGCTATGATTTTTTTATAAAGGGAGTAGCCTGCGCGAATACGCGTTTCCAAAATCGTCAATACGGTCTGAAAGGATCCGGTTTTGTGAATGAAATGGCGAGACTTTACCGGGATAGGTAAAGTCTCACCATTTTGCGTTTCAGGGAAAAATCGGGAAATACTATGGGGCAAAGCTCTCTTTAAGGATCGATCTTGAAAGAATCCATAGGACAAGCCTGCGAAAAGCAGAAAAGGAGAGTGGGTAGAATGGCTGAAATTATCAGCGCTATACTAACCTTGCTGTCAGGGATCGGTGTTTTTTTGATCGCCTGTAATATGATGAGCTCTAATTTGGAGGCTGTGGGCAGCGAACGGCTGAGAAAGCTGTTTTCCAAGGTGTCCGGCAGCCGAATGCTGGGAGTAGGGATCGGAACGGTAGGAACGGCGGCGATCCAAAGCTCCGGCGCTACTACCGTGATGGTGATCGGTTTTGTCAATGCCGGGATCATGACGCTTGCGCAAGCCGCTACAGTGATTTATGGGGCAAATATCGGTACAACCATCACAGGCCAGATCGTGGCGCTGGGGGTATTTGGTTCCAATACAGTTTCCGCTACTGTTGTCTTTTCCGCCATGGCAGGAGTGGGCGCTTTTCTTTCCACTTTTTCCAAGAAAGATACCGTGAAAACGCTGGGCGGTATCATTGCCGGATTTGGCATGCTGTTTGTTGGCCTTTCCATGATGAGCGGTTCCATGGAACGCTTTGCGCAGCTTGATTCGGTCAAGCAGTTCCTTGCCGGGATCGATAACGCCATTTTACTGGTTTTCGTGGGAGCGGTGCTCACCGCCATCATTCAAAGCTCGTCTGTTATGACCTCAGTGGCGATCGTAATGGTGGTAACGGGCCTGATCACGCTGGATCAGGGTATTTTTCTCACCATGGGCTCCAATATCGGTTCCTGTGTTGTGGCGATCCTGGCCGGCATGACCAGCGGAAAGAATGCCAAGCGCACAGCGCTGATCCACCTCGTTTTTAATGTCAGCGGCGTGCTGGTTTTCCTGCTGGTCAGCTTCCTTTTACCTGCGGTCACAGGCGGAGAGATCACCGTGGGAACACTTTTTGAAAAAGCCTTTCCACGGGCTCCGCAAACACAGCTTGCCATGTTCCATACGGTATTTAACCTGATCACGGTTTTGCTCATTTTGCCGCTTACTGACCGGCTGGTGGCCCTGGTCACAAAGCTGCTACCCGATCAAGGGGAACAGGAGGCCGCCGGGGTTCACGAGCCGCATCTTTACTACATCGATGAAAAGATGCTTTCCGCTCCCGCCATTGCCGTGGCGCAATTTAAAAACGAGGTCGTCAACATGGCGGATATTGCCATGCGTAATTTTTCTCTGGCTCTGACGATCATCTGTACCCTGGACTTTTCGGAGATATCCTTATTCCGTAAAAATGAGGAAGAGTTAAATTACCTGAACAAAGAGCTGGTGCGCTTTTTGGTAAGGCTTTCAGATGAAAAGCTGAGCGCCAGGGATCACGCCTATGTTTCCAGAGCGTTCCACTCGGTATCGGACCTGGAGCGTGTGGGCGACTATGCGGAAAATATTGTGGAGTATGCGGAAAGCCTGAAAACACTTCACGAGGCTTTTTCCGAAAAGGCGATCCGGGAGATCAGAATATTGAAGGAAGAGATCGAAGCGTTGTTTCAGCATGTGATGCGAGCCTATGTGGAGGAAGATCTCGGAGAACTGAATCTTGCTGATAAAATTGAAGACCGGGTAGACGATATGACGAATGAAATGGCGCAAAATCATATTCGCCGTCTCAATGAAAGAGTATGCACTCCGGCGGTGGGAGCCCAGTATCTTTCCCTTGCCTCCAATGCGGAGCGGGTGGCGGATCATTTTATCAATATCGCCAATACGATTCGGGAAACGGAGTAGAATATTTTTGAAAATACCGTTTTTGAGCAGAGAGTTTTTCACTCTCTGCTTTTTGTTATTCCGGCTTTTCTTCCGTGTTCTATTTCCCTGCTTGTCTCCATAAATATAAGTGTTCGGAAAAGCAAAGGAGTGAGAAAATGAATACCTTTTGCTATGATAAGCTGGCGTGTCAGATCCCCATATATCATGAATTGCTTTTGGGAGTCCCGCGGGAAATCAAGGGGCAGGCCTTTGATATTCACTTGAAGGCGGAACAGCCTGTGTCCGTCTGCGGAAAGGAAGGCGTATTCTTTCTGCGCCGGTCCGGCGGGGTGACCCGCGCCTTAACGGAGGGCTTGACCTGTGTTTCCCGGGAAGAAATGCAAAAAATCTTTACCGGTATTTGTTCTCAGTCTGTGTTCAGCCACGAGCGGGAGCTCCAGCAAGGTTATGTCCTTACGGCAGAGTCATGCAGAGTAGGGGTATGCGGTACGGCAGTGCTGGAAAACGGAAGGGTCAAAAGCGTGCGTGATGTATCGTCCTTGGTATTTCGTATTTCCAGGGAAATTCCGGGTTGTGGGGACAGGCTGTTTTTGGAGGGAGCGGCGCTTTCCCGGGGGCTTTTGATCACCGGAGAGCCCTCCAGCGGAAAAACCACGCTTCTGCGGGATATTGTGCATTCTCTTTCTGTGGGAAAATTTCAGCAGGCCAGGCGGGTGGCTGTTGTGGACGAGCGTGGAGAGATCGGGGGAGGTTTTGATCTGGGCCCTTGTGCCGATGTGCTGAAAGGATATCCAAAAGCGGAAGCCTTTGATGTGGCAATTCGCATGCTTTCTCCGGAATTCATCGTGTGTGATGAGCTTTCCTCAAACGACCTGGAGGCGGTGCGGCAGTCCATCTTTGCCGGAGTACCGCTGATCGCCTCTGTGCATACTGGGAAAGAGGATAAAAGCAGCAGGCCTTTATATAAAAGTCTGCTGGAAACCGGAGCATTCGGAACAACAGCGTATTTGTCCGGGCGTTCTCAGCCGGGGGAGATCGAGCTTGTAGAAACGGAGTCATCAGAGAGCGCCTCTCACGCAGTTCGGTTTTTCGCTTGAAGAAAGCACCTTTTTGGGGAGAGGAAGCAGCTGTAATGAAATTTCTGGGAGCGATTTTGATCTTTCTGAGCGGTACATGTATAGGGCTTCAACAAGCCCGGGAGCTGAAAAAGAGGGAAGAGAGACTGCTTGACCTGAAACGGACGATCCAATGGTTTCGTGCGGAGATACGCTATACCGCCCGCCCCTTAAGCGAGCTGATCTCAGAGAACGAGGATTCCGACTTTTGCTTGCTGGCAGCGGAGGAACCCGACTTTGTTCGGGATCCGAAGGAGGCCCTGCAAAAAGCCGGAGAAAAGCTTTTGAAGGGGTCCGCGGACCTGGAGCTCTATCGCGGTTTTGTAAAAGGGCTGGGCGAAAGCGACTCGCAGAGCCAAATAGAGCACATGGAGCTTTACACAGAGCTTTTAGAAGCTCACTTACGGCAGGCTGAAGAAGCCAGGGAAAAGAAAAGCAGCTTGTACTGCTGCTTGGGAATGTTTGGCGGGATCACGCTTTGCCTTGTGTTGTTATAGGAAGTGTTTTCACTGGCGAAACGCCGAAGGAAAGGAAGGAAACAGGCTTTGGAAGTGGATTTGATTTTCAAAATAGCCGCTATCGGGATCATTGTAGCGGTACTGAATCAGCTGCTGATTCGCTCCGGAAGGGAGGAACAGGCTATGATGACCACCCTGGCCGGGTTGATTGTGGTTTTAATGATGATCATCAATGAAATAGACGCGCTGTTCCAGGCAATCAAGTCTATTTTCCAGCTGTAACTATGAATATTTTTTCTGTTGGGGTCTTTGCCCTGTGTGTTGTTGTGTTTGGGGCGCTGATCAAAAGAAGCAATAAGGAATACGCTTTGCTGGCGGCTGTAGGAGCCTGTGTGCTGATCTTACTCAGCGCCATCGAGCAGCTGGAACCGGCGTTTGCGCAGATCCAGGGAATTTCCGTTGCGGACGGCTTTCCGGGCGATATTTTACCGATCCTGATAAAAACGGCGGGGATTGCCATCGTGGGCCAGCTGGTTTCCCGAATTTGCAAGGACGCGGGGGAATCCGCCTTATCCTATTCAGTGGAGCTTGCCTCAAAAGCCGCGATCCTTGTGGTTTCCCTGCCGCTTTTCACAAGAATTTTTGAATACTTGGAGGAGATCGTCAGGCTGTGAAGCGCCGCGGCGAATCTCGGAGATGAAAAACATATGAAATCAAAAAGTCTTTTGCCACTGTTTTTTGTTTTGATCTGCTTTCTCTTATGGCTCTCACCCGGAGCAGCGGCCCAGGAAATAGATCAGGAAGAGGAGCTTTTAGAAAAAAGCGGGGCAAATGAGATGTATGAAAGCCTGAATGAGGAGACAAGAGAGCTTCTGTCTCACGCTGGTGTTCAGGGCGCCGGGGAAACAGGGGAAGGGGAAGGCTGGTTTGCAGTGCTGTCCGGGCTGCTGCGGGAAAAGCTTTCCGGGCCCCTTAAGGCGTTGGCAGCGCTTTTAGCCGTGATCGTTCTCTGCAGGCTCGCAAACTGCTTTGATTCCGCGGAGATCGGCAGCGCGGCGGGGTTTGCCGGGGCGCTGGCCTGTGCTGTCATCACGGTAACGCCACTTTTAGAGCTGATGGAAAGCGCCAAGCGGGCGATCGAAGGCGCTTCCGTGTTTTTACTGGCTTCCGTTCCCGTTTACGGCGCTTTAATGGCGGCCTCCGGCAGCGCGGCGGCGGGAACTTCTTACAGCTTCCTGACTCTTGCCGCCGGGAATGTGATCCCTGTTCTTTCCATGACGTTGGTATTTCCACTGCTTCATGGGATCCTGGCCTTTTCCCTGATGGCCTCTGTTTCCCAGGTCAAGCTGGATCGGGTGTTGTCCTCGGTCTATGGGTTTTCCAAATGGCTTCTGGTGCTGGCGGTCACTGTTTTTTCCGGCGTCCTTTCTGTACAGACCGCTTTAAACGCTCAGGTGGACGCGGCCTCCAACAAAGCAATGAAGCTGCTTGCCTCTTCTGCGATCCCCATTGTCGGCGGCGCGTTCGGAGATGCGGTGGCAGCGATCCAGAACAGCGTGCATATTGTGAAATCGGGGGTAGGAGCTTTTGGGATTTTGGCGGCCTTGTGCATTTTCGCTCCGGCGGCATTGGAAGCAGGCGCCTGGATCGGCATCTGTTCCATGGGGCAGATCGCCGGAGATCTTTTTGAAATGCCAAAGCTCAGCTCTTTTTTGGGAATGTGCGCTTCTGTGGCCAGAATGATCCTGGCTGTAATCGCTTCTGTCTGTGCTGTATCCGTAGTAAGCGCTGCCATAGTGCTGTTTGTGAAAGGAAGCTTATGAATACGGTTTTGCAAAATGCGGCGGTGATCTGTATCATTCTGGTTGCCACAGAGCTGGCGTCCAGGCTTTGTGAGAAAGACGCTATGGTAAATTTTGTTAAAGCGCTGACAATTCTGGTTCTTCTTACCTCCTTTCTTGCTTCTCTGTTTTCCGTGGAGCTGGATTTTTCCGTATCCGATCGGAAATCGGAAGAAACCCGGGAGGAGCTTTCCGGCTATGTGCAGGAGCAGACGGAGGCGGCCTTTCAGTCAGAAATGAAGACCTATTTGGAGGGGCTCTTTGCCGTAGCGGGCCTGCAGGCGGAAAAAATTGAGGTGATGACAGATATCGGAGAGGATTCCGGCATAGTATTAAGAAAAGTAAGAGTTGTATTTGCTTACGCTTCCGATTCCCAGCGGGCAATAGCGCTGCTGGAAAACACGCTGGGAAAGGATATTGACCTGGAGGTACAAACAGATGGACGTTGAGAAATGGAAGGGAGCGCTACAGAAGCTGTTCTCAAAAGAGCGGGGAATGAAGGGGCTTATCTTTCTTGGGATCTGTGGGATCGCCTTGATCTACCTTTCCACACTGCTTGGCTCCGGCAAGGAAAAACAGTCTGCCGCGGGAAGCGAAACAGCGGCCTGTACAGCGGCTGAATATGAAAAAAATCTGGAGCGGGAGATCGTGCGGATCGTTGGGGCCATCACAGGGGAAACTGACCCAGCCGTTATGGTAACGCTGAAAAGCGGCAGCAGATACGTGTACGCCATGGAAGAAAAAGGCGCTTCCCGGCAGGAAGCGGAAGGAGAAAGCAGCGCGGAAAGAGAAACCGCCTATGTCATTCTGAAAAACGCGGAGGGCGCTCAGCAGGCCTTGCCTGTTACAGAAATACAGCCAAAAATAAAAGGGGTGGTGATCGTGAGCAGATATGCCGGTGATCCGGAGATCCGAGAAAAGCTGACAGAAGCGGTGAAAACAGCTTTGGATATCTCTTCGGCCAGGATCTGTGTGACCGGCAGCGGATAGAGCTTTCTAAAAACGATGTGAGCAATTCTGTTACCACAAAATTTTGCGGAGGTTTTTACAATGAAGAAATTCGGAAAAAAACAACTGGTTCTGGCATCCATGGTTCTGGCCTTAGGGGCGGCTGTTTACTTAAACTGGCAGTTTGCGGGGGTCAATAAGCTTCCGGTGGGAGACACCTCCAGCACGGTCAGTCAGCTGGGGGCCGCTCAGCTTGTCAACAACACCTATGTGGAAACTGTGTCCGATGATCTGCAGCAGCGTCTTTCTTCCGGCTCTGCCTCTACCACATTTTCAGAGGCACGGCTGAATCGTCAGAATTCCAGAGACAAGGCCATGGAGATGCTGGATGAGGTGCTGGAAAGCGTGGAAGCGGACAGCGACGCGAAAAATGAGGCGGTAGAGCAGGCTTCCGCCATTGCCCAGAACATTCTGAAGGAGACCAATGTGGAAAATCTCCTGCAGGCAAAAGGTTATCAGGAAACGGTAGCCTATTTCAGCGGCGAAGAGTGCAGCGTTGTAGTGGGAGGAGAGATCAAAGCGGAAGATACGCTGATCATTCAGGAGGTCGTAATGGATCAGACCGGGCTGAGTGCCGATAAGATCACGATCGTTCCCGCAAAATAAGAAGCGTGTTTTGCAGTCGCAAAATTTAGAATGATTGGAATATTCTCTGAAAATTTCCATTTTCTCTTGCGAAAGCAAAGCGGAATAGTATATAATAGCTTCATCTATATCGGCTGTGTCAAACAGCCGGTGGTGAAGCTTGAAAACTGCAAGATCCGTTTTGCCCTGTGCAGGCTCACCAGATACTGGTGGGCCTTTTTTGTTTTAGAAAAGGAGATCGCTTCATGAAAAGAAAAGAAGCCAGAGAACAAGCGTTCTGCATTTTGTTTGAGCAGGCGATGAATGGAGAAAGCGTCGATGAAATTCTCCAGGCCGCTTCCGAAGCCAGGGATTTTATCCCCAGCTCCTTTGCGGAGGCGGAGGTGTTCGGCGTAGAGGAAAACCTGGAAAAAATTGATGAGATCATCAGTACGAATATCCGCGGCTGGAATATTCGGCGTATCTCCAAGGTGACGCTCAGTCTGCTGCGCCTGGCGGTATATGAAATTTTGTTCGATCCTTCCATTCCTGAAGGCGTTTCCGTAAACGAGGCGGTGGAGCTTGCCAAAAAGTACGGCGGCAAAGACGACGCCCCTTACATCAACGGCGTGCTGGCTTCTGTGATCAAGGCTTTCCCGGCGGAAAAAGGAGAGGGCTGAGTATGGCTTCTTCCGCACTTACCGTTTCCCAGGTCAATTTCTTTTTGAAATCCCTGCTGGAAAGTGATCATAGGTTACAGGATATTCTGGTGATCGGTGAGATCTCCAATTTTACCGATCACTATCGCTCCGGCCATCTTTACTTTTCTCTGAAGGATGAAAGATCTGTGCTGAAGGCGGTGATGTTCTCCGGTTCTGCCAGGAGGCTGAAATTCCGGCCTGCCGATGGAATGAAGGTCATTGTGCGGGGGCGGGTGTCTGTCTATGAGCCCTCCGGGCAGTACCAGCTTTACGCGGAGGATATGCAGCCGGACGGCGTTGGGGCTCTGAGCATTGCTTTTGAGCAGCTGAAGACCCGCCTGGAGCAGGAGGGTCTGTTCGACGTTGGGCATAAAAGGCCGCTTCCCCGATATCCCCGCCGGATTGGCGTGATCACCTCTCCTACCGGAGCGGCGATCCGGGATATGCTGCAGATCACCGCCCGGCGCTGGCCGGTGGCGGAGATCGTTGCGGCGCCGGTGCTGGTACAGGGAGAGGGTGCGCCCTCTCAACTGATCGCGGCAGTGGAGGAAATGAACCGAAAAAAAGCCTGCGATGTGATCCTTCTGGGACGGGGCGGCGGCTCTCTGGAGGATCTGTGGGCCTTTAACGATGAGGGACTGGCCCGGGCGGTATACGCCTCTGAGATCCCTGTGGTCTCGGCGGTAGGGCACGAGACGGATTTTACGATCTGCGATTTTGTCGCGGATCTGCGGGCTCCCACTCCCAGCGCGGCGGCGGAGCTTGCCACACCGGAGCTGCGGGAAGAGCTGCGGCGCTGCGAGGCGTTTTCCGGGTATTTTCACGAAGAGGCGGCAAAGCTGATCGAATATCTGCGGCAGCACATGGATCTTCTGCTCCAGGATTCTCCTCTGGGAAGCCCAGAGCAGCTGCTGATCCCCCGAAAGGAGCAGCTGGGAAGCTTGTTTGGACGGGTAATAGGCGGCTTTTCTGAAAGAATAGAACAGGATCGGCAAAAGCTTTCTCTGCTGGCGGGAGAGCTGGACGCCTTAAGTCCGCTGAAGGTATTGAGCAGGGGCTATTCCGTGGCGGAGGATCAAAAGGGAAGAGTGCTCCGCAGCGCGGCGGAGCTGGTTCCGGGAGAAGAATTTTCTCTGCGGCTTTCCGATGGAAAAATAGAGGCCAAGGTGCTGAAAAGCGTGGAAGAGCAGGAAGTGAAACAGAGAGGATGATCGAGCGATGGCTGAAAAATTCAATTTTGAAAAGGCAATGGCACGGCTTCAGGAGATCGTGACCAAGCTGGAAAGCGGAGAAGAGGCCCTGGAAAGCTCCATGAAGCTGTTTGAAGAGGGTGCTGAGCTTTCCGCTCTTTGCTACAAAACGCTGGAGCAGGCGGAGCAGAAGGTCACAGAGCTTACAAAGCTGCAGGAGGAGCCGGAGCATGAGGAATGATCGACTGGCGGCATATCAGGAAATGATCGAGGCCGCGCTGGAGGGGTACCTGCCCCTGCCGGAGGCCGCTGATCTGACGGCTCCGGTGAAGGAAGCCATGCGGTACAGCCTGCTCTGCGGCGGGAAGCGGATCCGACCGGTGCTGACGTTAGCTTTCTGCGAGCTCTGCGGCGGAAGCCTAAAAGAGGCCTTGCCCTTTGCCTGCGCGGTGGAAATGGTGCATACCTATTCCTTGATCCACGATGATATGCCCTGCATGGACGATGACGATATGCGCCGGGGAAAACCGGCTAACCACAAGGTGTTCGGCGAGGATATCGCCCTGCTTGCTGGAGACGGCCTGCTGACAAAGGCCTTTGAAACGGCGCTTTCCGCGGAGCAAAAGGAGCCCGCGGCCAAGGCCGCTTTGGTTTTGGCCAAATATGCCGGAGAAGCGGGTATGGTAGGCGGCCAGTGTATCGATCTGAAATCAGAGGGACAAGCCGCCGGGCTGGAGCTGCTGCTTGCCATGGATACGGGAAAGACTGCCGCCTTGATCGAAGCCGCCTGCCGCATGGGTTGTATCGCCGCGGAGGGCGGCGAGCAGGAGCAGGAAGCCGCCGGGCGGTATGCGCTGGGCCTCGGCGTGGCTTTTCAGATCCGGGACGATATTCTGGACCTGCTGGGCGACCCGCAGAAGCTGGGGAAAAATACAGGAATGGACGCGGCGCGTGAGAAACAAAACTATGTTTCTCTTTTGGGCGCTGAAAAAGCACAGCAGCTTGTACAGGAATACACGAAGCAGGCAGTCGACGCATTGGAAGCTTTTTCGGGAGATACCACGTTCCTTCGGGAACTGGTGGAAAGCCTGGAAAACAGGGAAGCCTGATGCGAGTGCTGCGGTTTGAGATCCCGCCTGCCTGTGAGGGAATGACGGTGCGGGATTTTGCCCGAAAGCAGGCGGGCCTTTCCGCCAGATTTCTGACAAAGCAGAAGCAGCTTCCCAGCGGGATCTTAAAAAACGGGTTTCCCTGCCGCACGGTAGACAGGCTTTCCACCGGAGATGTTTTGTCCTTCCCGCTTCCAGAGGAAGTACCCGAATATTTGGAGGTTTCCACTTCTCTTACCGTTCTGTGGGAAACGGAGGATTATCTGGCTGTGGAAAAGCCGCCGGATATGCCTGTGCACCCTTCTCCGGGTCATAACAGGGACAGCCTTTTAAACGCGGTTGCTTATTACTACAGGCAAACGGGACAGCAGCATTTGTTCCGGCCGCTGTATCGGCTGGATAAGGATACCAGCGGAGTCCTTGTGATCGGTAAGCACCGTGCGGCGGTTTCCACTGCTGTGATCGAAAAAAGATATTTTGCGGTATGCGAAGGGGAGCTTTCGGGCTCCGGCACGATCGACCTGCCCATCGGCCTGCGGGAAGGCAGTAAGATCGTTCGGGCCTGCGGCTTCGGCGAGAAGGCTGTTACTCACTGGAAAGCCATTGCCTGTGAGGAAGGACACACTCTGCTTTCTCTGCGTCTGGAAACAGGGCGCACCCACCAGATCCGGGCCCACATGGCCCATTTTGGGCACCCTCTTGCCGGGGACGACCTGTACGGCGGCAGCCGGGAGCGGATCGAGCGGCAGGCGCTGCACTGCGGCTTGGTTTCTGTTTTCAGCAAAGCTCTGGCTGTAAAAGCAGAGATTACCTCAGAGCTTCCGGCAGATTTTTGCACCGCCTTTCCCTGGCTTTTCAGGCTTCGGGAAATTGAGCAAGAGAAAACTTTGTAAAGAAAAGAGGACATTTTCATGCCGGCGTGTTTGACTCATCATCAATTTGCCAAGGTTGTACTGGAGGCTCTTCCCGAAAAGAGCGTGCCGGACTTGTGCGCTTACTATTGGGGAGCCCAAGGGCCTGATTTCCTTTTCTGCCACCGGTACTTTCCCTGGATGAAGGGAAAATCTTTAAAAGCATATGGCAATAAGCTCCATGAAACGCCTCCCTCAAAGACCCTTACCGCCATGCGGGATTTTTTGAAGCGCTGTCGGGAGCCCGGCTACCGCTCCTATGTTTTCGGCTTTCTCTGCCACTATTCTCTGGATTCTACCGCGCACCCCTATATCAACTTTCTGGCGGAACGGCTGCTGGAGGAGAGGCCCTATGAAACGCACACCACCCTTCATGGAGAGATCGAAGCGGCCTTGGACGCCATTGTTCTGCGCAGTGAAACAGGAAAGCTTCCCTCTGAGGCGCCCCTGGGAAAAATGTTCCCCAAAAACGAAGCGGTACAGCGGCGAATCGCCAGGCTGTACCGGGACGTTCTGTTTCAGGTCTATGGGGTTGATATCCGGGAAGAAGAACTGCTGCGGGCTACCAAAGACGCCCATTTTGTGTTTTCCTGTCTGACAGATAGGACAGGCTTAAAGAAGAAGGCCTTTGAGCTCTTGGAAAGCGGGAAACCCCATTATGTGGCCTCCCATATCGTGCCGCTGGTGGAACGGGACGATATCGATTACGCGAATCTCCAAAAGGAAAAATGGCAGGGCAGAGAAGAAGCTTCTCAGCAGAGCTTTTTTGAATTGATGACGGAAGCGAAAGCACTGGCACAACGCCTGATCACAAACTTTGACCAGGGAGATTTTGCCGAGCTGACACAGGAAAAGCCCTTTGGATAAGGGGCGGATGCGTATTTTAGATGCTGGATACTGGATAGTGGTGGCGCCTTCATCGCAATAAAAAAAGGCAAGAACGCTCTTTCTAATACAACTAACCACTAACGAGTAAAAAGAAAAAGAGCCTTGCGGCTCTCTTTTCTCTACAGGTTTTCTTTTAGACGGCACGGGTCACTTTGCCGGAACGCAAGCAACGGGTGCAGGCGTATACACGCTTCGGAGTACCGTCAACAACAGCCTTGACACGCTTAATATTCGGCTTCCAGGTCCTGTTGGAACGTCTGTGAGAGTGGGATACTCTGATGCCGAAGGAAACGTCCTTGCCGCAGAATTCACATTTTGCCATATCTGCACCTCCTTAAAATCAGGCGATTCTAAATTTACAACATTCTGAATTATAGCAGACCCCCCGATAAAATGCAAGTTTTTTTTGAAAAGAATTGTGTTTTTCTTCGGGATAGTTTATAATCCTAAGTACAGGTAAGGAGGATTGCTATGCTTTTTGGTGTGATCAGGAACGTTATTTCCGGCCAGCATGTGGATCTTTGGGCTGCAGCCGCTCAGGTGCTTTCCATTTTTTTCGTTATTTTCTGTATTCTTCCTCTTCATGAATTTGCCCATGGCTGGGTGGCTAATAAGCTGGGTGATCCCACCGCGAAGCTGGAGGGCAGGCTTACCATGAACCCGCTGGCAAGCGTAGAACCCATGGGCGCCTTGGCTCTGCTTCTTTTCGGCTTTGGCTGGGCTAAGCCGGTGCCGGTGGATCCCCGGTATTTCAAAAAGCCCAAGCGTGATATGGCGATCACCGCCCTGGCTGGGCCGCTTTCTAATCTGTTGGCCGCGCTGGTGGGGGCTCTTGTTGTAGTCGCAATGCAAGCGTTTGCCCCTTATAACAATGTGACGATGTTTTTCTTTAATTTGTTTTATTACTATGTGATAGTCAATGTTACCTTGGCGGTGTTCAATTTGATCCCGGTTCCGCCTTTGGACGGTTCCCGAATCATTGCGGCTTTTCTCAGTGATCGGGCTTTGGCATCTTATTACCGTTATCAAAATATTTTTATGATGGTCCTGTTTTTTGCTATGCTCACAGGAGCCTTGTCCGGGCCTCTGTATACAGTGCAAAACTTTTTTGGCAATCTCATTTTCTCCATTGCGCGGTTTCCTTTCCATTTGGCAGGAGTGCTTTAAGCATGGAAAAGCTGCAATATAAGCTGGACGTATTTGAAGGGCCGTTAGATCTGCTGCTGGCTCTCATCGCTAAAAACAAACTCAATATTTACGATATTCCCATTGCGGAGCTTCTGGAGCAGTATTTGGAGCAGATCGACCTGATGCGGGAAGAAAATCTGGATATTGCCAGTGAATTTCTGGAAATGGCGGCCCGCCTGGTGCAGATCAAGGCAGCGTCTCTGCTGCCCCGCCAGGAGGAGGAAGAGGATCCTCGCATGGAACTGACCGGGCAGCTGCTGGAATACCAGCAGTGTAAAAAAGCCGCAGCGGCCCTTTTGGAGCGGGCTTCCTTCGACACTGTGATTCGGGAGGCGGAAAAGCTGCCTGCCGATCTTGCGTATAAGCGAATTCACGAACCCAGGGAGATCGTGCAGGCGCTGATCTCGGCCTGGGGCAAGGGAAAAAGCCTGCTGCCGCCAAAGCCGGAAAGCTTTTCCGCGTTGGTGACCAGAAAAATCGTTTCAGTGGCTTCCCAGGTGGTATTTGTTCTGCGGCAGCTCTGGAAACGAAAGCGCGTCTCCTTTCAGGCGCTGTTTTCGGAAAAGAAGGATCGTTCCGAGCGCGTGGCCGCGTTTCTGGCGGTTCTGGAGCTGGTAAAAAGCCGCCGGATACGCGTGGAAGGAAATGGAGAAGCCTGTGAAGTCCGGCTTCTGGAAAAGGAGGGGAACCGTTGGAACGAGAGGAATTAATGGGGAAAACCGAGGCGATTCTGTTTGCCGGCGGGGAACCGGTGGCCTTGGAGCGGATCGCCCAGGTGCTGGGCGTGCGCACCTATGCCATTGAGGAGATCATAGACGCTCTGCGGGAAAAGTACAATACGCCCCACAGCGGGGTCCATCTTCTGCGGCTGGAAAACACCGCGCAGTTTTGCACGAATCCTGCCTATATCCAGCCGGTGCGGGACGCCTTGGATCTGAAGCGGAACACGCCGCTGTCTCAGGCCGCCATGGAGGTGTTGGCTGTGGTGGCCTATAACCAGCCGGTGACAAAGGCGTTTGTAGAGCAGGTGCGGGGCGTGGATTGCTCCGGCGTTATCGGCAGCCTGATGCAGAAGGAGCTTTTGGAGGAGCGGGGAAGGCTGGAGCTTCCTGGCAGGCCGCTGTTATATGGCACCACAGAAAATTTTTTGCGCTGTTTTCAGCTTTCTTCTCTGGAGGAGCTTCCTCCTCCGCCTTCCGATCAAAAGGAGCCGGAAGAAAAACAGGAGACGATAGAAGCGTTATTTTGATCCTGCCGAAAGGGGCGGTGTACTGTGCTTGCGCTGAAGATCATAGGCGGCGTGCTGCTTTTTCTGTTGGCGTTAACTTTGTTACCGCTCCGTATGGAGCTGGGGTTTCAAACAGAATTTTCCCTGACGCTCCGTTACCTGTTTCTTTCCTTCCGGCTGCTGCCCGGAAAGGAAAAAGAGCCGGAAGAGGAAAAGCAGGAGGAACAGAAAAAAGAAACGGAAAAGAAATTCGACTTGAAAAAAAGCTTAAAGCGCCAGGGCTTTTTCGGATTTTTGGAAACATTGTTTGAATTGGTAGAGGTGACGGTAAATTCTGTAAAAGGAGTGCTTTCTCATTTGAAGCTCAAAACCTTCGACCTCTATTTGTGCCTGGCGGGTGCGGAGGACGCGGCGGAAGCCGCTATACAGTACGGACAGCTTTCCGGTGCGGTTTACTCTGCCTGCGGGCTTTTGTTCGGGTTGACCGGGTGCAAAAGAAAAGCTGTCAGTGTAGACCTGGATTACGAGGCCGAGGAAAACCGGGTGGATTTTTCTGCAAAGTTTTCCATTTTGCCCCTGTTTCTTCTCAAGGAAGGAATTTCCCTGCTGATACACGGTCTGCCGCCGGTGCGGAAGCTTCTCAGCGGCGGTTCCGTTAAAAAACATAACAGAAAGGTGACCGGCAATGAGTGAGAATAAAGTAAACGATCTGATGGACGTAACACTGGATAAGATCAAGCACATGGTGGATGTGAACACTATCATCGGAGACCCCATCACTACGCCGGACGGCACCACGGTGATCCCGATCTCCCGGGTAAGCTATGGCTTCGCTTCCGGCGGCTCCGACCTTCCTTCCAGGGCACAGCCTGCCGCCGGGCTTTTTGCCGGGGGCAGCGGGGCGGGGATCACGATCATTCCCATCGCCTTTCTTGCCGTTTCTCACGGAAATGTACGGGTCATTCAGATCGAGCCGTATATGGGCCCGGTAGACAGGGCCCTGGAGAAGGTTCCTGAAATGGTGGACAAGATCTCCGCTTTGTTCCGAAAGGATAAGCAGGAAGAAGTGCCGGCGGCACAAAAGCCTATTGAGGAAGAGCTTGCGGAAACACCGGCGGCAGAGCTTCCGAAACAGGAAGGCTAACGAATATCAAGCCCCCTCCTTCGCATACTCATGTGCAGAAGGCGGGTGGTACTATGAAAAAGCGATTCCGGCAGGCGGCGGGAACCCTTCTTGCTCTTTTGCTGCTTTTGCCGCTGGGAAAAGCTGAAGCGGAAGAGGCGCAGGCGCCGAAGTCTTTATCTGCCCAGAGCGCTGTGCTGATTTCCGCGGATACGGCGGCGGTGCTCTATGAAAAAAATTCTCAAAATCAACTGTCCATGGCCAGCACCACAAAGATTATGACGGCGCTGCTGACCTTGGAGGAAGCGGAAAGAAGGGGAGATCCCGTCATTGCCATCACCGAGGAAATGGTGGCGGTGGAAGGCTCTTCCATGGGCTTGCAGGCCGGGGACGAGATCACGCTGACAAATTTGGCGGCGGGTATGCTGCTGGCCTCCGGGAACGACGCGGCCAATGCCGCGGCCCTTTCCCTTTCCGGCTCTCAGGAAGAATTTGCCGAAAAAATGAACCGGCGGGCGGAAGCAATCGGCATGAAGAATTCTCATTTTGTCACACCCTCGGGGTTAGATGACGAAGCCCATTTTTCCACTGCCTATGATATGGCATTGCTTGCGAGAGAGGCCCTGAAAAATGAAGCGTTTCGGAAGCTTTGTTCCAGCTCCACTTATCAGGTGACCTTTGTCCAGCCGGAGAAAAAGGTGTCCTATACCAACCATAATAAGCTGCTGCGGTTCTATGAGGGCTGTATCGGGGTAAAAACCGGTTTTACCAAAAAATCCGGCAGATGCCTCGTTTCCGCGGCGGAACGGGACGGCGTTACCTTGATCGCGGTAACGCTGAACGCCCCGGACGATTGGAACGATCACATGGCAATGATGGATTACGGCTTTTCCACCATGAAAAGCGTGTCTTTCGATGGCAGCGGCCTTTCCTTTACGCTTCCCGTGGTAGGCTCGGAACGGCAAGTGGTGCGGGTGCGGGGCGGCAGGGGCGGAAGCGTGTCTCTGCCCGCGAAAGAGGCGGATCAGGTGACCTGCCGTGCGTTTCTTCCCGCTTTTTGTTATGCTCCTTTGCGGGCGGGGGAAGAAGTGGGAAGACTTCAATATTATTTGGGAAATTTGCCGGTATACAGCATTCCTCTTTTTGTGGAGGAAGACGCGGCGGTGCAGGAAAAAAGCCCGGGTTTTGGGAAAGCTTGTTCGGAAGAGCCTGAGCTTGGGATATCAGTGAGGAAAAGGACGTGGCAAAGCAATGGCAAAGGCCGAAAAGAGCAGATTGCAAAAAATACTTGCCTCCTGCGGCGTTGCTTCCCGCAGAAAAGCGGAGGAGCTGATCATTGCCGGAAGAGTTACCGTAAACGGCAGAAGAGCACAGCTGGGAGACAGCGCTTTGCCGGGAAAGGACCGTATCGCGGTAGACGGAGAGCCCATTGCTTTTTCCGAAGAAAAAATTTATCTTGCACTGCACAAGCCCAGGGGTTTTGTTACCACCATGAGCGATGAGAAGGACCGGCGCTGTGTGGCGATGCTGGTAGAGAATGTAGGGCAGCGGGTCTATCCGGTAGGGAGGCTGGATAAGGACTCCGAGGGCCTTCTGCTGATGACCAATGACGGAGAATTCGCAAATTTGGTGGCTCACCCGAAAAAGCACATTGCAAAAACCTACCGCGTTACCGTGCGGCCCGCTGTAACAGAGGAACAGCTTGCCCGGATCGCTGTGGGAATAGAGATCGAAGGGAGAAAAACCGCCCCTGCCAAGGTGCGGGTCTTGGAACAGCAGCAGGGCAGGGTGGTTTTGGAGATCGTGCTGTATGAGGGCAGAAACCGGGAGATCCGGAAAATGTGTGAAGTGCTGGGGCTGGAGGTCGCCCGTTTAAAACGTGTGGCAGTGGGACCTGTCAGGCTTTCCATGCTTCCCCAAGGGAAATACAGAGAGCTGACAAAAGAAGAGATTCGCGGTCTTTTAGCGGAGGCGAAGAAAGAAGGAGGAAGAAAAGAGCATGGTAGAAATTCTCCCCATGCAGGACAGGGAACGGGAAAAAGAGCTTCTGCTGACAGTGGACGAGGCAGGAGAGAACGCTAGGATCCTGACAATGACAGAGCGGGGAGAGCTTCTGGGCTGGGTGGCGGTGGAAATTTCTGACGCCGCGCTTCGCATTTTGAAGCTTTCCGCGGGAAAATATGATTTTTCCCGTCCGCCCCAGGGAGAGGAGGCCTTTATTTTGGATACCCTGGTGCGTTCCGCTGCCTCTTACGGTGAAACCTTTGGGGCCGATCGCATTGAGACGGCATTTCCGGATTTTTACAGCTTTTTGGCTCTTCGCGGTTTCGAGGTTGACGAACATCGTGCCTGTACGCCGATGAGCACGATCGTGAAATATGGATAACAAGGGTGGGCGAAAGCCCGCTTTTTTTCTTAACAATCCTTAAAATCTCAGGAAAATTCTTGCAATGAGTGCGGGAAAATGATAAAATAATTATTCAGTAAAGTGCGACTATTTTAAGCTTGGGAATGATACAAATGCTGAAAAGTATGACCGGATACGGACGCGGCGAGGTTTTGGCCGATGGCAGACACGTGGTTTTTGAGATCAAGTCTGTCAACCATAAGTTTTTTGAATGCAATGCCCGGCTGCCCCGCGGCTGTACCTTTGCGGAGGACAAGCTGAAAGCTCTGATACAAAGTAAGGTTTCCAGAGGAAAGATTGATGTATTCCTTCAGGTGGAAACCGTGGAGGATTCCGGCAGCGAGGTCTTGATCAATCACTCTCTGGCGGAAGCCTATGTTCGGGCCTTGCGGGAGCTGAAGGAACGGTATGTCTTGCCGGACGATGTTTCTCTTTCCCTGCTGGCGAGATACCCCGATCTGCTTTCTGTTCAGAAGGTGCCGGAGGACGAAGAGGCCGTTTGGGCGGCTATTTGCGCCGCCGCCGAACCCGCTCTTGCTTCTTTTCTAAAAATGCGGGAAGCGGAGGGCGCACGGCTGCACCGTGATATTATAGAAAAAGCCGACCGCCTGGAGCGTTTGGTGGGAGAAGTGGAAAAGATCACTCCGGAAACAGTGAATGAGTACCGGGAGCGGTTACAGGCAAAGCTGGAGGAGCTGCTGGGTACAAACCGCTTTGACGAACAGCGGGTGTTGACCGAAGTGGCGCTGCTGGCTGATAAAGTGGCGGTGGATGAGGAAACCGTCCGCCTGCGCAGCCACATTCACCAGCTTCGGCAGCTGGTGAGCTCAGAAGAGCCCGTAGGCAGAAAAATAGATTTTCTGGTGCAGGAAATGAACCGGGAGGCCAATACCATCGGCTCCAAGTCTCAGAATTCAAAAATTGCCTATTTGGTAGTGGACATGAAAGCCGAGATCGAAAAAATTCGAGAACAGATCCAGAATGTGGAATAAAGGAGAACAGTATGCGGCTGATCAATATCGGATTCGGCAATATGGTTTCCGCGGAAAAGCTAGCGGCGGTGGTAAGCCCTGATTCCGCGCCGATCAAGCGTATCGTGCAGGAGGCGAAAGAAGCGGGCAATCTGGTGGACGCCACCTTTGGCCGGCGAACCAAGGCCGTGCTCATCATGGACGGCGGTATGGTGGTGCTTTCCGCGATCCTGCCGGAAACGGTGGCGGGCAGATTTAACGGAAAAGAAGAAGCTTCCTCTGAAGAAAAGGCGGCTGACTAAACATTTTCGATATCGGAGAAGCATTGTATAGGAAAGAAAGGAACGATCCAAAATGGCAGAGAAGGGGTTGCTGGTTGTGATATCCGCTCCCTCCGGCGGCGGAAAAGGCACGATCTTGAAGGAGCTTTTTGCCCAAAATGAAAATTTACGGCTGTCCGTTTCCGCCACCACCCGCGCGCCTCGCCCGGGGGAAGAGCATGGAAAGCAGTATTATTTCCTGTCCCGGGAAGAATTTGAAGCTTTGATCGCCCAGGGAAGAATGCTGGAGCATGCAGAATATGTGGGAAACTATTATGGTACGCCCCGAGACCCTGTGGAGGAATGGCTTTCTCAGGGCAGAGATGTGGTTCTGGAGATCGAGGTGCAGGGCGGTGCGCAGGTCAAAAAGCTGATGCCGGAATGCGTTTCCATTTTTATTCTGCCTCCCTCCATGAAGGTGTTGGGAGAGCGGCTTCGGGGTCGGGGAACGGAAACGGAGGAAACGGTGCAGAAGCGCCTTGCCACTGCCCGGCGGGAGATCCCACAGGCAAGGGAATATGACTATTTGGTGTTCAATGACCGGCTGGAGGATGCGGTGGAAGAGATCCTCGCGATCCTGCGGGCGGAAAAATTAAAATACAGCAGAAATGCAGATTCTATCGAAAGGGTGTTGAACAATGCTGAAACCGTCTGATAACATGATCCGTACCCCTCACAGGAGTTATTACTCCCTGGTGATCGCTGTGGCGAAGAGAGCGCGCCAGATCGCGGAGGCCGCCGAGGAGGAGGGCCAGGTTCTCACTGAGAAGCCGGTAGACCTGGCTGTGCACGATTTTGTGGATAACAAATATAAAATTATCGAGCCGGATTCCTTTGAGGATGAATGATGCTTTGTTCGCGCAGGTGGCGGTAGAAAATACCGTTTACCGGTTTGATAAGCTCTTCACTTATGCGGTTCCTGTATCTTTACAGAAGCGTGTGGTTCCCGGGGTTCGGGTAGAGGTGCCCTTCGGCGCCGGAAACCGGGGGCGGATCGGCGTAGTCTTTTCCCTGACCGAGGAGATTGGCCAGCAGGTAAAAGAGATCAAAGCTGTTTTGGATCGGGAACCCGTTCTTTCCGCCGAGATGCTGGAGCTGGTTTTATGGATGAAAGAGCGGTATTACTGCACCTTGTTCGAAGCGGTCAAGCTGATGATCCCGGCCGGGCTTCAGTTTCGGCTGCGAAACAGCTACGTGCTCAGTCCCGAATTTAAGAATTTTGACCGGGAATGCTACACCCCTGTCCAGTGGCAGCTGATCCTTTTGCTGCGCTCGGCAGGGAAGTCTGTTTTTTCCGAAACCATTTCCGGAAAGCTGGGGATCACAGAGGATTCTCCCGATTTTTCCGCGTTGCTGGAACAGGGGATCGTCTGTAAGGTAAATACGGCGGCCAGTAAGATCAAGGACGCAGTCTCCAAAATGGTACGTCCCATTCCTGAATTTACCGGAAAGCTTACGCCACGGCAGAAGGACGTATATCAAACTCTGCTGGACGTGGGAGAAGCTTCGGAAAAAGAGCTTTGCTACTTCACCGGCGTTTCCTCCTCTGTGGTAAAGGCGCTGACGGATAAGGGTGCCGCGGAGGTTTTTGAATATGAGGTGTATCGCCGTCCCGCGCATTTTGACGAAGCGGAGGAGCAGCCGCGGGCGGTTCAGCTTTCCGCTTCACAGCAGGAAGCCTTTGACGGCCTGCTGGCGGAATACCGAAACCAAAGCGGCAATCGATGCGCTCTGCTTTACGGTGTAACGGGAAGTGGGAAAACCGCTGTTTTTCTAAAACTGATCCAATCGGTTCGCAAGGAGGGAAAAGGCGTCATCGTCATGGTGCCGGAGATCTCTTTGACGGGACAGGCCATCAGCCGGTTCCGTCAGAGCTTTGGCGACAGCGTTGCCGTGTTTCACAGCGGCCTTTCCCTCGGGGAGAGAATGGACGAATGGAAGCGTGTCAGGCGCGGGGAGGCTGAAATCGTGGTTGGTACCCGCTCCGCGGTATTTGCTCCGGTGCAAAAGCTTGGCCTGATCGTGATCGATGAAGAGCAGGAGCACACCTATAAATCGGAATCCAGTCCCCGATATGACGCCAGAGAGGTGGCCCGCTTCCGCTGCTGGAAAAACGGTGCCTTTTGTCTGTTGTCCTCCGCCACTCCTTCGTTGGAGTCCTGTCGCATGGCAAAGGAAGGAAAATACGGATTTTACAGACTTACCGCCCGGTTTGGAGAAGCTCAAATGCCGGAGGTAGAGCTGGTCGATATGAATTTTGACGGAGCGCCCGGAGAAAGCCGGGCCATTGGCGGCAGGCTTTCCCAGGCGCTGATTGAAAATTTCCGGCAGGGCAGACAGTCTATTGTTTTGCTCAACAGAAGAGGCTACCACACCTTTGCCTCCTGTACCTCCTGCCACCAGGTGGTAAGCTGCCCGAATTGCAGTATTTCCCTGACCTATCACAGTGCCAATCACCGTCTGATGTGTCACTATTGCGGCTATTCCGTGCCCTATTCCAGAAAATGTCCTTCCTGCGGCGGCGATACGGTCAGCTTTCACGGCCTTGGAACGCAAAAGGCGGAGGAACAGCTTTGCGAGCTGCTGCCGGAGGCCCGTATTTTGCGGATCGATACCGATTCGGTAACGGCCCGGTTTTCTCTGGAAAAAAAGCTGGATCAATTTGCCCGGGGCGAGTACGATGTAATGGTGGGAACGCAGATGGTAGCAAAGGGTCTTGATTTCGAAAATGTTACGCTGGTTGGCGTGCTTTCCGCCGACCAGTCCCTGTACAGCGATGATTTTCGCAGCAGCGAGCGCACCTTTGATCTTTTGACCCAGGTGGTAGGGCGCGCCGGGCGGGGCAAATATCCGGGAACCGCTTTGATCCAAACCTTTTCCCCGGAAAACCCCGTACTGCGTTTTGCCTGCAAGCAGGATTATTTTGGCTTTTACGAGCAGGAGGCGGCTTTTCGTCAGGCTCTTCTGTATCCCCCTTTTGTGGATCTGCTGGTGATCGGCTTTGTGGGCCAGCAGGAGCAGAAGGTAAAGGAAGCTGCTTCCCTTTTTCTGGAGATGCTTGGAAAGCTTGCTTCGGAAGAATACTCTGAGCTGCCCCTTCGGGTGCTGCGGCCCTCTCCGGCGGCAGTGGCCAGAATGGGCGGAAAGTACCGCTATAAGCTGATCGTGAAGTGCCGCAACACCCGGCGTTTTCGGGAAATGGCAGAGCGGCTTCTGCTGGACTTTGGGGAGCAAAGAGATTTTCAGCAGGTAACAGTTTACGCGGACGCGAACCCATATCACATCATGTGAGGAAGGAAGATCAGGATGGCAATACGAAACATTGTTCAATTTGGAGACAGCGTGCTGGAAAAGGAATGCCGGAAGGTGGAAAAGTTTGATGCCAGGCTCCATCAGCTTTTGGACGATATGAAGGAAACGCTGGCGGACGCCAACGGCGCGGGGCTTGCGGCCCCCCAGGTAGGTGTTTTGCGGGCTGTCTGCGTGGTGGACGTGGGCGAGGGTCCCATTGAGCTGGTGAACCCGGAGATCATAAAAACCTCGGGGGAGCAGACCGGAACAGAGGGCTGCCTTTCCTATCCTGATCACTGGGGGATCGTCACCAGGCCTATGAAGGTCACGGTAAAGGCCCAGGACAGAAACGGAAAGTGGTTCCAGGTAACGGGAGAAGAGCTTTGCGCCAGGGCCTTTTGCCATGAAATAGACCATCTTCACGGAGTGCTGTTCCGTTCCCATGCCACCCGTATGATGACTACCGCCGAGCTGGAGGCGGAGGCTGCCGCAAAGGAGGAAAACCATGAGAACGATCTTCATGGGGACGCCTGATTTTGCCGTTCCCTCTCTTGAAAAGCTATTGGAGAGAAAGGACGAGGTCTGTGCGGTGTTTACCCAGCCGGACAAGCCCAAAGGCAGGGGGCATAAGCTGCAAGCCCCGCCGGTCAAGGAACTCGCTTTAGCGCACGGGCTTCCGGTCTTCCAGCCGGATACTTTGCGCACGGAGGAGGCCCAGGAGCAGATCAGGGCCCTTGCTCCCGATGTGATCGTGGTGGCCGCATATGGTAAGCTTTTGCCAAAATCGGTGCTGGAGGCGCCGAAATTCGGCTGTATCAACATACACGGTTCCCTTCTTCCGAAATACCGGGGCGCCGCGCCGATCCAGTGGACAGTGATCCACGGGGAAAAAACAGCGGGCGTCACTACCATGTATATGGCGGAAGGAATGGATACCGGAGACATGCTGTTAAAGGTGGAAACACCGGTTGGGCCGGAAGAAACTGCCGGTGAACTTTTTGACCGGCTGAAGCTTTTGGGGGCAAAGCTTTTGGGGGATACCCTGGAGCAGCTGGAGTTAGGGACCCTGCGCCGCACTCCGCAGAATGAGGCGGAGGCCACCAAAGCGCCCCTGCTTTCCAAGGAGCTGTCACAGATCGATTGGAGCCGCCCAGCTCAGGAGCTCCACGACCTGATCCGCGGGCTGAACCCCTGGCCCTGTGCTTTTACCGTGCTGGAGGGAAAGCGATTGAAGCTTCTTTCCTCCCGCGTCAGGGAGGAAACGGGAGTACCCGGAACGCCGGTATCCCGAGAAGAAGGTCTTTTGGTGTTCTGCGGGGAAGGCGCTTTGCTGCTGACAGAGCTCCAAACAGAAACCGGAAAGCGAATGAGCGGAAAAGAATATCTTCTGGGGCACCCCTTGAAAGCGGACGCCTGTATGGAGTAATTGTGATAAGGAAGGCTTATGAAACGATCTGCCAGAAGCACGGCGCTGGACGCCCTTCTCCAAATGGAAAAGAACGAGGGATATTCCAATCTTGTGATCGATAAGGCCTTGAAGGCCGCCCAGCTGGACCGGCGGGACGCGGCGCTGGCATCCACCATTTTTTACGGTGTGCTGGAAAAGCAGCTTACCCTGGATTATTTTTTAGAGGACTGTCTGCGTTCCCCGGGAAAAAAGCTGGATCAAACGGTGCGTATGGCCTTACGGTGCGCAGCCTACCAGATCTGCTTTTTAGACCGTATCCCGGATTCCGCCGCGGTCAACGAAACGGTAAATCTGGTCAAGGAGCATGGAAAACCCGGCTTTTCCGGATTGGTCAACGGCGTTCTGCGAACTCTCATTCGCCGGAAGGAAAGCCTTCTCCTGCCGGAGGGAGAAGAAGTATCCGCCTTAAGCCTGCGCTATTCGGTGCCAAAAGAGTTGATTTCTCTTTGGCAGGCTTCCTATGGAAAGGAGATCACCTTAAAGCTTCTGAAAGCTCTGACAGACCGGCCCAAAACCTATGTGCGGGTCAATACGCTGAAGCTTTCGCCGGAAGAGCTGAAGGAAGCCTGGAAGGCGCGGGAGATCCCTTTGGAGCCTCTCGCTTTTCCCCAGGGCTGTGGGATTTTGGAAAACTGCGGTTCTCCGGCTTCCTTGCCGGAGTTTCAGGAGGGCCTGTTTCACGTGCAGGATCTTTCCGCGCAGATGGTCTGCGAAATTGTAGCTCCCCGGCCGGGAGAGAATCTTTGCGATTGCTGCGCGGCGCCCGGCGGAAAAACCTTTACCTTGGCGGAAATGATGGGGGATACAGGCGCCGTAACGGCTTTGGAGCTGTATCGAGGCAGAGTAAGGCTAATCTCCGATGGCGCGAAGCGATTGGGGCTTTCCAGTATTACAGCAAAAATGGCAGATGCCTCCAAACCGATCACCGGGCTTTCTCCCATGGATCGGGTACTGTGCGATGTTCCCTGCTCCGGGTATGGCGTGATCCGCCGGAAACCGGAAATACGGTATAAAAGCCTGGCCTCCATACAGGAACTGCCAAAGCTTCAATATAAAATTCTGCAAAATGCCGCCACGCTTTTGAAGCCGGGCGGAAGGCTGATCTATTCCACCTGCACGCTGAATCCTGCTGAAAACGGGGAAGTAGCGGAAAAATTTTTACGGGAAAATCCGGGCTTTGCGCCCATGAAAATAGAGCTGCCGGAGCTCCGGCGTACCGTCAGGGAGCCCTCTCATCATTTGACAATGCTGCCCTTTTCCGGCGCTTCAGACGGCTTTTTCGCGGCGGCCTTTTTGAAAAAGTGACCGTTGTGCGGAAAAGCACAAAACGGATTCTATCAACAGACAGCTATGGGAGAAGTTTTTTTGGAGAAACTAGATATCAAATCATTTACGCTGCGGGAATTGCGGGAAGAACTTCAAAAACTTGATTTACCGGGATATCGGGCGGGCCAGGTGTACCGATGGCTTCACCGCGGCGTAACAGATTTTTCGCAGATGTCGGATCTGTCCAAGGAACTGCGGGAAAGGCTTGCGGAGCGTTATGAGATCCTCTGGGCCGAGGCGGAACTCAAACGGGTATCAAAGGACGGCACGGTGAAATATCTGTTTCGCTTAAACGATGGGGAATATGTGGAATCCGTGCTGATGAAATACCATCATGGATATTCTATTTGCATTTCTACCCAGGTTGGGTGTAAAATGGGGTGTAGCTTCTGCGCCACGGGGAAAAGTGGCTTTTCCAGAAACCTGAAGGCATCTGAAATCTTGTCTCAGGTACAGGCGGCTTCTTTGGACGCGGGGGAAAGGATCTCCAACATTGTGCTGATGGGTATGGGAGAACCGCTGGATAATTACGAAAATGTTCTCCGTTTTCTGGAACTGGTTTCTTCTCCGGAGGGCATGAACATCGGCATGCGGCATATTTCCCTTTCCACCTGCGGCCTGGTAGATCGGATATACGATTTGGCCGACAGAAAATTACAGCTTACTCTTTCCGTGTCTCTCCACGCTCCCAATGATGAGATCAGAAGCCGTACGATGCCTGTAAACCGCAGGTGGAATGTGGAAGAGCTTTTGAAGGCCTGTAAGTATTATACGGATACCACGGGGCGGAGAATTTCTTTTGAATACGCCATGATCCAGGATGTAAATGATATGGACTGGTGCGCGGCTGAGCTTGCCTCCAGGTTAAAGGGCATTTTGGCCCATGTCAACCTAATCCCCGTAAATGATGTTACGGGAACCGGGTATCAAAAAAGCGGGATCGCCCGCCAAAAGCAATTTATTTCCATTTTAGGCTCCAGAGGTGTTACGGCTACCGTAAGGCGTACTCTGGGTTCTGATATTGAAGCTTCCTGCGGGCAGCTGAGAGGCCAGCGTGAAAAGGGAAAGGAAAAAGCGGACCTGTAGATTTTTACTTGCTGTTTTTTTGTAAAAAGCTGTTCCGCTGAGCAAAGAAAGAAGGGAAATCATATCCATGAGAGTTGATTACAACACGGATACGGGGGCTGTCAGAGATTCCAACCAGGATTCCTGTGAATGCGGCCTGTTTTCTCAGGACAGCGCCTGGGCCATCGTGTGCGACGGTATGGGTGGCGCTAACGGCGGCAATGTTGCCAGCGCCGTGGCGGCAAAAGAGATCAAGGAATTCCTGACCAGCGGATTTGATGAGAACATGAGCCGGGAGAATCTTAAGTCCTTGCTGTTAAACGCGGTAAGCCAGGCAAACCGGGCGGTCTATTCCATGGCGCAGGAGCAGGAAGAACTGCGGGGCATGGGAACCACGGCGGTAGTGCTTTTGGCTACAAAAGGGCTTTTACATGTGGCCCATGTGGGAGACAGCCGCGCTTATCTGAAAAATAAAGACGGTCTCTCTCAGATCACAATGGATCATTCCTACGTGCAGGATCTTGTGAATATCGGACAGATCACTCAGGAGGAAGCAAGAGTACACCCTCAGCGGAATATTATTACCAGAGCTCTTGGCGGCCATGAGATCGTTCTCTGTGATTATTCCTATTTTGATTTTTCTCCCGGAGACACAGCCCTTGCCTGTTCTGACGGTCTCTCAAATTATGTGGAGGAAGCGCTGCTTCTGGAATATATGGAGAAGTATGACAAGGACGGAAAAGCCCTTACAGAGCATTTGACCGAATACGCGGTCAAGAGCGGCGGCGCTGACAATATCACGGTAGCCGTGATCAAAAACGGCTGAGCTCCGGAGAATAGAGAAAGGTTAGGTAACTGTATATGGAAGATAGATTTATCGGGAAACGCCTGGACGGCAGATATGAGATCCACGACCTGATCGGCGTGGGGGGAATGGCCTATGTCTACCGCGCTTACGACAGGGTGGAGGATCGCTGGGTCGCCATTAAGATCCTTAAAGAGGAATTTTCCAACAACAGCGAATTTCTGCGTCGCTTCCGCAACGAATCCAGGGCGATCGCCATGCTTTCTCACCCCAATACCGTAAAAGTGTACGATGTGAGCTTTGGCGACCAGATCCAGTATATCGTCATGGAGTATATCGATGGGATCACGCTGAAGCAGTATATCGAGCAGGAGGGGGCGATCCGCTGGAACGAGGCGGTCCACTTTACCGCTCAGATCCTGGCGGCCTTGGAGCACGCCCACAGCAAGGGAATCATTCATCGGGACATTAAGCCGCAGAATATCATGCTGCTGCAAAACGGCGCCATCAAGGTAGCAGATTTCGGCATTGCCAGATTCCTGCAAAGCGAAACCACCACCATGACGGATAAGGCTATTGGCTCTGTGCATTATATCGCGCCGGAGCAGGCCAGAGGCGATTATATTACCGATAAGGCGGATATTTACTCGGTAGGTGTGATGCTCTATGAAATGCTTACCGGTAAACTTCCCTTTGAAGCGGATAACGCGGTGTCTGTGGCTTTGATGCAGCTTCAGGCAAAGCCAGTAATGCCCAGAGAGTTAAATCCGGCAATTCCCAGAGGCTTGGAGCAGATCACCATGCGGGCCATGGAAAAGAATCCTATGGACCGCTTCCAGTCTGCCGGGGAAATGCTGGACGATTTAGAAGCGTTCCGCCGAAACCCCAACATGGTATTTCATTATGATCTGCAAACCGCGGCTCCCTATGACGCTTCCCGCCGGCTGGATTCTTATGATAATTCCCGTTTTACCCCTTCCTATGAGGATAATTATGAATATGAGGAAGAGCTGGTACGTTCCCGCAGAAGCGCCAAGGGCGCCATGGTGATCAAGGGGATCCTTGCCGCGGTGGTGATCGTAGGCATTATTTTCGGCGGTTTTTATCTGATGAACAACTGGGAAACTCTGCTTTCCGGTGGAGAAGTGGAGCAAGAGGTAGAGGTGCCGCAGTTTGAGGGGAAGATCTATCAGGACATTATTTCCGACCAAACCTTGATCGAAAACTTCACGTTTAAGACGCTGGAGGGCAACGATCCCGATAAACAGCCCGGCGAGGTCTTAAAGCAAACGCCCAAGGCCGGTATCATGGTGAAGAAGGGCCGTGAGATCGAGCTTACCATAAACGGTGAGATCAATAAGGTCACCATTCCGGAGGTGACAAACTACACACAGGCGGACGCGATCGCCCTTTTAAAGCAGTACAATCTCGCTTATAAATCGGAAAATGTAGCCGACGACAATATCGAAGTGGGCAAGGTGGTTTCTACCGACCCGCCCATCGGCACGGAGGTCAGCGAAGGCACGGTGGTAACGCTGCGGGTCAGCAAAGGGCCCGCAAAGAAGAAGGTAGAGGTGCCCGGCGGCCTCAAGGGAGATCTGGTATATAATGTTACCTCTAAGCTGGAGGACGCCGGCTTGGTGGTGGGAACTATCACCAAAGACGATACCAGCACGCAGCCCCAGGATACAGTGATCAGCACCAATCCCGATTCCGGCAGCATGGTTTCAGAAGGGGCCGTTGTAGATATTCTGATCAGTTCCGGCAAGGGCGCCGCGAAGGATCTCAGCTATTCTGTGCCTCTGCCCAGCGGCTTTGACCGGGATATCACCTTAAGCGTGTATCGGAATGGAACTCAGGTGGAAACCAGCACCGTGAACCCTGCCTATTCCGGCACGTATCCCATTACCTTTACGGGTACCTCCGGCACGGAAATTGTGGTAATAGAACTGGACGGGCAGAAATATCTTCAGCTGGAATTTGACTATGACGCGCAGCAGGTCAGGCCGGGAGAAATTTCCGGGTATGTGCCGCCGGATGACGGGGATCCCGATCCGGACGTCAGCGGCTCCGGCGATGTGAACCCTTGAGCGCGCTATGAAGGAATTGACCGGATTTGTCCGAAAGGGGATCGGCGGCTTTTACTATGTAGAAGCTGAAGGTGCTTTATATACCTGTAAGGCCAGAGGAAAATTCCGCAGAGAGAGAATTTCTCCTTATGCGGGAGACAAGGTTCGCATTTCCGTGGAAGAAAACGGGGAGGGGGCCATCGAAGAGATCCTTCCCCGGAAGAATTTCCTGGTGCGTCCGCCTGTGGCCAACCTGGACCGTCTGTTCGTGGTCACCTCTGTCTGCGAGCCCTCTCCCGATCCTTTGATGATCGATAAAACCATCGCCGCGGCGGAAATGCGGGGGATAGAACCGGTTTTGGTTTTTACCAAAACCGACCTGCAGGACGCGTCCTCTTGGGAAAAGCTTTACGCTCCGGTGAGGATCCCCTGTTTTGTGGTATCCTCTGAAACCGGGAAGGGGATCGAAGCCGTGCGGGCGTTGTTGGAGGGAAAGGTCTCCGCTTTTACTGGAAATTCCGGTGTGGGAAAATCCAGCCTTTTAAACGCTTTGTTTCCGGAATTTGCGTTGCAAACCGGCGAGATCAGCCAAAAGCTGGGCCGGGGCAGGCATACCACCCGGGAAGTGGAGCTCTACCAAATTGGGCCGGAAAGCTATGTGGCCGATACGCCCGGCTTTTCTACCTTCGATATTCAGCGCTATCAGCTGACAGACAAGGATCAGCTTGTATTTGGCTTTCGGGAATTTGAGCCTTATCTGGGAAGCTGTCAGTTTGCTTCCTGTTCTCATACCTGTGAAAAGGGATGCGCCGTTCTTCAGGCTGTGGAGGAGGGAAAAATTTCCCGTTCCCGCCATGAGAGCTATGTGAGCATGTATCAAGAGATAAAGGACGTGAAGCAGTGGCAGCAGAAAAACAGGAATGTATGATCATTGGGGCTTCCCCCATCAAAAATGATCGCATTTTTCGAGAATACGCCCCTGAAAATTATTTTGTGATCTGTGCGGACGCGGGATATGAGACCGCCCAGCGGTATCACATTACGCCGGATCTGATCGTAGGGGATTTTGATTCCGCCAGCAAAAAGCCCCAGGAAAGCGTGAAATGCGTTGTTCTGCCGGTGGAGAAGGACGTTACCGATACCATGTTTGCTGTACAGAAGGGCTTTTCCAAGGGCTTTCGCAGTTTTGTGCTGCTGGGCTGTCTGGGAGGTCAGCGGTTTGACCACTCCCTGGCAAATCTTGAAGTGCTGCAATATATTCAGGAGCATGGGGGAAAAGGGGTATTGGCTGAAGAACACACAAAGGTGTTTCTGATCCGGGACGGCAGGCTGCGGATCACAGACAGCAAGGGCGCTACGGTGTCTGTGTTTCCCTATAACGGAAAAAGCTGCAATGTCTCCTATTCCGGCTTGGAATATCCTCTGCATCACGATACGCTGACCTGCGGCGGCCCTGTGATGGGCGTAAGCAACAGCGTGGTAGGGGAGCAGGCGGAAATTCGGGTGCACACCGGCGCCGCGCTGGTGGTGGTGTATCAGCCGTAACACTTTTTTCTTTTTTGTATACTATGGACTGAACGGCAAAATCGGCAGTCAGCGGAGATGTTGTTATGTCCAGGTCAAATTGCAAACAAAACTGTAACTGCTCGTGTTTCAAAAATTACCAGAGCCGGTGCATGTGCGCCATTTGCTTCGGTCTGGGCATGTCGCTCTCCTGCTTCTGCCCTGTGGGCCTTACCCTGTTTCTGGCCGCCGTGATCATGGTGGCCCTGGGGATTTCGCTGCTGCGGCATTAAGGGAGGTAACGGCAATGAAGGTTGTTGTGGTAGAAAAACGCACGGGCTTTTGGGGCTTCTTTTTGAGAAAGCTGTACGGTGTAAAAAAAGTGACGGAGTGATCCGCAAAAAAGAATACTTAGCTTTGAGGGACTCCTTGCAAAAAAAGCAAGGAGCCTCTTTTTTACACTTTTGGCGGACAAGCATGTGGATCTTATTACAGCAATCTCTTTGGTTGCCGAAAAAGTCTTCCGCAGCTTTAACATACTGTAAGACCCTATGATTTATATTTTTCAGGAATATTTTAAGAAAATTTGTTGACAAAGAAATTTTCCAGGCGTATTATCAGGATAAAGGATAAGTCCTTAAGCTGGATTTATTTTACAGGACAAGCTGTAAAACAGTAGGGAGGTAATATGATGGCGACCGAAACTTACAAGGTAGTAGTGTACGGTGCAGATCTGCCGGGAGTGTTTGCCGCGGCAAAGGCCGCCGCTGAGCTTACCTCTGGTGCGGCAAATGGCAAGGTAGCTTTGATTGTTCCCTATCCGAAAACCACCTTCCAGAACCAGGCGGGCGGCTGGACGGAGGATTACCTGTTGGGCGGCATTATGACGGCCGGTGGCTTGAATTATTGGGATGATAGTACATCAAGACCACCGTATAAATTGGATCAGCAAGGTTCTTACTATTATTACAAGAATTCTTTGGGTACGGGTTTTAATCGCATTATGTTGTCCGATAAATGCAAAGCTTCTATGAGCAACGCCAACGTGAAAATCTTCTATGGGCAGGATATTTTCAGTTTTTCGGCCGGGGGATCCCCTTATAAGATCAATTCTGTTACCATTTCGCCTATTCATCGAAACAGCGCAGGAAATGTAGTTTGGACAAACACAGCCACAAAAACAATCTTGAATGCTACTGTGTTTATTGACGCCTCCACAGATGGGAGAATTGCGCGCAAAGCAAATTCCGCCTGTACTGTGGGACGTTACAGTTGGCCAGCCGATTATTTACCGACAGATGAAAGAGCAGCTACAGATTATGTAGGTAGACAGCAGGCGGCTACATTGATGATCAAAATGACTAATATTCACCCAACGATACATGGCGCATCTGGTGAGGGTGGTTTCAAATGCAAGCCAGACACAGAAATCCCTGTAGACTTATGGGCAAGCGCAAAGATTTACGCTGATCCGAATGACCGTATTGTTGCATTCAACAATAAATATAAGGATACCGAAGGGATCATGATCAAACCGGCGAATGCCGCAAGAAATGGTAACGGAACCGACAACGGAGGAAAATTGAGCGATGACTGGTGGGTCAACGGCATCTTGATCTTCAATGTAGACGGACGTTCCCACTATCGCGACGATGCGGCGAATACCACCTTTAAGGTTACCCGGAAATATAATTCTATGACCACTGATCAGGCCTGGATCAAAGCTAAAAACTTTGTGAAACAGCACAAAGCTGAACTGGAAAGAGCTTTCGCTGCATATGATGGTTTTGAGAATGCAAGTATTGTAACAGACCCCTGGGGAGACCCGGTAGTGGGAGATCAGCTGTACATTCGGGAAACGGTACATATGTCCATGGTTTCTTCCAATCGGGCACATGGGACTTATAATACCAATTACCAAATAACGGCTAACGAAGCTTTGGACGCTGGAACTTCGCCAACGACTGGTTGGGATAAAAGTAATTATGCGACCAGAATCGGTCTTGCCTTTTACGGGTGCGATATTCACCCCTATCAGCCCAGTGATTATATGAATAAAGAAGAAACCAAATATATTTGTGGCTTAGAATCCGCAAAAAGTATGTGGAAGTCAGCAGACAATCCAAAGAACCCTATGTATATGCCGTATGAGACCCTGAGAACCAGCTATGTGTCAAATTTGTTGATTCCTGGATATGCGGCCAATATATGTTCCTATTCTTGGGGAGAGGTTCGGATATTTTCCAGTCTTAGCGTACTCGGCGATGCTGCAGGGATTGCGGCTGGATATTGCTGCAATAACAACATGCTGCCCTACGTAGTACAGCAATCTACTACAGCCATAGCGGCGATACAAAACAAGATCGTGGCAGCTCATGGTAAAATCAATAAATAGGAGGCGGCAAAATGAAAAAAACAATTTTCATCTGGTGTATTGTTGTACTGCTTATTGCGATGCTTTCCATGCCAATTTACGCATCTGGCGCTAATTCAACAGAAACATCTGTGACAGATGTCCCGATTGGTCTGCCAACCCAGATAACAGAAGCTCACCCCAAAGATATAAAGATTTCTGTCGGAGATGGGTATCTAACCTTTGGGCCTACAGCTAAGTCGGAGTTTGTTCTGATCGACGGTGAAAATTTGTCGGGCAATGTTGTGATTCCGGAAAAAGTGAATGGAAACGCTGTGACTCTTTCCGGCTGCTCCACATATGTTACCCAGTTTCCAGAAGCAAGGTATTATCCGAGCTTTGTATACAATCCTGACATGGTGTCGCTCACCTTCCCTGCCAGTTTACAAAAATTTGAGTATATCAGTCCCTACGAGAAACCCTTTTTAGGGTGCGATAGTCTGAAAGAAATTATTTTCAGCGGTGATGGGCCTGCATTGTTATGTGACTCAGACAGGGATTATTATGAATCGGGCGTAGAGTTTTTAGATGCTGTTGTTCCCCATTACCTTGGAGGTGCGGAGAATATTGAGCGCCTGGTTTTACCCCAAAAAGTAAAGGATTTTATTCTTCCCGGTTTCACAAGTCTAAAGGAAATTGTGTTGGATTCCTCCAACCCATACTTCACCAAAAGCAGCGATGGTATCATCTACAACAAAGCCAAAACAAAACTTGTAACAGCGGCGGAAAACGGAGCAGAGCGCACGGAAGTCACTTTGCCCGGCACGGTAACGGAAATTGAATGGGGTGGGCTGGGGATTTGTATCAATCTTGAGCGGATTTACGGCGGTAAAAACGTGACGAAAATGAGAAAGGACGAGTTCATCGGCTGCAAAAATCTGAATCCCTTTGAGGACACCTATGGCCATTGGGGAGAGGAAAGCGCCAAGTGGGCGTTCCAGAACCAGGTGTTTTCCGGCACGAGCCCCTTCCGGTTCAGTCCGGAGGGGAAAATGACCCGGGGCATGATGGTTTCGGTGCTATACCGTATGGAGGGAAGTCCCGATCCCGGTTGGGGCAGCCCGTTCCCGGACGTACCGGCGCCCATGTATTACGCGAAGCCCATCAAGTGGGCCTCTGCAAACGGAATTGCCGTGGGGTATTCCGAAAGCCGCTTCGCGCCGGAGGAACGGATCAGCCGGGAGCAGATGGCAAGCATGCTGTACCGCTACGCCCAGCGGAAAAAAGAGCCGATGGACACCTCCGCCCGGGGAGACCTGACCGCCTTTACAGATCAAGGAGAAATCAGCGATTACGCGGAGGAGGCCATGGCCTGGGCCGTGGGAGAGGGCTTCCTCTCCGGCAAGGGAGACGGCAGGCTGGATCCCCAGGGAACGGCCACTCGGGCCGAGGTGGCTTCCATGCTGCAACGGTTTTGGGGAAGGCAGACTTCCGTTGATCAATAAGCAATAAGCCTACCTATTGAAACAGAATAACCGAAAAAGAGGAAACGAGCGGAAGAAAATACCGCTGATTTCCTCTTTTCTTTTGCTGCCTGTTTTTCTCTTTTTTGAAATCTTATAGTAAAAGTCTAATTTCCGCCCTTTCCACATACACATGGGGTAGAAAAGCAAAGGAGAGGATACTGTATGCAGGCAAAAATAAAGACTCAGCCCTATGAATATTTCGATCCCGTATTTGACGGCAGCTTTGAAGCGCCGATTGACACCGAATACAATCTTCCCGATTATTGCCCGGAGATCCAGAAGCTTCTGAAATGTCAGGCCATACCGGAGATCTCCTCCTATATGATCTCAGAGGATACGCTCACCTGCGAGGGCGTTTGCGATATTCGGGTGCTCTATCTGGATTCCAAGGGAGATTGTGTTCGCTGCTGTGATTTTACCAAAGAGTTTTCGGCATCAGTCAAAATCAAGGCCACAGAGGAGAAGGCGGTAGCCTGGGTCCAGGCGGCGGTAGATCATATGACCTGCCGCGCTGTCAGCGCCAGGCGGATCGACCTTCATATCGCCGTTTCCGTAAAAGCCCTTGCCGTGGTACAGAAGCAGGAGCTGATCACCTGTGGGATCGAGGACGATTCCATTGAGAAGCTGAGCACCACTTATCCCGTTTCTCAGGCGGTGAACGCGCTGTGCCATCAGTTCACCATAGAAGATACCCTGTCTCTGAAAAATGGGAAGCCTTCCATAGAAACGATCTTACGCAAGAATATTTTCTGCCGTATTTCGGATCATCGCTGTTCAGAAGGAAAACTGACAGTCAGCGGCTCTGCCGAACTTTCCTTTTTGTATCTCTCTGCGGTGGACGGAAGCTCTATAGAGAAAATGAGCGCCTCCATCGGAATTGAGCAGGAGATCGACTGCAGCGGCGCGGAATCCGGCTGTATCTGCGACCTGAAGGCGGTCATTGGGGAAAGCAGCATTCAGCCCAGAGAGGACGATGTGGGGGAATATACCAGCGTCCACATTGTGGCAAAGGTGTTTTTGGTGGCTTTCCTGTATAAACCCTGTGAAATAGAAATGATCGATGACGCCTATTCTGTTCGGGCTCCTCTGGAGCTGAGGTATGCGCAAAACTCTTTTACGCAGGCACAAAGCGTCCACACGGAGGTTTTGAAGAAAAAATGCGCCCTCAGTGTGCAGGAGGACGAGATCGAAAGAATTTTAGATATCTGGTGCGAGCAGGATTCCGTGCAGTCTGTCTGCGATAAGGGAAAGCTGAACTTCCGGGTGCGCTATACCGTGTGTATGCTTTATCTGGGAAGTGGGGGCAGGGTGCTTTACGCGGAGAAGCCCTTCGATTATAACTGCGCCGCCGAATTGGAGGATTCCCTGAGCAGGAAAAGTGATACCGTTTCTCGCACGGAGATCTGGGAATACCGGATCACCGATAAAAATACGGTAGAGATCTCTGTGGAAACGCCTACCACCACCTTCCTGTACAGCAGGACCTCTATCAAGTATCTCACCGCGGCGGGTGTGGCGGAGGATGCGGAATGCTTTGAGAGAGAGCCGAAGCTTCTGGTGTATTACGCCTCTTCCGGGGAACGGCTGTGGGATATCGCGAAGAGCCATCGTTCCCTGCTGTCGGATATCCGGGCACAGAACGATCTGTACGATGAAACCGTTCCAGAGGATAGGCCCATCATCATTTGCAGCAGATAAAGAGAATACGAAAGGCAGAGAGGTAAGCATATGGAAGGATTCAATGTCTATAAGGATATCCAGGACCGAACCGGCGGCGAGATCTACATCGGGGTAGTAGGGCCGGTCAGAACGGGAAAGTCCACCTTTATCAAGAAGTTTATGGATACGGTGGTGATCCCCAATATCCCGGACGGAATGCAGCGGGACAGAGCCATTGATGAACTGCCTCAGTCCTCCGCGGGGCGCACGATCATGACCACAGAGCCCAAATTCATTCCGGAGCAGGCTGTTTCCGTGCAGCTGGACGGCGACGCCTCTTTCAACGTGCGTATGATAGACTGTGTGGGCTATATCGTCCCCAGCGCCATCGGTTACATAGAGGAAGACCAGCCCCGTATGGTGCGCACGCCATGGTACGAAGAACCGATCCCCTTTAATATGGCGGCGGAGATCGGCACAAAAAAAGTGATCACAGAGCATTCCACCATTGGCCTTGTCATTACCACGGACGGCAGTATCAGCGATATTCCCAGAGAGGAATATGAGGAGTCCGAGGAAAGGGTCATCGCGGAGCTGAACCAGACCAACCGTCCCTATGTGGTGCTTTTGAACTGTGTCGATCCCGGCGCGGCAGAGGCTCAGGCCCTGGCAAATCGGCTTTCGCAAAAATATGAGGTTCCTGTGCTGCCGGTAAACTGTGTGGATATCACAGAGCAGGATATCAAGGGTGTCATTGCGAACCTGCTGTATCAGTTCCCGGTGCGGGAGGTGGAGCTGGATATTCCCGGCTGGGTCACCTCTCTGGAAACGGATCATTGGCTGTTTTCCGGGCTGCTCGATACCTTGCGGAGCACCTGCGGCATCAGCAGAATGCGGGAAGTAAAGGGCATGCTGGAGGATATGAAGAGCTGCGAATTTGTCAAAAGCGTCAATGTGGATACGATCGATCTTGGCAGCGGCAGGGGCCGTGCGGAGCTGATACTGGATCCCTCGCTGTTTTACAGGATTCTCAGCGAAAAGGCCGAGCTGGAGATCAAGAGCGAGTCGGAACTGATGAGCCAGCTCATTGAAATGACTGCGATCAGAAAGCGCTTTCAGAAACTTCAGCAGGCCTATGATGATGTGCTGGAAACCGGATATGGCATCGTGATGCCCGAAGTGGAGGAGCTTACTTTAGAGGAACCGCAGATCCTGAAGCAAAACGGCAAGTATGGGATCCGCCTGAAGGCCACAGCCCCTTCTATTCATATGATGAGAACGCAGATCAATACGGAGATCACACCCATTGTGGGATCGGAGCAGCAGTCGGAAGAACTGGTGCTGTATCTGCTCAAAGAATTTGAGGAAAATCCCGTAAAGATATGGGAATCCAATATTTTCGGCAAGTCTTTGCATTCTCTGGTAAACGAGGGCATGCATAATAAGCTCTACAGGATGCCTACAGATGCCAGAGAAAAGGTGCGGGAAACCATTGAGCGGATCATAAACGACGGCTGCAACGGCCTGTTGTGTATTATACTGTGATGCGGGATCCGGAGCAGCTTCAGGAAATCGAAAATTTAGGAGAAGAGGAAGAAGAATTTTTTCCGAAGGAAAGCCGGCGGAAGGAGGGGGGCAGCGCGCTTCCGATTTTTCAGGCAGCCTTGTGCGTGCTTGCCCTGATCGCCCTGCTGATATTGAAATTTACAGATGCGGAGACCTATAACAAAGTGACAAATTGGTATCAAAGCGAAGCGGCGAGGGAGATCGAGCTGCCGGAGTGGGAAGAAAAGAGGGAAGAACTGAACTCACCTTCCTCAGCAAAGTCTGTCAGCTCGTCACTGCCAACAGATTTGGCAAACGGATCGCTGCAGAAGCTCTGAATGTTTCTCTTTGCTTTTGGCCGCTGCCGTGTAGAAGTAAAATTTTCCTGTTTCGCGCTGCTTGCTTTCTGCTGTCTTTTTGCGGGGGCCTCAAGCAGCGCGTTTTTGTTCCTCGCCGTCGCTTTGCATGAATCCGCTCACTTGGTTGTTTTATTCTTGTTTCAAGCTCCGCCAAGATCTGTTCAACTCTCCGCGCTGGGGTGCCGTGTGATCTTGAATTCTGAGCATCGGCTCCCTTACCGGAAAAATGTCCTGGTGTCCCTGGCAGGGCCGTTTGTGAATCTGTTTTCCTGGGGGATCCTGGCACTTTTTTCTCAGGGTACCCATATATTTGCCATGGCAAGCCTGGCGTTGGGAGTTTTTCACTGCCTCCCGATAGAGCCTTTGGACGGCGGCTTGGCGCTTCGCTCTCTTCTAAGCGGAGTAATGGACGAAAGAAAGGCCGGTAAGGTTACTTTTTTCCTGTCGATCAGCCTGTTGTTTCCACTTTCCGTTTTGGGCTTTTTCATTCTGCTGCATACCAGATACAATTTTTCCCTTTTACTGATGAGCCTGTACCTTATGCTGTATCTGGTACTGAAGCGGGATTATCTGGAGGATTAGCGCGTGTTTCCAGGTTGCAAACAGAAGCAAAACACGATATACTATAGGGCGGCAGAGAAATCAATCTGCCGTCCTTCATTTTGAAATTCAGAAGCAAAGGAACGTGTTGCCATGTATCCCAAAGAAGTAGAAAAATTACTGCTCAAGGTGCAAAAGCCCGGGCGTTATGTAGGCGGAGAAATCAACTCTGTCATAAAGGAAAAGGACAAGGTGGAGGTGCGCTTCGCTTTTTGTTTTCCGGATACCTATGAAATCGGAATGTCCCATCTCGGAATCAAAATTCTGTACGGAGCCATGAATCAGGTACCGTATTTCTGGTGTGAACGTGTTTTTGCCCCATGGGTGGATATGGAAGAAAAAATGCGGGAGGAAAATATTCCGCTCTATGCGCTGGAAAGCGGCGATCCTGTTAAAGATTTTGATTTTATCGGCTTTACCCTGCAATATGAGCTCAGCTATACCAATGTTTTGAACATGCTGAAGCTTGCGGGGATCCCGCTGCGCAGCGCGGACCGGCACGAGCTGTTTCATATTGTGGTGGGCGGAGGCCCCTGCGCCTGCAATCCGGAGCCCTTGGCGGAATTTTTTGATCTCTTCTTTCTGGGAGATGGGGAAGAAGTGGATCTGGAGGTCATGGAGCTTTACCGCCGGTGCAGGAAGGAGAAAAGGTCCAAAGCGGAATTTTTGGAGCTTGCCGCACAGATCGAGGGAGTTTATGTTCCGTCTCTTTACGAGGTAAGCTATTGTGAAGACGGAACGGTTCGGAGCTATACGCCCAAACAAGGCGCTCCCGCCACAGTGAAGAAGCGTGTGATAAACGATATGGATTCCGCCTATTTTCCCGATTCCTTTCCGGTACCCATGATCGATGTGGTGTTTAACCGCATTTCCGAAGAGGTTTTGCGAGGCTGTATTCGTGGCTGCCGCTTTTGTCAGGCCGGGTTCCTTTATCGGCCCTTCCGGGAAAAATCCATCGATACCATCGACGCTCAGTGTAAGGCGCTGTGTGAATCTACCGGGTATGATGAAATTTCCCTTGCCTCGCTGAGCACCAGCGATTACAGCAAGCTAAATGAACTTTTAGACCGCCTTCATCTGTGGACGGAAAACGAAAAAGTCAGCATTTCTTTACCCTCCCTACGGGTAGACGGATTTTCTCCCCAGCTGATGGAGCGTATCAATTCCGTTCGGAAAAGCGGACTTACCTTTGCCCCCGAGGCCGGTTCCCAGCGTATGCGGGATGTGATCAATAAAAACGTGACGGAAGAAGAACTGCTGCATACGGTCAACGTCGCTTTTACGGAGGGCTGGAATCGGATCAAATTATATTTTATGATCGGCCTGCCCACGGAGACCATGGAAGACGTGCTGGCTATTTTGCGGCTGGGCCAGAAGGTGGTGGACGCCTTCTATGAGAATCGGGACAAGCCCAGGGGAAAGGCGGTGGAGGTTTCTTTGAGCGCGGCGGCCTTTGTGCCGAAGCCCTTTACCCCCTTCCAGTGGTTTGGCCAGGATACCATGGAAACGCTTCATGAAAAGCAAAAGGCGCTGAAGGGAAATATTCCGTCCCGGCGGCTCAGCGTAAGCTATCACGGCGCGCAAACCAGCTTTCTGGAAGCGGTGTTTGCCAGAGGGGACAGAAGGCTCTGCACGGTTTTGGAAAAGGCGGCGGAATGGGGCTTCCATTTTGACGGCTGGGACGATTGCTTCGATTTTGACCGCTGGCTGGAGGCTTTTGCCGCCTGCGGGCTGGACCCGGCTTTTTACGCCAATCGCCAGCGGAGCTTTGACGAGGTGTTCCCCTGGGATCATTTGGATTATGGGATCCGGAAAGAATTTTTGATCCGGGAATGCGAAAAAGCGTATCAGGCGCAAACCACGCCTAACTGCCGGGAAGAATGCTCCCATTGCGGCGCGGCATGCTACAAAGGGGGTGTGTGCGTTGAAAAGCGTAAGGATCTGGTTTGAGAAAAAGGGAGCGGCCTGCTACATCTCCCATCTGGATCTCACCAGGTGTATGAGCAGAGCCTTGAAGCTCTCCCGCCTTCCTGTTTGGTATACCGAGGGTTTTAATCCCCGCATTTATATGACCTATGCCATGCCGCTTTCCTTGGGCGTGCAGGGAGAGCGGGAATGTATGGATATCCGTCTGACAGAGGAAAGAGACTGCACAAAAATCATTGCCGCGCTCAATGAAAAGCTGCCGAAGGATATCCGGGCGCTCCACGCGGCGGAGCCAAGGCAGAAGCTGGAAGAAATCGCGTTTGCGGATTATGAGCTCTTTCTGGAAGCCGAAAACGTGGAAGCGCTGAAGGAACGGTTGGACGCACTGTTTTCCAAAAAAGAGATTTTGGTAATAAAGCACGGAAAAAAAGGGGATAAACAAACGGATATCAAGCCTTTTTTTGAGAACCCTGAGATGATACCGCAGAACGATGTGACGCTGAAACTCTCTCTGCGGCTTCCCTGCAGTGTATCGGGTTCTGTCAATCCCGGTTTATTGCTGGAAGCTTTACGGCAATATGAAGGTGTGGAGCCGGAAGCAAGGATCATTCGGAAAAGGCTGCTGACGAAAGAATTTTCTGAGATTCAATAAAAAATTCTTGCTTTTTTTCCAGTGTTATGGTAGACTATATAAGCATTTGAAGTCTGTGGGGTTCCTTTGAGGCTTTCCCATGGGGCTCGAAGCATAGCTCTGCTGTGTGTAGAGGCGGGCAGTCCGCTGCCGGGTTTTGGCATGAATGCCTGAATATATGAAACGGAGGAATATCAAATGGACGCGATCAAGGCAATTTCTCAGGATTCTATGAAAAGTGAGCTTCCCCAGTTTTCCGTGGGCGATACCGTAAAGGTAGACGTCAATATTCGAGAGGGCGAGCGTGAAAGGATCCAGCAGTTTGAAGGCACTGTCATTGCCCGGAAGGGCAGCGGGATCAGCGAGACCTTTACCGTGCGCCGTGTTTCCTACGGCGTGGGCGTGGAAAGGGTTTTCCCTCTTCATTCCCCGAATATCAAGGCGGTTCAGGTAGTGCGCATGGGCCGTGTTCGCAGGGCGAAGCTCTATTATCTGCGTGACCGTGTAGGTAAGGCTGCCAAGGTCAAGGAGCAGATCCGCTAAAAGCAGTATAACAAAGCTTTCAAAAGGGACATCAAATTGTCCCTTTTTTGCTATCACGATTTCTGTGTTGGGAGATAGAACAGATGGATACATCGGCTGTGCCGGAAACCAACAAAAAGAAAACGACCGCTGAAACCGTTTTGGAATGGGCGGAGGAGCTGGTGATCGCTGTGGTGATCATCGCTATGGCTTTTACGTTTTTGTTTCGTGTGATCACGGTAACGGGGACTTCTATGGTTCCCAATTATAACGATGGAGACAGAGTGCTGGTTACAGGCGTTTCCTTTGGCTTAAAGCAGGGAGATGTTGTGGTGATCGGCAACGTGCTGGAAGAGCCCATTATCAAGCGTGTTATCGCCACGGAAGGGCAGACAGTTGATTTTGATTACCAGCTGAAAAGTGTTTTGGTAGATGGCAAAGTGGTGGATGAAACCGCGTTCGGATTGGAAAACGGGATCACCGACCTGCCTTTTACCTCCTTTGAGCTGCTGGAGTTTCCACAGCAGGTGCCCACCGGCTGTATTTTTGTTTTAGGAGATAACCGCTCTGTTTCTGAAGACAGTCGATATCAGGTCGTGGGCATGATAGATACCCGAAATGTATTGGGAAAAGCTTTATTCCGTCTTTTCCCATTTGGAGGCTCTGAACAGGAATAAGCGAAAGGAGCGTTTCTCGGCATGAATGAGACAGACTTGGAACCGCAGGAAACAAAAGAAGCAGAGAAGCCGACGGTTGAGCTTACACCTCGCGAAAAGCTTTTCTGTTCTGTCTTGGAATGGACGGAAACCATCGTGGTGGCCATTATCGTTGTATCTGCCGTTTTTACCTTTCTGGTACGGATCATTACGGTAGATGGATCTTCCATGAAACCCAACTATCACAATGGAGATCGCGTACTGGTTTCGGGGCTTTCCGGGAGCGTTCAGCAGGGAGATGTTGTGATCGTTATCAATGCCCTGGACAAGCCTATTATTAAGAGAGTTGTTGCTACAGCGGGGCAGACCGTAGATTTTGACCCCGCGTTGGGAGAGGTCACCATCGACGGTACGCCTCTTTTTGGAGAAGCCTTTGGAATAGAAAATGGCATTACACTGCTTCCGGCCTATTCAGATGTTTTGGAATTTCCCCAAACAGTTCCCGAGGGCTGTGTTTTCGTTTTGGGAGACAATCGCGGAAACTCCACAGACAGCCGGTTTTCAGAGGTCGGAATGGTGGACACCCGCAATATTTTGGGAAAGGTGATCTTTAATCTTTATCCTTTTTCCCAGGCGGGAGTCGTAAAATAGGGAGGCGCTATGAGCGAGGTGCAGTCCGTTCAGTGGTTTCCGGGGCACATGGCCAAGACACGCCGGAAAATCACCGAGGATTTAAAAAAAGTAGACATCGTGGCGGAAATTTTGGATGCCCGGATCCCGCAAAGCAGTACTAACCCTGTTTTGCGGGATATCATTCAGGCAAAGCCCAGGATCGTTTTGCTCAATAAAAGCGACATGGCCGATCCCGCCAAAACGGCATTGTGGATCGAAAAATATGCTGCTTTGAACATCAAGGCGGTTCCTTTGGACTGTAAAACGGGCAAGGGAATTCCCGCTTTTTATTCCGGAATTCGCGAGGCTCTTCAGGAGCGGATCGCCGCATGGGAGAAAAAGGGCATGACAGGCCGCCCGATCCGTGTGATGATCGTTGGGATCCCAAACGTTGGGAAATCCTCGCTGATCAACCGGCTTGTCGGAGCGCGGGGAAAGGCCGAAGTGCGGGATATGCCCGGTGTGACCCGGCAGAACCACTGGTTTACCGTGGGAAAGGGCTTTGAGCTTTTGGATACGCCCGGTGTGTTGTGGCCTAAATTTGAAGATCCTGTAGTGGGAGAGCATTTGGCCTTTACTGGAGCGGTGAAGGATGAGATCCTGGATCGGGAAGGCCTTGCCTGTCGCCTGTTGGAGCTCTTAATGGAGCTTTATCCAACCGCGATCAATACCCGTTACAAAACAGAGCTGAAGCCCGAGGACGGACTCCCGGGCTATGAGCTTTTGGAGCGCATCGGCAAAAAACGCGGTATGCTGATTTCCGGCGGTGATGTGAATACGGAACGGGCTGCCAACACGGTGCTGGACGAATACCGGGGAGGCCTGTTGGGGCGAATGACCTTGGAGATCCCTGAAAAATAATAGCACTTTTTACGGGGCCGGAGAAGGGAGAACTTACTATGGATTGGTTTGCTTATGAGCGCCGTGCTGTTTTCGCGGGGTATCCTCTGGTCTGCGGGATCGATGAGGCGGGCAGAGGTCCTTTGGCGGGCCCCGTATATGCTGCCGCCGTCATTCTGCCGCTGGAGATTGAAATCGAAGGGTTGGACGATTCCAAAAAGCTCTCCGAAAAAAAGCGGGAACAGTTGTTTGAGGTGATCCGGGAAAGCGCTGTATCCTATGGGATCGGCTCTGCCAGCGCGGAGGAGATTGACCGTATCAATATTCTGCAGGCAACCTTCTTGGCGATGAACCGTGCGTTTGAAGCCATGGCTCAGCCTGCAGGCTGGGCGCTGGTGGACGGCAACAGAATGCCGGCCCTGCCGGTTCCGGGAGAAACGGTGGTCAAGGGGGACGCCCAGTGCGCCAGCATTGCGGCGGCTTCCATTTTAGCGAAGGTCAGCCGTGACAGAGTGCTGCGGGAGCTGGATCTGAAATATCCCCAATACGGCTTTGCAAAGCACAAAGGCTACGGCACAAAGGCCCATTATGAGGCGATCAAGCAGTATGGTATTTTGCCGGAGCACCGAAAGACCTTTCTGAAAAATCTTTCGGAAAAGTGAGGGCTGCCCATGGATCTCGGTACAGGCCGAAAAGGGGAAGCTTTTGCAGAAAAGCTTTTGAAGCGTAAGGGCTTTCGGATTTTAGAAAAGAATTACCATAGCCGGTTTGGGGAAATCGACATCATTGCGGAAAACCGACAATATATTGTATTTGTAGAGGTGAAGACCCGGGAAAAAATGGGCATGGTCACACCCTTTGAGGCGATCACGCCTTCTAAGCGGCGAAAGCTGATCCTGACGGCGAAACAGTATCTTGCGGAACACTCCACAGGTCTTCAGCCCAGGTTTGATGCGGCGGCCGTGTACACGGAAAACGGCAGGATCATTGGAGAAGAGTATTTGGAAAATGCCTTTGACGTGTCTTAAGAAAAATTTTTTCGTATCAGAAGCCGAACTGTCCATAGAAACTCATTTTTGACAGGATAGGAGAGCGTTGCCATGCGTTACTTTGATCTGCATTGTGATACCATGACGGAATGCTGCCGCAGAGATACCCCGCTTCGGGAAAATGAACTGCATGTCAGTCTGCAAAAGGCTTCCGGACTGGCTGGCTTTGTGCAGTGCTATGCTGTTTGGATCCCCGATACGCTTCGAGGAGAGGAAGCCTTTCAGTGGTTTTGCCAGGTGGCGGAGCGCTTTCAGTTGGAGATGGAAAAAAACCGGGATCTTCTGCTTCCCTGCCGGGAGCTCGGAAACCTCGAAAGGGCGGAAACAGAGGGAAAATACGGGGCCATTTTGACCGTGGAGAGCGGCGCTGCCTTGGGTGGAAAACTGGAAAATATTCAGGCATTAAAACGCTTGGGTGTAAAGCTGTGCACCCTGACCTGGAACGGAGAAAACGAATTGGGACGGGGCGTAGGGGCGCCCGGCTCCGGCGGGCTTTCCGCCTTTGGCAGGGCGGCGATCCACGAATTGGAAGCCGCGGGAATCGTGGCCGATCTTTCCCACGCCAGCCCTGAGCTGTTTTGGAATGTGGCGGAGGAGGCGAAAAAGCCTTTGATAGCATCTCATTCCAATGCTTGGCAGGTTTGCAGGCATCGCAGAAATTTGACCGATGAGCAGTTTGCGGCAATCAAGGCTTCCGGTGGACTTGTGGGCTTGAATTTTTACACGGCCTTCCTTCGGGAAGAGCCCGAAAAGGCCTCCATGGAGGATCTGCTTCGCCATGCGGAGCATTTTCTTTCCCTGGGCGGCGAGAATACGCTTTCCCTGGGCGGCGACATGGACGGCTCCGCCTTGCCGGAGGATATGGCGGACGGCCTTTCGGCCATTCCCTGCCTGTACGAGTTGTTTTTGCGCCATTATCCAGAAGCGCTTGTAGAAAAGCTTTTTTATGACAACGCGGCCAATTTTTTTCAAAAGAACGGTCTGCTTTGACAGATTGCCGAAAATAGGGTATATTGAAGCGGCAAGGAAAAAGGAATGTCTAAAATTCTGATAGCGGGTGATGCAGATGCAGTATCAAAGCACAAGGGACGATAAAATACGGCTTCAGGCGTCTCAAGTGATCGCGCGGGGGATCTCCGAAGAAGGAGGTCTTTTCGTGCCGGAAGCCTTGCCGGATCTTCGCGGGGAGCTTTCCAATTTATCTAAGTTAAATTATTCCGCTCTGGCAAAGCGGATCTTTTCCTTCTTTCTGACTGACTTTTCTCAGGAGGAGATTTCAGCCTGTGTGGAAGAGGCTTATTCACCGGAAAAATTTGATGGAGAAGAACCTGTAAAGCTAGTTCCCTTAACAAAGAGCGGTAAAAAAAAGTATCTTTTGGAATTGTGGCATGGTCCTACCTGTGCCTTTAAGGATATGGCGCTGCAAATTTTGCCGCATTTTCTTACAAAGTCCATGGGAAAGGCGCTTCCCGGTAAGGAGGCTGTGATTCTGACGGCTACCTCCGGCGATACAGGTAAGGCCGCGCTGGAGGGCTTTCGGGATGTGCCGGGCACTCGGATCCTCGTGTTTTACCCCGAAAACGGCGTCAGCCAGATGCAGAAGCGCCAAATGGAGACCCAGGAAGGGGAGAATGTAAAAGTCTGCGCCATTAAGGGCAATTTTGACGATGCCCAGAACACCGTGAAACGAGTATTTACCGATCCCGCCATGAAAGCAGAGCTGGCTGCTCACAGCATGGTGTTTTCCAGTGCCAATTCCATCAATTTCGGCAGGCTGCTTCCTCAAATTATTTATTATTTTTATGCTTATTTCTCTCTTTGCCGCACCGGCGCTTTGCGTTTGGGCGAGCCTTTTCATGTGGCCGTTCCCACCGGAAATTTCGGAAATATCTTAGCGGCTTTTTATGCCTTTCAAATGGGTCTGCCGGTGGGGAAATTCATCTGCGCCTCCAACGCCAACCGGGTGCTGACAGATTTCATTCGTACTGGCGTTTACGACAGGAGGCGGGAATTCTTTACCACGATCTCGCCCTCCATGGACATTTTGATCTCCAGCAATCTGGAACGGCTGCTTTTTGCCCTTTCCGGAGAGAACAGCGCCGCCTTGGCTCAATGGATGCGGCAGCTTTCCGAAACCGGCTGCTATCAGGTAACGCCCGAAGTTTTACAGAAAATGCAGGAATTGTTTTTCGGCGGCTATTGTGATGATCAGCAAACCTCCAGTACTATTCGGCGGGTATGGGAAACAGAGGGGTATCTTTGTGATCCTCACACAGCCGTTGCTCTGGAGGTGTACGGTCAGTATCTTGCGGAAACCGGTGACTCGGACACTCCCACTGTGATCGCTTCCACGGCCAGTCCTTTTAAATTCCCGGAAAGCGTATTGGCCGCTTTGGGGAAAACGGTGCCTGAAGATGGCTTTGAGGCAATGGAGGCCCTGCAAAGCGTTTCCGGCGTGAAGCTTCCGGAGCAGCTGAAGGCGTTGCGGGAAAAGCCCATTCGTTTTCAGGAAACGATAGCGCCGGAGCAGGCCGATGAATTTATTCGAGCTTCCGCCGGTAAGGGTGAGTGCTGATATGGCGCTGTTTGTAATTGCCGATCTTCATCTTTCCTTAGGTGCGGATAAGCCCATGGATGTTTTTCCGGGCTGGAATGACTATGTTCAGCGTTTGGAAAAGAACTGGAATTCCCTGATAAAGCCTGAAGATACAGTCGTGATCGCGGGGGATATTTCCTGGGCAATGAATTTGGAGGACGCATTGGAGGACTTTGCTTTTATCCACTCGCTGCCGGGAGAAAAGATCATTATGAAAGGGAACCACGACTACTGGTGGTCTACCCGAAATAAGGCGGACAGCTTTTTTGCGGCCCATGGCTTTACCAGCCTGCGCATTCTTCACAACTGCGCCTATCGGGTAGGAGAAAGAGCCCTGTGCGGTACCAGGGGCTGGCTCTACAATTCCGAATCGGCGGAGGATAGAAAAATCGTCCTGCGGGAATCCGGGCGGCTGCTCGCTTCCATTGAGGAAGGAAAAAAGCTGGGAGGGGAGCTGACCGTCTTTCTCCATTATCCTCCGGTTTACGACACCATGGAATGCCGGGAAATTTTGGATCTTCTGGTGGAGCAGGGGGTCAAGGAGTGCTATTTTGGGCACATTCATGGGCAATATGCCGCCAAAAAGGCTTTGGTAGGAGAATATCGGGGGGTTCGAATGCGGCTGATTTCCGCCGATTTTGTAAATTTTTGCCCAGTTCTTGTTTCACTATGAGCTTTTTTCCAGTAATTGCGAAACATTTCACAATTTCCCTGAATATTTTACGGAAAAGATATAGATTCTTTGAAGTCTATATGCTATAATAGCTCTACATTGTGCGCAAAAGAGCTTCCTGATTGCCGTTGATTTTGAAGCTCATTCGCAAAAGCTTTTTGATAGTTTAAGTCTATTTTGAGAGGAAGAAAGAAAAAACATGGAGCTGAAATCTACCAAAAACATTGAGACAAACAAGTATGAGCTTGCTCTGGAAGTGAGCCCTGAGGAATTTGATGAAGCCATTAATTCCGTCTATAAGCGGGAAAGCAAAAAAATGAATGTTCCCGGCTTCCGCAAGGGACATGCCCCCAGAGCTTTTCTTGAAAAATATTACGGGGAAGAAGTGTTTTTTGAAGCTGCTGTAGATCATCTTTACCGCCCCATGGTGATGGAAGCCGTGGAAAAATCCGAATTGAAGGTCATCAGCATCGGAGAATTCAAGATCGATGAGATCGGCAAGGAAAAGGGGATCAAATGCACGATAACGGTGGTCACAAAGCCGGAGGCTTCCATTGAGGGCTACAAGGGTATTGAAGTGGCAAAAGAGCCGGTGGTCGTTACGGCGGGCGATATCGACGCTGAGATCGAGCGGGTCAGAGAGCGGAATTCCAGGATCGTCACGGTAGAGGATCGCAGCGCGGAAAACGGCGATATCGCGGTGATTGATTTTGACGGCTATGTGGACGAAAAGCAGTTCGACGGTGGCAAGGCGGAAAATTACGAGCTCTCCCTTGGAGCCGGGCAGTTTATCCCCGGCTTTGAAGAGCAGGTCGTCGGCCATAAAACCGGTGAGGAATTCGATGTAAACGTCACCTTCCCGGAGGATTATCACGCGGAAGAACTGAAGGGTAAGGCGGCTGTCTTTAAGATCAAGCTTCATGAGATCAAGAAGAAGGAGCTGCCGGAGGTAGACGATGAGTTCGTAAAGGATGTCAGCGAATTTGACACGCTGGACGAATACCGGAAGGACTTGGAAAAGACTCTTTTGTCCCGCCGGGAAAAAACGGCTGATTCCGATGTGGAAAACCAGCTGGTCGATGCTGTGATCGAAAAGGTAGAGGCAGAGATCCCGGACGAGATGGTGGAAAACGAAGTGGATGAAATGATCAATTCCTTCGCTTACCGGCTGCAGTCTCAGGGCTTGAAGCTGGAAACCTATCTTCAATATACCAATATGTCCGTAGACCAGCTGAGAACAGAATATAAGCCTCAGGCAGATCGCCAGGTGCGGCTGCGGCTGGGATTGGAAAAGATCGCGCAGCTGGAGGAGATCAAGCCCAGCGAGGAAGAGACCGAAGAGGAATATCAGAAGCTTTCCGAGTCCTATGGAATACCTCTGGAAAATGTCAAGAAAATGGTAAGCGCGGAGGATCTGAACGCTGATATCGCCAACCGGAAGGTCATTGAATTCCTGAAGGAGAACGCGGTGATCACGGAAGCGAAGAAGACCGAGGAAAAGAAGCCCGCGAAAAAGAAAGCGCCCGCTAAGAAGAAAACTGAGGCGGCTGCTGACGCCGAAACAGATGAAAAGCCCGTGAAGAAAAGAACCGCCAAAAAGGCCGCAAAGCCGGAAGAGGAAAAATCCGAGGGCTAAAAGCGTTCTCAGAAGAATAAACCTTATTGTTTGCTATCATACTAACGCAGGGCTGATTTAGAAAGGAGTCAACTACTTTGGATATGAGTCTTGTACCTTATGTTGTCGAACAGACCAGCCGCGGTGAGCGTTCCTACGATATTTTCTCCCGCCTGCTCAATGACAGGATCGTCATGCTGAACGGCGAGGTAAACAACGCTTCCGCTACCGTGGTCGTAGCCCAACTGCTTTATCTGGAGGGCCAGGATCCGGAAAAGGATATTTCCCTGTACATCAACAGCCCCGGCGGCGTGATCACCGACGGCATGGCGATTTACGATACGATGCAGTATATCAAGTGCGATGTTTCCACCATTTGCCTTGGTATGGCGGCCAGTATGGGTTCCTTCCTTCTGGCAGCGGGCGCGAAGGGAAAACGCTTTGCTCTGCCGAACAGCGAGATCATGATCCACCAGCCCAGCGGCGGCGCCCAGGGGCAGGCTACTGATATCAGCATTCACGCCGATCATATCCTGCGTGTCAAAAAGAGACTCAACACGCTGCTTTCTGAAAAAACCGGGCAGCCCCTTGAGATCATTGAAAGGGATACCGAGCGGGATAATTTTATGACCGCGCAAGAGGCTTTGGAGTACGGGCTGATCGACAAGGTGATCGAACACCGATAAACTGAGGAGGAACCCGAATGGCGGGCAACAACGAAAACGAAATTTGCTGTTCCTTTTGCGGCAAGCCGCAGCCTTTGGCCGAACGGCTGATTGCCGGCTCCGGCGTTTATATTTGTGATGCGTGCGTCAGGCTTTGTATGTCCATCATTCAGGACGAAGACAGGCTGAAAAAAGGCAGAAGTGATGAGAAAGAGGTAGGGATCCTGCTTCCCAAGCCCCAGGAGATCAAAAAGAAGCTGGATGAGTACGTGGTGGGCCAGGATGACGCCAAAATTGCGCTGTCTGTGGCGGTTTATAATCACTACAAGCGTATTTATTTTTCCAGCGATGAAGTGGAATTGACAAAAAGCAACGTTTTGCTGCTCGGTCCTACCGGCGTGGGCAAAACCTATCTGGCGCAAACTCTGGCAAGGCTTTTAGACGTTCCCTTCGCCATTGCGGACGCCACTACTCTGACAGAAGCCGGTTATGTGGGCGAAGACGTGGAAAACATTCTTCTCCGGCTGATCCAGGCCGCTGATTACGATGTATTCAAGGCGGAGCGGGGGATCATTTATATCGACGAGATCGATAAGATCTCCCGAAAATCCGAGAATCAGTCTATTACAAGGGACGTCAGCGGGGAAGGCGTGCAGCAGGCCTTGCTGAAAATTCTGGAGGGAACCGTTGCGGGGGTACCGCCGAAAGGTGGCAGAAAGCACCCGCAGCAGGAGACCATCAATATTGACACTTCCAATATTCTCTTTATTTGCGGCGGCGCGTTTGACGGCTTGGAGAAAATCGTACAAAAACGTGTAGCTTCTACTTCATTGGGCTTCGGCGGCGAGATCCACGGGAAATCGGAGTTGGACGCCACCAACTGGATGAAGGACGTTACGCCCCATGACCTTGTAAAATATGGCCTTATTCCTGAATTGGTAGGCCGTATCCCGGTGATCACTTCTCTGGACGCGCTGGACGAGGCTTCTCTGGTACGCATTCTTCGAGAGCCGAAAAGTTCTTTGGTGTGCCAGTATAAGAAGCTGTTTGATTTGGATAAGGTCGATCTTGAGTTCACCGATGATGCGTTGGAGGCCATTGCCAAGAAAACTCTGGAGCGCAAAACCGGCGCTCGAGGCTTGAAGGCCATTATGGAGGGCGTGCTGATGCCTACCATGTATCGTGTTCCCAGTGATTATACGGTGGAAAAAGTGACCATCACAAAGGAAATGGTGGAAAACGGCTCACAGCCGGAAATGGTCTATAATAAAGATCGGAAGCCCGTGAAGATCAAAATCGCTCAGTCAAAGCAGAGAAGCCGTAGAGATTCCGTTTCCTGACCTTTACACGGCAAAGGGAAAGTTTATTTTATTTATGAAATCCCCCAAAAAAGAAAAGGCTGTTGCCGGCAGCGCCGGCTGCAGTCTTTCCCTGATTTTAGGAGTACATATATGCAAAATTTTACAGAAGAAAATCTAAAAATAGAAAATAACCTCACATTGCCGATCCTGGCGATTCGGGGACTGGTTTTTTTCCCCGGTATGATGCTGCAATTTGATGTGGCCAGAAAAAAGTCTATTCTAGCCGCTTCGGAAGCAGTGGAAAAGGATCGATTGATTTTCCTTGTTACACAGGTGAATCTTTCTGAAAACGAGCCTTCCGGCGATGATCTTTATAAAACAGGCGTCATTGCCCGGATCAAACAGGTGGTCCACCGCTCGGAGGAAGGGGTAAAGCTTCATGTGGAGGGTCTCTACCGTGGAGAGATCCAGTCGCTTGTCAAGGAAAACCCTTATCTGGTTGGAAATATTCGAAAGTGTCCTATTATTACTTACAAAAAATCTTCCAGATCTGAAGCTTTTATCCGTATCGTCCATGAGAAGTTCGATCAGTATTTGGGCCTGTTTAAGCGTGTTCCGCCCGATGTACTGCTGGGGGTGCTTCAGGAAAAGGACTGCGGCAGGCTGGCGGACTATCTGGCTTCTAATATTTCCATCGATTTTGAGAGAAAACAATATATTTTAGATGAACTTCGTCCCTTGAAACGCATTCAGAAGCTGATCGATCTTCTGACGGAAGAGATCCAGATCCTGAAGGTAGAGGAGGAGATCAATCAAAAGGCTCAGGAGCAAATGGACGAAAACCAGCGGGAATACTTCCTGAAGGAGCAGCTTCGCGCCATTTCCAGCGAGCTGGGGGAAGAGGACAACCCGCAGCAGGAGGCCGATGAGCTGCGGGAAAAAATCCTGGCGATGAAGCTGCCGCAGCTCTGTGAGGAGAAACTGCTGAAGGAATGTGATAAGCTTTGCCGCATGCCTTATGGGTCTCATGAGGCCAGTGTTCTTCGGGTCTATCTTGATACCTGTCTGGAGCTGCCCTGGAGTGCTTCTACCAAAGAACGCCTGGATCTGAAACGCGCGCAGCGCATTTTAGACCGAGATCATTATGGGCTGGAAAAAATCAAGGAACGTTTTCTGGAAATTTTGGCCGTCAAGAGCTTAACACCAAAAAACGCCGGGCAGATCATTTGCCTGGTGGGGCCTCCCGGCGTGGGAAAAACCTCTATTGCCCGTTCCATTGCCGACGCGACAGGAAGAAAATATGTTCGTGTTTCTCTGGGCGGGGTTAGCGATGAGGCTGAGATCATGGGGCACCGCCGTACTTATGTGGGTTCTATGCCGGGGCGCATCATCAATGCCGTGAAGCAGGCAGGGGCAAAAAATCCATTGATCCTGCTGGACGAGATCGACAAGCTCGGTCAGAATTTCAAGGGTGATCCTTCTTCCGCTCTTTTAGAGGTGCTGGACCCGGAGCAAAACAAGGAATTCTGCGATCACTATATCGATATGCCCTTTGACCTGAGCGATGTTTTGTTTATCACCACCGCAAACGACGCTTCCCGAATTCCCGGTCCCCTTTATGACCGTATGGATATTCTGGAATTGGGCAGCTATACCTTGGAAGAAAAATGTAATATCGCCACCCGGCATTTGATCAGAAAACAGCTGGAAAAGCATGGCTTAAAAGCCGTTCAGCTGAAATTTTCCAAGGCTGCTGTAAAAGGGATCATTGAAGGCTATACCAGAGAAGCGGGTGTTCGAAACTTAGAGAGATCATTGGCCTCGATTTGCAGAAAAGTTGCGAGAATGGCGGTTTCTCAGGAAAACTTTCACTCCTATACAGTAAAGCCGGAAAATTTAGAAGGGCTTTTGGGACCGCGGAAATTCCAAAAGGATCTTTTACAGGGAGAAGACACGGTAGGGCTTGTCAACGGACTTGCCTGGACCAGTGTGGGAGGAGAGCTTCTGCCGATCGAGGTAGCGGTCATGGAGGGAACCGGAAAAATACAGCTTACCGGTTCTTTGGGAGATGTGATGAAGGAATCCGCCAATGCGGCAATCACCTGCATTCGCACCAGAGCCAACTCTTTGGGGATCTCTCCGAAATTTTATGAAAAATGCGATATCCATATCCATGCCCCGGAAGGGGCCGTGCCAAAGGATGGGCCTTCCGCGGGTACTGCGATGGCAACAGCGATCACCTCAGCCCTGTGCGGAATACCGGTGCGCCGGGATGTGGCTATGACAGGGGAAATCACTTTACAGGGACGGGTGCTTCCCATAGGCGGCCTTCGGGAAAAGTCAATGGCGGCTTATAAGAACGGAATAAAAACCGTGCTGATCCCGGCGGATAACGTGCCGGATCTGGCGGAAGTAGACGAGGTCGTAAAGAAAAATGTCACGTTTGTTCCTGTCAAACGCATCGATGCTGTTTTGAATGCCGCTTTGACTCGAATGCCCTGTCCGGAGCTTTCTGAAAGCAGCAGGACGCTTTCACCGGAGGCAGGTGTGTCCCGTTCCAGAGCCTCAGAGCTTTATCAGTAGGAGGGGGCCTATGAATTTTCAAAAAGCGGAGTTTGAGCTTTCGGCAGGAAGAAAAGAACAGCTGCCGTGCTCCGATCTGCCGGAGATCGTATTTTCTGGAAGGTCAAATGTAGGGAAATCCTCGCTGATCAATAAGCTGGTAAACAGAAAAGCCCTGGCCCGCACCAGTTCCACCCCCGGAAAAACGGCAACGATCAATTTTTTTCGGATAGATGGCTGCCGTTTTGTCGATCTGCCGGGATATGGCTATGCCAAGGTATCAAAAGGTGAAAAGGAGCGGTGGGCAGAGCTGGTGGAAGGATATTTTGCGCAGGATCGGCAGATCGCGCTGGTGCTTCAGCTGGTGGACATGCGCCGGGATCCCACTGCCGATGATTTCGATATGATACGCTTTCTGCTGGAGACCGGAGTTCCCTTTGCGGTGGTGTGCACAAAAAGCGATAAACTCAATAAAACCGAAGCTTCCGTACAGCTTTCAAGATATCATGAGTTATTTCGGCAAAATGAAATACCGTTTTATCCCTTCTCCGCGGTTTCCGGAGCAGGTACGGAGGAATTGCGCGGTTTGCTTTCAGAAACAGTCTTGGAAACTATGAACGGGGAAATAGAAAAAGGGGTGTTTTGATTTGTTTTCTTCCTGCCTTTCCATCAATGAAGAAGGACATCTTGCCATCAGCGGCTATGATACCGTGGAGCTGGAAAAGCAGTACGGTACTCCGCTTTACGTCATGAGTGAAGAGGAGATCCGCAGCGTATGCAGACGCTACGTTTCTTCTTTTCAGACCTGCTATCAGGGAAACGGAAAGCCGATCTATGCCAGCAAGGCTTTTTGTTGCAAGGAGATATGCCGTATCGTGCTCAGCGAGGGCCTTGATCTGGAGGTCGTGTCCGGCGGGGAGCTGTACACCGCCTTGCAGGCTGGAGTTCCTGCCGAACAGATCCATTTTCAGGGAAATAACAAGACGATTTCCGAGTTGACGCTTGCCGTGGAAAACGGTGTGGGAGATATTGTAGCGGACAGTATTTCAGAGCTTTATAAGCTTCAAAAAATTGCCGGACAGCAGGGGAAAACAGTATCCGTTTCTTTGCGCATCAAGCCTGGTATCGATGCGCATACCCATGAATTTATCCGCACCGGGCAAATCGATTCAAAATTCGGGATCGATCTGAGCAGCGGCGAAGCGCTGGAAGCCGTAAAGCTGGCTTCTCAAATGGATCACATCGTTTTGCGGGGCGTACATTGTCATATCGGCTCCCAGATCTTCGAGAAGCAGCCCTTTGTTCACGCGGCGGAGGTCATGCTGGATTTCCTTGCGAGGGTGAAGAAAGTGCTTGGAGAAGAGCTGGAATTTTTGAATTTGGGCGGCGGCTTTGGAATTCACTATACGGAGCGGGACGATGCGATTCCCTATGAGGAATACATGGAAGCTGTTTCTGAGGCGATCCATCAAAAGTGTGAAGAACATAGCCTTTCCATGCCGAAAATTTACATTGAGCCGGGGCGTTCCATTGTAGGAGAAGCAGGTATCACCCTGTATACGGTGGGCAGCGTTCGGGAGATCCCCGGCGTGAGAAATTATGTGATGATCGATGGGGGCATGTTTGAAAATCCCCGGTACGCGCTGTACCAATCCGATTATACCTGCCTGATCGCCAACAAGGCTTCCCAGCCTGCGGACTATACGGCCACGATCGCCGGAAAATGCTGTGAAAGCGGGGATCTGATCCAGGAGCATACCGCCATTCAAAAACCGGAGGAAGACGATATTTTAGCGGTGCTTTCCACCGGCGCCTATAATTATTCCATGGCCTCCAATTATAACAGAAATCCAAGGCCCGCTTGCGTGATGGTTTCTCAGGGAAGCTCCCGTGTGATCATTCGGGGAGAAACCTATGAGGATCTGCTGCGGGGAGATATTTGATAGCAGTTTACTTTTTAGTTATCTCAGCAAAAGGCCGTTCTTTGTGGATGGCCTTTTCTTTGAGAGATTTCAAAAACACAAACGGGGGTTCAGCGATTTGTGGTGCGCAGGGCTGCCTTATCTTCACTCCCTTTTTATCATCGTTTCCGGAACCAACTCTAAGCGGAAACCACTCTTTCAAAATCTACTTGTAACAGTTTCTTTTGATTGGGCAGCAGAACCTCCAGGGTCTTGATCATATGATATCCAATTTCAAGCATTGCTTTTTCCAAAGCATGTGGTTCCATTTGGCAATGGATTTGTTCCAGCCCGTCAAAGGCAGAAAGATACGGAGAATCAGATACCCAGTTGTTTTCCATGTTGATTTGTATCACACAGGAGGCATAGCGGGGGCAGGTGTGCCGAAGCACTTTTTGAAAGCTTTCGTAGCCAATGTATTCGATCACCAAGTTGGCGATCACCAGCTCCGCTGGAGGAAGCTTGTGGAACTCTTTTGTCAAGTCGATGCACAGGCATTCCAGAATGCCAGCTAAATTCGGATATCTGGAAGCAGTCTCTTTTAGATAAACCGGGTTGATATCCACTCCAAATACCTTTGAGAATTTGTTTCTTTGAACATGCTCAAGTCCGTTTCCTCCCGCAACGCCCAATATGATAGCGCTGGAAACAGGATAAGTACCAAGCTGATCCTTCATCAGTTCGTTCATCGCTTGTAATTGTCGAACGGAGTCAAGCCTCATGTGATTTTCATAGTCAGATAACGGGATTTTCTCCCATGGATTTTCCATTTGTCCGTTCCTTTCAAATTTTACTGGGCTGTCTTTATGGCCCTTCTCCAGCTTGCGGCGTTAATTGTACCATTGCCGGTCTCAAACGTCAATGTACCGGGGAGCGCGTTCTTTGTCAATTTCCCCGGTTTACTTTTTCATTTTTCTGTGGTAAAATGGTAAAGCAAAAAACTTTGGGAGAGGTAGCGTCAAAATGAACGGTAAGCTTCACGACAAAAATATCGATTTTCTATTTCAGGCTGTGCTTTCTCTGGAAACAGTGGAAGAATGTTATCAATTTTTTGACGATCTGTGCACTATGCCGGAGCTGAAGGCCATGTCCCAGCGTTTGGAGGTAGCCAAAATGCTCAGCAGAAAGCAGGTATACAGCGATATTGTGGCGGAAACCGGCGCATCAACAGCCACCATCAGCAGGGTAAACCGCAGCCTGAATTACGGCAGTGATGGATATTCTCTGGTATTTGGGCGGCTGGAGCAGGAGCGTTAGCGCTGCTGTTTTTCTTGCGGCTTTTGAATCGCTGATTTATTGCGCTTTCGGAACGGAAAAAGGCAGGTGACCGATATGACGAGCTCTTACGCAGTTTTTGCCCAATATTATGACGATCTTACGCAAAATGTGGAATACGTGAAATGGGCTGATTATCTCTTAGAATTGCTGAAACGGCTGGGACATCAGCCCGGCCTCACGGTAGATCTGGCTTGCGGTACCGGCACTCTTACATTGGAGCTCTTTCGGCGCGGCGTGGATATCTACGGTGTGGACGCTTCGGTGGAAATGCTTTCCGAAGCGAAAGTAAAATGCGCGGAGGCCGGCGCGGATATTCTGTTTTTGCGGCAGAAACTACAGGCTTTGGATCTATATGGTACTGTCAATACTGCTCTTTGCACACTGGACAGCCTGAACCATTTACACAGCAGGGAAGAGGTGCAAAAAGCCTTTGATAAAGTATCGCTTTTCATGGACCCCGGCGGGTGGTTCCTCTTTGATATGAACACGCCCTATAAACACGAGAAGGTTTTGGGGGATAACATTTTTGTCTATGATACAGATGATGTGTACTGTGTGTGGCAGAATCATTATTCATCACGTGACCACAGGGTAGATATTCAGCTTGATTTTTTTCAGCGGGAAAACGAAATGTATTTTCGCAGCTCGGAAAGCTTTTTTGAATTGGCTTATTCCACAGAGGAAATCATGGAGATGTTAAAAAAGTCCGGTTTTGGTCAGTTTTCTTTTTTTGAGGCCCTGACCTTTGACCCACCCTCAAGCGAAACTCAGCGAATTATTTACGCTGCTCAAAAAATTTCTGAAACGCAGATAGGAACCAACAGATATGGCAGATAAAATTCTTCGTACTATTACTTCAGACGGAAGCCTTATGGCTTCTGCGATCGATTCCACTAAGATCGTATCCACCGCACAGCAGCTTCACGGTTTGACAAAAACCTCCTGTGCCGCTTTGGGGCGTCTCCTGACTGGCGCTTCTTTAATGGGCGCCATGCTGAAGAGCGATAAGGCTTCTCTTACGGTCAAGGTAAATGGGGGAGGCCCCTTGGGAAATCTTGTGGCAATTTCAGACCCTCACGGTAATGTCAGGGGTTATGTGGACTCTCCGAAAGTGGAGCTGCCCTTAAAGCCAAATGGGAAAATAGATGTAGGCGGCGCCGTGGGAAAGAACGGGCGTTTAGCCGTTATGCGTGACTTTGGGGAAAGGGATCCCTATATTGGGCAGGTAGAGCTTGTCAGCGGCGAGATCGCGGAGGATCTCACCCAGTATTATGCGCAAAGCGAGCAGATCCCCACTGTATGCGCTTTGGGTGTTTTAGTAAACCGAAATACGGGGGAGGCCATGCTGTCCGGCGGGCTTTTGATCCAGGTGCTGCCCGGTGCGGAAGCTTCTGCAGTTTCCCGATTGGAAGAAAATGTGGGGAAGCTGGAATCTGTCACCACCATGCTGGCAAAAGGCGTCTCCCTTCCGGATATGTGCAGGCTGGCTTTGGATGGCTTCTCGATGGAGATTTTGGATGAGTATCAGGTACATTACGCCTGCCGCTGCAGTAAGGAGCGGTTTGCGAACGCTCTTTTGACCTTGGGGTCTGAAGAAATTTTATCCTTACCCTTAAACGATGAGGAGCAGGCGGAAGCCGTGTGCCAATATTGTAACCGAAAATACTATTTTTCCCGGTCGGAGCTGGAGCTGCTGGCAGAAAAAGCGCGGGAAAGCAAAAAGAAAAAATAGAGAAAAAAGAGCTTGACAAATAGAAAAGAATCCTGTAGAATGTAAAAGTCGTTGGAAAGCAATTGCTTTCCGTACTATGGGGGCATAGCTCAGCTGGTTAGAGCACCTGCCTTACAAGCAGGGGGTCATAGGTTCGAGTCCTATTGTCCCCACCAAAAAGAAGATTTCCGAAAAGGTTTATGGAGATATTTGGCCCGGTAGTTCAGCTGGTTAGAACGCTAGCCTGTCACGCTAGAGGTCGACGGTTCGAGCCCGTTCCGGGTCGCCAATATGCCTCTGTAGCTCAGTCGGTAGAGCAGAGGACTGAAAATCCTCGTGTCATTGGTTCGATTCCGATCGGAGGCACCAGAAAAAAAGACTTGCTTCGGCAGGTCTTTTTTCTTTTATAAAAATTCACACAGGAGCAGCGGCTTTGTCGTTCAAGAAATTTTGATGGTTTCCCAAATATAGGTTGACAAATCACAGGAAACTGCATATAATATAAAAGCTGTCACCAAAAACGGCAAATATGCGGACGTAGCTCATCTGGTAGAGCGCCACCTTGCCAAGGTGGAGGTAGCGAGTTCGAGCCTCGTCGTCCGCTCCAAAAGAGAAGAGAGTAGAATGCTTTTCTCTTTATCAGACTACGAGGCTCGAACTCGCGGCTTTCATTCAGGGAAATTCCGAAGGAATTTCTGAAAGCTTCGGCAAGCCGAAGCTTTGCCTTGATCGTCCGCTCCAAAAGAGAAGAGAGCAGAATGCTTTTCTCTTTATCAGACTACGAGGCTCGAACTTGCGGCTTTGAATGGTGACATAGCCAAGCGGTAAGGCATGGGTCTGCAAAACCCTGATTCCCCGGTTCAAATCCGGGTGTCACCTCCAAAACAAAGAAAAATCTCCGGCATAACATGCTGGAGATTTTTCTTTGTTTTATTTACAGCATCATATATTTTTGATCTGCTTATAGGAGAAGCGCAAGGGTGTGCTTCGTTTTAAGCGAAAGCCATCGCTCTCTTTCCGGCGCATATAAACGCTTTGCACCAGTCCAAATCCCAAATACAAACAGGCTGCGGAGGAGCCGCCTGCGCTGAAAAAAGGAAGTGTAACGCCCATGGCGGGGAGAAGTGTTAGACACATACCAATATTGGAAATGGATTGCAGGGCAACAAGGCCAAAGAAACCGAAGCAAATATACTTTCCCAAATCGTCCCGGGAAGAATGGGCCACGTGCAGGATCTTCAACAGGAATAGCAGCAGAAGTAAAATGATAAGGGAACAGCCAATAAACCCCAGTTCTTCTCCGGCAACTGAAAAAATGTAGTCACTGTGCTGAAAGGGAACGCTGTTATTTGCCACGCGGCCACCTTCAAACAGGCCTTGTCCTCTAAGGCGCCCGCTACCGATGGAGATCCTGCCTTGATACTGCTGATAGCCGTCATTTAACTGTACGGAAGAGTTTTCCAGATTAAATACGGCAATGAATCGGTTTTTTTGGTAGTCCTTGAGAACAAAGTTCCACAAAAGGGGCAGCGCGATCAATACAAGGCCGCCCAGTATGGCAAAATACCGCAGCTGAATTCCCGCAGAAAGGCTCATTGCCAGGAAAATGAAAAAGAATACGATCGTGGCGCCGGTATCTCCCTGCATTTCACAAAGCAAAAGCGGGACCAGGGCGTGTAGCCCTAGAAATACGATCTGTAAAGGATCCGTGATTTTGCCGCGTTTTTGTACGATATCGAGATGTTTGGCATAGGTCAAAATGAAAGCGATCTTGACCAGTTCTGAAGACTGAAAGGTTCTTCCACCGATACTGATCCATGCCTTCGCCGCAACGCCGCCGCCGCCGGTGACTTCTTCTCCGAAAAGAGCGGTGTAGATCATCAGAAAAATAGAAAAACCCGCGATCAGGTACCAGAAATTGGCAAGCTCTGAATAATCGATCAGCGAAACTACCACAGCGCCGATCACACCCAGGCCAATGGCAAAAAGCTGGGTGCGAAAATAATTGGCCTCTGTGGCCCGTGACACGCTTTTCAGCAGGATCAGGCTGTAAACGGAAATAAGCGCCAGCAGCAGCCACAAAACAATATCGGCGCGCCTGATGTAACTGAATAATCCCTTAAAACCTCGTTTTATCATAAAATGCTCTTTCTTTCCCCATGTGTTTTTCACGCTTCTATCTTTGTTTAGTATACCAGAAGAAAAAGGCTGCGGCAAGTTTTTTTACCCTTAGTCTTTACTATTCCGGCAAGATACTTTATAATTCATATAGAAAGGCAAAAATTCCATAGGCCGGTTCCGGCCGGAAAGGTATGAGAAACACATATGCTGACTGATATCGAAATCGCACAGGGGACAAGCCTGAAGCCTGTTTCAGAGATCGCGGCGGAGCTGGGGATCCGGGAAGAGGAACTGGAGCTTTACGGAAGGTATAAGGCTAAAATCAACGAAACTGCCTTTGCGCGTTTGGCGGAGAAGCCAGACGGAAAGTTGATTCTGGTAACAGCCATCAATCCGACGCCGGCCGGAGAAGGAAAGACCACTACCACGGCGGGCTTGGGCGAAGCCATGGCGAAAATCGGGAAAAAAGCAATCATCGCACTGCGCGAGCCCTCTCTTGGGCCGGTGTTCGGCGTAAAGGGCGGAGCGGCAGGCGGCGGCTATGCTCAGGTTTTGCCCATGGAGGATATCAACCTTCATTTCACAGGCGATATGCACGCGATCACCTCTGCGAATAACCTTTGCTGCGCTATGCTGGATAACCATATGCAGCAGGGAAACGCCCTGGGGATCGATCCCAGAAGGATCCTGATCAAACGCTGTTTGGATATGAACGATAGGGCCCTGCGAAATATTGTGGTGGGTCTTGGCGGAAAAATCAACGGTGTTCCCAGAGAGGACGGCTTTATTATCACGGTGGCTTCCGAAGTGATGGCGATCCTTTGTCTGGCACGGGATATGGAAGATTTGAAAAAGCGACTGGGAAATATTCTCATCGCCTACACATACGGCGGCGAGCCTGTTTACGCCCGGGATATCAAGGCGGAAGGCGCTATGGCGGCTTTGCTGCGGGACGCTGTCAATCCCAATCTGGTACAGACCATTGAAGGCACCCCCGCCATTATGCACGGTGGGCCCTTCGCCAATATTGCTCACGGCTGCAACTCTGTAAGAGCTACTCGGCTGGCGCTGAAGCTGGCGGATTATTGCATTACGGAGGCTGGCTTCGGCTCTGACCTGGGCGCGGAAAAATTCATGGACATCAAGTGCCGCATGGCTAAGCTGAAGCCCTCCTGCGTGGTGGTCGTGGCTACTGTTCGCGCGCTGAAGTATAACGGCGGAGTTTCCAAGGCGGAATTGGCAAATGAGAATGTGGAGGCGCTGAAAAAGGGCTCTGTGAATTTGAAGGCCCATGTGGAAAATATGCAAAAATTCGGCGTGCCCGTAGTGGTGGCGATCAATCGTTTTGGTACGGATACCGATGCTGAGCTTCAGGTCATTGACGATTGCTGCAAAGAGCTGGATGTTTCTTACGCCTTGTCCGAGGTGTTCGGAAAAGGCGGAGAAGGCGGCAGAGAACTGGCGGAAACTATTTGCCGTGTCATTGAGGAAAAGGAGGGGGAAACAAAGTTTGCTCCGATTTATTCCGATGAGCTTCCAGTAGAAGAGAAGATCAAGGCTGTGGCGGAAAAAATTTATGGAGCAGACAGTGTGCTCTTTACAAAGCAGGCGCAGAAATCCCTGCAAGAGATCAAAGCTCTGGGCGGGGATTCCATGCCGGTCTGTATTGCGAAAACCCAGTACTCTCTTTCCGACGATCCTTCTCTGCTGGGCAGACCCAGCGGGTTCCAGATCACGATCCGGGATCTGAAGCTTTCCAGCGGCGCGGGCTTTGTGGTAGCTTACGCGGGAGATATTATGACCATGCCTGGCCTGCCGAAAATTCCCGCCGCAGAAAAGATCGATGTAGACGAAAACGCAGTCATTCACGGCCTGTTTTGATGCGGCAGGAATTTATCACCCATTCTCCCGAGGAAACCAAGGGGCTGGCGGCCCGGCTTGCAAATCGGCTGCGGGGCGGGGAAGTGCTGGCCTTTACCGGAGGAATGGGTATGGGAAAAACTGCTTTTACTTCTGGCCTTGTTTCCGCTTTGGGCGCGGGAGATGTGGTTTCCAGCCCAACCTTTGCCCTTGTCAATGAATATGTGGGCAGGCTGACGGTAGAACATTTTGACATGTACCGCGTCACTGGCTGGGACGACCTGTATTCCACCGGCTTTTTCGATTATTTAGACACCGACTGTGTGCTGGTCATCGAGTGGAGCGAAAATATCGAGGCGGCGTTGCCGGAAAACACTTTATGGATCCATATTCGCCCCGGTACGACAGAAACGACGCGTGTGATCACGCTTGTGGGAGAGGGCTGGAAGGAGGTGCTGTGATATGCTGCTTTTGGCGATAGACTCTTCAGCTGGGCCTGCTTCAGCCGCTGTGCTGGAAGAGGAAAAATTGTTAGGCGAGTATTTTATCAACACAAAGCAAACTCACAGTCAAACGCTGCTTCCCATGGTGAAGAGCCTGCTGAAAGCTCTGGGAAAGAGCTGCGCGGAGCTTGACGCTCTAGCGGTTTCCCGTGGCCCGGGTTCTTTTACAGGCGTGCGTATCGGGATCTCCTGTATAAAGGGGCTTGCTATGCCGAACAACACGCCATGCTGCGGCGTTTCCACCCTGGAGGCCATTGCCATGCCGGGGCGGTATTATGACGGAGCTCTTGTCTGTGCGGTCATGGACGCCAGGTGCGGGCAGGTATATCAGGCGTTGTTTCGGGCGGAAGCGGGGGAGCTTCACCGTCTTACACCGGACAGAGCCTTGTCTGTTGCGGAGCTTTCGGAGGAATACAGAAAATACGGAAGCGATCTGATCCTGTTTGGAGATGGAGCTGCTCTATGCCATGAAGCCTTTCGGGAATGGGGAGCGCGTATCGCGCCGCCGGAGCTGCGGTTTCAGCATGCTTCTTCCGTGGCGCTTGCCGCTATGAAACAGCTTACGAAGGGGAATACGATCGCAGCTCAGGAGTTGGCGCCCGCCTATCTGCGGCTGCCACAGGCGGAACGGGAGCTGAAAAAGAAACAGGAGAAAGGGGAAAACGCACTATGAAGCTTGTGATAGGCTGCGATCACGGCGGCTTTGAATTGAAGGAAGCCGTTCGTGGCTATCTGGAGGAACACCACATCGATTATGAAGATTTCGGCGCCTTCAGCACAGAATCGGTGGATTACGCGCCGATCGCGGCAAAAGTCGCAAAGGCTGTAGCGGCCGGAAAGGCTGATTACGGTGTTTTGATTTGCTCTACTGGGATCGGAATTTCCATTGCGGCTAACAAGGTAAAGGGAATACGGGCGGCGCTGTGTACGAATACCTTTTGCGCTGAAATGACCCGCCGGCACAATAACGCCAATATTCTCTGTATGGGCGGCAAAGTGGTGGACCGGGAGACTGCCTTAAAAATGCTGGAACTTTTTCTTCACACAGAGTTTGAAGGCGGCCGCCACCAAAGGCGGATCGACCAGATCGCGCAGGTCGAAGAAGGAGCGCTGTAGTCAGGGAATAACCGTGCTGAAAGTTTTCGCACGGAAATAATAGGAGGAATCAGACGATGCAGGAAAACAAAAATATTTTCGTTATGGATCACCCGCTGATTCAGCACAAGCTGACCTTTTTGCGAGACAGCTCCACCGGAACCAAGCATTTCCGGGAGCTGGTCAATGAAATTGCCACGCTGATGTGCTATGAGGCTACGCGGGATCTTCCCTTGATGGACGTGGAGATCGAAACGCCCATGCAGAAAACCACTACCAAGGTGATTGCCGGGCGGAAGCTGGCGTTTGTTCCCATTCTTCGCGCTGGCTTGGGCATGGTGGACGGCATGCTGAACCTGGTTCCTTCCGCCAAGGTAGGCCATATCGGCCTGTATCGGGATCACGATACTCTAAAGCCCGTGGAGTATTACAATAAGCTGCCGCAGGATATCGAGGAACGTGACGTGATCGTACTGGATCCCATGCTGGCTACCGGCGGTTCCGCCATAGACGCTATCACCATCGTGAAGCGGAGCAAACCCAAAAGCATTAAATTCCTCTGCATCATTTCCGCTCCCGAAGGCCTGGAAGCACTGACAAAGGCTCATCCTGACGTACACATTTACTGTGCCGCTGTGGATGAGAAGTTGAATGAAAACGGATATATTCTTCCTGGCTTGGGCGACGCCGGAGACCGGATCTTCGGTACCATCTGATTTTCTGAGCTGACTCGAAGCTGTAGATACTGAATTTTAAAGGTATCCGCAGCTTCTTTGTTTATTTTTTCATTTTTCTTTGAAAATTTGGGTAAACGTGATATAATATCCAAAAGAGCATGCGGATATTATAAAATTAAAATTGCCTTGCCCAGTTTGTGCTTCGCATAACGGGCAATCGGTTCATTAGCACCGAAGAATAAATGGTGCTTTTTTGGTTCACAAAAGCACCGGACTTCTCCGGAATGGTTTGAAGCATATGATGTGTGTTGGAAGAAAGCATACCGCCTGCTTTTTGCGGGAATATTTATACAAAGCTTTGCTTCAAAGGAAGGGCAAATAAATATGAGTGAAAATAGAATTTGGCAGGTGGGCAGGGCCGCCGTATTGAGAAGCTATACGGATCCGCGCTTCAAAACCATGAAAGTATCGGTCAACATGCTGCTGCCCCTCAAACAGGAGACGGCCGCGCTGTATGGGATTTTGCCCAGCCTGGTTACCAGGGCAACGAGGGAATACCCGGATTTTGCTTCCTTGAACCGGAAGCTTTCCAAGCTGTACGGCGCTTCTCTTCGTTCCGGGGTTCGGAAAATAGGGGAGTTTCAGTGCTTGACTCTGGCCGCCGATGGGATCTCCAGCCGGTATGCTTTTGGCGGGGACAATATGTTTGCGGAGCTTTCCGGGCTTCTTTTCAGCGCGCTATTTTCCCCGCTTACCGATGCGGCGGGGTTGTTTCCCGAAGAGAATTTTCGCCAGGAACAGCGTCAGCTTTTAGAGCTGAAGGACGCTGAGTTCAGCGATAAGATCACCTATGCGCACCAGCGCTGTGAAGAGCTTCTTTTCGCGGGACAAAGCGCCGGAGTGGACCGTTATGGAAGCAAAGAGGAGATCGCGGGACTGGATCGTGCAAAGCTGACAAAAGCCTGGAATGAGGTTCTTTCTTCCGCAAGGTTTGAGATCTTTGTTTTGGGGGATTGCGAACCGTCTCCCGAGCTGTTTCAGGAAAAATTCTCCCAGGTCGGCATGCCCCATATACTAAGGGCAGCGCCTTTTGTCCGTCCACAGGCTTTAAAAAAGGAAATCGAAACGCAGGCAGTGACGCAGTCAAAACTTTCCATGGGATTTCGTGCGGACGCTTTACCAGAGGAGTCGCCGCTGTTCCAGTTGATGAACGCCGTTTTCGGCGGCACGCCCAGTTCCAAGCTGTTTCAGCATGTTCGGGAGAAGATGGGGCTTTGTTATTACTGTTCCTCTCTTTATGCTGTTTCCGCACGGGCTCTGTTTGTGGAAAGCGGCGTGGAAACGGAAAATCTGGAGCAGGCGGAGGAAGAGATCCTGCAGCAGCTTCGTGAAATGCAGGAAGGGCATATTTCTGAAGAAGAGCTTCTGTCCGCCAAGCTGCGGCTCTGTGATTCCTTCCGTTCTGTGGGAGATTCCCTATCCGCGGTGGAAACCTGGAATTTGGGACAGACCTTTTCGGAAACTCCGGTCACTCCGGAGGAGGCGGTGGAACGAGTCATGGGCTATTCGAAGGAGCAGGTGACGGAGGCCGCCCAAAAGCTGGTTCCCGCTGTGGTATACCGCTTGAAAGGAAGTGAAAACGGCTGATATGGAACTTCAAACAATAACGAGCAAACGGACCGGAGACTGTTATTATAAGCTGAAGCACCCTACCGGGCTGGATATTTTTCTCTATCCCAAGGCGGGAAGCTCCACGACCTATGCTGTTTTAGGTACGAAATACGGCTCTATTGACAACTGCTTTCAGCGTGACGATGAAACCGAGCCGGTGACGGTTCCCGCGGGGATCGCTCATTTTCTGGAGCACAAGCTTTTTGAAAGCGAGGACGGAGACGCGTTTCAGAGATACGCGAAAACCGGGGCCAGCGCCAATGCCGCCACGGAATTTGAATCCACCTGTTATCTGTTTTCCTGTACGGACCGGCTTTACGAATCTCTTGAGATCCTGCTGGATTTTGTGCAGTCCCCCTATTTTACAGAGCAAACCATAAAAAAGGAGCAGGGGATCATTGGGCAGGAGATCAGAATGTATGACGACGACCCCCAGTGGAGGGTTATGTTCAATTATCTTCAGGCCATGTATCACACGCATCCGGTACGGATCGATATTGGAGGCACCATAGAGAGCATTGCGCAGATCACACCGGAGCATCTTTATCGGTGCTATCGCACCTTTTACAATTTGAACAATATGGCGCTGGCTGTTTCCGGAAATTTCCAGGTGGAAAAAGTGCTGGAGGTATGCGACAGCACCTTGAAGCCCTCCGAGCCGATCCAGGTAAAGCGTGTTTTCCAGCCGGAACCGGAAACTGTTGTTTCTCCCTATGTGGAGCAGCGGCTTTCCGTGGCGATGCCCTTGTTTCAGTTTGGCTATAAGGAATCTATCCAGGGTGCTTTAAAGGAACGGGATATTGCCGCTGTGGAGATCCTGCTGGAGATATTGGCCTCCGATGCTTCTCCCTTGTTCCATTCCCTGCTGGAGCGGGGGCTTGTAAACGAATCCAGCTTTGGATACGAATATTTTGAAGGGACAGGCTATGCCACCGTCATGTTCAGCGGGGAATCGAAGGATCCGCAGGCAGTGGCTGACGCCATTTCGGCGGAGTTTCAGCGGCTTTCCGAGGAGGGGATATCGGAAGAAGTATTTGAATATTCCAAGCGTGCCGTTTACGGAGAGATCATCGCGGCCCTGAACAGTACCTCCAGTATCTCCAACGCTTTGATCAGCTTCTCCTTAAAGGGCAGAGAGCTTTTTACCTATATTGATACTCTTGTACAGCTAAAGCTGGAAGAGGTTCAGAAAAAGCTTTCCCTGTTTGAGAAGGAAAAAAGCGTGCTGTCCGTTGTTCGCCCGCTTTAAAAACGGTTTTACAGAAAGGAACTTTAGCGTATGAATCATGTTGTGGACTTTCCCGGGCTCGGGATCACTTTTGTTGTACAGGAGGTTGCCTTTTCTATCGGCAGCTTTCAGGTGCGTTGGTACGGCATTATTATCGCTGTTGGTTTTTTGTTGGCGATTTTATATGCGGCCCGTAGCGCAAAGAAGATGAATATTGATATGAACAGGCTGATAGATGCTGTTTTAGTGGGACTGATCGGCAGTGTTATCTGTGCCCGCCTGTACTATGTCATTTTTTATCCGGGAGATAAATACTGGAAAAACCCCATGGAGATCCTGAAAATACACGAAGGTGGTCTGGCGATTTACGGCGGTATCATCGGCGCGATGCTTTTCGGCGGCATTATGGCAAAGATCCGGAAATTGAAGGTGCCCGCGGTGTTAGATCTGGCGGCTTTGGGCTTTTTGATCGGCCAAGGTGTTGGGCGCTGGGGGAACCTGGTAAACCAGGAGGCCTTCGGAACAGCAACAGACTTGCCTTGGGGTATGTACAGTGATAACACCGCGCTTGTAGTTCCCGGCAGTTCTGTGCACCCCTGTTTTCTCTATGAATCTCTTTTGTGCTTTTTGGGCTTTCTTCTGCTTCACATTTTCACCCGGAAATTCCGCCGCTATGACGGACAGACCTTTCTGCTGTACATAGTGTGGTACGGCGCTTGCCGTTTCTTTATCGAGGGCCTGCGTACGGACAGTCTGATGCTGCATTTTGTAAATCTGCGGGTCTCTCAGGTACTGGCCGCGGTTTGTGTACTGGTGGGCTTGATCCTGCTGTTTGTGTTCCGGCACAAGACCAGCCTGACCGGGTGTGGCAGTTATCGGGTTATGGAGGGAGTGGGAATTGCCGATTCCTCCAATGACTCAGATGGAGAGTTCAGTACGATCTTCGGCGATCTTGCTCCGGAGGAATTCTCCCTGGAAGAAAAGCCGGAAGAGGCTTCTAAAGAAAGTGCAGAGGCTGCCGAGGAAACACACGAAGAAAAGTAACGGGGAAGGAATTCCGCATGGCGATTTTGATCGATGGGAAAAAGGTTTCCGCCGCTGTAAAAGCAGAGGTTTCTGAAGAAGCGGCAAAGCTAAAAACAAAGGGGATCTTCCCCGGACTGGCTGTGGTGCTGGTGGGAGATGATCCCGCGTCCAGAATCTATGTCAATAACAAGAAAAAGGCGTGTGAAGCAACGGGCATTTATTCTGAGGAATATGCTCTGCCCAAAAACACCACACAGGAAGAGCTGCTGGCACTGATCCACAAACTCAATGAAAAACCGGAGATCCACGGCATTTTAGTGCAGTCGCCTCTGCCTGAGGGGTTGGACGAGGCCGCTGTTGTAGAGACAATTTCCCCACAGAAAGATGTGGACGCTTTTCACGCTTATAACGTGGGAAAGCTGATGCAGGGCAGACCGATTTTCCAGCCCTGTACCCCTGCGGGCGTAATCGAGTTGATTCGTTCCACCGGTACCGAGATCGCGGGGAAAAATTGTGTTGTGATCGGGCGCAGTGATATTGTGGGAAAACCAATGGCCATGCTTTTGCTCCATTGCAGCGGCACGGTTACCATCTGCCACAGCGGAACGAAAGATCTGAAGGAGCATTGCTCCCAGGCGGATATTCTGGTGTCCGCGGTGGGAAAGGCCGGGTTTGTCACTGGGGATATGGTAAAGCCCGGCGCGGTGGTGATCGATGTGGGAATGAACCGGGATAACTCCGGAAAACTTTGCGGCGATGTGGATTTTCTCCAGGTGGAGCCGCTGGCCTCTTATCTTACGCCAGTTCCCGGCGGCGTGGGACCTATGACCATCGCAATGCTGATGCGCAATACGATAACTGCTGCCAAGCTCCAAAATGGAATGGCGCTTTGACGGGAGATGTCTTTTTATGGGAAAGCTGTTGGATCAGATCCATGCTCCGCAGGATCTGAATGGGTTTACAGAGGAAGAATTGTCGGCGTTATGTGAGGAAATGCGTCAGGTTATTATCGAAACCGTTTCGGATAACGGTGGGCACTTGGCGTCCAATTTAGGTGTGGTGGAGCTCACCGTGGCGCTGGCACTGGCTTTCGAGCCCCTTCAGGATACCATTATATGGGATGTGGGCCACCAGAGCTACCCCTATAAGCTGCTGACCGGACGATATGAACAGTTTTCCTCTATTCGCCGGGAAGGGGGCTTGTCCGGCTTTCCGTGCACAGAAGAGAGTGAATATGATAAATTTACTACCGGTCACAGCAGCACTTCCATTTCATCAGCCCTGGGGATTTCTGAAGCCAATCATTTGCAGGGACGCGATGGTTACGCAGTAGCGGTGATCGGAGACGGCGCCCTTTCCGGCGGGCTTGCTTATGAGGGCTTGAATAATGCGGGACGCCTTCATCGGAATCTCATCGTCATTTTGAACGACAACAAAATGTCCATCTCCCGCAACGTGGGTTCTATGGCCCGCTATTTGACCTATATCCGCACAAAACCCACCTATATCAAAATAAAGAGCAATCTGGAGAGCACCCTGAAAAAGTTGCCTGTGATCGGCGGAGTTGTTTCCGCGGTTCTCAGGCATATCAAAAAGAATGTAAAGAAGCTTTTTTATAATTCCACTATTTTTGAAGATTTCGGTTTCGCATACTACGGCCCCTTTGACGGCCACAATATCCGGGAGCTTCGAGAAACTCTGGAAAGCGCAAAGCTCATTCAAAAGCCAGTGCTGCTTCATGTGCGCACCTATAAGGGAAAGGGCTATCAGTACGCCGAGCAGGCCCCCAGTATTTATCACGGGCTTTCCGGTTTCGATGTTTCCACAGGATGCACAGGAGAAAAGCCCCAAAGCTTTTCTGATATTTTCGGACAAGCCATATGTCAGTTAGCGGAAGAAAACCCAAAGCTTTGCGCGATCACCGCGGCAATGCAGGACGGAACCGGCCTTTCAGGCTTTCGGGAACGGTTCCCCGAACGCTTTTTTGATGTGGGGATCGCCGAAGAGCATGCCGTTACCTTTGCGGGGGGGCTGGCGGCGGGAGGAATGCTGCCTGTATTTGCGGTATACTCCACTTTTCTGCAGCGTTCTTATGACGAATTGATCCACGATGTGGCTCTTCAAAATTCTAAAGTGATCCTGGCGATCGACCGCGCCGGAGTGGTGGGCGAGGACGGAAAAACCCACCAAGGTCTCTTTGACGCCGCTTATTTGCAGACTGTTCCAAACACTACGGTATATTCTCCCGCCTTTTTTGAAGAGCTTCGCTTACAGCTTTCTTTACTGTCCCGGCAGGGAACGGGCCTTTGTGCCGTTCGGTATCCCAGAGGCCGGGAGCTATATAAGCCAGATTGGTTTCAGGACACCGTCGAAACCTTTCAGGTATATGGCGAGCGCGGGGGCTCTCCTGTATGTATCGTCACCTACGGTCGCATTTTTTCCTTCGCGGCGGAAGCAATGGAACGCCTCAAGACTTCCGGGATCCCGGTGAAGCTAGTCAAGCTGAACCGGATCATTCCCATTGATCCCGCTTCCGTAGAAGCGACACTGCCATGTCGTCAGGTGTTCTTTTTTGAAGAGGGCGTCTGCCGTGGAGGGATCGGAGAGCATTTTTCCTTTTTGCTCAGCCAACACGGCTTCCAGGGCAAGTATTTCCTTCAGGCAATTCAAAATCCGTTTCTTGAGCATGCGCCCATGTTCCGCTGTCTGGAAAAATTGGAGCTGAATACGGAAGGATTCGAAGGTATCGTGCGAAAACAGTATCGCATGGGGGAAGGGGCTGTTATTTCTGAAAAAGAGGCTTGATGTTTTGGTCGTGGAGCAGGGCTTGGCGGAAAGCAGGGAAAAGGCCAAAGCGGTGATCATGTCCGGCCTTGTTTACGCGGACCATCAAAAAGCGGATAAGCCGGGAGACCTGTTTCCCGAGGATATTTCTCTGGAGCTTCGCGGAACAGGCCTGAAATATGTAAGCCGGGGCGGCTTGAAGCTGGAAAAGGCTGTTTCTGAGTTTTCTCTGGAGCTTTCCGGTTTTGTCTGTATGGATATCGGTGCTTCTACCGGCGGCTTTACAGACTGTATGCTGCAAAACGGGGCAAAAAAAGTATATGCGGTAGATGTGGGATATGGACAGCTTGCCTGGCGGCTTCGCACAGACAACAGGGTAGTCAATTTGGAGCGTACTAATGCCCGCTATCTGACAGAAAAGGAAATTCCGGAAAAAATAGACTTTTTTTCCGTCGATGTGTCCTTTATTTCCCTGACTCTGATCCTTCCCGCGCTGCGGCCTTTGCTGGCGGAATCCGGACGCGCTGTGTGCCTGATCAAGCCTCAGTTTGAGGCTGGGCGGGAAAAGGTAGGCAAAAAGGGTGTGGTGCGTGATCGTGAAGTACACCGGGAAGTGATCGAAAAGATCCGGAATTTCGCTTTATCGAATGGATTTTCCGTGTTAGGTCTTACTTTTTCTCCTGTAAAGGGACCGGAAGGAAATATTGAATACCTGATCTATCTTCAGCGGACGGAGACGCCTTTACAGGAAGCTTCTGTGCCCTCTGCCGCGTCAATTGTGGAAAGTTCTCACCTGGCATTGGATCGATAAAACGCCTAAAAGGAGACAGGATCTGTGAAAATTGCGGTAGTGCCAAATTTGACCAAAAAAGAGGCTATGGCCTGTACAGAAGAAACCGTTGCTATTTTGGAATCCCATGGGTGTGAGGTTTTATTAAAATCTGACCTTTTTGATGCCAACGGTGTTTACCGAGAATCCTCAGAGGATTCTTTGCATTCCTGCGATATGTTTATTGCTATTGGCGGAGACGGCACCATTATCCATACGGCGAAGCTTGCCGCAAGCTTTGATAAGCCCATTCTCGGAATCAACGCCGGAACTCTTGGGTTTACCGCAGGGGTGGAAAGAAATGAACTTTCACTGCTTCTCAATTTGCTGAATGGGAAATATCGGGAAGAAAAGCGCCTGATGCTGGAGGTTCAGTTTATCTCCGGGGAAGCTGTCACCTTTCACAGAGCGTTGAACGACGCGGTAGTGGCCGGGGAGCTTTCCACCATTATTGATTATCAAATGGCGTTAGGCGAAAACCGGGGCTATCATTACCGGGCAGACGGCTTCATTGTCGCTACTCCTACCGGCTCCACCGCGTATTCTCTTTCTGCCGGCGGGCCGGTGATACAGCCGGATATGGACTGTTTGGTCTATACCCCCATTTGTCCTCACTCTCTGTTTAATCGAAGCGTTGTTTTCGGGGGAGATACCAGACTGACCGTTTCCATTCCGGAGAATGTGCATCAGCTGTTTCTCATGGTGGACGGAGAAACGCCGATCCCCTTACGGTCCGGGGATCAACTGGTCTTTTCCCGCTCTGAACGCGTTGCCAGGTTTCTGAAGCTGGACCGGAAAGATTTCTATGATATTTTGAATCAAAAAATTATTGAGACTCGATAACAGATCTTGTTGCGACAAAAATCACTGTTGAAAGGAATGAAGGGCCCTATGAAAACCAGAAGGCACGCTAAAATACTGGAACTGATCAAGGAGCATGATATCGACACACAGGACGAGCTTCTCAATTATCTCAGAGAAAGTGGCTTTGACGTAACGCAGGCCACGGTTTCCCGGGATATTAAGGAGCTGCGCCTGGTAAAAACGCTTTCCCGCACGGGAAATTACAAATATTCTACTGGTAACGATACCAGCAGCGACATGTCCTCCAAATTTTATTCACTGTTTTCAGACTCTGTTATTTCCGTAGAGGCAGCCCAGAACCTGCTTGTGATCAAATCTATGAACGGCATGGCCCAGGCGGTTTGTGCGGCAATGGACGCGGCGTATCCGCAGCACTTTGTAGGGACCCTGGCCGGAGACGACACCATCTTTATCGTGTGCCAGGACGAAACGGTTGCCTTGGAAACGCAGGAAGAATTCCGAAAATTGATACACAGGTGATCAAACATGCTCGCACAACTTTTTATCAACAATATCGCGGTCATTGAGAAGGCTTCTATTGACCTGGAAACCGGCTTTACTGTACTTACCGGTGAAACCGGCGCGGGAAAGTCCATTATTATTGACGCGATCCATGCGGTACTGGGAGAACGCACCTCGAAAGAGCTGGTGCGCACCGGCACGGAAACAGCGTCTGTTTCCGCTCTGTTTACCGCGCTGGATCCGGATATACTGAAGGTGCTGGACAGCTTTTCTGTTCCCAGAGAGGAAGGGGATTCCTTGTTGATTCAGCGGGAGATCCGGCTGGAGGGCCGTTCGCTTTGTAAGCTGAACGGTATGCCCGCTACCGTTTCCATGCTCCGGGAATTGGGCCCCCGGCTCATCAGCATTCACGGGCAGCATGAAAGCTATGAGCTTTTGTCCCCGGAGGTCCACATGACTTATCTGGACAGCTTCGGCGGTCTGGAAACGCTTCTTCAGAAATATCAGGAAAGCTATCACGCTTTGCGCCGTATTCAACAAAGGCTGGAGGCTTTTCACACCGATGAGGGGGAAAAGGCCAGAAGGCTGGATCTGCTGCGCTATCAAATTGAGGAACTGGAGAATGCTGCCGTACAGCCCGGAGAGCGGGCGGAACTTATCCAGCAGAGAGATCTTATTCATAACAGTGAGAAAATCGCCTCCGCATTGGAGCGGGTCAAAGGTCTTCTGATCGGAGATGAAAACAGCGATGGCCTGTTGTCCGGCTTATCCCAGGCTGCTTCCGAGCTGGAAAGAGCCTCTCAATATTTGCAGGAAGCGGAAGAACCCGCGCAAAAGCTGCGGGACGCCGGGTATCTTTTGGAAGACGTAGAATCCTCTTTGCAAAGTATGGGGATAGACTTTGATCCCGCACAGCTGGAAGCTATCGAAGACCGTCTGGACCTTCTCTACCGCCTGAGCTTAAAATATGGGGACACGGAAGAAAAAATGCTCGAATTCCTGGAACATTGTAAAAAAGAGCTCCATGAGATCGAGTTTTCCGATGAAGCCAGAGAAGAGCTGGAAGCGGAGTATGAAGCGGAAAAGAAAAGAGCCATCGCTTTGGCAAAAGAGCTGTCTGAAAAAAGAAAGCGGGCTTCCGGCATGTTTGTAGAGATGGTAAAAAAGGAGCTTTCTTTCCTGAATATGCCGGGCATTGAATTTCTCACAGAAACAGAACGGGTTCCACTTTACTCCATGGGCTGCGATAAAATGCAGTTTCTTGTTTCCGCCAATAAGGGAGAGCCGCCGAAGTCCATGTCAAAAATAGCTTCCGGCGGGGAATTGTCCCGCATCATGCTGGCGATCAAAACGGTGCTTTCCGGGAAGGACAAGGTAGATACCTTGATCTTTGACGAGGTGGATACCGGCATCAGCGGCGCGGCCGCCAACAAGGTAGGGCAGAAGCTGAAGCAGGTCTCGAAAAACCGACAGGTGCTGTGTATTACTCACCTGGCGCAGATCGCGGCGCTGGCGGACCATCATCTTCAAATCAGCAAGCATGTGGAGCAGGGAAGGACCTTTACAGGCGTACTTCCCCTGGATTTTGAGGGAAGAAAGCAAGAGCTTGCCCGGATCATCGGCGGTGAAAGCGTTACGGAGCTTCAACTGAAAATGGCGGAGGAAATGCTTCAAAGGGCTTGACATTTGAAAAGACCCGCTTTATAATAGCACTCAATGGCAATGACGGAACAAAGTAGGCGCTGTCCTGATTGGTAAAGAGAGCCCGCGGCCGGTGAAAACGGGACCATGGCAGAGCTGAAGTTACTTTCCCGAGCCGCTTCCCTGAACAAATGAGTAGGGGACAGCCGATTGACAGCCGTTATCCTGTCAGGGCATGAAGTGCCCATTGAGGCCGTGGCTGTAAGGTCACGGTGAACTGAGGTGGTACCGCGGTTTTGATCGCCCTCTGCATGTTTGCAGAGGGCTTTTTCTGTTTTCCGAAAGGAGGCTGTGAGGTGATTCATTTGCAAAAGGTCGGTGCGGAGCATGGAAAAGAACTGTTTGAAATGCGAAAAAGGGCGTTTCTGCCGCTTTTGGAGCGGTATCAGGATTACGACACAAATCCGGCGGCGGAAAGCTGGGAAAAATTTCAGCGCTTCTTCCTGGAGAGCAGCGACAATTACCTGATCTGTCTTGGAGAACTGCCTGTGGGCGCCCTGAGGGTTGTCCAATTGGCGGAAGGCGAATATAGGCTATCTCCCATTTCCGTTTTACCGGAATATCAGGGCAACGGTTATGCCCAACAGGCCGTCAGAGAAATGGAAAAGCTGTATCCCCAGGCAAAAAGCTGGAGCCTGGACACGATCAAGCAGGAGCCCAAGCTGATCCATTTTTATGAGAAGCTGGGGTATTGTCAAACGGGAAAAGAGGATCGGATCAAGGCGGGTATGGATCTGGTTTTTCTGGAAAAACATCTTTAAAGGAGAAAGGACGAAGAAACCATGGAGATTTATGAGGAATTAAAAGCCCGGGGACTGATCGCACAGGTCACCAATGAGGAAGAGATCCGGAAAATGGTCAATGCGGGAAAGGCTGTGTTCTATATCGGATTTGACTGCACCGCGGACAGCCTGACCGCCGGCCACTTTATGGCGCTGACGCTGATGAAGCGTCTGCAGATGGCGGGAAACCGCCCCATTGCCCTGATTGGCGGAGGAACCACCATGATCGGCGATCCCAGCGGACGGACGGATATGCGGAAAATGCTGACCATCGAAGACATTGATCACAATGCCGCCTGCTTCCAGCGCCAGATGGAGAGCTTCATTGAGTTTGGCGACGGAAAGGCCCAGATGATCAACAATGCCGACTGGCTTTTGAAGCTGAACTATGTGGAGCTTCTCCGGGAAGTTGGCGCCTGCTTCTCCGTTAACAATATGCTGCGGGCGGAGTGTTACAAGCAGCGCATGGAAAAGGGCCTTTCCTTCCTGGAGTTCAACTACATGATCATGCAGAGCTATGACTTCTACCATCTGTTCCAGAAGTATGGCTGCAACATGCAGTTCGGTGGCGACGACCAGTGGAGCAATATGTTGGGCGGCACGGAACTGATCCGCCGGAAGCTGGGGAAGGACGCTCATGCTATGACCATTACGCTGCTGACCGACAAGGATGGAAAAAAGATGGGGAAAACCGCTGGAAACGCTGTATGGCTGGATCCCAACAAGACCTCGCCTTTTGAATTCTATCAGTACTGGCGCAACGTGTACGACGCCGATGTGCTCAAATTCCTGAGAGTGCTCACCTTCCTGCCCTTGGAGCAGATCAATGAAATGGATCATTGGGAAGGGGAAAAGCTCAATGAGGCAAAGGAGATCCTTGCCTTTGAACTGACAAAAATGGTTCATGGGGAAGTGGAGGCACAGAAGGCCCAGGAGGGGGCAAGAGCCCTGTTCGGTGCCGGAAGGAACACGGAAAACATGCCCACAACAGAGCTTTCGGAAACCGATTTGGCAGATGGGAAAATCGGAATTTTAGATTTGATGCTGAAGGCTGGGCTGATCCCCTCCAAGGGCGAGGGACGCAGGCTGGTACAGCAGGGCGGTGTGTCTGTCAACGATGAAAAGGTGACAGACATTGCGAAGGAATTCAGTGCCGAGGAGCTTTCCGGAGAGCAGTTTATTTTGAAAAAAGGAAAAAAGGTATTCCACAAGATCATTCTGAAATAAAAGAATGCCTGAACGCACGGATAGAAAAGAGGAAGCCTCCGCCGGTATCGGAAGCTTCCTCTTTTTTGTTTTGTTCTTTCAGGCCATGGCCTTTGTAATGGCGTGATACACGGTATCAAAGTCCGCTTCTGTCACCAGAAGGGAAATTTCCACTTCTGAAGTGGTGATCAACCGAATATCGGCGTCTGTTTCCTGAATGGCGTTAAACACCTTGGCGGCAATGCCGGGTGTGTTTTTCATAATGGGGTCGTATACGGAAATTTTGTGATTCACACTGCTGACGATCACATTGACCTTTGTTTCCTTTTTCAGTGCGGAAACAAAGGAAAGAATATCAATGAGATCCTGATCGGAAATCGTAAAGGAAAGCCCGGTCAAGGCCCCATGAGTAGGAGCCATGGAGATCATATCGATATTGATCTCATAGCGGGAGATCGCATCAAAGATCTTGGCAATGGAATTCGCGTTGGCGGGAAATCCCTGTAAGGTGACAAGGGTAATATTATCAACCGTGCTGATGGTAGTAGAGCTGCTCATATTTCACGTCCTCCTCAAATCAGATCCGACATATCGTAAAGCCCCGGTTTCTGCTGCTTCATAAATACGGCCGCCTGTACCGCGCCGGAGGCAAACAGCTCTTTTGACTGAGCAGAGTGAGAAAGGGTAAGAACCTCATGGAGCCCGGAAAAAATCACCTGGTGCTCTCCCACGATCGTACCGCCACGCACGGAATGAAGGCCAATTTCGCTTTTTTCCCGTTTCTTTCTCTGGGAATGCCGGTCATAGGTATATTTCATCCGATCCTGACGCACCTCGTTGATGGCGTCCGCCAGCATAAGAGCAGTACCGCTGGGAGCGTCCAGCTTCTGGTTATGGTGCATCTCCACGATCTCCACATCGAAGGATTCCCCCAGAACAGCCTCTGCCTTTTTTACCAGTTCAATCAGCAAATTGATGCCGAGAGACATATTGCGGGAATAAAAGATGGGAAGAGCTTTGGAAGCCTCGTGGATCCGCTCCACCTGTTCCCGGTCATAGCCTGTGGTGCACAATACCGCGGCGGTGCCCGGGTGAAGCCTGCAATATTCCAAAATCGGCTCCAGGGCTGTCGGGTGTGAAAAGTCGATCAGCACATCGGCGGGCTCTGTTACCTCAGAGGGGACGGTATAAATGGGAAAGTCGCTGTGCGGGGATTTTGCGACATCTACACCGGCCACAACGCGGCAATCCTCCCGATTTTGGATCGCGGCCTGTACCGCAGCCCCCATTTTTCCGGCACAGCCGCACAAAATCACATCAGTCATATCTGGATTGATTCCTTTCCTTATCACTTCCTGAGCCCTGAAACTATTAGAGCATTCCGTGTTTTTTCAAAAGAGCTTCCAGTTTTTCCGAATTGGCGTTTGTCATAGTCGTTAGCGGCATACGGCAGAAATTTGTACTGATCCGCCCCATGCGGCACAGCGCCTCTTTCACAGGAATGGGATTGACGTCCATAAAAAAGCCGTCCATCAGATCGAGATATTCCGCATTGAGCCTCCGGGCGGTCTCCAGGTCTCCCCGGAGCATGGCGGTGGAAAGCTCGTGCATCTGCCTGGGAAGGGCATTGGAAAAAACAGAAATGATGCCTTTTCCGCCCAGCGCCATAATGGGGAGGGTCTGATTATCTTCTCCGGAATAAACCGTCAGCTCATCTCCGCACAAAGCGAGAGTGCGGGCAACGGAGGCGGTATCTCCGTTTGCCTCCTTTACGGCTGTAATATAAGGATTTTTTGAAAGCTTCTGATAGGTAGCGGGCTGGATATTACACCCGGTACGGATGGGAACGTTATAGAGAATGCAAGGCATCCTTACGCTGTCTGCAATATAGCTGAAGCTTTCCTCCAGTCCTTTTTGAGAGGTCTTATTATAGTAGGGGGTAACAAGCAGCAAACCATCTACCCCCAGCTTTTTGGCCTCCAGCGACAGCTCCACACAAAAGCGGGTATCGTTGCTGCCCGTGCCGGCGATCACGGGAACGCGCCCGCGCACCTTTTCTGTAATAAATGCGATGGTTTTCAAATGCTCTTCCGCCGTCATGGTAGCGGCTTCACCTGTAGTCCCGCAGGCGATGATCGCGTCGATGCCGTTTTCGATCTGGAATTCCACCAGCTGTTCCAGCTCTTCCCAAAGAATATTGCCATTCTGGTCAAAGGGCGTGACCAGCGCGGTTCCGGCGCCGGTAAAAAGCAGTTTTTTCATAAGGCAGGAAACCTCCGAAGTCTATAATCAATCGAAATAGCCCAGCTTGCACAGCAGCTCTGCCATAAGCACACCGCCGCCGGCAGCGCCGCGCAGGGTATTGTGAGAAAGACAGACAAATTTATAATCGTACTGGGTATCGGGCCGGAGACGGCCGATAGAAACCGCCATGCCGCCTTCCAAATCCCGATCCAGCCTGGTCTGAGGGCGGTTTTCTTCTTCAAAATAGTGAAGGAATTGCTTCGGAGCGCTGGGCAGCTCCAATTCCTGGGCAGGCCCCCTGAATTCATTCCATCTGCGAATGATCTCCTCCTTGGAGGCCTTTTGTTCCATGGAGAAGAACACCGCCGCCATATGGCCGTCAGATACCGGCACGCGCAGGCACTGCGAGGTAATAGAGGGCTTCTGCGCATTGACGATCACGCCGTTTTCCACCTTACCCCAGATCTTCATGGGCTCCTGCTCGGATTTTTCTTCCTCGCCGCCGATATAGGGGATCACGTTGTCGATGATCTCCGGCATGGTTTCAAAAGTCTTTCCAGCGCCGGAAATCGCCTGGTACGTGCAGGCCAGCACCTTCGTGATGCCAAGATCCAGCAGAGGGTGGATCGCGGGCACATAGCTCTGCAAAGAGCAGTTGCTTTTTACCGCGATAAAGCCTTTTTTGGTGCCCAAACGCTTCCTCTGTGTTTCAATGACCTGCGCATGGTCGGCATTCAGCTCCGGAACGATCATGGGAACATCCGAATCGCCCCGGTGCTGCTTGTTGTTGGAGATAACAGGGCATTCCTTTTTGGCGTAGGCCTCTTCCAAAGCCCGGATCTCTTCCGATTTCATATTGACAGCACAAAAAACGAAATCCACAAGGGAGACGATTTGATCCATATCCTTTTCCGCATCATAAACGGGAAGCTCGCTCATGGAGGAGGGCAGAGGCGATTTCATAGCCCAGCGCCCCTCTACGGCCTCCCGATATGTTTTTCCGGCTGAATTGGCGCTGGCCGCCAGCGCCGCTACTTGAAACCAGGGGTGATTTTCTAAAATGGTGGCAAAGCGCTGCCCAACCATTCCGGTGCACCCGATAATTCCTACCCGATACTGCTTCATCTTGCAACATCCTTTCTGAAAATTGCTCAAACTGAGATTTGCTTGAAAAAAGAGAATTTACTTTTTCTGACAAACCTTTGGAGAAAAAACAGAAAAACCGGTTGAAAACCGGCTGCCAATCTTTTATAATGAAACTGCTGCTTTTTCGGGAAAGTCCCCAAAAATCAATAGCGCTCCATCGAAAAGATGGCAGCCGCAGGGCTGTTTACCGCTGCAGCCAGGAGCTGCTTGCCGGGCAGACTCCTTCGGCGGATTTCCCTTTCACACAATTTCACAGGTTTCGGCAACCTCTATTCTGATACTTTTGAAAGCCGCGCCTCTATTTCTTTTATCATACCTTAGTTTCTCCCCGTTGTCAATTTTTCGGCCTTACATTCTATGAATTTTTTGGAAAACTGGTGCTAAAGCAAAAGAAAAACGGGTAATCGGCCCCTGAGAAAGGAAAGCTTATGGAAAGCAAGATGAAAACCAGCGATTTTAATTTTGAGCTGCCGGAGGAGCTGATTGCTCAGACACCTGTAGAACCCAGGGACAGCTCGCGTCTGATGTGCCTTGACAAAAGCACTGGGGAGATAGAGCACCATCGGTTTCGGGATATCGTGGATTTTTTAAACCCGGAGGATTGTCTAATCCTAAACGATTCCCGTGTGCTTCCTGCACGTATCTACGGAGTAAAAGACGATACAGGGGCTCATGTGGAATTTCTTTTGTTGGAAAACAAAGAAAATGATATCTGGGAGGTCCTCGCAAAGCCGGGAAAAAGAGCGAAAAAAGGAAGTACCTTCACCTTTGGCGACGGCCTTCTGCGCTGTGAAGTGGTCGATGTTTTGGAGGATGGCGGCAGGCAGATCCACTTTACATACACCGGCGTGTTTTTTCAGCTTTTGGATCAGATCGGCCAAATGCCTTTGCCGCCCTATATCAAAGAAAAGCTGCAGGACAAAGAGCGGTATCAGACTGTTTATTCCCGAGAGATAGGTTCCGCCGCCGCTCCCACGGCAGGCCTGCACTTTACCCCGGAGCTGCTGGAAAAGATCCGTGCAAAAGGAATAAGAATCGGCTTTGTCACCCTTCATGTGGGGCTCGGCACCTTCCGCCCTGTCAGTGCGGAGAAGATCACAGACCACAAAATGCACTCCGAGCATTACTACATGCCGGAAGAAACCGCAAAGCTGATTCGGGAAACCAAGGAAAAGGGCGGCCGCGTTGTAGCAGTGGGCACCACCAGCTGCCGCACCATCGAATCCGTCGCGCAAAAAGAAGGGTGCTTTCGGGAAAGCGAGGGCTGGACCGATATTTTTATCTATCCCGGCTATGAATTCAAGGGCCTGGACGCACTCATTACCAATTTTCATTTGCCGGAAAGCACACTGATCATGCTGGTATCCGCCTTGGCCGGGCGGGAAAACGTACTGAATGCCTACCGGGAAGCCGTAAAGGAAAAATATCGCTTTTTCAGCTTTGGAGATGCAATGCTTATTTCATAACTGCTGCAAAAATAATCATTACAACGTACACGGGAGAGTTACTATTATGTATCGATTACTGAAAACAGAAGGAAACGCCCGGCGCGGGGAATTTCAGACCGTTCACGGAACGGTGCAGACCCCTGCTTTTATGAATGTGGCCACCGCCGGGGCGATCAAGGGGGCGGTTTCCGCTTATGATCTGAAGGAACTGCGCTGCCAGGTACAGCTTTGCAATACCTATCACCTGCACGTGCGCCCAGGCGATACTATTGTAAAGCAGTTGGGCGGGATTCGGAAATTTACCGGCTGGGAAGGCCCCGTGCTGACCGACAGTGGAGGCTTTCAGGTGTTTTCCCTGGCAAAGCTGCGCAATATCACAGAAGAAGGCGTGACCTTTGCCTCTCATATTGACGGCCACAAAATTTTTATGGGGCCGGAAGAAAGCATGCGGATCCAGTCAAATCTTGGCTCCACCATTGCCATGGCTTTTGACGAATGTGTGGAAAATCCCGCGGAATACAGCTATGCAAAAACCTCCTGTGAGCGTACCGCCAGATGGCTGGAGCGTTGTAAACGGGAAATGAACCGGTTAAATGCCCAGGAGGAGGCTGTGAATCCTCAGCAGCTGCTGTTCGGGATCAATCAGGGCTGCACTTATGAGGATCTGCGGGTCGAGCACATGAAGCGCATTGCCGAAATGGACCTGGACGGATACGCCATCGGCGGTCTGGCGGTGGGAGAGCCCACCGAAGAAATGTACCGTGTGATCGAGGCGGTAGAGCCCCATATGCCCCCAAATAAGATCCGATACCTGATGGGCGTGGGAACCCCTGCCAATATTCTGGAGGGCGTGCGAAGAGGCGTTGACCTGTTCGATTGTGTCATGCCCAGCCGCAATGCCCGCCATGGACATGCCTTTACCTGGCAGGGCTGTCGGAATTTGATGAATGCAAAATACGAATTGGACGATTCTCCCCTGGACGAGGCCTGCGGCTGCCCAACTTGCCGCGGCTTCAGCAGAGCCTATGTGCACTATCTGCTGAAGGCCGGAGAAATGCTGGCAATGCGGCTGATGGTAATGCACAATCTCTATTTTTACAATACGCTGCTTCTGCGGATCAGAGAAGCCCTTGACGCGGGAGCGTTTGAGAGCTTTTATCGGGAAAATATCGAGCGCCTGGCAAAACGGATCTGAGGACTTTAAGAAATCTCTGCAATTATGCTTGCAAGTTTTCCCGTTCCTTGTTATAATCAAACTACTTGAATTTCGGAGGTACAAAAAATGGAACATTTGATGAAGCTCAGCGGAACTGAGGCTGCGGCAGGTGGAATGAATCTGATCGTAATGCTGGTGATCTACGGCGCTTTCTTTTTGGTGCTGTATTTGATTTTTTTCCGCCCTCAAAACAAAAAGAAGAAAAAAGAAGCGGAAATGCGGAAAAATGCCCAGGTGGGAGATGAGGTCACCACCATCGGCGGCATTTGCGGACGCATCGTTGCCGTAAAGGATGAAAGCGATTCTGTTGTAATCGAAACCGGCAGCGACAAGTCCAGAATGAGGATCAAGCGCTGGGCGATCGGCAGTGTAGACACTGTTCACGAGGACGATCAGACCTGAGCTATCAAAAAATGATGCTTAAAAGTGCCGGAAGCTTGTAAAGTTCCGGTATTTTTGCTTTTTGTGGGAAAGGAAGTGCACGCGTTGCGAACGCCTCGAATTAACTGCTCAGTACAGTTGTGAAATGCTGTCGGCGGATTGTACTGAGCAAATATCATTAAGGCAACGCCGCACAATTCACGGCTTTCGCCTTAAGTGGCATCTGGCGGGCTAGTTTTTCGCCAGAGAGCCTAAAGCCTACTTGCCGGGCGCCAGCCCGCCTGCGCAGTCTTTAAGCACTCTGACGAAAAACTTTCTACCGTCATATGCCGCTTAGAATTGTGCGGTATTGCCTAAAAAAACCGGAGTGCTGTTTTGTTCGGAAAACTCCGGAGATCGCCTTCAGCCACAGCTGTACTGCCCCTTGGACTGATTTTTATCATAAAAGGAGTTTTACTATGCAGTACAGAAAAGAAATTTTACGAAAAAACAAAGGGCTTGTCTGTTTCTATGTATGCATCGGCCTTGCCTGCTCTCTGCTTGGGAACTTTAAGGCCAGTTACTTTCAGGAGGTAGTAGACGGCCTCGCCGACCGTTCGGTGTCGCTGCTACAGATCCTGTTTTACGGCGCCTTGCTCTGCTCTGTATTTCTGCTGGAGTATCTTGACAATTATCCCGCCAAAAGGCTGGAACACGGATTTTTTCTGGATTTTAAGCTTTTGGCACTGAAAAAGATCAGCCGGATAGACTATTCAGAGTACCAAAGACTGGGCACCGGTAAACTGGTACAGCGCGTTGAAAACGGCGCGGAAGCCGGCAGGAATATTTTATTTCATTTCTGGCTTCAGCTTTTTCCCAGGCTGATCCCCACAGCTTTTTTCAGCCTTTGCTTTATCTGGCGGATCAGCCGTCCCGTTACCTTGGGAATTCTGGCGGGATATGTTATCGTTTTTCTTGTGACCAATCTCCTGTTAAAATCTCTTTATCGAATCAAAGAGAAGATTCTGGTAAACGAAGAGCTTCTGAACCATTTTCTGGTGCGCTGTTTTATGGAAATGCCGGTATTTCGTATGGCCAGACAGTTTTTCAGGGAGTTTCAGAAGGCGGAGGAGACAAAAGAGCAGATCGTTCATGCCAAAACCAAAATGACCATGATCCATGAGGCTTTCTTTACGATTTTCGCCTTGCTTGTGGCCTTTTTGAACGTTGGGGTTCTGCTTTATGCCTGGAGCACCGGAACGCTCTCAGTAGGAGCCGTAGTCGCCTTGCTTTCTCTTCTGGATAACGCCTATACGCCCGTTGCCATTTTCAATGTCCTCTATGTGCAATATAAGCTGGATCGTGCCTCTTTCCGGCGCTACGAGGAATTTCTTTCTGCAAAAGACGATATGCAGCTGACAACAGGCAAGTGTCTTCCGGCCTGTGAAGGGAATATTTCCATTCATGGACTTTCCTTCTCCTATGGAGAACATCAAATTTTTCATGGATTAAATTTGTCCATCAAAAAGGGAGAGAAAGTTGCCCTTGTAGGGGAAAGCGGCTCCGGGAAATCCACCTTGCTCAAACTGCTGTCAGGACTTTTGAAATATAAAGAGGGTAGCATACAAATCGATGGCAAAGATGTAAAGCTGCTTCGCCTTACAGATCTATACGAAAAAATAAGCTATCTCTCGCAAGATTCAACTGTGTTTGACGGTACCCTGCGGGAGAATATCGCTTTTGAGAAAAAAGTTTCGGAGGAAGCTTTGCTGCACGCGATCAAAGAAGTGCGGCTGATGCCTTGGTATCGAACTTTGGAGCACGGCATGGAAACGTCCATCGGAGAAAGGGGAGCCGTTCTTTCCGGGGGAGAGCGCCAGCGAGTGGCGCTGGCCCGCCTGTGGCTGGAGCAGAAGGGGCTTACGATTTTAGATGAAGCCACCTCCGCGTTGGATAACCTGACGGAAAAGGCAATCATTGATAGGATCCTCACGCTGTTAGAGGCTCATACAGTGATTGCTGTTACACACAAATTGGATTCTGCCGCAGCCTTTGACAGGATCATTCTGTTCCAAGAAGGAGAAATCGTAGGGGAGGGAAGCTTTTCCGAGCTTTTGCGGGAAAATCAGTATTTCGCCCAGCTCTATCAGGCCAATCAACAATCTACAGATTAAAAAGAACACATAAACAAACCTCACGGCTCATAGTATGTTCTATACCAGAGTTGTGAGGTTTCTTTTATGAAAAAATGGAAAGCAATGCTGCTGTCTGCGGGAATCATGATAGTTGTCAGCATAATAGTATTGGGGCTGGCCGCGGTGGTTTTGGGAAAAATGAAAGTACTGCCAAGAAACGCCATTCCGATCATAACCACAATTTCCGGATGCGCGGCAGTATTTTTAGGAGGCTTCGCCGCATCGGTTTACGCAAAAGAAAAAGGTGTTTTGCTGGGGGCTGCCAGTGGGCTGCTGTTCTCTTTCTGCATCGCCCTGATTTCAGTCTTAATTTTCAAAAATGATTTTTCCTTGGCCAGTGTAGGAAAGTTGGCGGCCGTTTTGCTCAGTGGTTCCATCGGCGGAATTTTAGGCGTAAATCGAAAAAGCAAGGTGAAATTTTAACCATACGATATAAAACATAGGGAAGAGGAATACACACGGTCTAGCTGTGTGTATTTTTATGCACACAAAATCTAGCGCGGGAGACATAACCCGTTTCGCATAATATACATAAGTTTACATAATTTAGAATACATAATTTTTGAAGGCTGAAAGAAAATACGAAAAAATATTCATCTTTTCTCTTGAAAAATCTTTCAACTTGTATTATAGTATGTACTTGCAGAGAGAAAATTTCCCTTTTTCTCCAGGGTGCTTGTGTTTTTTCTTTTCTTCGGAGTAGATCTTCCAAAATCCGCTTGAAATCTGGAAAAATTCAAGATCAAGAAACCTCAACATGTGCCAGCTTTCGTCTTTGAAACTTCCACATTTTGTGCTTTTGCTTCTCTGGAGGGCACTTTTCATTTTGGTCTTTCTGCTTTTGAGTTCCCGTAATGATCTTTTGGGGTTCGCACGCTGTATAATTTCACTGGTTTCAAATAATTGGTAACCTTGGTTTCAAAAACAGAATTGAATTTTATTCTTTTCAGGCGGCCTTTCAGTATACTTTTTCTTCTTTTCTCATAAGTATGAATTGTATCGTTTTATGTTTCTGTTTGGAAAGGAAGCCGATGCTTTTATGAGAAAAGAAATCTTATCTGTATTTCGAAACCAGAACTTGGAGTGTGCTGCTCTTTGGGACAAGCTTTCCCTGGAGAAGAGAAAATTCTTTTTGCTGTTTTTTCTATCTCTTGTTGGCCTTATTTCCGGCATTGTTTTTTGTTTATGGTCCGCCGAGCCTTCCGGCCGGCAAATTGCTCCTTTGTTTTTTTCTGGAGTACCTGTGCCGGAAACAGGATTTTTTTCCTGCTTTTCCACCGTTTTATTAAATTCCTTTCTTTTTCTGACAGCTGTCTTTCTTCTGGGCTTTACGGCTTTTGGAACATTTGCGATTCCTATCCTGCTTCTTTTTAAGGGTGCTTTTATTGGAATTGCTGTTTCCTCCACTCTTTGGGTGGACGGGCTTTCCGGCTTGGGAAAATACGCGGTTTTCTATACGCCTTGTGCCGCGGCAGCTTTGTTACTTCTTCTCTTTTTGGGAGAGCAGGGGATGGCTTTTTCGAAGCAATTTCGAAAAAGCGGCCTGTCCTTGGAACAGGAAGGGATAAGTTTTCGCTTCTATGGGGCAGAATATATTGGAACTCTTTGCGTTTCAGTGTTGTTTTCTTTTTTCGGCGCCGCCTTGGCGGCCTTAAGTGCGGTGTTTTTTGTATCGTGATTTCAGAAGGAGGGGGAACCAGAACATGAACGATTATTATTCCATGTTCAGTGACTACCTGACAAACCAGAAAGCAAATTCGGCAAACACCCGGGAATCTTATCTCCGGGATGTACTGTCTTTTTTAGAATTTCTTTCGGATCGCGGCTTATCTCCTGTTGAGGCTGATGAAAGCTTGATTCAGGAATATGTGGATCACCTTCATGATCTCAAGCGTTCTCCCACTACCATTTCCCGAAATCTAGCTTCTGTGCGCTGCTTTTATAAATTCTTGATCTTCCGCGGCTTGCTGGATACAAACCCTGCCAAGGGGATCAAGCTGGAAAAAACGGAGAAAAAACTGCCGCAGGTTCTTTCCGGGGAAGATATCGAGCTGCTTCTGGCACAGCCGGATATTACAGAGCCCAAGGGCTGCCGCGATAAGGCCATGCTAGAGCTTTTATATGCCACGGGAATTCGTGTATCCGAACTTATCAACCTGAATATCAAGGATATCAATCTGCGTTCCGGCGTGCTGTATTGCCGTGGCAACAAAGGGATCCGTCCGATTCCGATCTACCCCTCTGCCGTGGTGGCTGTTTCTGATTATATTTATCGTATGCGCAGCCTAATCACCGGTCCGGAAAGCGAGAATGCTCTGTTTGTCAATTTGAACGGCGGCAGGCTTACCCGGCAGGGCTTCTGGAAGATCGTAAAAGGCTATGCCACAGAGGCTGGGATCAGCAAAGAGATCACGCCCCATACGCTGCGTCACTCCTTTGCGCTGCATTTACTGGAAAACGGAGCTTCCGTAAAAGATATCCAAACCATGATGGGGCATGCCGATATTTCATCTACACAGGTTTATGTGCAGCTTTTAGATAATCATGTGAAGCGCGTTTATCAAGATTGCCATCCCAAAGCCAAAATAGGCTAGGGCTTGTTTGAAAATAGAGAGGAAATGACGAATTTTTGACCAGAAATTGCAGTCAATCCTGCGATTGACGGGATTTTTGACGTAGGAAGTCCGTTTATGGGCCAAAAGACGGCGTTTTCGATTTTTCAAACAAACCCTAGGGAGGACAAGCTATATATAAAATTCTTTATACAGTACAGGAGGAACTGCATGGGACTTTTCAATTTTTGGGGAAATTATGATAAACCGGGACCGGGAGTAAGTAAAGACGAGCTTCCAAAAGCCGCCCCGATTCGTTTCTTTGAAATTTTTGGCCGAAAGTTTACGAAGCTTCTTCAGCTGAATATGATCTTTATGCTTCCCGTTTTGGTCGTAGCTGTTCTTATGGGTTGCCTTTATCTTTTCTTTCCTCATGTGGTTTTTCAAATGGCTACTGCAAGCGGTACGCTTGTACTGGATGTGTGGAATTTATACGTAGTACCGCTGCCCCTGCTTTTGCTTTCTCCCTTTGTTGCCGGGCTTACCTTTGTTACCAGAAATTTCGCCAGGGAAGAGCATGCGTTCGTCTGGTCGGACTTTTGGAGCGCGGTCAAAAGCAACTGGAAGTATTTTTTCTTAAACGGCGTTGTGATCTATCTCCTGTATTTCATTTTAAGCTTTGCTCTGATCTATTATTACAATAACGCTGTGCAGAACGTACTTTTGTACGTCCCGTTCTGGCTTTGCATCGTTGTCGCGGTGGTATTCTTATTTGCCCAATATTATATCCCTGTCATGTTTGTCACCTTTGATCTGAAATTTGGGCAGGTATACAAAAACGCGTTTATTTTTGTGCTTGCGGGCTTTGGCAGAAATCTTCTGGTCACCGCGATTTTCGCCCTTCTGATCGTGGGAATTCTGTTTATTCCCGTTATGCCCCTTACGATACTGCTGCTTTTCCTGCTTGTAGTTTTCCTGCTTTTTTCCTTCATCAGCTTTTTGATCAATTTTGCGATCTATCCTGTCATCGATCAATATCTGATCCAGCCTTATCAAAGAAAACTGGCTGAAGAAAAAGCCGGTTCTCAGGAAGGGCGGAGGACTGACCTGAAGGAAACCTTCCCCGAGCTTTTTAAGGCGCCAGCAGAAGAAACACCGGCAGAGGACAAGTATGTCTATGTCAATGGCAAGCTGGTGAAGCAATCCAAGCTGGAAGAACAGCAAAAAGACGGGCTGGAATGATTTTTTACTTGTTTTTTCTGCCGTCTGAAAAATATCGTTCGTCAGAAGTTCTATAAAGAAATAGTAAAAGCTTCGCCTGATTCTTTTAGAAAAGGCGAAGCTCTTTTTTGTTTTGTTTTTTAAGGTCTTACAACTCTTCCGAATCGGCGAAATCATCATCTTCGCCGCTGGAAGGATCAGGTTCATTACTGGCAGAAGTCTTCCTTTTTCCTTTCTTTCCGCTGATTTTTGCCAGCGGATTGGAATTGATGGCAGCCTCCATCTGGTTGCTGGAGGTATGGGTATAGATCTCTGTGGTGCCGAGATTCGCATGCCCTAAAATGTCCTGGAGTACCCGAATATCCACATCTCCATAGCGGTACATCAAGGTGGCGGCGGTATGGCGAAGCTTATGAACGGAATACCCAGGGCCGCCTAAACCGATTTTCGCCAGGTACTTTTTTACAAGAAACTGCACAGTTTTAGGGCTGATACGGTTTTTTCTGCTGCTTAAAAAAAGCGCGTTCCGATCGATCACACCGTCCTTTGGGCGTACCGCCAGATAGGTTTCAATGGAATCCATACAGGCCTGGTTCAAATATACGATCCGCTCTTTATTGCCCTTTCCCAAAATACGCATGGTGGAATTGTTGTGGATCACATCGGAAATATTGATGGAAACCAGCTCGGAAAGCCGCATGCCGCAATTCAGAAAAAGGGTAAGAATACAGCGATCCCGCTCCTGGTCGGGCCCGTCCACCGCGTTCAGAAGTTCGATACTTTGTTCGAGAGAAAGAAAATGGGGAAGGGACTTTTTCTTTTTCGGCGGGGTAAGATTCTCTGTTGGGTTTTCCTCCAGCAGCTTTTCATGAACCGTAAGATACTTGAAAAAAGATTTCAGGGAAGAAGACTTCCGCTGTCGTGTAGAGCTCATGTTGTTACGTTCATCGGCGACAAAGTTCATAAACTCAAAGACGTCGAAGGTTTTTACGGTTTTCAGAAAAGCCACATCGATATCCTTTACAGAAATTTCTTCCAGCGCACAGCCTTCCGCAAGGCCGCGATACTGTTTCATAAATCTGAAGAAAGTGCGCAGATCCATACAGTATTCATTCACCGTTTTTTGGGACAAGCCCTTGATGTTTCTAAGGTACATGGCGTATTCCTGAACAACATACGGCATCTCATCTTTAATGGAAAAGCTCATAAAATCACCTCACTGAAATTGGAAGCAGAATAGAATATGGATGGATAATCGGAAACCGGCTGAACTGTAGCGGCTGACCGTTGAGGCACGGAGTAGCGTCCTGGGCGGCGGGAGTGCATCACCCCGGAGGGCCGCTGTATTTTCTCCCCCCCAATTATACAAAATATCAATTTTGTATAATTGAGAATATTTTTTTGAGCCTCTTTTCTCATAGTCTTCAGGTCTGCTTTAGATCTTATACCTTGGGGTCTACTAAACAATTCGGGACAAATCGTGCCATGAGGAAAGATCGAAACCACTTTTTCCATGTTACTCTGATTGAGAATCCCCCAGACCTTTAGCAAACTGGATTTTCTTGTTTTAAGCTATTGATTTGGCATTGCAAAAATCAGACGCTCTGAGCTCATAATCAATCGAGGTCTGTAGTTCTCCCAACTGATTTTTCCATGAATTCTCATGTATGGCAATTTTTTTGAAGCCCAGCAATTCATAGACATGCTGCGCCCTTGTATTTTTTAGGTTGGTATCTAAAAAAACAAGCTCATAACCTGTACTGAACAGCTTTTCAATCAGCATACTTAATAGTACTCGTCCCAGACCTTTCCCCTGAAAAGCTGAATTGCAGATTTTGATTCCGATCTCGACCTTTTTCCCTTCATAAACATAGAAGCTCATTTCGCCGATTGATGTTCCTTGATATTCAATCATAAGTCGTCTTTTTGTATCATCGCTGTCATTAACGATCTGCTCTTTAATTTCTTCCGCTGTCGTTCCAAGTCCATTGGAAAATCCGGCATGAGCCATAATACTTCCGTCATTCCACCAAGCTGCAAGCTGTTCGCAATCCTTCCCCTCTGCGTTTCTAATGCATAAATCATGATAGATTATTTTCATTTTATTTCCTCGTATATCCGCTGCTGGAAGCTGAAACACCATTTGCCTGATTACAGCAGCGGCATGATCCCGCCCACGTCGGTCAGCACTTCATTTGTCAATTCGATCGTTTCCACCCCATGGCGAGATAAGAACTTTAAGATTCTCTCCCGATCCGGGTGATTCTGCAAAGAGCCGGAAAAAGCAAGCAGCTCCGGCGCCAGCTTGCCGCAGCAGCCGCCGATAAAGCCGTAATCATAGCCGGGCAGCTCAATGAAGCCCGGGCGGATCCGTAAAATCTCAAAGCCTTTCTTTTCCAAAGCCTCTGCCATTCCCGGGTCCGATACCATAGCTGCGGTTTCTGTTACCAAAGCCGCTGAACAGGACGCATAGCCCTGCCTGACCGGCAGCTCCCGCAACCCAGCTTGAAGGGCCTTTTTCCGAAGCTTTTTATCTATGGCACCCATGTTTCCCACCAAAAATCCATTCCAAGCAAAAGCGTTGCACAGAACATCACCTGGATAGCGGCTTTGCGGGAATCCCGCGGTTTCTGTGGCGATAATATCATAAAAAGCAAGCTTTTTCAATAAACTGCTTTCGCGTAAAACGAACAAAGTTTCAAGATCTAGCGGACACGCCTGCATATCTGGATGAAAGGCCGTTGGTTTCGGCAGCCTGCTGTCGAAGCTTGTTTCTATTACTTCTATTTTCAGCTCTCGCAAGCGTTGTCCCAAGACTGGATATTCCCCGGAAATCAGAACAAGCCTCACTGGGCGCTCCGGCAGCCTGGGGCATCGCAGCAGCTTACTCATGCTTCTGTGGCGGCGGTATAAGCGTCCCGGATATTTTTTGCGCCGATCACTTCAATTTCCTGTGTATGCGATAGATTTTTCAGGTTGTGATACGGTATGATGCAGCGTGAAAAGCCCAGCCGCGCGGCTTCCGCAATGCGCAACTCCGCACGGTTGACACTGCGCAGCTCTCCGGCCAGTCCGATTTCTCCAAATACCACAATATCTTCCCGAACGGGGGTGTCTTTTAAGCTGGAAATCAACGCCACGGCTACGGCAAGGTCTACCGAGGGCTCGTCCAGGCGAAGCCCCCCTACCACATTCAGGTAAGCGTCTAAATTGGAAAAATAGTAGCCCGCCCGCTTTTCCAGTACAGCTAAAATTAAGGCCATACGATTATAATCAAAGCCGGTGGCCATACGACGGGGCGTCCCAAAGCCGGAAGTGGTTGCAAGCCCCTGGATCTCCGCCAGGATCGGTCGGGAGCCCTCCATCACAGCGGTAACACAGGTACCGGAAGCATTTTTAGGCCTGCCGGAAAGCATTGCCTGAGAAGGATTCTCCACCTGCTTCAGGCCTTCCTCCCCCATATCAAACACGCCGATCTCATTGGTGGAGCCATAGCGGTTTTTCACAGCCCGCAGAATGCGGTAGGTCATTTGGCGGTCTCCTTCAAAATACAAAACCGCGTCTACAATATGCTCCAGCACCTTGGGCCCGGCAATAGCACCGTCTTTGTTGACATGGCCTACAATGATAATGGGAATATCCAGAGATTTCGCGCAGCGCATCATGGTATTGGTACATTCTCTGACCTGGGTAATGCTGCCCGGTGAAGAACTGAGCTCCGTATGGTTCATGGTCTGGATAGAATCGATCATCACCAGATCCGGCTTTTCGCTTCGGATCTCTTCGGTGATATACTGCACATCTGTCTGCGTTAAAATCATAAGATTGGGGTTGTGAACCCCCAGCCTGGTGGCTCTGAGCTTGATCTGACGGGCGGATTCCTCACCGGAAACATAAAGAATTCGCAGTTCTTTCCCGAGATATTCGCAAATTTGCAGCAGCATGGTGGATTTTCCGATTCCGGGATCACCGCTGATCAGTACCAAAGAGCCCTTTACGATCCCCCCGCCCAATACTCTGTCCAACTCAGATAACCCGGTATGGTAGCGGTGCTCGTCTTCCGTGCTGATCTCGCTGATCGGCAGTGGCCTGGAAAGAGCGCCTACTGAGCGCACGGAAGCGCTTTTAGACGATATCGCGGGCTCCGCCACTGTTTCTACCATGGTGCTCCATGCGCCGCACCCAGGGCACTGGCCCAGCCATTTGGGATATTCATAACCGCATTCCGTACATTGATACACGACCTTGCTTTTTCCTGCCATAGCGATATACCGTGCCTTTCTCTCAAGCTCTGGCATTTAGTATATCATGCTTTTCTCTAATTTGCAAAGCTTGAGGAGGGGTCAGAGGCGGCAAGACTTTCAGCTTCGCTTTTCTGATTTGCCTGCAAATAATCGATCAGACCGTTATAAATTGCCGCAGCCATATCCTTTTGATAGCTTTCCTGGCTCAGTTTTTCAGCTTCGGCAGGGTTGGAAAGAAACCCGCATTCCACTAGCACCGCAGGCACCTGGCAATGGTACAGCAGGTAAATGCTTTTTTCCGCCTGTTTATTTTCCCTGTGGTTTTCCGGCTGCAAGGAAGAAACGATATTTTGGCGGATCGCTTCGGCGAGCACAGCGCTTTCCTCCCGGTTTCCGGAGTAAAAGACCTGAGCGCCATCATATTTGCTTTCCGAAAAATGATTTTGATGAATACTGATAAAGATGCACTCCCCGGCTTCTTCTATCGTTTGCAGCCGGTTTTTCGTATCGGATTTCTTTCGCTCTGAAATGGTGGAAAGGCTTTGATCTCCCACAGAATAATCGCCGGAACGGATCATAATAACCTCGAAATTATTCTGCTTCAGATATTTTTCCAATTCCAAAACAATCGAGAGATTGATATCCTTTTCCAGCTTTTGATTGACCCCCACCGCTCCTCCGTCTTCCCCTCCGTGCCCGGCGTCGAGAACGATGGTTCCTTTTTTCTTGAAAAGCTCCGCATGAAAATGAACGATCCCGAAGGCCTGCATTGTCTGCATGGCAAATAAGGCGATAGAAGCACAAAACAGCAACAAAAACACAAATTTTTTTCCCATACTGCCTTCTCCCTGCTCTTTTTTGAAAAAGATATACGTAAAGAACGGCCGCTTCATTCCTTTTCTGATTTTCGGAGGTACAACAAATCCCTTTCAAAAAGCTTTCAGGCATGCTATAATATCCGCAAAGGGCGTGTGGACATTATGAAATTAAAATCGCCTTGCCCAGTTTGTGCTTTGCACAATGGGCAATCGGCACATGATACCAACGCACCTTCAGTGCTTATGGTATCATATCCGCATGGGTTTTGTTATCAATGCGCAACAGGTGTTTCTCAAAATATTGTGAAGAGAACTGCGCTTGGAAAGGAATGAATTTGGGCTTATGAAAATCAAAGAGCTCCTGGCTCAAAAGAAAGTCACTTTTTCCTGTGAGATCTTTCCCCCGAAAAAGGAAAACGGATTTGACAACGTGCTTCAGGTAGCGGATCGAATTTGTGAAATGGGCGCTGACTTTATCAGCGTGACCTACGGAGCCGGCGGCAGCACCTCCAAAAAGACAGTGGAGGTTGCCGCGCATATCCAAAAAGAAATGAATACGCCGGCGCTTGCACATCTGACCTGCTGCGGCTCTCGCCGGGAAGAGATCAAAAACCGACTTTCAGAAATGAAACAGAATGGAATTGAGAACATTCTTGCTCTGCGTGGAGACAAGCCAAAGGACTTTACAGGAGATGGCGATTATTCCTATGCAGTTGAATTGATTCGGGAGATCCGTTCTCAAGGCGATTTCTGCATTGGCGGGGCCTGCTACCCGGAAGGGCATGTGGAATGCGAGCACAAGGAAAAGGATATTGCGTTTTTGAAGGAAAAAGTGGACGCAGGCTGTGATTTCCTTACAACGCAGATGTTTTTTGACAACAATGTGTACTACAATTTTCTTTACCGCGTATTGGCGGCGGGTATTACAGTTCCGGTGATCCCCGGCATTATGCCGGTCATCAACGCCCGGCAGATCAAGCGCAGCTGTGAGCTGTCCAACACAGTGCTTCCTCCCCGCTTTAAGGCGATTGCTGATAAATTTTCCGAAGACCCCGCGGCTATGGAACAGGCCGGAGTGGCCTATGCCACAGAGCAGATCATTGACCTGATCGCCAATGGGGTGAAATATATTCATCTGTATACCATGAATCGTCCGGAAACCGCGGAAAAGATTTTTCAGAATTTGAGCCATATCCTGACTTCCTCCTGACACTGTGTGAAAGCGTGATTCAAGCTATGAATAAAAAAGAGATCCTGCGGTATTTGGGAGCACAGGAAGGTACGGAGAAGCTGGACGAAAGCATTGCGCGCGCACAGCGGGAGATCGAAGCCGCTGCACGGCTTCGATCGACTTTTCTCCTTTTCCCCATCTGTGCGGAAACAGATTCTGTCACGATCGGCCAAACACAAATTTTCAGCCGAAACCTGTGCCGTCATTTACAGGGCTGTAAAGAAGCCTTTTTGTTTGCGATGACTCTAGGCCCTGAGGTGGATTTTTTGATTCGCCGGTATAGTGTTTCCGAGCTGTCTTTTGTACCTGTTCTGCAGGCCTGTGCCGCCGCCTACACAGAAGAATGCGCCGATCAGGCGCAGCTGGAGTTAGAGCGGCTTGCCGCAGAACGGGGATTGTATCTCAGGCCCAGGTACAGCCCTGGCTACGGAGATTTTTCTCTGGAGTACCAGCGATTTCTTTTCGCGGTTTTGGAGCTCCCCAAAAAAATCGGCGTAAGCCTGACCGACAGCTGCCTGATGGTGCCGTTTAAGTCCATTACTGCGGTGATCGGGCTTTCTCCTGATCCTTCCCTCTGCCATGTGGGAAAATGTATGACCTGTAATTTACCGTCCTGTCCGTTTAGAAAGGAGCCGTGACTATGAACGATCTTCGAGAAAAGCTTGGAAAAGAGCTGCTTTTTTTTGACGGCGCCATGGGCAGCCTTTTGCAGGCCCAGGGGCTGCTGCCGGGAGAGCTGCCGGAGCTGTGGAATTTGCGTTTCCCCGAAAAGATCTGTGAGATCCATACCGCCTATTTGAACGCGGGCGCGGACATTTTGAAATCCAATACCTTTGGTGCTAACTGCTGTAAGCTGGCGGATTCCGGCCACTCTGTACAGGAAGTGATCTTTCAGGGGATCACTTTAGCAAAAAAGGCTGTTTCCAATGTAGGGCACGGCTGGGTGGCGCTGGATATCGGTCCGACCGGAAAGCTGCTGGAGCCTTTGGGCGACTTGGCTTTTGAAGCCGCAGTGGAGATTTTTCAGGAAATGATTTCAGCTGGTACAGAAGCAGGCGCGGACTGCATTCTAATTGAGACCATGGCCGATATTTACGAAGCAAAAGCCGCGCTTCTGGCCGCGAAAGAGAATTCTACTCTGCCCGTATTTGTTACCATGACCTTTGATGAAACCGGAAAATTGCTGACAGGCGGCAATCTTTCCGTAATGGCGGCGGTGCTGGAGGGTCTGGGCGCCGATGCCATTGGGTTAAATTGCGGCTTGGGACCGGAGCAAATGGTAGCTTTCACAAAATCCCTTCGGGCCTTTACCGATCTTCCGATTCTCGTAAATCCCAATGCGGGCCTGCCAAAGGAGGAAAACGGAAAAACAGTTTATGAAATTTCTCCTGAGGAATTTTCCCTGCACATGGAAGCTATTGTACAGGCCGGCGCTCAGGCAGTCGGCGGCTGCTGTGGCACTACTCCCGAACACATTGCAGCCATGGTGCGGCAATGTAAAGGCCTTCCCTGTCAAACGCTTTCCCCCACTTACAGGACGGTGATCACCTCCGGCAGCAGAGCGGTAGAGTTCGGAACGCTACCGGTTCTCATTGGAGAAAGGATCAATCCCACCGGAAAATCCCGGTTTAAACAGGCACTGCGAGAGCACGATATTCCCTATCTTTTACAGGAAGGGATCACCCAGCAGGATGCCGGAGCCCATGTTTTGGACGTGAATGTAGGGCTCCCGGAAATTGACGAGCCCGCGCTCATGTGCGAGGTGGTGCAGGAGCTGCAGGCGGTTTCCCCCCTCCCCTTGCAGCTTGATACTTCCGATCCTGAAACAATGGAACGCGCCATGCGGCTTTATAACGGAAAGCCCTTGGTCAATTCCGTAACGGCAAAGGCCGCCTCTATGGAGGCTATTTTTCCACTGGTAAAAAAATACGGCGGTGTGGTGATCGGGCTTACGATCACAGAGGACGGTATTCCCGAAACAGCGGAAGGTCGTTTGGAAGCGGCTAAAATCATTGTAGATACAGCGACGCAATACGGGATCAGAAAAAAGGATATTGTGATCGACCCGCTTACCATGGCGATCAGCGCTGAGCAGGACGCCGCTTTGGTTACGCTGAAGGCTCTGTGTCTGATCCGGCGTGAGCTTGGAGTATTTACCTCTTTAGGGGTTTCCAATGTTTCATTTGGCTTGCCGCAACGGGAAAATATTACCTCTTCCTTCTTCCTGATGGCGCTGCAAAGCGGACTCAGCGCCGCGATCCTCAATCCAAAATCGGAAATGATGATGCGCGTTTATCGCTCTTACTGCGCTCTGTCCGGTCTGGATAAAAGCTGTATGGGTTATATTGCCGCCTACGCCCAGGCGGAGCAATCCCCTCCCCTATCAGCTCCTTCTCAGGACCCCCAGGAGCTTGGGGCCGCGATCGAAAAAGGGTTGAAGGAGGCCGCGTTTCTGGCGGCGGAAAAAATGATCCGGAACGGCACAGACGGACTGGAGCTCATCAATTCTCACATTGTGCCCGCTCTGGACGCGGTTGGAGAAAAATTTGAGAAGAAGGTTCTTTTTCTGCCTCAGCTTTTAATGAGTGCGGAAGCAGCAAAAGCTGCTTTTGAAGCGATCAAGCGGCAGCTGGGACAAAAAGACTCTGCCCCTCAGAAGAAATCTCAATTTACCGTTGTAATTGCCACGGTAAAGGGTGATGTTCACGATATCGGAAAAAATATTGTGAAGGTACTTTTGGAAAACTATGGGTTCCATGTCATTGACTTGGGGAAAGACGTTTCCTCGGAGGTTGTGCTGGAAGCAGTTTTGCGGGAGCACGCGGAGCTTGTGGGGCTTAGCGCTCTGATGACTACTACCGTGGTAAATATGAAGGAAACGATCACTGTGTTACGGGAAAAAGCGCCTTTTTGCAAAATCATGGTGGGCGGCGCGGTGCTGACCCAGGAATACGCAGACCGCATTGGCGCTGATTTTTACGGAAAAGACGCCATGGCCTCCGTTCGCTATGCCACTGAACTGAAAAACCTTACTGATTCATCTCTCCAGGTTTGAAATATTGAAACAAAAGAGGAGAAAAAGCAGGAACGCACTGCTTTTTCTCCTCTTTTACTTTTTTGGAAAAATCAATCGCCAAAAGCTTTCCGCTGCTTTTCCGCCATGAGCTTTTTGCGGCGCTCTGTCTCTTCGAGATCCAAAGTAAGCTCTCCCTCTTCAGAAATCAGGAGCACAGCTCCCGCTGCCGCTCCGGCCGGAAGCTCCGAACTTTCAATGGCAAAATATTTTTGCTCCCCATCTTCACAGATGGCGTATTTTCCCTCAAAACGATCGATCACAAGTTTTTTTGTCATATTTGTTCTCCTTTTTGCTCTGTGCTGAACTACAGTTCAAATCCGTGCGGCCTGATTATTTTCACTGGTTTCTAAAAACCTGTACCCGGTTTTCCTGAAAGGTAAAGATCACAGTGCCGTCCGTGTCGGTTTGATAGATCTCATCACAAATACCACTCAATCTTTTCAGTACCGATTCCGCCGGAAGGTTGTTCTGATCTCTTCCTACAGAAACAATAGCGTATTCTGGCTCTACCAGTTCCAAAAACTGATCGGTACAGGAGGTTTTGCTTCCATGGTGCGGAACCTTCAAAAGCTTTGAAGAAATCTCTGCGCCGTAAGTTTCGGCCAAATCACGCTCGGCTTCCTCTTCAATATCTCCGCAGAACAAAGCGGTAAAACCCTGATATTCCAAGCGTATGACCAGAGAACTGTTATTGGTATCTTCATACTTCTTTATGGGGCCCAAAACTTGCAGAGTCGCGCTTCCCAAATTGATGGTATCCCCGGCAGAAAGAATTTTTTCCGGAATTCCCTGTTCTAGTAGTATCGCCTGAACTTCTTCATATTTCTTGCTGAAATAAGGAGCTCGAAGAAAGCACTCAGCCTCCACCTCGGAAAGCACCTGGCTCATACCGCCGATATGATCGTTATCGGGATGAGAGGCAATGGCGTACTTTAGAGAAGCTATTCGGTGACGGGCCATATAATCCACGATCACTTCCCCGGAAACAGCGGTGCCGGCATCTAAAAGAGCCGTCTCTCCCTCACATTCAATCAGAATGGCATCTGCTTTGCCGACCTCCAGCACATGGATCGCAAGAGGCGCCTGTGCTGTTCCGCCAAATCCCGAAACTTGAAACAGCTCTCTCCAAAAAGCCCTTCCCTGAGAAGTAAGCGAAAAGACCAGCAGGAACGCAAGCGCCAACAAGCCGCAGCGTTTGAGAAGCGCTTTTCTCTTTTTCCGGTTTTCCAAATCTGCTTCTCCGTTTTGAGAAGCTTTCTTCTTACTCGTCATCAAGCGATTCCGTTTGCGCGGGGTCAGCTTTCTGCATATGCATTTCCGCCCACTGCGCGTAAGTCATAAGCACCTGGCGAGGCTTGGAGCCCTCATGAGGCCCAACAATGCCAAGCTGCTCCATTTCGTCGATCAAGCGGCCCGCTCTGGCATAACCCAAACGGAGCCGCCTTTGCAGCAAAGAGGTAGAGGCTTGCCCGGCCTCTATCACGCATTTGATCGCCTCCTCCATCATGGGGTCGCTGGAGCCGCCGTCGCTGTCTGAGGCGTCTCCCTTTTCCCCTTCGCTTGCCGCGTTTCGCTCAATTTCCTGAATCACGGCTTCATCGTATTCAATGGTTTTCGTCTTTTTCACAAACTCAACAATCGAGGAAATTTCATCATCGCTGACGTAACAGCCCTGTACACGGACGGGCTTATTGGCCCCTACCGGAGAAAACAGCATATCGCCGTTTCCTAAAAGCTTTTCCGCGCCGCCTGCGTCTAAAATGGTACGGGAATCCACAGAATTAGATACGGTAAGCGCGATCCGGCTGGGAATATTGGCCTTAATCAGACCCGTCACCACATCAACGGAAGGACGTTGTGTGGCAACCACCAGATGCATGCCTGCCGCACGGGCCAGCTGAGCCAGCCGACAGATGGAATCTTCCACCTCTTTCGGAGCAGCCATCATCAGATCAGCAAGCTCATCGATAACAATGACGATCTGCGGCATAAAAGGCATGGGCTGCCCGTTTTCATCCTGGAAATTTTGTGATTCCGCCAGAGAATTATAGCCCTTCAGATTACGAACGTTAAATTCCGCGAAAATCTTATAGCGATTCATCATTTCCGATACAGCCCAGCCTAAAGCGCCCGAAGCCTTGCGGGGATCTGTCACAACAGGAACCAGCATATGGGGCATACCGTTATATTCTGTCAGCTCCACCGCCTTTGGATCGATCATCAAAAATCGAACCTCGTCCGGGCTGGCCTTGTAAAGCATGCTGATGATCAGAGAGTTGATGCACACTGATTTACCGGAACCGGTAGTACCCGCAATGAGCAAATGGGGCATTTTAGAAAGATCCGCCACTACAGGCTGTCCGGCAATATCACGGCCCAGCGCCACAGAAAGCTTTCCTTTCGAGGTTTGGAAGGAATTGGATTCGATCAGTTCCCGCATGCGCACCGTATTCCTTGTTTTGTTGGGCACCTCGATTCCCACTGCGGCTTTTCCGGGGATCGGAGCTTCAATACGTACACCGGTGGCAGCCAAATTCAACGCCAGATCATCAGACAAATTTGTGATCTTGCTGATTTTCACACCGGCAGCTGGCTGTATTTCATATCTCGTTACAGAAGGGCCCCGGCAGATATCCAGTATTTTTGTCTGCACGCCGAAGCTTTTCAGGGTATCTACCAGAATTCGTCCGTTCGTTTGCAGTTCTTCCGTTTCCTGCGCCGGATCGGAATAGGGACTGGCAGCGAGCATGGTAACAGGAGGATAACAATATACCGTTTTCATTTGCTCCGCGGCCTGATACAGTGCCTGCTGCTCTGAAGTGGCTTCCCTTCGGTCATTCTCTTCTTTTTTCTTCATGAAATCCTGGGTCAGTTCCTGAACTTCGTCCGGTACGGCGGGTTCTTTGGCAAAGTTCGAAGGCACTTCTGTATGCAGCTGAGAAGCAGTAGATTCTACAAAAGCATCCGTGTTTGCATCGGCCCCTGCCCCAATATCTTCCATTTCAGATTTTTGTGCTACTTCCGCAGCTATGTTTTGCTCTATGACGGGTAAAGCAGCTTCCTCCGCTGCTTTACCTGCTGTTTCGGAAAGGGAATTCGCTATTCCATGGTTCATTTCGTGCAGCGGTAAAGCCGGCGTTTCTACAGGCAAATCAAGAGGCGGATCTTCAAATCCAAATACCTCGCCCAGCTTATCCAGCTTTTCGTTTTTCTCCTTCTTTTTCCGTTTCGGCTCTGCCTTCGGGAAAAGACGGGAAGCCTCTGAAGAAATGGCAGCTGCCGCGGAACGGGGCTCCAGCGGAATATCGATATTTGCGGCCCTGTCCTCTTCCAGGATCAGCCGCTCCTCCTCCCGTCTCTGCCGTGCGTTCTGCAGCCCTTCCGAAACAACGTCCACAGGCTTTTTGATCGTGCGGAACAAGCTGATCAGCGTGGTACCGGTAAGAAGCATTACGGCGACAAAAAGCAGCAAGATCACAATGATTTTTGCGCCTAAGCCGCCTACCGCTTTGATCAGGGGCAAGCCCAGCATTCCACCGACTACACCGCCGCCGATCCCCGAATTCTGATAATACAGGGAAACTATGTAGTCCCACAGCTTCGTACCGGGCGCAGGAAGAGACGCGCTAAAAATATATCCGGTGGCACAAAAAAGAATAATGATAAGCGCTGTCATCCATATTTTTCCGCTGATCGAACCTCTGGGGTTGTCCAGAGCGGTGACAATAGCCACATAAATAATCAACACTGGCCACAGCAGCGCCCAACTTCCAAATATGCCAAGAAAAGCGCCATGAGCCCATTTCCAGAGATTATCTCCAGGGATCAGCACCAAACACGCCAGAAAAATGGAGCAGGCAAACAGCACCACCGCGCGCATCTGGTTGCGCTGGCGTATGGATTCTGCCGTCATTCGGCGGGAAGGGGTACCACGCCCATGCTGACCCTGTGCAGGCTTTCTTTTTGCGGAAGCTGGCGTTCCCTTTTTTGTCGTTGTCTTTTTCTTTCCGGAAGATACCGGTCGTTTTTCCGCCAAAAATCTCCCTCCGTTCCTTCAGCAAAGTTTTTTACGTTACAGGGGGCGTCCGGTAAACAGATTCTGCCCCATCACATGTTCAATAATTCCCAAAATCGTGATCACACCGCCAGCAATCAGTGTGTAGTAAGCAAATATCTCCAGCTTGTTGGTAGTTACGATCCATTTTAACAGCTTAATGGCTAGAAATCCGACGATCATTGCCGTAAGCATTCCTACTATCAGCGGAGCGGCACCAATCTTTGCCCCCGCCGAGCCCAGATCCTTTAAAGACACAAGCGCAGCCGCCGCAATGGAAGGAATTCCCAGTACAAAGGAGTAGTCCAGCGCCGTTTGCTGATTAATGCCCCGAAGCAGCCCCACGGACAAGGTAGAGCCGGAACGGGACAGGCCAGGAAAAATTGCGGCCAGGCACTGGGTAAGTCCGATCAAAAGAGCATCGATGGTATGTATTTTTCTTCTGCCCTTGGCGGCTACTTTTTTTCCCTCCCGGTTGACCACTGCTTTTTCCTGACGCATCCGCTTGTTGGCCACGATTCCCAGAAAGAGCAAAGTGCTGGTGGCGAGAAGCGCCAGGCCTTCGATCACGATCCCCTTGTCGGAAGCAAGCTGCTCAGAAAAATCCTTTACCTTCATTCCGGTACCTGGAATGGGTAAAAACAGGAGGAACAGAGGCAGCAGCCCAATGAATAGCATCATCAACAGCCTGCGGTCCTGGTTCATTTCGCTCCACTTGAATTGCCGGTGAACAATATCTCCGCACAGGGCAAAAAACTCCTTAATCAGCCGCCAAACTAAACCGCGATAAACAAAGATCACCGCGATCAGAGTGCCTAAATGAAGCATGATATCGAACAAAATCCCCGGCAGCTCAATGCCGAACATATGCTGTGAAATGGACAAGTGACCACTGCTGGAAACCGGCAGGAACTCAGTAGCGCCCTGAATGATTCCCTGAATAATAGCGTCTAAAATAGACATACCTTACCTCCTTAAGTACAAAAATCGTGAATGCCTTATGTAGCGGCAAAGCCGCCGGAAGCTTTTACCCTTCCTTTTTCTTCGTCTGTGATGCCTTTGGCTTCTTTTTCTTTTTTTCCCGCTCGATCATACGATTCAGGCAATCCATGGCGTCGGAAAGCGACCCCAGAGAATCGATCAGCCCCTCTTCCACTGCGTCTGGACCATCCAACACAGAGCCCACATCCATCACAAGCTCCTGCGTATTCATGGCAAGCGTGGTAAAACGCTCCTTGGTGATATTGGAATTCTGTGTGACAAAATTTGTAATACGGTCCTGCATTCGCTGAAAATACTCCAGTGTTTGGGGGATTCCCAAAACAAGACCGTTCATTCGTACCGGGTGGATCGTCATAGAAGCGGATTCCGCGATAAAGGAGCGCTTTGCGGCTACCGCCAGAGGAACACCGATAGAATGGCCCCCACCGAGCACCAGGGAAACCGTAGGCTTCTTCATGCCCGCTACCAGCTCCGCCAAAGCAAGGCCAGCCTCCACATCTCCGCCTACCGTATTGAGTAGCATCAGCAGTCCATCGATTTGCGGGTCTTCCTCTACCGCTACGATTTGGGGGATCACATGTTCATATTTTGTGGTCTTATTTTGAGAAGGCAAAATGTAATGCCCCTCGATCTGACCGATAATGGTAAGGCAGTGAACCGTGTGTCCGTTGTTTCGAGTTGTCACAGAGCCGCTTTCCGTGATCTGCTTTTGCTGCTCCGAGCTGAATTCCTGCTCGTTTTCTTGTGTTCCTTCGTCATTGCTCTCGGAATATCGATATTGATTCTTTTTTGCGGATTCTTTTTTCATAGGGCAACCTCCTTTTTACAAGGATAGTTTGCCAGAAATAGAAAGATTCATGCAAAAAGCGAAAGAAACCGCCGCTGAAATCTCTCTCAAGCCGCATGTATTTTTTATTATAGCATTTGTTTTGGGAAGCTTCAAGAAAAAACATGGGGATTCAGAAAAAAACTTCATTGCCTGAAAGCTTCATTCGTGGTATACTTTTATTTATATAATTTTGATTCTACAAGGAGGGAAGCTTTCTGGAGAGTCTGAAAATCACGATTGAGATCATTCTGCCTTTGTTTCTACTGATGGCGGTGGGCTATCTGGTGCGGCTGACAGGGCTCATAAGCGAAACCTCCGCATACCAGACCAACCGGGTTATTTTTGGGGTCTTTCTTCCCGCGCTGGTATTTCAAAATATTTATGCCATTGATCTGGAAGACCTGGAAAATAATTTCGATTCCCGCATTTTATTTTATCTGCTGGCAGGAATTCTTCTCCAATTTCTTATTGCTCTGTGCATTTCTTTTCTGTCGGAAAATGAAAACGCAAAACGCGGCGTTATTTTGCAGGGCATGTTCTGCAGTAATTTTGTGCTATTTGGCATTCCGATCTGCAATGCTTTGTTTGGCAGTGCGGCTTCCGGGCCCGCCTCTGTTCTTGTAGCGGTGATCATTCCTCTCTATTACATTCTCGCGGTGATTTCATTGGAGCTTTTTCAGGGAGGACGCCCCGGCTTTCTCCGTGTTATAAAGGGAATTTTTACAAATCCATTGATCATTGCCTCCGCTCTCGGAATTCTGTGTTTGGCTTTTCGCGTTACTCTGCCCCGTGTGATCGATGTTACGGTTTCCAATTTGGCGTCTATCGCCACTCCTCTTGCCTTTGTGGTTTTAGGCGCTTCCTTCAGCTTTCGAAAGCTGGGAAACAGTATCAAAAGCCTGTGCGTTGCCCTGGGCATGAAGCTGCTCTTTTTTCCCGCTTTGTTTTTAGTGCTGGCCGTTCTGCTGGGCTTTCGAGGCGCGGAGCTTGCTGTACTGCTCGTTGTGTTTGCTTCTCCCGTGGCGGTTTCTTCCTTTACCATGGCGCAGGAAATGGGAGGAGACGAAGCCTTGGCGGGGCAGCTTGTGGTATTCAGTTCACTGCTTGCGGTGGGAACGATGTTCTTATTTATCTTCCTCTTGAAGCAGTTGTCTTTTTTATAAAATCCATTTATGAAATCCATATCATGATAAAAGGAGAAAAAACATGGGAAAAACGATTGCGGAAAAAATTATTCACGACCATCTTGTCAGCGGTGAAATGAATCTTGGCGAGGATATTGGCCTGAGAATCGATCAAACATTAACTCAGGACGCCACCGGCACCATGGCATATCTGGAATTTGAGGCCATGGGCGTTCCCCGGGTCAAAACCGAGCGCAGTGTGGCTTACATCGATCACAACACTTTGCAGAGCGGCTTTGAAAACGCGGACGATCACCGGTATATCCAGTCCATTGCCAAAAAACACGGCATTTATTTTTCCCGGCCCGGTAACGGGATCTGCCACCAGCTTCACCTGGAGCGCTTTGGAGCGCCGGGAAAAACTCTGATCGGCTCCGACAGCCACACCCCCACTGGCGGCGGTATCGGCATGCTGGCCTTTGGCGCAGGCGGTATGGACGTGGCAGTTGCTATGGGCGGCGGTGAATATCATATCACTATGCCGGCCATGGTAAAAATAAATCTCACCGGCACCCTTTCCCCCTGGGTTTCCGCGAAAGATGTGATCCTGGCGGTCCTGCAAAGGCTCAGCGTTAAGGGCGGCGTTGGAAAAATACTAGAATACGGCGGAGAAGGCATTGAGACCCTGACTGTTCCGGAGCGTGCCACCATTACCAACATGGGCACAGAGCTTGGCGCTACCACCTCCATCTTCCCCTCTGATGAGATCACACGGCAGTTTCTGGAGGCCCAGGGCCGCGGAGACTGCTGGATCGAGCTCAAATCTGACGAAGACGCGGTATATGATGAGATCATCGACCTGGATCTTTCCTGCCTTGAGCCTTTGGCGGCCTGCCCTCACAGCCCGGATGCGGTAAAGCCGGTCAGAGAGCTGGCGGGTATGAAGATTGATCAGTGCTGTATCGGCTCCTGTACCAACTCTTCTTATCTCGATATGATGCGGGTGGCCGCTATTCTGAAAGGGAAAACGGTGCACCCGGATGTCAGCCTCACCATTGGCTGCGGTTCCAAGCAGGTTTATCACATGCTAGCCATGAACGGCGCCTTGGCCGATATGATCGCTGCCGGAGCCCGCATTCTGGAATGCGCCTGCGGCCCCTGCATCGGAATGGGACAATCTCCCAAATCCGGCGGTGTCTCCCTGCGCACCTTCAACCGGAATTTTGAGGGACGCAGCGGCACGGCGGACGCTCAGGTCTACCTTGTCAGCCCCGAAACGGCCGCTGCCTCCGCGTTGACAGGAAAATTCACAGATCCCCGCGATCTGGGCGAGGCCTCTCAAATCGTTATGCCGGAGAAATTCCTCATAAACGACAATCTCATCATTCCCCCAGTGCCGGAGGAGCTGATGGAGACCGTGGAGATCGAACGCGGCCCCAATATCAAGCCCTTCCCCACCTCTCAGGAGCTGGAGCCCACAATAGAAAAGAAGGCTGTACTGAAGGTCGGGGATAATATCACAACGGATCATATCATGCCCGCTGGCGCGAAGATCCTGCCCTATCGCTCCAATATCCCCTATCTCTCCAATTTCTGCTTCGGCGTGTGCGACCGGGAATTTCCGGCCCGCTGCAAGGAAAATCAGGGTGGTATTGTGATCGGCGGGCACAACTACGGTCAAGGCTCTTCCCGGGAGCATGCGGCCCTGGTACCGCTGTATCTGGGTATTAAGGCGGTAGTGGCAAAGTCCTATGCCAGGATCCACTGTGCCAATCTTGCAAATGCCGGACTGATTCCTTTACAGTTTGATCGGGAAGCAGATTACGACAGTATTGACCAGATGGACGACTTGAGCTTCCCCAATATCCGCGCCGAACTGGAAAAGGGCTGCACTGTAACCATGAAAGACCTGACAAAGGGCATTGAAATCAAGCTGACCGCCGTATTGACCCCGCGGCAAAGAGAAATGGTTTTAGCCGGAGGCCTCTTAAATTACACAGGAAAAGCGGCTCAAAAAGTAAAATCGTAACTTTTTTGAATTGTGGGGGAACGCCCCGGGAAAGGACGGTAGGTTAATAATGGCTGACCGAAAAAAAATAGAAATGAACACTCCCCTGGTGGAGATGGACGGAGATGAAATGACCAGGATCATCTGGAGCATGATCAAAGAGATTCTGCTTCTCCCCTATCTCGACCTGAACGTGGAATACTATGACCTGGGGCTTCAAAACCGGGATAAAACCAACGACCAGGTAACAGTAGATTCCGCCATGGCGACAAAAAAGTATGGAGTTGCTGTGAAGTGCGCCACGATCACGCCCAATGCCGCCAGAGTGGAGGAATACCATCTCAAGGAGATGTGGAAATCTCCCAATGGCACGATCCGCGCTATTTTGGACGGCACGGTATTCCGCACGCCGATTCTGGTAAAGGGGATCACCCCTTATTTGCCTGGCTGGAAGCAGCCTATCACGATTGCCCGCCATGCCTATGGAGACGTATACAAAAACGTAGAGGCTTCTGTTCCTGCCGGAGCCAGGGCTGAGCTGCTGGTCACTCTGCCGGACGGCTCTGAGAAGAAATATCCGATCCACAATTTTTCAGAAAGCTCCGGAATTATTCAGGGACTGCACAATCTTGACAAAAGCATCGAAAGCTTTGCCCGTTCCTGTTTTAATTTCGCGCTGGATACCAAAAAAGATCTGTGGTTCGCCACCAAGGACACCATTTCTAAAATCTACGATCACAGATTCAAAGATATTTTTCAGGAGATTTTCGAGAAAGAGTATGCTGAAAAATTCCAAAAAGCGGAAATTGAGTATTTCTACACACTGATCGACGATGCTGTTGCCCGGGTGATCCGCAGCAGAGGCGGGTATATTTGGGCCTGCAAGAATTATGACGGAGACGTCATGAGCGATATGGTAGCCACCGCCTTTGGAAGCCTTGCCATGATGACTTCCGTATTGGTTTCTCCTGACGGCGTTTACGAGTATGAAGCCGCTCATGGCACAGTACAGCGCCACTATTACAAGCATTTGCGGGGAGAAGCTACTTCCACAAATTCCGTAGCTACTCTTTTTGCCTGGACAGGCGCTTTGCGTAAGCGTGGAGAGCTGGATCAAAACACGGCGCTTTCGGAGTTTGCCGATAAGCTGGAAAGGGCTACTCTGAACACCCTGGAAAACGGCATTATGACCGGTGATCTGGCGTCCATGTCTACCCTGCCGGAAATTCATCAGGTTTCCACAAAGGAATTTTTGCTTGCTGTCCGGGACAGCCTGGAAAATCTTCTGTAAAATTTTGTTTTAGGAAGTATCAGTATCATGCAGAAAAAAGAAAACATTTCCATGTCCGTTATTCGCCGCCTGCCCAGATACTACAGATTCTTATCAGAACTGGAGAAAAACGATGTAACCCGTATTTCTTCCAAGGAGCTTTCTGAAAAAATGGGACTCACCGCTTCACAGATCCGTCAGGATTTTAACTGCTTCGGCGGCTTCGGGCAGCAGGGCTACGGATATAACGTACCGCAGCTCTGTGTAGAAATCGGGAAAATTCTGGGGCTTCAGAACAAATTCAAGTGTGTTTTAATTGGGGCCGGAAATCTTGGCCGGGCGATCATGGGTCATATGCCCTTTGAGCAGCTTGGCTTTCAACTGATCGGCGCTTTTGATAATTCCCCGAAGGTGATCGGTACCGTGATCAGCGGCTGCCAAATTTCCGACTACCGGAAAATTCGGGAGTTTTATAAGAAAGAGTCCCCTACCATGGCTATTCTTTGCGTTCCCCGTGACGCAGTGGAAGAGATTTCCGATGAGCTGTATGAGATCGGGATCCGCTCTTTCTGGAATTTCAGCCACTATGATATTTCCCTGAAGTATCCCGATGCCATCGTCGAAAACGTGCACATGAACGACAGTATGATGACGCTGTGTTATAAACTCTACACACTTTCTGAATAAAACGCGGCAACAAAAGCACAAAAAATCTCCCGGCAAAGCCGGGAGATTTTTTGTGCTTTTAATAGGTCGTGATCTCTATTTTTTCAATGACCACATCTTCCACAGGAGTGCTGCCATCGGCTCCCACTTCTGTTTTGGAAAGGGCGAGCACGTTGTCGAAGCCCTCAAATACCTGGGCGAACACAGTGTGGCCGATCCCCATGGTAGAATAATAACCGTCCAGATGGGGATTGCCTCCGTGCTCGTTGTAGAGCGTTTTCATCTCCTCCGGTACAAGGTCCATTTTGATCCACCTTCCGTAGGTGGCGGAGAAAGCGTCAGGATCCTCCTGATACAGCTTAAAGCCCTCTTCATAATTTTCCCAATTTACCTGAGTACCGCCGGTAGCGTTGATAAAGAACTGACTTCCGTTGGTGTTGGCGCCGCTGTTTGCCATGGAAACTGATCCGTCAATATTCAGCAGATTTGACTGGAATTCGTCTTCAAAGGATTCGCCCCACACACTTTCTCCCCCGGTGCCGTTGCCATCGGGATCTCCGCCCTGGATCATAAAATTTTCCATGACGCGGTGAAAGGTGAGTCCGTCATAATATCCCTGAATAGCGTGAAGCTTGAAATTGTATACCGCCTTCGGCGCTTCCTCCGGGAAAAAACGAAGCTTAAAGGTTTCACCGGACTTCATGGTCACCACGGCGATTTCCTCTCCTTTTTCAGGCGGATCCAGCTGGTATCCGATTTTCTCATGATTTGAAGAGGCGGTCAGCTGCGTTTTTTCAACAAGCTCCTCCGAATGCTCCAGTACGCTGGCGGCAGGAGAAGCCTTCGCCGCGCAGGCAGTACAAAAAACACAGAGAAACAGCAGTGCGAAAGAAAGTGTTACTTTTTTCATGGGAAACCTCGCTTTCGAAAATTGGCGGTGAAAATCCGCATGGTGGAATTCAGAAAGAATATTTTTATTGTATCTCAAATTTTGGAAACTTGCAAGCCCTCCCCTCTTTTTCTATCGTCATTTTATACCTTCCGGCCTCATATATTCTTTTGTAGTGTAAAGAAGGAAGGACGTTTCCCTCTTAAGAAAGGAATGGTCAACACGATGAAATTTTATCCGGAAGGGCGCCGTATCGATACGTTTGAAAACAGAGCTGCGCTTCAGTCTCCCGCCTCTTTATCGGAAGCCATGCGCGATAAAAAAATATTGGAAGCCCGTGCGGTCATGTGCGACAGCAGCCATAACCTAATCGTGGATTTCAAATTTATGAAAGGGATCATTCCCCGTGAGGAAGGCGCTGTCGGTATTAAAGAGGGCACCGTCAGGGATATTGCCATTATTTCCCGGGTCAACCGGCCCGTTTGCTTTCTGATACAGGATTTTATACGGGAAAGCGACGGAAAAATCACGGCGCTTTTGTCACGCCGGGCCGCGCAGGAAAAATGTCAGGAGGAATACATAACTGCCCTTGTGCCGGGAGATGTGATAGACGCGCGGATCACACACATTGAGCCCTTTGGAGCTTTTGTCGATATTGGCTGCGGCGTGGTTTCTCTGCTTCCCATCGACGCGATTTCAGTTTCTCGCATTGAGCATCCAAGAGAGCGTTTTTCGGTAGGAATGGATATCAAGGCTGTGGTAAAAACAAAGGATCATGGCCGGATCACACTTTCTCATAAGGAGCTGCTGGGAACCTGGGAAGAGAACGCTGCAAAATTTCGGCCCGGTGAAACGGTATCGGGAATTATCCGCAGCATGGAAAGCTACGGTGTTTTCGTGGAGCTTACTCCCAATCTTGCCGGGCTTGCGGAGGTGCGGGAAAATATTTTTCCCGGCCAGCAGGCAAGCGTATTTATCAAGAATATCCTGATCCCCAGAATGAAGATCAAGCTTATCATCATTGATACCTTTGATGGGGATCCCACAAGACCATCTCCTCCGGAGTATTACTTCCACGGCTCTCATATGGACGAATTTGTTTATTCACCGCCGCAAAGTGAAAAGTATATCGCCACGAAATTTGAGGCCTAATAGCAAAACAGGCCGGACGGTATCGTCCGGCCTGTTTTGCTGTGAAAGCTTCTCCTTGCTCACTGTTCCGTAAAAGAAAAGCTTCCATTTTCAAAAGAGCATTGATACTTCTTTCCGGTAACAATAGTGCCTTCCAGCATCTTTTCGGAAATGGTATCTTCGATGCTGCTTTGGATCACACGGCGAAGCGGACGAGCTCCATAAATGGGGTCGTACCCCTTATCGGCTACCGCGGAAACCGCCTCTGGCGTAAATTCTATTGTTATCTCCATTTCCCGCAGCTTATTCTGCAAACTGGAAAGCATTTTCTCAGCAATCTGCAAGGTGTTTTCCTTGTTCAGTTTATGGAACACGATAATATCGTCCACCCGGTTCAGAAATTCCGGCTTGAACAGGTTTTTCAGCTCATTCATCACCAGTTCTTTTGTTTTCTCAAAATCACTGGATTCGCTGGCGCCTGTTTCCGCAAAGCCCAGGTTTTTTTGCTTTTCTGTGATCAGGCGCGCACCCACATTGGAGGTCATGATGATGACCGTGTTTTTGAAATCCACTGTTTTTCCCTGAGAATCGGTGACCCGGCCATCTTCCAGGATCTGCAGCAAGATATTGAACACATCCGGGTGAGCCTTTTCGATCTCATCGAAAAGTACCACAGAATAGGGTTTTCTGCGTACAGCCTCCGTAAGCTGACCACCTTCTTCAAAGCCGACATATCCGGGAGGCGAGCCAACCAGCCGAGAGGCAGTGTGCTTCTCCATATATTCTGACATATCAAAGCGCACCATGGCCTTTTCATCGCCGAACATGGCCTCCGCCAGGGCTTTGGAAAGCTCAGTTTTTCCTACGCCTGTTGGGCCAAGAAAGATAAAGGAGCCGATGGGACGGTTTTTATCCTTCAAGCCCACCCGGCCCCGGCGGATCGCTTTGGCAATGGCGGAAACCGCCTCTTCCTGTCCGATCACACGCTTGTGCAGGGTTTCCTCCAGGCGCAGCAGCCTTTTACTTTCCTCTTCGGTAAGCTGCGATACCGGAACTCCGGTCCACATGGAAACGATATCCGCAATATCATTGGGCGTAACGATGCTGTTATTACGTTCATTTTTTGCTGCCCACTCGTCTTTGGCCCGTTCCAGCTTTTCTTGCATCTCTTTTTGGCGATCTCGCAGAGACGCCGCCTGCTCAAACTCCTGAGAGTTGATGGCCGCGGCCTTTTCTCCCTCAATCTTTTTGATCTCTTTTTCCATATCCTGCAGATTATCGGGCGCTGTAAAGGCACGAAGCCTTACACGGGAAGCTGCCTCATCAATGAGGTCAATTGCCTTATCCGGCAGATACCGGTCTGAAATGTAGCGTGCGGAAAGCCGCACCGCCGCATCGATGGCTTCCTCTGTGATCTGCACCTTGTGGTGCGCTTCATAGCGATCCTTCAGGCCCTTGAGAATAGAAATTGCCTCTTCCTCACTGGGCTCTCCCACGGTAACGGGCTGGAACCGCCGTTCCAGGGCCGCATCTTTTTCAATATGCTTCCGGTATTCGTTGATGGTGGTGGCGCCGATCACCTGGAAATCGCCGCGAGCCAGAGCAGGCTTCAGAATATTCGCGGCGTCAGTGGAGCCCTCCGCGGAACCTGCTCCGATGATCGTGTGCAGCTCATCGATAAACAGGATCACGCGGCCGTCCTTTTTTACCTCGTCAATGGCATTTTTGATCCGTTCCTCAAAATCGCCCCGGTATTTTGTTCCGGCTACCATGCCGGTCAGATCCAAAGAGACCAGGCGTTTGTCCTTTAAGGTTTCAGGTACGTCCCCCGCATGGATCTTGAGGGCCAAGCCTTCCGCAACAGCGGTTTTTCCCACACCGGGCTCGCCGATCAGTACCGGGTTATTCTTTGTGCGCCGGGAAAGGATCTGAACCACCCGCTGGATCTCCTGCTCTCTTCCGATCACAGGGTCGATCTTTCCCTGTGCCGCCAGCTGAGTTAAATCACGTCCAAATTGTTCCAAGGCCTTTCCATTGCCCTGTTCTCCATCCACATTACCCATTGCGGGTTCGCCGGAGGAAAACGCGGTATTGCTCAGCAGAGAGGATAATTCTGCGGTGATACGGGCAGGATCCACGCCAAGGATCCGAAGGAACCTCATTCCATAACAGCTTTCATCTTCAACTACGGCGATCAGCAGGTGCTCCGTACCTACATAGGCGTTATGAAGCCGCGCCCCGGCCATGACAGCAATTTGCAGGATCTGCTTTGTCCTGGGGGTAAAAGCATCGGGAGAAAGGCTTGTAGGCTCGCCCGAACCCACCCTTTCACGAACAAGGTTCTCATAGGCTTCCGCAGTCACTCCCAGCTTATTCAGCACAGTAAAGGCGGCGCCGGTCCCCTCTTTCAAAAGGCCCAGTATCACATGCTCACTGCCGATATAGTCGTGTCCCATTTCCTGGGCGGAAGCAACCGCCAGATTCAAAGCCTGATTGGCCTTTTCTGTAAATCCATTAAAACGATACATAAAGTTCTCAACTCCTTTGACAAAAACTCAGTATATAGTTTCTCGTTCAAACATCTGAAAGCTTGGCGCACACCTGGCGTACCAGTTGAGCGCGAACGATATCACGCCGGGTTTGCTCCAGCGGCTGTTCACCGGAAGAAGCCAATGTGGCCGGCTGCGCCTTTACGGAAAGGCTGTTCAATTCTTCCTGGGTAACGCCGTGAAGCAAACCAATGGATAAGCCCAGCCGGATATAGGAAAGCAGCTCCATAAGCTCTCCGCTGGAAAGTATTTTGGCGCTTTTCAGCACGCCTGCCGCCCGTTGAATCTTATCCTGGATCACAAGATTGGAACCAAGTTCTTCCCTGGCCCTGCGCTCCTGTTCGATCACCTGTGCGGTGATTGCGTTTAGATTGTCGATCGCCTCGGCCTCGCTGAGCCCCAGAGTGATTTGATTGGAAAGCTGGTACATTGCTCCGGTAATCTGGCTTCCTTCCCCATAGCTTCCACGCAAAGCCATACCCAGCTTTGCCAGATTAGAGGAAATACGGGGCATTGCGCCGCTCTCCGTCAAGGCGGGCAGGTGAAGCATTACGGAAGCCCGCATTCCTGTACCCAGGTTTGTGGGACATTGCGTCAGGTATCCAAGCTCCGGATCAAACGCGAAGCGCAGGCTTTCTCCCAGTAGTGTATCCAATCGATCGGCGGATTCGGCAGCCTCCTTGAGAGAAAGTCCTTCCTTCATTACCTGGATCCGAAGATGGTCTTCTTCATTGATCATAATGGAAAAGCTTTCATCTTCGGAAAGAAGCAGCGCTTTTCCCTGGCGGTCAGAAATAAATTCCGGGCTTACAATATGGCGTTCCACCAGGGAAACGGCCTCTTCCTCGGAAAGCGAATCCAAGGGAACAAAAGAAAACTGCTTTGCCGCCGCACTGTTTCCGGAAAGCAGCGCGTCTTTTATTTTATTTTCAATTTCTGCTTTTTCCTGCGCGTTTGCCTTGCCGGGGAAAGGATATTGCTGCAAATTCCGAGCCAGACGCACCCGCGTGCTGTATACGACATCACTGTGGTTTCCCGCCTTTTCGTACCACTTCAGTACCTCAGCCATTGCCTTCCATCTCCTTTATTTCATCTCTCAATACCGCGGCTTTCTCAAACTCCTGTGCTTCGATCGCCTGACGCAGCAGAAGCTTCTTTTCCTCCAAAGAGGCTTGCGGTACCGGCACCATCTGCCCGGTAGAATCGGAAATACGCAGTGCGGAGCTGCCGGGTCTTTTTCCCTTGTGGTGAACAGTTCCATGAATCCTCTGGATCAGGGGCAGCAGCTGGCGGCGAAAGGTTTTATAGCACTCCTCGCAGCCAAGGTTCCCCGTCTTCGCGATTTCGGCGAAGCTGGAACCGCACTTTTTACAGCGCAGCACCGAATTTTCTCCATGGCTTTTCCCAATCAGGCCTCCCAGCATGGGTCCAAATCCCAAATCCCATGTATCAAACAGGTTTCCATATCCCTTTTCTTTGGCGCAATCGCTGCACAAATGATATTGTGTCAGTTGCCCGTTGACGATCGTTTTAATATGGGTCGTTGCTGTTTTCTTTCCACAGACTTGGCAAATCATAAAGCTTTCCTCCTTTTTTGCTAACCAAATATCCAATTATGCCCTTGCGGCAATCAACATGTTTTTATAAATCGAAGCCCGTACATAGTTCCGAAGCTCCCTGGGGACAAGAGCCAAGGCCTTTTCCGAAACGGCGGCCTGGATCAAATCTACCGCCTCTTTACTGAGTATTCCGTTTTGCAGCATGTTTTCCGACATGGCACGAGCTGTTCCCGCGTCCAAGGTATCTCCTACCGCATTGATAATATGCATGATCATATCCGGTTTAGAGATTTGAAGTCTGGTGATTCGAATGTAGCCTCCTCCGCCCCGGCGGCTTTCCACCAAATACCCTTGCTCCGGTGTAAAACGGGAAGCAAGAACGTAATTGATTTGACTGGGAACACAGCCAAGAGAGCCTGCCAATTCATTTCGCTGAATTTCCGCAATACCGTCCGCCTCTTTTAGCAGCTCTAAAATATAGTTTGCCACACTGTCGCTGATACGCACAAAACCACTTCCGTTTCTGTCTTTGACTTTCTTTGACTTTTATTATACCTGATTTTCATGGAAAATCAAGATCAGAAAAAGTCAAACAAGGCGATTTAACAACGCTCAATTCGAAAAATCCTCTTGTTTTCTCCCTTATGCTTCGATTTTCTTTTATTTTTAAGGAAACACCTCATCATTCTAATTGATATAGCGCGGCAAAAATTTTTTCAGCAGAGTGCAGAAAGGCAGCGCAGGCAGCTGATGCCCTGCAATCCGACTTCGCATGCCGGAGATGTCGTTCAAGGCAATATTCGTAAATTATGCGAGGCTGACTTAACTTCTGTAACACTTTTTGGGGTTCGCCATATGATAGGAGTGTAAATGAAAGGAGGCGCTCTTCCATGTGTGGTTGTGGTAACGGAGGTTGCTCTTGGATCATCATCATCATCCTGATCCTTCTCTGCTGCGGTGGCTGCGGCAGCTTCGCCAATAATGGCGGCTGTGGCTGTGGCAACAACGACTGCGGCAATGGCTGCGGCTGCTGCTAAATAGCGTGCGGGCATCTGCCCTATTCGCTTTTTAAGCCAGCAAAAAAGGGGCACTGCTTTTAGCAGTGCCCCTTTCCCTATTCTCTCGTTTTTTCCGATGGCAACACCGCACAAAGATTGTGCGGTGTTGCCATCTATCAAGTGGCCGAAACAGATTCCAGCGCCTCCTGTAAGGCCAGCGCCAGCTGAGCAGGACAGGAGGTGGATTTTGCGCCGCAGCGAATATCCTTGCAACGCTTAATGTACTCCTGTACCTTCATTCCTTGTGCCAGAGCAGCGACCCCCTGGGTATTGCCGCTGCACCCACCGGTAAATTTCACGGACTGAATGATATCGTTTTCTAAAACAATATCGATCTGCTTGGAACAAACGCCCTGGGGAATGTAATGAATCTCCATTTTTATACGCTCTCCTGTGTTAAAAATAAAATATATCATCGATCCAATGCTACTAATCTACCAAACTCTCTTTCCTTTGTCAAGTAAATGCATCTGGAAACAATTAGTCTTCCGCTTCCTTTGTAAGCAAGTAGTCCGCCTGGAATTTTCGGGAAGACAGATTAAATAAAAGAATGGAAAAAACGGCCAAGAGAACAGCAAGACCGATCAGCAGCAGCGCATTGATCTGAAAAATCCCGGTAAACTGGGCCAAATACAACAAAATAAAGGGAAGGATCAAATATCCCATAGTTTGAAGAGACTCTCCTACACTGTACACTCTTGGCAGGACAAGGCTGACAAACGTAACAGAAAACAGCGCCAGCACCGGCATCAGAAAAAGAACTGTGACAAGCCATTCCAAATTGAAGAAATAAGGCGCCGAAAGCAAAAGATCCGCTACTGAGGCAATAATGGAAAAAGCCAAAAAGGAAACCAGAGAAATGACCACGGAAATCAGCGAACAGGTCGTGATCTTAGCGCTGAACACAGATTTGGGATTCATGGAGGTCAAGAACAATGTTTCTAATGTGCCATTTTCCTTTTCTCCGACAAAGGCACAGGAAGCGGAAGCCACCGCACAAACAACGGGAACCATCAAAAACAAAAGCGGACACAGTAGTGTAGTAAAAGCGTCCAGCCAAAATTGGCGGTAACCGTATTCTCCGCTTTTTTCAGAAAGCAGCGTTTGTATGGAATCGGAAAAGGACGTATTTTTCGGTACAGGAAACAAGCTGATCGCCACAAAATAGGTCAGCGGCAAAATCACTACCAAAATGACCGGCAGTACCATCAGCAGAGCCCGAATTCCCTTGCGTTTCCAAATTGCGCCAAGATCTTTTCCGACCAGCACGGACTCAGCGGAAGAAAAAAGCTTACGGGGCTTCTGGTTCGCCCGGGTCGCCTGTCTCGTAGTCCTGCCATTCTCCGTTGCCTGCTTCTGCGGCTGTCTGGTCCGTGAAGCCTTCTGTCGAGATATCGGCTGCTGGTTCCGATGACTCCTCGTACTTGTCGTATTTGTTTCCCTGTTCATCAGCATCACCTATCCTTTGTACTCTGCCAGTTGCATAAGCGGTATAGATCTCTTCCAGTGAGGGCTTGATCAGCTTCGCTTCATACAGTCTTTTCCCGCTGTTCACTGCCTGCGAGATCAATTTCGGCAATTCCTCTTCCGAAGGGATCTCTTTTTTCCATAGACCCTCCGTCAGCCGGAAACCCGCCAAAGGTGTTTCACCTTCTTCAAAACGAAAAGCCGCCCGGTAAGGAACGCCGGAATCCTGACGCAGACTGACCAGATCTCCCTTTGCCAGAAAAGAGCCTTCTCGCAATAAGCCAAATTCGTCTCCAAGGCCTTGGGCATATTTCATATCTTCTGTACAAAGCAGTACGGTAATACCCTCCTGGGAAATCAAATATGTGAGAAGCTCCTGCACGCTGGTCGCTGCCTCCGTATCCAATCCATCTGCGGGCTCATCCAGTAAAAGCACCTGAGGGCGGTGCATCAATGCTCTTGCCAGAGAAGCACGCCGCAGCACATCGGTGGGCAGCGCGTTTGGCTTTTCATCCCGACCCTCCCAAATATCCAAACGATGCAGAAGAAACGAAACGCGATCCAGCGCATCGTTTTGGTCCACCCCGTTGATATCCGCAAAAAAACGCAGATTTTCCGAAAGGGTCATTTCCCGGTAAAGCCGGGAGGTATGCAGCACGGTTCCGGTCACACCATGCAGCTTTTCCGCTTCAAAAGCAGGAGAAAAACCCAATAAAGAGCATTCGCCCGCCGTGGGGCGGCAAAGCCCGGCCAACAGTCGGATCAGCGTGGTTTTTCCTGACTTTTCCTTCCCGACACAGGCGAAAATACTTCCCTGAGAAACCTGGAGATTCAAGCCATGAAGCGCGGAGATACTGCCATATTTTTTAGAAAGCTCATATGCTGAGATTGCTTCCATAAAACACGCCCTCTTTTTTGATAAAAGTTTATCCGCGGCGGATCTCAGAGGTTCCATGCTCCTTCAAATAGGTCGCCTCCAGATCAGCTAAGTGAAGCTTTACCGCAAGCGGGTAACGGTCAAAAGCAGCGCTGCTTGCAAAGCTTCCTCCCTTTACAGCATCATCAAAGCCCCCCATATGCCAGCGGATCGCCATAGCCTCCGCCGGCTTCAAACGAACGAAACGCTCGATCAGATAAACAGATTTTTCACCGTGACCGTAGGGAAACGCGTCTTCGATCGTATAGTATGGCTTTTTCTCCCAGGCGCCGGTCTCGTCATTTTTTACATTGCGGGTGGACACCTTGTAAAACTGCGCCTTACACACGTCGTGCAAAAGCCCGCATAAAGCAAAGCTTTCTTCACTGTCCCCTTCTTCAAAATATTTATCCCTTAGAACCTGATACACATTGACGCTGTGACGAACCAAGCCAAATTCACAGGCGCAATGGTACTTCGTGCTGGCAGGAGCGGAAAAGAAATCTGTGGTGGAAAGCCAGGAAAGCAGCCTGTCTCCCCCTTCTCTGGTCACATGCTCCTGATAAATTTTGCAAAATTCTTCTTGATATAAATTGTCCGCCATTTCTCCGCCTCTTTCCCTATTCTATAAGTTTTTTCTCATGTTGATGAAAAGAAAAAATCCCTTGGTCTGCCGAAAACCTATCTTTTCCATTCAGTATACCACTTGCCAACACTTTTTTCAAACGATATCTCCAAAGAAAAAAGACAGACCGCCAGTCTGCCTTTCAAGACCTCTATACAGAACGGAAGCCCTTGCCGATGATCTCACTGGTATTTGTAATAAACATGAAAGCCTGCGGGTCTATTTCTTTCAGCTTTTGGCGGAGCTTTACTGCCTCGCCGCGCCGGCAAGCGGTGAGGATCACTTTACGCTCTGTGTGAGAATAGGCGCCCTCCGCATTCAGCACAGTAGAGCTGTGGTTCAAAGTGTGAATAATATACTGGCAAACCTCCTCCGGCTTGGAGGTCACAATGGAAAAAAATTTGCACAGGTTGATGCTTTCGATCACAGAATCCACAACAAAAGCTTTCAGAAACAGCCCCAGCAGAGAGAAAAGTCCGGTTTTCATGCCAAAAATGAAGCAGGCAGAAAAGGCGATCAAGCTGTCGCTGACAAACAGGGCCTTTCCAATATCCGTAAGGCCGGTATATTTCTTCAGGATCATCGCAACAATATCTGTTCCGCCGCTGGAGGCGTTACAGTTGAACAATAGAGCTGAACCAACCGCAGGCAGCATAATGGCAAAACAAAGCTCTAAAAGCGGCTGGTCTGTAAAAGGCGCCGTCATGGGATACAGCTTTTCCAAAAGCCAGGTCTCAAAAGAAAACATCAGGCTGCAATAGGTGGTCAAAACTCCGAACTCTCGTCCGATCACTAAAAAACCTACCACGAGCAGAAGAACATTGACGATAGACATGATCGTTGCCGGAGATAAAAAAGGGATCACGTTTCCCAAAATAATGGAAATACCGCTGACTCCCCCTGTTGTAAAATGATTGGGGAATTTGAAAAAATAAACACCTAAAGAGAGAAGAAATACCCCCAGGTTTACAATGCCAAAGGTTTTCAAATTGGGAAGATCGCTCCGTGAAAAAATTTTTTGCTTTTTTGAATTCCTTACCATTTCCGGCACCTCACCGCTGTCTCTGTTTTCGCTACAAAATCAGTGTGCTCTGAAAATCCTCACAGATTCTACCACAGTGTTCCCCGTTTTACAACCATTTTTGCAAAATAAAAAGCCGGTACAGTAAACACCTGTGCCGGCCAAAAATTCTGATCAACGGATCAGCGCCTCCAGGAAATGAACAGCGGCGCCGATATCCTTCTCCGGGTCGTCCCCTACCTCGCGCTCAATGGTGAGGAAGCCCGTGAAACCGATCTCATGCAGGGCTTTCAGATAATTGGGGAAATCCACATCGCCTTCGCCCAAGGGGAGCTCGATGAAAGAGGAATCCTCCAGCATATCGGACTCCACCATGCCATACAGAATCTCAGGGTCACGGTAATGGAGGCGGCGGCCATCCTTGGCGTGAGTATGAACGATATAATCTTTTAAGGTATAAACGGCCTGTACCGGATCGTCTCCGGTAACCATGACAAAATTAGCGGGATCAAGATTTACCGCAACACCAGTGGAATGAAGGCCGTCCAGGAAATTCCGAAGGGTAGCCGCCTTTTCAGGGCCCGTTTCAATAGCGAAATGAGCCTGCAAAGAATCGGCATACTCTGCCAGCTTACCGCAGGCGTCCTGCATAATGGCGTATCGAGGATGAGAAGGATCTTCAGGCACCACGCCGATATGGGTGGTCACCACTTCGGTTTCCAGATCCTTCGCCAGATCGAGGATTCGCTTTGACTGCTCGATCAGGCCGGGATTCAACTCAGGCTTTACAAAGCCCTGCCCCAGATCGCCGCAAAGCGCGGAGATCGTAAGGCCGTGATCCTTTACAGCCTTCAAAAATTCCCGGCGCTTTTCCGGGCTCATCTGCTGGGGCGACATTTCACCTCGTGTGGCATAGACCTGAATTCCCTTTGCGCCTAAAGCCTGCGCCTTATCCAGGGCCTTCGGAAATTCCGCGCGGAAGGAATCCAGCATAACGCCGATAGAAAACGGATACATTTAATAAACTCCTCTCTTATTACAATGCAATTTCTTTGTGCTGCTCGGCGGAATCGTAAATTGCCTGCATCATTTCAGCAGTAACGATCACCGTGTCAATATGGGAAGGCAGTTTTTCTCCGGTTTTGATGCACCGAAGGAAAGCATCGATCTCATTTTGGAAATGATCTCTCATTTGGAACTGGGGCGTGTATTTGACCAGGGCGCCGTCTTCTGTGGTATACACATCAAAATCCTTTCCATAGTGCAAGCGGATCCCGCCCTTATCGCCCATGAAATCAATGTACTGTTCAGATTCCCCGATGTTCTGCGCCCAGGCGCCGTTTACTGTGATCACAGGGCCCTCTGTACGGATCAAAGCTGTTACGGAATCATCTACATCATACACGCCATCGTACTTCGGAGGACCGGCCCACATATCGGTGTACACGTAATTTTTCATATCCTTCCCAAGCTTGCAGAAGGTTTCCCCCGTAACAGTTTTTACCGTGGGATCGCCGCAGCAATACATAACGATATCCAAATAATGCACACCCCAGTCGATCAAAGCGCCGCCTCCGGCAATGGCCTTGGTGGTAAACGCCCCGCCCAACCCGGGAATGGAGCGATGAGCCCGGAAGCTGACATATACATGATGAATGCTGCCCAGCTTTCCCTCCTGAATGTACTGCCTGATGCGGTTTACACTGTCGTTAAAGCGGTTCACCACACCGATATTCAGAACTCTTCCGGATTCGTGCTGAGCCTTTTGCATTTCCAGAGCCTCGGAATACACCCTGGCGGCGGGCTTTTCGCAAAGCACGTTTTTTCCTGCCCGCAAAGCGTCAATAGCAATTTGCGCGTGTACGTTATTGGGGGTACACACAGAAACCGCTTCGATCTCAGGATCCTTCAGTACCTCATGGTAATCGGTCACAGCGGTACCGCAGTTGTAATCCCTTACAGCCTTTTCCGCCCGCTCCGGAATAATGTCGCAAAAATACTTGATCTCCGCCTCCGGATTATTTACATAGGCAGGAATGTGAGCCGCGTTCGCAATGGTTCCGCAGCCAATGATGGCGACCTTCATGATAAAAATCTCCTTTACAGCGCCGCAGTTGGACGCTTACTTCAGTCAGACAGCATAAAATGGAACCGTCCGACTAAGGTGATTATACTCTATCGGCCTTGTATTTGCAAAGTTTATTTTCCAAAAAATACCGCTATATTTTGTGAGCTTTCTTATTGCATATTACACAACAAGCTCCGAAAAACACTTTTAGAGATGTCAAATTAAAACTTTTTCGTTACAAGCATGATTTTTTATGCTATACTTTATAATAAAATCTGAATTTCAGGGAGGAAATTGCCATGAACGAAACCCTTGAGCTGATGATGAACAGGAAATCGATCCGGGCCTTTCAGGAAAAGGAAATTCCGGCGGAGGTCAAGGAAACGATCCTATCGGCGGCGATGCGGGCTCCCACGGCTGGAAACCTGATGCTCTATTCCATTTTGGACGTTACCGAGCAGCCGCTGAAGGATAAGCTTGCCCTTACCTGTGACCACCAGCCCTTTATTGCCACCGCGCCCATGGTATTGATTTTTTTGGCGGATTACCGCCGTTGGTACCGGAAATTTCAGCAAGCCGGCGGCAACCCTCCCGCTCCGAGGCTCAGCGACTTTATGCTTTCCATGAACGACGCCATGATCGCCGCTCACGCCGCCTGTATGGCTGCGGAAAGCCTGGGAGTGGGCTCCTGCTATATCGGAGATATCATCGAGCAATGGGAAACACACCGGGAGATCTTTCAGCTTCCCGAATATGTTGCTCCCGTGTCCATGCTGGTATTCGGATATCCTACCCAGCAGCAGAAGGAGCGTCCTCTGGTTTCCAGGTTTCCAAAAGAAACGATCGTATTTGAAAATCAATATCGCGATCTGTCGGAGGAAGAGCTGAACGATTTCTGCAAAAGCGACCGCGCCAAGCTCATTTGCGAAAACAAGTACACCTCCGAGTTTGCATTGGAAATGGAGCGCTCCGCAAAAGAGATCCTGAAAAACTGGACAGGAAAGCCGAAACAGGATTAAGCGTATTCTGATTTTTTCAAAGCCAGCCGGGCAGGCCCGCAAAAGTTCGGCTGCCTCCCCACATACGAAAGCAGCGCACAGGATAATTTCCGTGCGCTGCTTTCGTATGTGACCAGGCCTGTAAGCCGAGTTCTGTCTTGAACAGTCATCTATCTTGGCCTGCCGTTGCCGACAGGCTCACGCCACCTCCATAGAACGCGCAGGGCTGCGCTTGAAGCAAAAGCTTCTGTTCCTCCACGGTGTTGCTCCGAATAGGGTTTACAGGGCCGTGTGGTCTCCCACACGCCGGTGAGCTCTTACCTCGCCTTTCCACCCTTACCGAAAAATCGGCGGTATTTCTCTGTTGCACTATCCCTGGGGTCGCCCCCGGCGGCCGTTAGCCGTTATTCTTGCCCTGGGGAGCTCGGACTTTCCTCAGATATTCGCTTTCGCGGAATATCCGCGACTGTCCGGCCTGCTCACATGACCTCTATTTTACGGGAACGGCTTCCTGTTTGTCAATAGTTCTTTTCCGAAAGCAGCCGATTCTTTTCGTCCCAAAGCTTTTGGGAAAGATCCACATAGTAATTGTGCGGGTTTTCAAAACGGGTCACTTCTTCCCACAGGGTGTCCACCTGGGCCAGGCAATACGCTTTTACCGCCTTCAGCGCGCGAGGTGTATACAGGCATTCCCCGTTTTTGAAGATCTGATTCATTAGCGGTACGGCATGGAAGTTTTCTACCGTCTTGCGCTTCCAGGTATGCTCGGGGTCGAAAATTGTATACGGCTTTTCATCATCGATGGTTTCTTCGTGCAGTGTGATCACGTCCGCAATGGCTTTATCGGTTTCCCGGTCAAAAAGCCGCCACACATTTTTGAAGCAGGGTGTAGTGATCTTCGCCACGTTTTCGCTGATCTTGATCTTCGGAATCAACGTGCCGTCTTCCTTTTCTACCGCTACCAGCTTATACACGCCGCCAAACACAGGCTCGGAGGAAGAAGTGATCATTCTTTCACCCACGCCGAAGGAATCCACTTTTGCCCCCTGCATCAGCATATCCCGAATAATATATTCGTCCAGAGAATTGGAAGCGCAGATCTGGCAATCCTCAAAGCCGGCGTCGTCCAGCAGCTTCCTGGCCTTCCGGGAAAGGTAAGTGATGTCGCCGCTGTCAATGCGGATCCCCGCCGGACGGAAACCCTGAGGCACCAGCACCTCGTTAAATACCTTGATGGCGTTGGGCACACCGGACTTCAGCACATTATAGGTATCTACCAACAAGACGCAATTACTGGGATAAGCCTGAGCATACGCCCGAAAAGCCTCGTATTCGCTGTCGAAAAGCTGCACCCAGCTATGGGCCATAGTACCCAGAGCCGGCACACCGAACATCTGGTCGCTGATGGTACAGGCGGTTCCTACACAGCCACCGATATAAGCGGCCCTCGCCCCGTACACGGCACCGTCAAAGCCCTGAGCCCGCCGGGAGCCGAATTCCATTACGCCCCTTCCCTGCGCCGCCCGTACAATGCGGTTGGCTTTTGTGGCGATCAGGCTCTGGTGATTGATACACAGCAGCACCATAGTTTCGATAAACTGGGCCTGGATCGCCGGACCCCGCACCGTAACGACAGGTTCTCCCGGGAAAATGGGCGTGCCCTCCGGAATTGCCCACACATCGCAGGAAAATTTAAAATCCTTCAAATACTGTAAAAATTCTTCGCTGAAAATATGCTTGGAGCGCAGAAATTCAATATCTTCCTGAGAAAATTCCAGGTTTTTCAAATATTCCACCAGCTGCTCCACACCCGCCATAATGGCAAATCCACCGTGGTCCGGTACCTTTCTGAAAAACATATCAAAATAGCAAATAGTATCCCGAAACCCATTTGCAAAATAGCCGTTTGCCATGGTGATCTCATAAAAATCCGTCAGCATGGTAAGATTGCTGTCCTTATCGTAAAAGGTCTTATTCACGGTACATCGCCCTGCCCTTCAGTTTGGAGACTTTTTCTTATTATATCAGCTTTCACCGAAAAGTACAGCAATATTTTCTTGTAAGCTTCCTCAAAAGTTTTCCCTTTTCAAAAGCCAATTTCCGGAAATGCTGTTGCTTTTCCACTCTATTTCCTTTATAATGCCTTTATAAGAGAAAAATCCGCAAAACTCTCCCATTTCAGAAAGGAAAGCGATTCGGCATATGAGACTGAGAAATCAGCCTTTAGGCGACAAAAATCTGATCGGCGCCAGAGTGGAAGCCGCCAGAAAAAGCCAGGGAATGAAGCAGAAGGAGCTTCTTGCCCAGCTTCAGGTGCGCGGTGTAGATCTGAACGCCTCCGGCCTTTCCAAACTGGAAGGGCAGATTCGTTCTGTTACAGATTTTGAGCTGTTGGCCCTTTCTGATATTCTGAATGTTTCTGTTTCCTGGCTTTTGACGGGTCTCGAGCGCTGACAACGCGAAAAATAGAAGTTTCTTCGACGCAGTTTTTTAGCTGCGTCGTTTTTCTTTTTCACCAAAAGTCTTATAAAGCAAAAGCCAATGAAAAAAGAGGGAAAAATCGTCCATACTATTTTCAGAAAGCACAAGCGCAAATATGGCTGTTTGGGAAAGGAAAAGGTATGCTTATTTTTCAAAAGGAAGAACTGAAAAGGTTATCTCCCCTACTCCTATTCTGGGTGATCTATACCGCGCTTTTCTTCCTTTGGGCCAAAACCTTTTTCTATACGCTGCCCTTTCTATTTGGTTTATTGATCGCGACCTTTGTGCAGCCGGCTATCAAATTTTTGGAAAAGAAGCTTCACTGGAGCCACACAACAGCCACAGCGGTAACGGTTTTCCTTTTTCTCGCGGCGCTGGGTGCGCTGTTTATTATTCTCGGTGTGATAGCAGTGCAGGAGATCACCGCTTTTCTCATGCAGGCCTCAGAAAATGGATTTGCGGAATTCTCACAGCCCGTATCGGATTTTTTGAACAAAATCGGCGGATATCTGCAAAAATTCGATCTGACCTTCTGGGAGCAAAATAAAGAAATGATTTTAGAGCAGCTGCAAAAGAGCATGGACCTCATTTTAGGCTTTCTAGGTATGGTACTGGGCTTTTTTTCGTCTTTGCCGGCAGTGATCACCATGCTGATCGTCACCGTGGTTTCCGCCTTTTTTATCGCCAGAGATCTGGAGAAGCTAAAGGCCTGGCTGAAAGCTCTGCTCAGCAGTACCTTCGCGTCACACATGAAAACCGCCGCCAAGAGCAACGGCGGCGTTGGTCAAAAATATATTTTTTCCTATCTCTTTCTGTACTTTATCACCTTTTGTGAAACCTATGTGATCCTGAAAATTTTATCACTGTCCTATCCGCTATCCACAGCGTTCTTTACCGCCGTTGCGGATGTTTTGCCGGTTTTGGGGCCGGGCTTTGTTTTTCTTCCCCTGATCCTTTATCAGCTTCTGATCGGGCAATACGCCAAGGCGCTGGGGCTTTTGATCGGCTGGGGGATCATCAGCCTGATCCGCCAAATCATGGAGCCCAAGCTGATCTCTTCTACAGTCAAAATACACCCGCTTGCCATGCTGGCTGCCATATACTTCTCTCTGGCAGGAAAAAATCTGTGGATCCTGTTTTACGTGATGGGACTATGCATGCTGTATTCCATTTTCCGGGAAACCGGGGCGCTGCCCGCCGTGATCAAAGGCACAAAGGAAAAAGGCGATGCCGTCCTTGAAAAATAGAGCTTTCTTCCCAGCTTTCAGGTCCGCTCAAAAAGCAGCTTTTCAGAAGCGGCCAGCTGAACGCAGATGCAGAGCAGCTCCATGGCCTGGGTGAGTTCTTCCTCCGGCGGGAAGGTGGGCGCGATACGGATATTGCTGTCGTTAGGATCCGCGCTGTAAGGGAAGGTGGCGCCCGCGTCCGTCAGGATCACCCCGGCCTCTTTACACAGGGATACCACTCTTTTTGCGCAGCCGTTCATCACGTCAAGATTCACAAAATAGCCGCCATTGGGCTTGCTCCACTTGGCAATTCCTAAATTGCCCAATTCCTTTTCTAAAGCCTGTTCTACCAGATGAAATTTCGGCTCCAGAATCTTCCGGTGTCCCTGCATCAACTCCTGTACACCGCTGATATCATGGAGAAACAAAATGTGACGGAGCTGATTGAGCTTATCCGGTCCGATCGTTTGCGCGGAAATACGCTTCTTGATATCCGCAATATTTTTCGGACTGCCGGCTAAAGCGGAAACACCCGCTCCGGGAAAGGATATTTTTGAGGTAGAAGCAAAGAAAAATACAAAATCTTCGGTCCCCTGCTTCATACATTCTTCATACAGATTCAACAAGGTGTCCGGCGTATCCGTCAAATCATGCACACAATAGGCGTTATCCCAAATAACACGAAAATCCTTTGCCGCGGGACGCAGTGCCGCAAACCGGCGAACTGTTTCATCAGAATAAGTGATCCCTGTGGGATTGGAGTATTTCGGAACACACCAGCACCCCTTTACCGCTTCGTCCTTATTGACCAATTCCTCTAAAATATCCATATCCGGCCCTGTTTTCAGCATGGGCACGGGGATCATTTCGATCCCAAAATATTCAGTTACGGCAAAATGCCGGTCATACCCGGGAACCGGACAAAGAAATTTTACTTTTTTCTGTTTGCACCAAGGTTCACAACCACCGAAGCCATGAGTGTATCCTTGAGAAATGCAATCAAACATCATTTGCAGGCTGGAATTGTTGCCCAAAACGATCTGATCGGCAGGAACCCCCAGCATATCGCTGAAAATAGCGCGCATCTCCGGCAGACCATTCCATACGCCGTAATTACGGCAGTCGTCCCCGTTGGAATTGGCAAATTCGCTCCGGGCGTGTAAGGCCTCCAGCACGCCAAGTGCCAGATCCAGCTGTTTCGCGCAGGGTTTTCCTCTTGCCATATTGAGCTGAAGCCTTTTGCTTTTGAAAGCTTCATACCGGCGGGCCGCCTCTTGATTGATCTTCTGGATCTCTTCCTTCTTCATCGCTGTCAGCTTCATCGAGGCATCTCCTTATCCCTAATTCATTTTGAATCTCGCTGTTGACAAAATCATCATTTTAAGGCATCAAACGTGATACATTTTACTCCATACGCCTTAAAAATGCAAGTCAATTTATGAAATCCTGCAAATTTTACGTTTTGCATGATTCAACGATTTCTTTTCTTCATTTTCTGTGCACCACTCTGAAACCGTGAAAAAAATTGCAGAAAGCCTCTATTTGTGCTATAATGGCGATAGCTGTCCGGGAGAAGTGTCATGCTGTGAAGCCGCTCTCTTTTCCATAGGCACGAAAAGCATCTTACTTCTTTCCAAACGGTTTATCATATCTCTGACTTTCAGAAAGGAAGCACAGAAACAATGGGTGGTTTTTTTGGCGTAGCTTCAAAGGAAGACTGTATGTTTGACCTGTTTTTCGGCACCGACTACCATTCCCATTTGGGAACCAGACGTGCCGGAATGGCTGTCTATGATGAAAAACGGGGGTTTGACCGCGCGATCCATAATATTGAAAACTCTCCGTTTCGTACAAAATTTGATAAAGATGTTTCCGCCATGCAGGGAAAAATAGGCATTGGCTGCATTTCAGATTATGAGCCACAGCCTTTGATTGTGCGTTCTCACCACGGCACCTATGCCATTGTTACCGTTGGCAAAATAAACAACACCGATGAAATTGTGCAAAAGCTCTTTGCCAGCGGCTATTCTCATTTTCTGGAGATGAGCGGCGGCGATGTCAACGCCACGGAGCTTGTGGCCGCGCTGATCAATCAGCGGGACAACCTGATCGAGGGGATCCAATATGCCCAGGAAACTGTCGACGGCTCCATGACCATGTTGCTGTTAACTCCGCAGGGGATCTACGCTGCCCGGGACAAGCTGGGCCGTACCCCGGTAGCGATCGGTAAAAAGGAGCATGCTTATTGTGTCTCCTTTGAAAGCTTTGCCTATTTGAATCTGGGTTATACCGAAGCCAGAGAGTTGGGGCCGGGAGAGATCGCTGTGATCACGCCTGAGGGTGCCACTACCTTGGCGGCTCCGGGAAAAGAGATGAAGATCTGCACCTTTTTGTGGGTCTATTACGGATACCCGTCTTCTTCTTATGAAGGCGTCAGCGTGGAACAGATGCGCTATCAGTGCGGCGCCATGCTGGCAAAGCGCGATACCGTTCAGCCGGATATCGTGGCGGGTGTTCCCGATTCCGGTACAGCCCACGCGGTGGGCTACGCCAATGAATCCGGTATTCCTTTCTCCCGCCCATTGATCAAATATACGCCTACCTGGCCCCGTTCTTTCATGCCTACCGTGCAAAGCGACCGCAATCTCATCGCAAAAATGAAGCTGATTCCTGTCCACGATCTGATTCGCAACCGCAGCCTTCTTCTGATTGACGATTCCATCGTCCGCGGAACACAGCTTCGGGAAACCACCGATTTTCTCTATCAAAGCGGCGCGAAGGAGGTACATGTGCGCCCGGCATGTCCCCCGCTGCTCTATGGCTGCAAATATCTGAACTTCTCCCGCTCCACTTCCCTGACAGAGCTTGCCACCCGTCGCGTCATCCGTGAAATGGAGGGAACGGCGGAGCCCAAGGATATTGAAAAATATACCGACCCTGAAACACCGGAACATCAGACCATGGTAGATTTGATCGGAAAAAAGAGAAATTTCACTTCTCTGCGCTATCACCGGCTGGACGACCTGATGGATTCTGTGGGGATCGACAAATGCAAGCTGTGCACCTACTGCTGGAATGGCAAAGAATAATAACGACAAGAGGAGGCTGTTGCAAAACGCAACAGCCTCCTCTTTGTGCGGCACGATCAACGTGTAGAAACATACCCACGCTCTTCATAGGGCTTATAGAGTTCCATCACATCCTGGAACGATCTGTAATCGCAGCCGTTTTCCGGCGCATACATTCCGGTTCCGTTCAAATACCCGATTCCTGACAAAGCTTGAAAGAAAAAAAGAACTTCCGGTTTCCGGAAGCCCTTTTTCCATTTCCGACGAATAAGATCCAACTACTGATCACTAAAATTCCACCGCACCGGGGGTTCTGGGGAACAACGCCACGTCCCGAATATTTTCGATGCCGGTGAGATACATGACAAGCCGCTCAAAGCCGATGCCAAAGCCGGAATGCTTGGTGCCGCCGTACTTCCGCAGCTCCAGATACCACCAGTAGTCCTCTTCCTTCATGCCCAGCTCGTGAATGCGGTCAAGGAGCACATCGTACCGCTCCTCACGCTGGCTGGCCCCCACAAGCTCTCCAATGCCCGGCACCAGCAGGTCAGTGGCGGCAACCGTTTTTCCATCGTCGTTCAAGCGCATATAGAAGGATTTGATCTCCTTGGGATAATCTGTGACAAATACAGGCTTTCCGAAATGCTTTTCGGTAAGATACCGTTCATGCTCCGTGGCGATATCAGCGCCCCAGGAGACCTTAAATTCAAACTCATCATTGTGCTGCTCCAGAATTTTGATGGCGTCGGTATAGGAGACCCGCACAAAATCGGAATCCGCCACATGGCGCAGCCGCTCGATGAGCCCTTTATCCACAAAGGTATTGCAGAATTCCATGTCCTGCGGACAGGTTTCCATCACATAGTTTATCACATATTTGATAGCTGCCTCGATCACGTCCATATCGTCGTTCAGATCCGCGAAGGCAATCTCCGGCTCGATCTGCCAGAATTCCGCCGCGTGCCGGGTGGTATTGGAATTTTCAGCGCGGAAAGTGGGGCCAAAGGTATAAACCTTTCCAAAGGCCTGTGCCATACACTCCACCTCCAGCTGGCCGGAAACTGTCAGCGAGGTGTGCTTGCCGAAAAAGTCCTGCTTGTAGTCTACAGCGCCGTCTTCCGTGCGGGGCAGGTTCTCCAGATCCAGTGTGGTGATCTGGAACATCTCGCCCGCGCCCTCACAGTCGCTGGCGGTGATGATGGGGGTGTGGCAGTAAACAAAACCGTTCTCCTGGAAAAATTTGTGTATTCCCATGGCGGCGGCGGAACGGACGCGGAATGCCGCGCTATAGAGATTCGTGCGGGGACGCAAATGAGCGATGGTGCGCAGATATTCCACGGAGTGGCGCTTTTTCTGCAGGGGATATTCCGGTGCGGAAGGGCCCTCCACTTCGATTTTTTCCGCATGGATCTCAAAAGGCTGCTTTGCTTCCGGCGTGGCGATCAGCGTACCGGTAACGATCAATGCCGCTCCCACATTTTGAGATGCGATCTCCTTGAAATTGTCGATCTTCTCATCTTCAAAAACCACTTGAACGCCCTTAAAAGAGCTTCCGTCGTTCAAATCGATAAAGCCCAGCGTTTTAGAGTCCCGGATCGAACGGGCCCAGCCACACACAGTCACCGTTTTGCCGGCATACGCGGACAGATCTTTATAAATTGCGGATATTTCCTGACGTTTCATACGTTTTGCCTCTTTTCCTCAAGTTTTACTCTATTCAAAAAATCTGATAGGAATCATTATCTTCATAATAAAGCTCGCTGAGAGCATCGTCAAAGAAAACCTGAAAGGTTTCCTCCATTCCGCTGCACAAATTCATACCGGGCAGATCGTTACGCTCTGCCCAAAAGACCTCCCCTTCCTCCGAAGCTTTCAATTCTCCGGAAAATTCCTCTGCCCGATAAAGGAACACGATATAGCGGAAGCCCTGCTCAGAATACCAATCCTTGATCCCACAGGGCCTAGGCGAAGAGATGGTAAGCCCGGTTTCCTCCCGTACCTCACGGATCACAGAATCTGTAATGGATTCTTCATTTTCCAAATGCCCGCCCGGAAAAGCGATCCCCGGCCAGCCATGGCCCTGCCTGTTTTGTACTAAAACCTTGCTGCCGCTCGTGACCATGCACATCGTAGTCAGCTCGGCTTCTATTTTCCTGGGCATGCCTTTCAACCCCGATTTCGAAAGTAATATAAAGAAAAGGCATCGGAATAACCTCCGACGCCTTCTTCTTGGCGGAGAGGATGCGACTCGAACGCACAATGCCTTGCGGCACACCACATTTCCAATGTGGCTCCTTACCAATTAGAATACCTCTCCATATCCTGACGGCTTATCTATTATAACGAATCCCGCTAAAAAAATCAACCCCATTTTCTAAAAAAATTGCTCCGTGAAAAAATCATGAAAAAAATGGGCTTTTTTTCCAAAAATCCATTTGAATCTCCCAGTATAATTTGGTATAATAACCGCAAAGCACACAATTCTTTTAGAATTTAACACAAGCCTTGCTTTGCCCTTTACAGAGATCAGAGATCATAAACAGACTTCAGGAGGGGATTTTTTGAATAAAAAGAGCGGCGCCAATACCGCGGCGGTCATTGAAATAGGAAGCAACACCGTGCGTATGCGGGTTTCTCAGCTGACAAAGGGGGAGCTTTCTACCCTGGATTCACTGGAATATCCGGTAAGGCTGGGTTACGATGTATTTGAAACGGGAAATATCAGCTTTGAAAGCCTGCGGGAGCTCTCAGCCATTCTGGGAAAATACACCTCTGCTCTGCTAAGCTACCATATTCAAAAGCCCAGGGTTATCTCCTGTACGGCCCTGCGGGACGCACAAAACCGCTCGCTTGCGGTAGACCAACTTCGAGTGCGCAACGCCCTTACTGTGACAGTTTTGGAGGACAGCCAGGAAAAGGCCTATCTCTATTCCGAAATTGCCACAAAGCTGAAAGAAGCGGAATTTTTGCGGCCCGGCAACTCGGTCATTGCCTATGTAGGCTCCGGCAGCATCGGCATTGCGGTATATGACGGTTCTAAAATCAGTTACTTTCAGAATATTTCCATCGGCGCCTTAAAGCTCCATGAAATCCTGCACAAAATGCGAAATTCCTCTCAGGATTTTCACACGGTAGTGGAAGAGTATTTGAATACGATCTTGAACCGTATCGCCGTTTCTGAGTTTTCCATTCGAAATTTGATCCTTACCGGTTCCCAGATCGATCTGGTGGCAAAGCTTTGCGGCGCAAAATACGCAAAAAACGTATTGCAGTTCGGCACAAAACGGCTTTCCGAGCTGTATGACACTCTGAAAACCTTAACGCCTGAAGGGATCGCGCTTCGATACGGAATGAAAGAAAGTGACGCAGCCATTCTTTACACAGCGCTTTCCATCTATCAGGCAATGCTCCGTTTTTGTCCTGATGCGGAAACTATCTGTGCCCCTACCGCCGATATTTCTGAGGCGGTGATCCGGTGCATGCTTTCTCCAAAAGCCGATGGTGAACGCACCGTATATTTCCGAAAAAGCGCCGTAGCCTGCGCGAAAACCATTGCCCGGCAGTTTGGATGCGATCTTTCCCATTCTCAGTATATTCGCGACTGCTCCTGCCTGATTTTCGACAAGTTAAAGCATATTCACGGCCTGGATTCCTCAAAACGTCTGATTTTAGAGCTTGCCTCCATTCTGCACAGCTGCGGCAGCTTTGTCAGTGTACGCCAGCATAACAGATGTACCTTTGATCTGATCCGCGGAATGGATCTTTTCGGGCTGAGCAGGGCCGAGGTTTTGGAGGTCGCCTTTATAAGCGGCAGTATTTCTACAAATCTCGCTACAGAAAGCGATCCGGATTTTTCCAGGCTCAGCAACGAGGAAAAGCTGATTATCTCAAAACTGGCCGCCATGTTCCGAATGGCAAACGCTTTGGATAAATCCCATCGGGGAAAACTGCGGGGGCTGAAGATCTCCATGGAGGAGGATCGGGTTTTGTTTAAGGCCGCCGTGTCCTCGGATATCATGCTGGAACAGTGGGCTTTTTCCGAATCCGCCCAATTTTTCAAGGACGTATTCGGGATCTCCCCTGAGCTTTCCGTAAAATTTGAATTGCTGTAAGAGGTGGTTTTATGGCTGATAAGAAAATACCCTATTATAACAGAGAACTGAGCTGGATGGATTTCAACGCCCGTGTGCTGGAGGAAGCCACCAAAAAAGAGAATCCCCTGATGGAACGCCTGCGGTTTCTGGCGATCACCGGTTCGAATCTGGACGAGTTTTTCATGGTGCGCATTGCCGGGGTAAAAGCCCAGGTAAGCTCCGGCTATAAACAGAAAAACAGCTTTGATCTTACGCCTGAAGAACTGCTTCCAGAGCTGGAAGAGAAAACTCATAAGTTTATGGAAAAGCAGTATTCCTGCCTGCACCGCTCGATCCTGCCCGCGTTGCAGCAGCAGGGAGTTCGCTTTTTGAGCTGTGAGGAAATGAGCGAAGAGCAGCTTCAATATCTTTCTGAGTATTTCAAGCGGGTGCTGTTTCCCGTTCTCACTCCGCTGGCGGTAGACGGTAGCCGCCCCTTCCCCCTTCTTGCCAATAAGTCCTTAAATATCGCCGTCTTTCTGAAAAGCAAGGAGGGAGAAAAATGCTTTGCTATTGTTCAGGTCCCCTCGATCCTTCCCCGTTTCCTGGAGCTTCCCTCCGATGATGGAAGGGCATTTACGCTTTTGGAAGACGTGATCATTTATAAGCTCAACGAGCTGTTTGAGCTGCATGAGATCAAGGCCGCCTGCCCCTTCCGCATTACGCGGGACTCCGATTTGGAGATCGATGAGGAAGCGGAGGATTTCATGAGCGAGGTCAAGAAATCGATCAAGCGCAGAAAGCGCGGCAGGCCCGTCCGCCTGGAGCTGCTGCAGAAGTGCGAGAAAAGCCTTCGCAGCTTTCTCACGGAAATGCTCAAAATCAAAAAGAATGAGATCTACCAGCTGCCCGGCCCGCTGGATCTAACCTTCTTCTCGAAGTTTGCCGGTGTATCCGGTTTTGAAGCTATGTGCTTCAAGCCCATTCGGCCTGTTGCCCCCGCAGATTTTTGGGGATATGACGATCTTTTTGAAGCCATTCGGGAAAAGGACAGAATGGTGCATCACCCATATGAAAGCTTTGATTGCGTGGTTCGATTTGTTGAGCAGGCGGCGCAGGACGAAAATGTGCTTGCCATCAAACAGACCCTTTACCGGGTCAGCGGCAATTCTCCCATTGTAGCGGCGCTGATCAAGGCAGCGGAAAACGGGAAACAGGTCACTGTTCTGGTAGAGCTGAAGGCCCGCTTTGATGAAGAAAACAACATCAACTGGGCCACAAAGCTGGAAAAGGCGGGCTGCCATGTGATCTACGGTCTTCACGGCCTGAAAACTCACTGTAAGATCGCCCTTGTAGTGCGCCAGGAAGATGACGGCATTCGGCGCTATCTGCACCTGGGAACCGGTAATTATAATGATTCTACAGCAAAAATATACACAGACCTGGGACTGTTCACCTGTAACAGCCAATACGGAGCGGATGCCTCTTCCCTGTTCAATGTGATCACAGGCTATTCCCGCCCGCCGGAGTACAGGCATTTTGTGGTGGCGCCTCACGGCATGAGGAATTTCTTTCTTCGCATGATCAAGGCGGAAACCGTCAATGCCCGGCAGGGGCTTCCCTGCGGCATTACCGCCAAGGTAAATTCCCTGGTGGATCCCGAGATCATCGGGCTGCTGTACGAGGCCTCTCAGGCCGGTGTACCGATCCGTTTGGTGGTGCGGGGCATCTGCTGCCTGATCCCGGGGCTGGAGGGGATCAGCGAAAACATCAGCGTGATTAGCATTGTCGGGCAGCTTTTGGAGCATAGCCGCATTTTCCGGTTTGAAAACGCCGGGTTCCCAAAAATTTATCTGGGCAGCGCGGACTGGATGCCCAGAAATCTGGACCGCCGGATCGAACTGGTATTCCCGGTAGAGGACGAGGACCTAAAGCAGCGGGCTTTTGAAATTCTTGATACCTTCTTACAGGACAACACCAACGCCCGGGTCATGGGCTCCAACACCAGCTACCACCATGTCAACCGCCGGGGCAAGCCGGCCTTCAGCAGCCAGCTTACCTTTTATAAGCAGGCGCAGGAGCGTTTATCTCAGCTTCAGCCGGCTCTGGCCGACAGTCCCTTGATCCCCATTCATTCCGGTGAAGAAACAGGCATCTGAAAAAGCGGCCTGTTCCGCGATATATCATTTTATTTCTGGAAGGAGAAATTTCATGAAAAGAGTAGGTATTCTGACCAGCGGCGGAGATTGCCAGGGCTTGAACGCCGCCATTCGCGGCGTTGCGAAAGGTCTCTATGAAGAATTCGGCGACAATGTAGAAATCTACGGGATCAAAGACGGCTATAAGGGCCTGATTTTCGGCGAGTACAAGCTGATGAAGGAATCTGATTTTTCCGGGATCCTCACTCTGGGCGGCACTCTGCTGGGAACCTCCCGGCAGCCCTTTAAGACCATGCGTGTGATCGATGAAACCAGCGTGGACAAGGTAAAATCCATGAAGGACAACTACAAGAAGATGAAGCTGGACTGCCTGGTGATCCTGGGCGGCAACGGCACACAAAAAACAGCCAATCTTCTTCGGGAGGAAGGCCTGAATGTGATCCATCTTCCCAAAACTATCGATAACGATATCTGGGGTACGGACATCACCTTCGGCTTCCACAGCGCTGTGGAGATCGCCACCAATGTGATCGACTGTATCCACACTACCGCCACCTCCCACGGAAGGATCTTTATTGTAGAGGTGATGGGACATAAGGTGGGCTGGCTTACCCTGTCCGCCGGTATTGCTGGCGGCGCCGATGTGATCCTGCTGCCGGAGATCCCCTATGATATCAACAAGATTGCCAAAACCTTGAATAATCGCATTGAGAAGGGCAAGAAATTCTCCATTCTGGCCGTGGCCGAGGGCGCTATTTCCAAGGAAGAAGCCGCCCTTTCCAAGAAAGAGTTCAAAAAAGCCCGGGCTGATTTCAAGCACCCCTCTATTGTTTATCGGATCGCCGAGGAGCTTCAGGAGAAAATCGACAATGAGATCCGCGTTTGCGTTCCCGGCCATTTCCAGCGCGGCGGCAGCCCCTGCGCGTATGATCGTGTGCTGTGCACCCGGCTGGGCGCTACAGCGGCGCGCTTTATTAAAGAAAAACGCTTTGGCGTAATGGTGGGTATGGTGAATGGAAACACGGTTCCTGTTCCCCTTCAGGACGTGGCCGGAAAGCTGAAGGCTGTTCCTGTGGATTGCAGTGAGATCCAGGCCGCCCGTCAGATCGGTATCAGCTTTGGCGATTAAAGGACAGTTTCCCATTAAATCACACTATATTTAGCAAAGGAATATTACTATGAAATTCTCAGTAAGCTTGTACAGCTTTTTTAAATCTATCCGCAGCGGCGCGCTGACCCCCATGCAGTGCATCGCCAAGGCGAAGGAGCTTGGCTTTGACGCCGTTGAGATCGTGGATTTTGTCAATGTGGACTGCACGCCGGAGGAAATGCCTCAGCGGGCGGCGGAAATTCGGGCCGAAGCCGATAAGCATGGCCTTGCGATCTCTTCTGTGGCCATCGGCGCCGATTTCTTAAACGGCAGCGACGGCGACACGGCGAAAGAAGTGACAAGGATCAAATCCTATGTGGATTTTACCGCCGCGCTAGGCGCGTCTAGAATGCGTCACGATGTTACCTCCGGCTTTTCCCCAAAAGACGCCGCCTGCCGCGGCAGTTATGACAGCGCCATTCCCCTTTTGGTGGAACCCATTCGCCAGGTGGCCGAATACGCCGCCTCCAAGGGCGTGATGACCATGACGGAGAACCATGGCTTTTTCTCTCAGGATTCCGACCGTGTGGAAAAGCTATACAATGCTGTAAACCACCCGAATTTCGCCCTGCTCTGCGATATGGGAAATTTCATGTGCGCTGACGAGGATCCTTCTTTAGCGGTAGCCAGAGTAGCTCCCTATACCAAGTATGTCCATGCCAAGGATTTCGTATGGAAGAGCTTTTACGATGCCGATCCCGGCGAGGGCGCTTTCCAGACAAGGGCGGGGAATTATCTTCGCGGCACCATCATCGGCCATGGCAATGTGCCGGTAAAGCAGTGCCTGCGCACCTTAAAGGCTGCCGGATATGACGATACCATCGCCATTGAGTTTGAAGGCATGGAGGATCCTATCGACGCTTTGCGCATTGGCCTTGCCAATTTGAAGCGCTACTGGGAAGAGGTATAAATTTATGCTGCGTTTTGGTACAGTAGGCTCCGGGTGGATCACAGACGAATACATACACGGCGCGAAAGACAGCGGCTTATGGGAGCTTTCCGCCGTATACTCCCGTTCCCGGGAGCGCGGAGAAGAATATGCCGCAAAACACGGCGCGAAATCTGTTTTTACCGATTTGGAGGAATTTGCCTCCTCCCCCGACCTGGACGCTGTATATGTGGCAAGTCCCAACGCCTTTCATTACAGCCAATGCAAGCTGCTTTTGGAGCATGGAAAGCATGTGATCTGCGAAAAGCCGCTGTGTGCTCAGGCATACAAGGTTTGCGAACTGCAAGACATTGCCGAAGAGCGGGGCCTGATCTTTCTGGAGGCTATCATGTATCTCCACCTTCCCCAGAGAAAGATCCTTGAGGAAGCCTTGAGCAGGATCGGCCGGATCACCATGGTCAAGCTGGATTTCTGCCAGCGCTCCTCCAAGCTGGATTCTTACCTTGCCGGGGACCTGCCCAATATTTTCAACCCCCAGCTGGAAACCGGCGCTTTGATGGACCTGGGTGTTTACTGCGTCTACCCTGCCCTGGCCTTATTCGGAAAACCGGAAAGCGTTCATGCCGATTCGGTTTCCACCACCAGCGGCCTGGACGGCGGCGGAATTCTTACCCTGCGCTACCCTGACAAGCTGGTGACGCTCACCTATTCCAAAATGGGACAGGCCGGGGCGAACAGCGATTTTCAGGGAACGGACGGAACCGTCAGTGTAGAATCCATTTCCCGCTTGGCAGGGATCAGCCTGCGGTACAAGGACGGCTCCACGGAGCAGCTGCACGGCGTCAACGACGAAAAATATCAGCTGATGGGCTGGGAAGCGAAGGACTTCTACCGCTATATCATAGAGCCGGAGGCCTCACGGGAAGAATATCTGCGCTGCGCCGCCTTGAGCTTGGAGGTTTCTGAATTTATGGAAGCTGCCAGAAAACAGCTGGAAATCAGCTTTCCCAGCGACATGAGAAAGTAAAATCTTTGCAATTTAATAAGGAATTTGCCGATAGCAAATCTGTAGGGGATCTCTGAAAGTCCATGTTATGCCGGTGAGGTAAAACCGTGTCCGTTCGGGAGGATTTTTGGAGGTTCCCTATCCTCAAATCAGGCAAAAACGGAAGAAATCCCAAGGTACGTGGAACACAAGTATTTGTTGAAACTTCAGTATAAAGATGGTACGATAAAAGAAGAAGTGATTTCTCTGTATTCAGAGGAAAAGTGATCAAAAGACACAACTGGAAATACGTCTCACCGTGAGACGTATTTCCACACATAAAAAGGCAGGCAGGAAATACCAGCACTATTTCCTGCCCGTTCCTTTTGAAAGTGCTCTTCCTTATCCCCCAGCAACTACCCCAAAGGTGATTTTATGAAACGCTTACTTTCCATTCTGCTTGCGTTTTCTCTGTTGGCAGCACAAGCTATTCCTGCATTTGCGGAGAATAACCTATCTCAGAACGAAAGCAGGAAAAATCTTGACCCTTCTGCAACCTATATGAAACAGCAGCGGGAACCGAAAGCTATGCCTTCCATTGGCTCGGTAAGGCTTCCTGTTATTCTGGTGGATTTTGATGGATATCGGATAGAGGACGAAAAGGGCTTCCTGGAAAAGTGCGAGGAATACTTTAACGCGGAATATGACCCTGCGTTGGCAAAGGAATCTCCCTTTGCTCAGGCTGTTCGGGGCGCTTATCAAAAGCTGTCTTATGGTAGATTGGACCTTACCGGGGATATCCTTCCAATCTATCATTCAGAATACCCTGCTAATCACTTTAAGAGCCGGTCAGACGGCACTAATTTAGTAGTCGAAATCCTAAAAAGTTATGTAGAAACAGGTGTTTTGAAAAAAGAAGATTACGACAGTGACCAAGATGGTTTGGTAGATGGTGTAATCGTCAGATTTTATGTGACTTCGGAACTGACGCCGGAGGGAACATCGGTAAACCAAGGTGGTGTTTTCGGAAACCATGTATCAAGTATAGGTCGTTTAGAAGGCTTTTCGTCATGTTCTACCACGGTTATGTTTGAAAAAGACCCTTGGAGTCAGGAAGCAGTGGATATTTGGGGGGCAGAAGAGCGAAGGACAGAATGCCATGAAATTGGTCATATGATGGGGCTGCCTGACCATTACCCAACATCAAGCTATACATGGATCGATTACAGCTTGTCGGAATATATGGGTGGTGGTGACTGCTATCTGAACATCTATGATAAAGTGCTTTTAGGGTGGGTAGATCCTGTTATTCTAACAAATGAAAATGAAGTAACCGAGATGGAATTGTATGCAGCGGAAGATTATTCAGGAATGGAACAAACCAAGGCGGTTGTTCTGATTCCTGATCCCCTAATGTTTCCTTTTGATGAATATTATATTGTCGAATACAGAAATGGGTCTCAAAAATCAATTTATACATCTTCTTTTTATAGTGAGCTCATGTATAACAATTCCGGAATTGTGATCTGGCACTGTAATACTGCCAATGGCGGTCCATACACGGTCTATAAAGATGAAACAAGATACGTTTACCCCGTGTATAAAAGTGGGCGGACAAGGCCTGAAAAATATGAATGTTTCAATTACGATTCTTCAGATCTTTACACTGTTGGCGATATCTTTTCTTCAGATAGTACCCCGGTAAACAGCGACTTTTACGATGATATCTACACAGGTGCGTATTTGAAGGTAGAAAGCATCACGCCGGAAAAGGCTGTGATAAAGGCAGGATTTCGTGATCCGGATATTGTTCCTATTCCGGAATTGGAGATCGTACAAAGCCACACAGCGATTCGGAAGGGGACTTCCTTGGAAGTTGCAATTACAGCTAAATGTAACGGTGAAATTATTCCTGGCTCACCTGACAGTATGCGGAATTTCGTTATAAGCCATAATAATGTGCCGAAAATAATTGCAAACGGAACCTTTAATGAATCATTTTTAAGACTAAAGGGAATGCGCAGAACTTCAGAATCCCTTTTTCTAATAATTCCTGGAAGGGCTTATAGCGATTCTTTAACCGGAGACGGAACCTTCCGCTATATCATTCCAAACGGCGTGATATCCTATCATAACATGTACTCCCGTGAGGTGGTTTCAGATATCATCTATGTAGACAACACTCCGCCGGAGATAGAACTGCAAAGCTCTTCTCCACAAATCATAGAATGTGGAGAATCCTATACCGAGCTCGGAGCAGTAGTAACAGACAACTTAGACCCGGATATCAAAGCGGGAAAGCTGGACGGCAAGCTTGAAATAGACGCTTCCCAGGTAAACACAGCAAAGTGCGGAACGTATACCGTAACCTACACCGCCACCGATCATGCAGGCAATGAAACCACCGTGGAGCGGGAAGTTATTGTGCAGGACACCATAGCGCCGACTGCTACTGTAAGCTATTCCACTACCCAGCCCACCAACGGCGATGTAGTAGCTGCCATTACCCCCTCAGAATCAGTGACAGTGACAAACACTGAGAACGGCAGTTTAAGCTATACCTTCACCGAAAACGGCAGCTTCACCTTTGAATTTGAAGACGAAGCTGGAAACAAGGGCACAGCTGTTGCCACGGTAAGCAATATTGATAAATCCCTGCCTACAGGAACTATGAGCTATGATATCACCGACCCAACCAATCAAGATGTTACCGCTACTTTGACCGTTCCCTCCGGAACAACGATCCTCAATAATGGCGGCAGCAATACCCATGTGTTTGCAGAGAACGGAAGCTTTGAATTCGAGATTCAAAACGCCGCCGGAACAAAAGGCACAGTAGCCGCCTCTGTTACCTGGATCGATAAAGAAGCGCCCACCGCCACCATAACGTATTCCCCCCACAAGCTGACGAACCAGGACGTGATTGCTGCCATTACTCCATCAGAAGAAGTAACGGTAACAAGTGACGGAGGCCTGAGCCACACCTTCCCAGAAAACGGCAGCTTCACCTTCAAGTTTGAAGATGAAGCAGGAAATAAGGGGTCAGCTATCGCCACGGTGGACTGGATCGATAAAGAGCCGCCGGTGATCACCCTGCTGGGAGAGAACCCTCTTACAATTAAGCTGGGGGAAGTATACGAAGAGCCGGGCGCGGAAGTGGCAGATAACCAGGATACGGAGATACAAAGCAAGCTGGAGATCGACGCCTCTAAATTAGATACTGAAACGGCTGGAACCTACACAGTGAGATACAACGCCACTGACAAAGCGGGAAACCTTACGGAGATAACCCGCAGGGTAAGAGTAATTGATCCCAATGTGTCTGCACCGATTCCTCCACCTCCTATACCTTCCGATCTGCCCTTTACCGATGTTACAAAAGGAACCTGGTACTATGAACCAGTAAGTTTTACCTATTCGCATAAGCTGTTCGCGGGAGTATCAGAAACAGAGTTTGCCCCCCATATACCCATGACCCGGGCAATGCTGGCCTCAGTTCTGTACCGCCTGGAAGAGGAGCCGGAGGTTTCCAAACTCTCAGCCTTCGAGGACGTATCGGCCGGAAGGTATTATTCCGAAGCCATCGCCTGGGCGGCGGAGCAGGGAATTGTGGTCGGGTACAGCGAAACCCTGTTCGGCCCGGACGATCCCGTTACCAGAGAGCAGCTGGTCAGCATGCTGTACCGCTATGCGGGAAGCCCGAAAACTACCGGAAATCTGGAAGCCTTCACAGACAGCAAAAAAGCCAGCAAGTACGCAAAACCGGCCCTTTGCTGGGCAGTGGAAACCGGGATTCTCTCCGGGAAGGGAAACGGAATTCTCGATCCCCAAGGGAAAGCCACAAGGGCCGAGGCGGCGTCCATGCTGACACGGTATTGTGGGCTGTAAAAAAAGCTACTAAAGAACGTAAGGCAGACCTGAAATCTCTGGTTCAGGTCTGCCTTTTTCATATTTGAAATGGCGGGGTAAGTGTGAAAATGGGAGGGGTAAATTGTAGTTTAACAAACTAGCCGTTAGTTGTTAGTCGTTAGAAAAGAGCAAGTCCGCACTTTTGGTCATTCTGAGGAACGAAGTGACGAAGAATCTCGCTCTTAATTCCCAGAGAAAAGACAAAAGGACGAGATTCTTCACTTCGTTCAGAATGACAGGAAGAAGGCAGGCGGATAACCAGTAAATTATAGTTTATATGGCACCCCTTGGCTTTCTCGCCTGTCGGCTCGGTCGGGTCAGAGCGGTCTCCACTGGAGACCTTCCCCCCACCGGGATGCGCTCACCCCTGAAAGGGGTGCTGGTCTCCGGTGGAGACCGTCCAGCACCGACCGAAGCGACAGCGTAGAAAGCTGTCACGGCGGCAAAGCCGTGACTGAGGGGTTCCGTGCTGGAAGGCTATAAAAATCAGGTTCTATATGGATTTTTAGCGAGCTGGAACCTCTCCACTGCCTATCGGCGGTCCCAGAAGATTGCAAAGCAACCTTCTTCCCCTATTCAGGGGAGGCAAGGGGTAGTGCTATTCGTTAGTCAGCTAAATTCCAATTTAGCGAACTTTGCCTTTCCTAATTGCTCATTCCTAATTGTTTTCCGCCTCTTCCATCAACCACTCACAGTTAGAAGCCCAGCTCTTCACGATATGACAATATACTCTCGCAGCTTTTTAAATTTCTTTTCTCCGATCCCTTTTACCGCCATAATATCTTCAATTTCGGAAAAGGCGCCCTGCTCCTCCCGGTACTGAACGATACGTTCCGCCAATTTTGGGCCGATGCCAGGCAGCGTTTCCAGCTCTGACTGGCTCGCCGTATTGATATTGATCTTCTTTTCCGCAGAAGCCCCTTGGCTTTCCGGCTCCTGTAAATTCGAGGCATGGGATTCTTCCCGGATATCCAGCGCTTCCCGAAGGATATCTTTCACAGCACCGGCCATCACTTCTTCCGCTGAGGAAGAAGCAGGTTCTGATGCCGTCTGCAAAGAGTCCGACGGCTCAGAGACGACATAGAGATTCACCGGTTGAACCAGGCGAAATTTTACCAAGACCATGACGACCGCAATGAAAAGGAAAAAAAGAATCGTCAGGCCGATATAGGCGGTCTGCTTTTCCGGTTTTTTCTCTTTTTTCTCCGGCATGAGCAGTCTCCCCTTTTCTCCGTGCTGGATCTGCTTCTATATCCTGCGAAGCTTTTGCAAAAACTCTGTAAAATAGGCGGGCAGCGGCGCTTCAAATTCCAGATATTCTTCGCTGCGCGGGTGCACAAAACCAATACGGCCCGCATGCAGGCACTGCCCGTGCAGAGAGGCGATCACCTTTTTAGGCCCATACACCGGATCCCCAGCCACAGGGTGCCCCAAAGCGGCCATATGCACCCGTATCTGATGGGTACGCCCTGTTTCCAGACGGAGCCGAAGCTGTGTAAAGCCTTCATACCGATCCGTCACTTCAAAATGCGTTACCGCGTTCCGAGCCGATGGGGAGCTTGGCAAAACCGCCATCTTTTTTCGTTCCACGGGGTGGCGGCCAATAGGAAGGTCTACTGTGCCCCGCTCCTGCTTTACAGCGCCGTATACGACAGCGCTGTACTCCCTGGTAAAGGAATGGGCCTGGATCTGCCGGGCCAGGCCCACATGGGAAAAATCATTTTTTGCCACGATCAAAAGGCCGCTGGTGTCCTTATCGATACGGTGAACGATGCCGGGCCGTGCCACACCGTTAATGCCGGAAAGAGAATCGCCGCAGTGAAACAGCAGCGCATTTACCAGCGTTCCTTCCTGATTACCCGGGGCGGGGTGAACTACCATGCCCTTCGGCTTATTGACCACCAGCAGGTCTTCGTCCTCATAGACGATCTCAAGGGGGATCTGTTCCGGTTTTACATCGGGCTGTGTCGGCTCGGGAAGCGTTACGATAACCTCATCGCCGGAGGACAGCTTTGCGCTTTTGGTAAGCGGCTTTCCTCCGCAGGTCACACAGCCTGCCTGAATTAAATTTTGAATAGAAGAACGCGTCATTCCCTCCAGCTGCTCTGCCAGCCACTTATCAAGCCGAAGGCCCGCGTTTTCTACCGTAAGGCAAAGCACTTCCCCGCTCATTCCGCATGCTCCGAAGAAACTTTTGCTTCCTCCTGCATTTTCTTCTCCCGCAGGGAGATCAAAAGCACATGAATGACAAACAACACCGCGCCTACCGTAACGCAGCAATCGGCAAAATTAAAAATATAGTCAAAGAAAAGCACGTGGATATAATCTACCACAAAGCCGTAAAGGATCCGATCCAGCAGGTTTCCTATCCCGCCCGCTATCAAAAGCGCGCAGGAAGCATAGCTGAAAAAGGTGTGCTTCTGATAGCGAAACAGCAGCACCAAAATCACCGCTACGGCAATTACAGTGATCAGAATGACCAGCCACATCATGTTCTTAAACAGGCCAAATGCCGCACCTGTATTTTCCACATAGGAAAGCTCCAAAAGCCCATCGATCAAGGATATCGGCTTCATGGGCTTCAAATACCGCAGAACACAGCGTTTTGCGACAATATCTACCGCAAGCAGCAGGCCTGCGGCGATCAGCAGAGCTACTGCACGTAAAAAATGAGAAATATTTTTTCTTTCTTCCAAAGAACAGCCACCCTTTTTTGTTATTTGATTCGTTTTATACGCTAATACTCTAGCACAAGTATCCTATGAAAAAGGGCGCAAATCCTGCAAAATTTGCGCCCGCAAAATCACTTTTTACGCTTTTTCTTCCCCAGGTCTACATCGTCCCCGAATTCCAAATGGCTGAAATGGCTTTCCTTTTCATGCTTCAGCGTTTCAGGGATATTGCTGTAGGTTTTCAGGTCGATCCCCACATCGGAAAGGTCATCGTCCAGAAACTCTTCCTCTTCCTCGGGAGTAAACCGCTGATCTACCGTATAATCTACCCGGTCATGAAGAGTAGGGCGGCTGGTCTCCTCTTTACGGTTTACCGGCGCAGGCTGGGGCTTTCGCTGCGGGGGCTGCTTTACGGAAGCCTCCTGTTCCGCAGGTGCTGGCTGCCGAACGGGCTCCTGCTGCGGACGAGGGGCCTCTTTCGGGATCTGAACCACCTTTTCAGGCTGCGGGGCCGCCTGCTCTGCCACAGGAGTCAGCGCCTGAACCGGTTCTTCCTTTACAGGTTCTCTGTATTCCTCCGAAACAGCGGATACTTCTTCCTCTTCTGCTTTTTCCTTTTGCCGGAAATTCGGAATGTGATTGATACATTCCAGATGCTTTTTATACATTTCCAACAGAGACGCACGGAAGGCGGAAACCTGCCGTTTCATTTCTTCCAGCTCTTCCTTCTTCTCCTCTGTCTGGAGCATGTACTGCCTGGTGGCCTTCTCCGCCTCAGACTTTGCGTCTTCCGTAATTTTTCTGGCGGTATCCTGGGCGTCCTGCAAAATAACGGCGGCCTTATCCTTTGCCTCCTGTACAGAATCCTTTGCCAGTCTTTGCGCGCTGAGCAGCACATCCTTGATCCCATCTTCATCTTCTCGGTAAGATTCCACCTTTTTGGCAAGAATAGCCAGCTTTTCCTGGATCTCGGCATTTTTCGCGGAAAGCTCAGAATTTTGTACAGTAAGCTCCTGCGCGTGCTTTAAGGCGTTATTCCGCTCTGCCTCCAGCTGCTGAAAGGAAGCGGCGACCTCGTCGATAAAGTTGTCCACGTCCTCCGGCTTATAGCCTGAAAAGCCTGCCTTTCCGAAACTTACCTCATTGATCTCTTTTACGGTCAACATTTGGAAGAATCCCCCTTATTTATATTTCCTGCACTGTACGGACAGCCGCCCCTTACCGGTCAAAGGGCCCAAACGATCTATGATAAACCTTCCGTGTTTCCGAACCGACAGTGAGTCCCCTTCCTTCAACTGCTCAGAAACGGAAAGTGCTTCTTTATGGTTACGGGCCACCATTCCGGCTGTGATCAGTCCAGCGGCTTTTTCTCTGCTGACGCGGCACACAAAAGCAACCAGGCAATCCAATCTTTGTGACGCCACTACGCCAGAAAGCGTTTCAAATTCCTTCCGACCGGGAAGCTCGCCTTCCACTCCGGAAAGCACCCGGACGCCAACACGTCCGATTTTTTTCAAATTTTGAAGGAAATAAGCCTCCATTTCCCTGCGAATAAATGCCACACAGCGCCCCTGACCCACAAGGATATCCCCGATCACGTCTCTTTCGACCCCTAAAGCCATAAAGGAACCCAGAAAATCGCGGTGAGAAAGAGCGTCGGCTTCCCGGAACAGGAAGGTCAGGGGAGCAAGCGGGAAAAGCTCTGCCTGCGGCTCCAGATAATCCGGAAACAGACCTAAGAGCCTGCGCTCCGCCTCTTCATGGCCGCCCCAGAAAAGCCAATTTTCCATACGGCTTCTTTTTAAAGCTTCCTCACAGACGGCGATCTCCCCTTCTCCCAAAAATCCCAAAAAGCAGGGGCGTTTTTGAGAAAGGGAAATGCAGTCCTGAAGCTTTGCCAGCAGCAGCGCGTCACTTTCCTTCTGCATCGCTTAGAAATAGATCCCGCTGCTTTCCAGCTCGTCCAGAACGTCGTCTCCCATCACGTCCACATTATAAGGGGTAACGATCACGATATTGGCAGCGATGGGCTTCAGCTTTCCGTTATTGGCGTAAGCTACGCCGCTTAAAAAATCCACAATACGCCTGGAGGCTTCCTTGTCTGTTTTTTCCAGATTCAGCACCACCGTGTGGCGCTTGAGAAGCTCATCGGCAATATTGCGCGCTTCCTCTCCGAAAGAAGTGGGCTTAAATACTACCATTTGAAGCTGAGATTTTGCGCTGAAATTTACCACCTTGTTTTCACGGGGATCTGTACGGGTGGAAAAGGCAGCATAGGAAGAACGCCTGGACTCGCTGTAATCGCCATAGTCCTCGTCTTCCTGTTCCTCCTCATCATAATACTCTTCATACTCATCGTCCGGCGGCCTGATCAGCCTTTGAAATTTATCCCGAAGGTTTGCCATTTCACTATTCACCATCCCTATTGCTCATTCTATCCTTCAGCCTCTCTTTCCAAACAGCGCTGAGCCGACCCGCACCATCGTGGCGCCGCACTCGATCGCCGCCGGAAAATCTGAAGACATTCCCATGGACAGACAATCCATAAATACATTATCCAATTTTTTGGCCGCTATGTCAACATAATATTGTCTCATGGAAGAAAAATACTGAAAAAGGCGGCTGGGATCTCCACAATCCGGCGGGATTGCCATCAGCCCGTGCACGGTAATTCCGGGCAATTCCCGAACCTGATCTACAAGTTCCGGCAAAGCCTCTGGAAAAATACCGCCTTTGCTCTCTTCCCTTCCGATGTTAACTTCGATCAATACGTTCATATGGGTATTTTCCCGCACGCATAGCCGGGAAATTTCCGAAGCCAGCTTCAGGCTGTCTACCGATTGAATACAACTGACCTTGCGCAAAAGGTATTTTATCTTGTTGGTTTGCAGCCTGCCGATAAATTGCAGATCACAGGAAAGGGTGCGCAGCTCCTCATATTTTTCCAAAAATTCCTGTACTCTGTTTTCTCCAATACAGATGATCCCTTGTGCCACGGCATGCCGGATCACCTCCGGCGGGACTGTTTTTGTGGCGGCAAGCAGGGTGATCTCCTGTGGAGAGCGGCCCGCCTTTTCCGCCGCCTTATAGATTTTTTCCGTTACCAGCTTATAATTTTCGTCAAAGTCTTTCAGGCGATCACTGTACCGGCTTTCCATCATATAAATCTGTTCCCTCCACTACAACGTTATCGTAAAGCTGAATGGTGGATTCTGTGACCAGGGCCTCTCTCTCCTCATCGCTCAGCTCCGTTTTGCAGATCGCGTAACCGTTTACTGTTTTATCCGTAAAAATCTGTACAAACTCCAGCTGCCGCCCGTTTTGAACATATACGCCCTTCACATTTTCCTTGACCTTTTCCACCGTATTTCCGTTTTCATCCGTTTCGGTATACGTTACATCGGAAAACCGCAAAGCCCGTTCACTGACCAGCACGCCGGAATACGTATGAACATTGATCTGCACAGTTTCATTGCGCACGGAAGCAATATCGGAATCCATATACGAGCACTCAAAAACCACGGCGGTGTCCCCTGTTTCACTGTCTCTGTTTTTGGCGATCACCACCGCCGGAATGGTCTCCGTGCTGGCCAAAGGAATATCCAAGGATACTTCCTCCACATCTTCAAACCGCCAGATGGCGCTGTCGGAAAATACACAGACAAGATACCAGCTGAAATCCGAACATATTTTTCCTACAGAAGAGCCCAGACCCGTTCCCCGCTCTCTTCCCAGCAGGTCCCGCACGGTATTGGGAGAAATTTCCCGTATTTTTGAAACGTCTACCACATTCTCAAAGCCGTCCGTACTGCTGATAAAATATCCTGCGCCAGGAGACCGGATACTGTCGATTGCTTCCCCAGCGGCGGAGGAGATCTGATTTTTCTCCGCTTCCAGCTCCTGAATCCGCAGCTGATAGTCTTCCGCGCTTTCCTCTCCGGTAATGAGCTGTTTCCGGTTCAATACAGTCTGCAAATTTTCCTTCAGCTCTGAGATCTCGGAAAAATTATGATTTCGGGTCTCAGAAAAAATACTGCCGATGGCGGAATAGATCTGCGTGCTGATCATGGAAGGATTGGCGGCAAAAAAATCCGCCGGCTTGGAAAGAAGCTGCAAATTCGCAATCTCCCGGTCGATCCGGTCGATCTTATTCTGTGCCGCGGCATCGTTTTCACTGGTAAAAATATCGGCGATCACCCCGCCCTGGGATACCCGGGTACCGTCCGCTACCCGGTAGGTCAAAACACCGTTATAGGAATCGGTGATAACTTTTTCGTCCCGAATGGCAAAGCCCCTGGCCTGCAGGGTATCGGAAACCGTTCCGTACATGGCGGTTTCCGTAACGATGCCCTTGTGGTTGGTAAGATATACCTGATAGCCCACATAGATCAGCAGCAAAAAGGTAAGCACCGCCGCGGCAAGGGTCTGCACTTTTTTACTGTTCATAAAGCGGCTCCTCCTTTTCTGAATTTCTCCACCAGACGGATCCCTTCCCGTAAAAGCTCTTCCGGGCCCGCAAAATCGTCCTGACAAAGAAACAGAATCTCCGGCTCCCGGCGAAACCAGGTGATCTGCCGTTTGGCATATCTCCGGCTTTCCCGCTTCATATTTTCCACCGCCTCCGAAAGAGGCATCTTGTGTTCAAAGTAAGGAAACAGTTCCTTATAACCAATAGCCTGTGCCGCTGTTGGCAAAGCGAGCTGACCGGCGCAAAATCGATAAAAGCCTTCCGCCTCCGCCAAAAGTCCTTTTTCCAGCATTTCGTCTACTCGCTTGTCGATTCTGGCGTACAGCTTTTCCCGGTCGCGAAAGGAAACGCACAGCATCAGGGAGCGATAAGGCGAAACGACACTTTGGGAACGCTCTGCCTGCCGGGAAAAGGGCTCTCCCGCAAGCTTACAATATTCCAGCGCCCGGATCACACGCTTTACATTGTGGGGGTGGATCTCTTCGGCGGAGATAGGATCCAGCTCCTGCAATTCCCGATAAAGCGGCTCGATCCCTTCCTGCTCCGCGCGAAGAAACAGCTTCTGCCGCAGGCTTTCGTCCCGGCAATTCTCTTCAAAGGAAAATCCCCTCAGTAGACTTCTGGCATAAAGGCCGGTTCCTCCTACAAGGATCGGCAGGTTTCCTCTGCCGCTGATCTCGCGGATCGTCTTTGCCGCCAAGTTCACATAATCGGAAACACTAAAGGCAGCTTCCCATTCCAAAAAGGAAACCAGATGGTGGGGCGCCAGCGCCAGCTCTTCAGGCGTGGGCTGGGCCGTGCCAATGGGAAGCCCGCGATAAACCTGCATGGAATCACAGGAAACGATCTCTCCGTTAAATTTTTGGGCAAGCCCTATGCCAAAGGACGTTTTTCCGGCAGCGGTCGGACCCACTACTGCTATCACAGAAATTTTGTTTTCCATGGCGGGTTTCACACCCTCCTAACTTCTGCCGAATTGGCGCTCGATTTCCCGGCGCTTCAAAAGAATATAAACAGGCCGCCCATGAGGGCAATAGCGCACCTGCGGATTTTTCTCCAGCTCTTCCGCCAGAGAGATCAGCTCTTCTCTGGTGGTGGTGTCTCCCGCCTTCATGGCGGCTCGGCAGGCAACGTTGTGATACACCCAATCCATGTGCTCTGTGGTAAAGTCTTTTTTGGAGGAGGCCAGATAACCGGCGATCTCCATGATGGAGGCCGCGGCGTCACTGCCATCTAAAAGCAAGGGCACAGACCGGATCAATACCGTTCCCCTGCCAAAATCCTCCACTTCAAAGCCGGCGCTCAAAAGCTCTTCCTGCCGGGCCAGCACCGCGGAATACTCTTCCTTATCGAGCGTTACGGGTACAGGCTCCAATAGCGCCTGTGCCTCTCCGCTCTGTCCCTGCTGCTTCAGTTTTTCGTAAAGCAAACGCTCGTGAGCGGCGTGTTTATCGATAAACATCAGTTCTTCCCTGCTGTACTCCACAAGAATATAGGTGCCGAAAGCCTCCCCTAAAATTCGGGAATGAAATTCGCCCAGCAGCTGCTTCGGTGCTTCCTGCGGTACAGCCGACTTTTCCTTCAGACTGGGCAAAGCCTCCTCCACCGATTCTGAGAAAGATGGTTCTTTTTGGGAAGCAGACAGTAAAATGGAGCTTTCCTCAACCGGCGTGAAAGCAGCTTTCTCCGGTTCCGGCTCAAGAACGCGCTGTGCAAAGGAGTGAAAAGTATCTCTTCCCTGCACGCTGTCCCGCAGTACCGCTGCTTCCCGCATCTTTGGCGGTGCGTTCGTCGGAGTCTGAGGCGCCTCTCCGGGAACCGGCAGCTTCATTTGCTCCTGCCTTTCCAAGACAGGGGCGTAGGGCTGTACGCCGGAACTTTTCAGTTCCATAACCTTCGGCGCGTCCTCCGTGTTTAAGGCAGACTTGACGGCGTGATAGACTGCGTCGAAGATCGGCCGTTCATTGACAAAGCGCACCTCCAGCTTCGCCGGGTGAACATTGACGTCTACAGCTCCAAAGGACAAGGAAAGGTGCAGCACGCAGGCGGGAAACTTTCCCACCATGATCGAGCCCTTACAGGCCTCCTCCAGGGCAGCCATGGCTGTACGGCTGCGGATATAGCGGCCATTGATAAAGAAATTCTGCATGGAGCGGTTGGGTCTGCTTCCGGAAGGCTTGCTGATATATCCTGTGACCTTTACGCGCTCGTATTCATAGTCCACCGGGATCAGAGTGGATAGAAATTCTTTCCCGTAAACGCCGTAAATCGCGGAAGAAAGCTTGTTGTCGCCCGGCGTACGCAGTTCCTCTTTTCCATCCCGGATAAACCGAAAGGAAATTTCCGGGTGGGAAAGGGCCAGCTTATCCATGACGCCTGCCACGGAATTGCCCTCTGTAGCATCCTTTTTCAAAAACTTCATGCGGGCGGGCGTGTTATAAAAGAGATCCCGAATCAAGATCGTGGTACCCTCCGGGCACCCGGCCTCTTCCATCAGGGGCTCTTCCTCCCCGCCGCACATATAGCGAACCCCGGTCTCCGCCTCCGCCGTCTTGGTGAGAAGCTCTACATGGGACACCGCGGAAATAGAGGCAAGTGCCTCTCCCCGGAAGCCTAGGGTCATAATGGAATCCAGATCGTCCTGCCGGGTGATCTTGCTGGTGGCATGGCGCAAAAAAGCCGTGGGTACGTCCTCCAGAGAAATGCCGCAGCCGTTATCTGTGACACGCATGAAGGTGATGCCGCCCCTGCGGATCTCAACGGTGATCACACTGGCGCCCGCGTCCATAGAATTCTCCACCAGCTCCTTGATAACAGAGGAAGGGCGCTCTACCACTTCTCCCGCCGCGATCAGCTCGGCGATCTGTTTTTCCAGCACTCGTATTTTTGGCATCAGGAACCCCCTTTCCAGAGCATTTTCTATGTTAACTCTACTTTTCGTTTTTTTCAGCCAGAAGGATCGACTGCCGCAGGTATCCCTGGTTTTCCTTAAAAAATCCAGAAAAGGTATAACCGCCCTTTTGATACACCTTATGAAAAGCGCTCCAAACCCCAAGGCAGGTAAACTCCATCAGCAGCCACCGGAAAAGCCTTGCCGGAAAGCCGTTTCTGAACCTGCTTAAAGTATAGGACTGAAAAATAGCATGAGGAACCTCATCCTGCAGCATCTGCCCGCAAATGCTTTTCAGCGCCTTGGAATCTGTACAGCGTTCTAACGCGCTGTAGTAGGTAAGCGCTATCATTTCAGCGGTGACCAGTACAATCACCTCACACCGCAGACCGCCTAAGCGGCGCAGACGCCGAAACACACGATCCAGAAAAGAGTGTGGCAGCTCTGCAATTTTATGATAAGCCATATATTGCTTTAAGTAAGAAGAATGCCAATTCTCCTCCCGAATAAACAAATCCATGGCCTTCTCGTAATCGGGCAGATCGTGCTTTTTACAAAAAGAGGATACCGCAGTTCTCAAAAATCTGCCGTCGGAGCCTTCTCCCTTTTGGAACGCGCGGATCGAGGGAAAAATCAATGCCCGCGCCTGTGCGCTCAGTTCCTTTTCCTCTGAGAAATCTATCTTCAGTCTTTCCTGGTCGTTCCGGGTAAAATGAGAAAGCCAATCCCGGTAGGAAAACCTGCACAGATCAGAGCTTAAGAGATCCACCATTATCTCCGTCCCCCTACTTCAGCATATTGTGAAGCTCAAACAATGCGTTCATACACTCAATAGGCGTAAGGGTATTCACGTCCAAAGCACGAAGCTTCTGCAAAACCTCGCTGTCTACGGAATTCATGGTAAGCTGTATCGGTTCCTCGGCAAATCGTTCCGCTGTGCCGGAAGGCCTTCTTGCACCGTCTTCGGCTTCCAGGTCGGACAGAACCTGCTTTGCCCGCTTGATCACCTTATCCGGCACACCGGCCAGCTTCGCCACCTCAATGCCGAAGCTGTCGTCCGCGCCGCCGCGCACGATCCTGCGCAAAAAGGTGATATCGTCCCCCTTCTTTTTTACGGCAATGTTAAAATTCTTAACGCCCGGTAAAAGAGCCTCCATCTCTGTCAGCTCATGGTAATGGGTGGCGAACAGTGTTTTTGCCCCTACCAGTTTTTTATCATGAACATACTCCAAAACCGCCCTGGCGATACTCATGCCGTCAAAGGTGGAGGTGCCCCGGCCGATCTCATCAAAAATGATCAGGCTGTTTGCCGTAGCGTGCTTCAGGATATCAGCTACCTCCGCCATTTCGATCATAAAGGTCGACTGTCCCGCTGAGAGGTCGTCGGAAGCGCCTACGCGGGTAAAAATATGATCCACAATGCCGATCTCAGCAACCGCCGCCGGCACAAAGCACCCGATCTGAGCCATGATAGTGATGATGGCGATCTGCCGCATATAGGTGGATTTTCCCGCCATATTGGGGCCGGTAATGATCGCCACACGGTTGTCGTTCATATCCATATCCACATCATTCGGCACAAAGGGCGCGTCACGAAGCAGGGCCTCTACTACAGGGTGGCGGCTGTCCTTCAAATAGAGCTTTCCGCTGAGATTGATAACCGGGCGGGTATAATCGTTTTTCACGGAAACCGTGGCAAAGGAAGCCAAAACGTCCAAGGCCGCCACCGCCTTTGCGGCAGCCTGTACTCTGGAAAGCTGTGCCGCCACATGACGGCGGAGCTCTTCAAACAGACGGCTCTCCAGCGCCACAGACTTATCGTGCGCCCCCAAAATGCGGTTTTCCAGGTCCTTGAGCTCCTGTGTAATATAACGCTCGCCGTTTGTCAGAGTCTGCTTGCGGATATAATCCTCAGGCACCTGGTTTTTATAGCTGTTGGATACCTCTATGTAATAGCCAAACACGCGGTTATAGCCTGTTTTCAGCTTTGGAATTCCGGTGCGCTCCCGTTCCCTGGCCTCCACAGCGGCTACCAGCTCCGTACCGCCGTTCATATCGCGGCGGATATCGTCCAGCTCCTGATGATATCCCTCCCGAATGATACCGCCCTCCCGAATGGTGAAGGGGGGCTCGTCTACAATGGATTCGTCAATAAGCTGTGCCACGTCCTCCAGGCTGTCGATCTCCTGATCGAGATTTTGTAAGAGCGTGGCTTCACATTGGCTTAAAATTTTCTTCAGGCCAGGCAGCTTTTTCAGCGCCGCGCAAAGGGAGCGAAGCTCCCTGCCGTTTGCGGAGCCGTATACGATCCTTGTCATGATCCTTTCTAAATCATAGATCCCGGTCAGCTGCTCGGAAAGCTCGTCCAAGATCTGAGGCGACTCGAAGAGCTCTTCCACAGCGTTTTGCCGCAAGGTAATTTTTGCGGGGCTCAAAAGAGGCTGCTCCAGCCAAGCCTTGATCAGGCGCTTTCCCATGGCCGTTTTGGTTTTGTCCAGCACCCACAAAAGGGAGCCGCGCTTTTCTTTATTGCGCATGGTTTCCGTCAGCTCCAGGTTGCGCCTGGCGGTGATATCCAATCCCATGGCGGCGGAATCCAGATCCAACTCTACCTCGCTGAGCCGTTCCAGGCCGTTGATTTGCGTTTGCGCCAAATATCCCAACAGAGCGTTCAGGGAAAACACGGTCAAGGGCTTGTCCGATAACAGCAGCTCCGCCATGCTTCGATTCCCGAATTGCCGGGAAACCTTTTCCTCCGCGGCAGGAAGATCCCGGTACAGGGAAAGCTCCATACATTCCACAGAAGCGTGCAGCCTGTCCCGAATGAAATCCCGCAGCTCTGTGAGATCGGCCGCCTGGGGATCCAACAAAATCTCGCTGGGCCGGTAGCGGGCAAGCCGGTTTAACAGCAGATGAGACAGCGCTGAAGCGTCGGAAGCAGTGATCTGGTCAGCGTAAAGCTCCCCGGTGGAAACATCAGCAAAGCAGAGCCCGATCCCCCCTTCCCGATAGCAGAGCGAACAGATGTAATTGTTCTTCGTTTCGTCCAGCATACTGTTTTCCAGCACGGTGCCGGGCGTGATCACGCGGATCACATCGCGTTTGACCAGGCCCTTGACCAGCTTCGGGTCCTCCATCTGCTCGCAGATGGCTACCTTATAGCCCTTTTCCACCAGCCTGGCAATATAGGATTCCGCACTGTGAAAGGGCACGCCGCACATGGGCGCGCGTTCCTCCTGGCCGCACTCCCGTCCGGTCAGAGTAAGCTCCAGCTCCTGGGAAACCGTTTTGGCGTCGTTAAAGAACATTTCATAAAAATCTCCAAGGCGAAAGAAGAGTATCGTATTCGGATACTTTTCCTTCATCTCGAAATATTGCTTCATCATGGGAGAAAAATCCGCCATGGCTTTCCCAGGCCCCTTCCCTTTCCGATTTCCCGGTAAAATTTTGATCAGTGACAGCCGGCGCAGGAAGAGCAATCGCCGCCGCAGGAGGCCGCATCATAATCGCAGGTATCCGGATTCTCACCGTCCGCACAAAGACCGATGATCGCGGTAACACGCTGTAAAAGAGCGTCAAATTCATTTTTGGCAGCATTGTAGCGCGTCATATTTTCGTTTTCCATAATCTGTGCGTAAACAGCCCGGAATTCCTCGTTCAGGCGCTTCAGAGTGTCTTCGTTTCTATCGTCCTTCTGGGCTTCGTTGTTAATGGCCATGCGCTTCAAATTAAACTCGCCGATCAGCTCCTGCAAGGCTTCGTCCTCATCACAGGTCTGCTGAGCGGAACGCATGGCAATATAGCTTTCCTCCGCCTGAAGCTGCCTGCCCAGTTCTCTTGTCAGTTCAATGATATCCATGTTTTGTTTTCCTTTCTGCTTTTTAGAATTTATCTATCCTGGTTTTTCCAGAATATAAAATACCCTTTAACTGTAAGCCCTTTGCCTCTGTGACCTCCGTATCGGCATAGTTTCCGATCAGGCTGTCCCCTCCCGGAAACAGCACAATGAGCCCTCCTGCCGTTCTGCCGGAAAGCAGGCCTGTCTTTTCGTCTCTGCCTTCCACTAAGACCCGCTCTTTTCCGCCAACCATTTTTTGACCCTTGCGGGAAGCAATTTTTTCCTGTACCTGAAGCAACTCGGCAAACCACTCCGTTTTTTCCTTATGGGAAACAGGGTCCGGCATATCGGCAGCCTTTGTCCCCTTTCTGGGAGAATAGATGAACGTAAACAAATTTGTAAATTCCACTTCTTCGATCAGCGACAGGGTATCTCGAAATTCCTCGTAGGTCTCTCCGGGAAAGCCCACGATCACATCGGAGGTAAAGCTGATATCCGGCATAACGCTTTTTGCGTACCGGATCAAGGCAAGATACTGCTCCCTGTTATACCTGCGGTTCATTTCCTTTAACACCCTGTCGTTTCCGGATTGGAAAGGCAGGTGAATACAATGCGGAATATGGCGGCTTTCCGCCATCACATCAAACAACTCTTTGGAAGCGTCTTTCGGGTGAGAGGTCATAAAGCGGATCCGGAAATCCCCCTGAATTTTGTCAAGGCTTCTGAGAAGCTCCGCAAAATCCACAGGCTCCTCCAATCCTTTTCCGTAAGAATTCACATTTTGGCCCAGCAGAGTGATCTCCTTGTAGCCTGCCCGAACAAGCGATTCACATTCCCGAACGATTTCCTCCGGCTTGCGGCTTTTCTCCCTTCCGCGGACATAGGGAACAATACAATAAGAGCAAAAATTATCACAGCCTGTCATCACCGTGACCCAGGCCTGCCAGGTTTTATCCCGTCGAACGGGCAATCCCTCCAGCACTTCGCTTTCTTCGCCGCTGCGAAAAAACACGCGCTGAGAGCCGGAAGCCGCCTTCGCCATCATTTCCGGCAGGCGGTGGATCCCATGAGTGCCAAATACGATATCCACAAAGGGAAAACTCTTTTTCAGCCGCTCTGCGACATGCTCCTGCTCCGTCATGCAGCCGCACACGGCAATCATCACGGAGGGGTGACGGCGCTTTATGTTTTTCAGCGCTCCCACATTGCCAAACACCCGATCCTCCGCATGCTCCCGCACCGCACAGGTATTGAACAGGATAAAATCGGCATACTCCAGATCTTCTGTGAAAGAAAACCCCATTTCCGCCAAGATACCTTTGATCTTTTCCCCGTCCGCCACGTTCTGCTGACAGCCATAGGTGCGGATATAGGCTACGGGAACATCTCTCATAGCCCTCGCCTTCAGCGCGGCGGCAGCATCCTCCAAAAAAGGAAGAGACTTCAAAGTACAATTTTCCATAAGCGGCTCCCCCCTTTTTCCATACATTCCGGTGCCACAAAATTCTGAAACCATACGGTAAAAATTCAAGTTACAGTATAGCACCTTTCAGGGAAAACTGCAAGAAAAAGAGAAAAAGCCGGCGCCTTCTCTTCGCCAGCTTTTTTCAAAACTCTATTTACAAAACCACTTTCACGCCGCCAAATTGCCGCACAAAAAGCACGTGGCAGCTCCCCGGGCCGAACACCTGCTCCATGGTGCCTTGATATTCGTCCAGCTTTTCCAAGGGAACAAACGCCTGGATCGTTCCGGCGAAACCGCCGCCATGCACCCGGTAAGCACCGTCCGCGCCCAGCAGAAATTCACTGACGGCCAGTGCCAGAGAAATTCCCTGCTCTCTGGGAGCGACCACGGCAAATACATTTTGCAGCCTCTGATAAGAGGACTGCCCCGAGGTATGTATCATCTTCTTGAAGGCCTCAAAGCTCCCGGCCTCCAGAGCGTCCGCTTCTTCTACCGCCAGCCGGTCGTCATCGAAAAAGTGCATGGCGCGCAAAATGGCCCGATCCCCCACGGCCCGGCGCAGCTCCCGCAGGCTGCCGTAAAACTCCCGTTCGTCTACTTCTCTCAGAAATTCCTTTCCGAAATAAGCGGCCACCTCCTTCATTTCCTTCGGGATCGCGGCATATTCTGCGGTGAGGTCGGCGTGGTTCCCGCCGGTATCCACCACGCAAAGGGCGTGGCCGCAGGAGCTGAAATCAAAATTCACCTGGCGGATCACGGGCTTTGTGGGTTCCTGAAAGTCAATAGAGGTAAAACCCGCAACCGAGCTTGCCATTTGATCCAGCAAACCGGAGGGCTTTCCAAAATAGACATTTTCCGCATACTGCGCGATAATGGCCGCCGTTACAGAATCAATCCTCCCCTCGTTAAACAGAAGATTGATCACGGTCACCACAAGGATCTCAAAGGCGGCCGAGCTGGACAGGCCGGAGCCCTTCAGCACGCGGGTCATAGTATAACAGTCAAAGCCTCCTACCTGATATCCCAGCTCCAAGCATTTTGCGCAGATGCCGCGGATCAAGGACTGAGAGCCGCTGGCCTCCTCCCGGGCGGACAGATCGGACAAGGACACCTCGTCCAGCTTGTCGTATTCAGCTGATTTCAGCCGGATCACACCGTTTTCCGTTTTCCGCGCCAGGCCGACGATATCCAAATTTACAGCAGCGGTAAGCACATGGCCGTGATTGTGATCGGTGTGATTCCCGCCGATCTCCGTTCTGCCGGGCGCGCTGAACCATTCCGCACCCTCCGCCTTGCCAAAGGTTTTCTCAAACCCCGCCTTGATCGCCGTATAGCGGGCTTTCTGGGCCTCCGCTTCTTTCCCATAGAGCTGCTGATAGCCTACTTCCATGATACGCACCTTTCCTTTCCGCCGTTTATTTCTCCAGCATGGTCAAAAGCTCTTCCTCTGTGATCACGGGAATGCCGAGAGCAGTTGCCTTTTCCAGCTTGCTTCCGGCTTCCTCTCCTGCCAAAACATACCCTGTTTTTTTCGATACGGAGGAGCTTACCTTGCCGCCGTGCTTTTCGATCAATTCCGTCGCTTCCTTCCGCCCCATGCCCGGTAAAGTACCGGTCAGAACAAAGGTGATCCCCGCCAGCGCCGTTCCCTTGTTTTCCTGTCTGGCCTCCATGTTGAGCCCCAGCTTCTCGAGACGGGAAACCAGTGCCTGGGCGGATTCCCGTGAGAAAAATTCCACAATTTCCTTCGCCATGATCCCGCCGAAGCCATCGATCTGAGAAATCGCCTCTTCGTCAGCTTCGCGAATTTGCTCCATGCTGGGAAAAGCATTGCACAAAAGCTGGGCTGCTTTTGCACCGATATGGGGAATTCCCAGCGCAAAAATCAACCGGTAAAGATCGTTTCCCTTTGATTTTTCCAAAGCGCTCACAAGATTTTCCGCGCTCTTCTTTCCAAAACGCTCCAAACTCTCCAGCTGCTCCGCTTCCAACGTATAGAGATCGGCAGGAGAAGCAATGAGCCCGGCCTGCAAAAGCTGATCCAAGACCGCAGGGCCCAGGCCGTCGATATCCATGGCGTCCCGGGAAGCAAAGTGGATCAAATGCCGCAAAAGCTGAGCGGGACATTGCGGATTGACGCAGCGGGTAGCAGCCTCCCCTTCTGTGCGAAGCACCGGCTCCCCACAGGACGGACAGTTCTCCGGCAACTGAAAAGGCTCGGAAGCTTCGGGGTTCGCCACTACCAATACCACCTCGGGAATGATCTCTCCCGCTTTTCGCAGGATCACCCTGGAGCCGATGCGAACATCCTTTTCCGTAATAAAGTCCTGATTGTGCAAAGTAGCGCGGCTTACAGTAGTTCCCGCCAGCGTTACCGGTTCAAACCGCCCGGTAGGGGTAAGAACGCCGGTGCGGCCCACATTGATCTCAATATCCAAAAGCGTTGTTTCCTTTTCCTCCGGCGGATATTTGAAAGCTTCCGCCCACCGAGGAAATTTTGCCGTGCTGCCCAGTTCCTCCCGCTGGGAAAAATCGTTCACCTTTACAACAGCGCCATCGATGGGGAAATCAAACTCTCCCCGCTTTTCTCCAATCTCGCGAATAAAGGCGAGAATTTCCTCCATATCGCCGGAGCAGCAGGTCAAGGGCGGTACCGTAAAGCCCAGCTCCTTCAGCCGTTTCAGGGACTGGTCATGATAAGACAGGATTTCCCCCTGGATCTGCTGAACGTTGAACACGAAAATATCCAGCTCCCGCCCTGCCGTAACCTTCGGGTCCTTTTGCCGCAGAGATCCGGCGGCGGCGTTTCTGGGGTTCTTGAAGGGCTTTTCCTCCAAAAGCTCCTGGCGCTCGCAGAGCCGCTCAAAGCTGGCATCGGACATATACACCTCGCCCCGCACCTCCAAAAAAGGAACGGGCTCCTTCAATTTTTTCGGCACGGTGCGGATTGTTCTGATATTTTCCGTTACGTCCTCCCCTGTTACGCCATCGCCGCGGGTAGAACCGCGGACAAAAATTCCGTCCCGGTATTCCAGAGCAACGGACAGGCCGTCAAATTTCGGTTCCACAACATATTGGGGATTTGGGATATCCCCCCGTACCCGATTGTCAAAGGCACGCAGTTCCTCCTCGGAAAAGGCATCGTGCAGGCTTTCCAGAGGCACCTCGTGCACCACAGGAGCAAAGGTATTATAGCCCGCTCCCCCCACCTTCTGCGTGGGGGAATCGGGCGTGACAAACTCCGGAAATTCCGCCTCCAGATCCTCCAGCTGCCGGTAGAGCATATCGTATTCGCGGTCGCTGATCTCGGGGTCGTCCTCCGTATAATACTTTTTACTGTGATAGCGGATCTGTTCTCTCAGCTTTTCCAGTTCTACAGCAGCTTCTTTTCTTTCCATCGCGGTCCCTTTCCTTCCGTTCCTGAATGATATTTGGGGCACATTTACCCAAGTGCGGCAAAATATTTCTACGCAAGCACGCTTTACTTTCCTGTCAGCGCCACATTGGGTACTTCTCCTACTACAACAGTCTCCGCCAAAACCGTTTCCGTATGCTCCTCCACCAGCGCTTCAAACCGTTGCGACTGAGAATAGGCCCTGGCCGTCACCGCCATGGTGATGCGGTGACAGCTTTGGTTGACCCCCGCTGAACGGAATTCCGTTTGAAAAGATATATCGGCGGAGGTTTCCAGCTTCAGCTTTACCGGAACCTTGGGGCCGCGCCCGTTGAATACACCGATCTCTGTCAAGCTTCCCACAGGGATCCATGCGGTCACAGTGCCGTTCAAAGACTTCTCCAATCGGGACAGTACACCCGCCTTCAAGGCATTCAGCGCAGTCGTATTGGCGCTGACAGCAGAAATTTCTCCGCTCCCGGCCCGATCGATTGCTACAAGAACATTCTTCTCCGCCTGCAGCTCTTCATTCACCGCCTGACTCATTTGAGAAAGAAGATAACTTCTGGCCGCCGTTTCCGTAAGCTCCTGCGAAACGGAGAAAAGACCGATCTCCGCTACTGTTTCTCCGGAAAACAGCAGCAGCAAAACCGCAATCAAAAGCTTTTTTACCAGCTTTCTTCTCCCAGCCGGAGAACGATAACGAGCCGGAAAATACCGATTCCATATGTATCGCACAAAACCACCCCACTGTTTTATACTACACAGCAAGGATGATTTTTGTGCGCCATTTCTAACCGGGTTCCAGCCCCTTCAGGCGACGAAGCGTTTCTGCTACAGGCAGCCCGACAATATTCGAATAATCTCCGCAGATAGATCGTACCAGCGTTACACCCTTTCCCTCAATCCCATAGGAGCCGGCCCGGCCGCGAGATTCGCCCATGGCGACATACTCCGCAATTTCTTCCTCTGTTAACCGGTAAAAGGTGACCTGGGTTACGCTGTGAAACACCTCTTTCTGTTTCCCGGAAAGCAGGCATACGCCGGTAAAGATCTCATGCGTCCTCCCGGAAAGCCTGCGGAGCATGGATCTCGCGGCCTCATCGTTTTCCGGCTTTCCCAAAATCAGCCCATCGATGCTCACAACGGAATCCGCCGAGATCACCGTGCTTTCCGGGCGCAGCTGAAACACCGCCTCGCCTTTCCGTTGTGCCAAGCACTCCACCGTTTGCGCAGGGGTGTACCCCGGCGGCACCGTTTCCTCCACGCCGGAAACGAATACCTCAAATTCCACCCCCGCCCGCTCCAAAAGCATTTTCCGGCTGGGAGAGGCCGAAGCGAGGATCAAGTGCTTATTCGCCGTCAAATCCATTGGGATTCATCCTTTGCCAGCGCCAGGAATCGGCGCACATATCGTCAAGAGTCTTTTCTGCCTTCCAGCCCAGCTCCTCCCAGGCCTTGGTGCAGTCCGCATAGCACGCCGGGATATCGCCGGGCCGTCTGCTATCGATCACATAGGGGATCTCTTTGCCGACAGCCCTGGAAAAGGCCTCTATCATTTCCAGCACAGAATAGCCCTTGCCCGTTCCCAAATTGTATACCTTCAGCCCACAGGCTCCTTTTTCAAAAAGCTTCAGGGCCGCCGCATGGCCTTTCGCCAAATCCACCACGTGAATATAATCTCTCACGCCTGTGCCGTCCGGCGTAGGATAGTCATTGCCGAACACATGCACCTTTTCCCGCTTACCAACGGCGGTTTGGGTGATATAGGGAACCAGATTATTGGGGATCCCGTTGGGATCCTCTCCAATTTTTCCGCTTTCATGGGCGCCTACCGGGTTAAAATAGCGAAGCAGAATAGGATTGAATTCCGGATCGGCATGGGCGCAGTCTGTAAGGATCCGTTCGATCATCAGCTTTGTGGCGCCGTAAGGATTCGTGGTGGAAAGAGGAAAATCCTCCCGGATCGGCACAGAGGCCGGATCTCCGTATACCGTGGCGGAGGAACTGAACACAAAATTGTGAACGCTGAATTCCCGCATGGCCTGCAGCAGAGAAAGCGTGGACTCCAAATTGTTTTGATAATACCGCAGCGGGATAGCTACCGATTCCCCCACCGCCTTCAGTCCGGCAAAGTGGATCACAGCGTCGATCTTTTCCTTTTGGAACACTTCCCGCATTTTCTGAAGGTCGCAAACATCATATTCATAGAACGTCACTTGCTTTCCGCTGAGCTCTTCGATCCGCTCTACCGCCACGCACTTGCTGTTGCACAGGTTATCTACGATCACTACATCGTACCCCTGCTCCAGCAAAACAATGGAGGTATGGCTGCCGATATACCCGGCGCCGCCGGTCACTAAAATTTTCACCGTGAAATCATCCTTTCCCATCGCTGCGTCATATCTTGTTTTTCCCGTACACGTACCTTTCCGATACAACCCCATTATAAGAAATCCCTCAGGAAAACACAAGAGATTCAGACCAGGAAGGCAAAATATTATTGAAACAGCGCAAGATAAGAAAGGTTTTCGATATACAAAGGTTTTTGACTGGGTAAGCAAAATGCTGTTACTCATGCGAAATACTATTCGGTTGTTGGCACAATCAACACCTTAAAGAAATGCCAAAACTTTCTATAACTTTAGAAAGTTTGGATTTTAGGAACTTTCTTAAAACTTTTTCATTATTCACTCTAACCTCTAACTTCCCAAAAATCGACCCATCCTCTTAGTGAAAAGCGAAGATTGAATAGTGAAAAAGTAAAAATCGACAAGCCTCTAAAAGCGGCTTGTCGATTTTTGGCGGAGAAGGAGGGATTTGAACCCTCGCGCCAGTTTCCCGACCTACTCCCTTAGCAGGGGAGCCCCTTCACCACTTGGGTACTTCTCCATGGTGAAATTTATCTTTTAGCTTATGTAACTGAATAAACAGGTGGCGGAGAGGAAGAGATTCGAACTCTTGGTCCCTTGCGGGATCACTAGTTTTCAAGACTAGCTCCTTAAACCACTCGGACACCTCTCCATATCCAGTGCGGGTATTATACTACCACAATCTCCCTGCAAATGTCAATCCTTTTTCGGTATTTTTTCGCCGGGAGATCAAAACTCCGTTTTCTTGCAGATCTCGCACAGGGCCATGGCCGGCAGCGCGAGGCCGCACCACAAGAGAGAATACGGCAAACAGATCTGCCCCATCACATTCATAGGCATATCGGAATAGTCCCATACATTGCAGCCCATCAGATCATTGAAAATGAGGCCTGTAGCCATCTCCACGCCTGTAATGATAGCGGAACCAGTCACACAGCGAAAGGAAAGCCTTCTTCCTCTCATTTTTTCACAGCATACCTTATTGATCAAATATAAGCACAGGCCGCCTGCCAGCGCCATGGAATAATGGGTTCTTCCCCGCCAGATCATTTCCAAGGTGGGATAGGCGCAACTTCCCGTCAAAAAAATCAAGCCTTCTTTACTCACAAGCTACCTCCGCCGAAAATGGTGAAAGTAGTATTGCCCGACAGAAAAGCAATTAACCGTCAAAGAGTTCTTTACCGGAAAATCCCAGCAAAGCTTACTGTGTGTCTGACAACCTGATTTCCCGCTCTAAAACATCGGCAAAGCTTTGAATTTCTTTCCCAAGGCCGCCGCACCAGCGCCGCCACTGGGTCTCCTCATGAAACAAATAAGGATTTTTCCGCAGCAGCAAGGCTTTACGCAATACTTCCGGGTTCGGGCAAAACTGATTTTCCAGCGCCCATTCGCCCGCCGCTGTTTTCGCGATCACTGTTCCGCTGCGAAGCGTGTAAAGACAGCGCGCAATGTCAAAAAGCCACCCGCAGGAATACAGGGTTTCCCCTGTTTCTGAAGCATGCTCCCGAATACCGTGATAATGAGCTACCACTCCCTTTCGCAGCTTCTCAAAGGTCGGCAGCTTTCCCTGACCGCGCCGGTCTGTTCCGCAAAGCGGTATGCCGTTTTGCAAAAGCTCGTACAGCGAAAAGCAGTCCAAGGTAAATTCGGAACGAATGCGCTGGCCGCTGGTTCCCCAATACACAGCTCTGGAAGGCTCTTCCTTCCAAAAGGCCTCTTCCCACAAAATACCGCCTTCAAAGGTGCGGTAAACCGGATCTTTCCGGCTGCTTTGAAGTTTTTGCCGCAGCTCCAAAAGGGTTCCTGCTTCCTGCTCAGCAAGCGGCTGTTCTGTCAGGCAGAGAAAATCAATGTCGCTCCAGCCGGGCTTATAGTCGTTCAGCGCAACAGAGCCAAAGAGATAGCAGGATACGGGATAAGCAAGGATCGATCGAATCTCTTCACACAGGCGATCACATTTTTCTCGCAGCGTCTGTTCCATGGGTTTTTCTCCTTCCGATAATGAGATACTTTGTTTTAGTATATCAAAATTCAGAAGCTTCTGCAAGAACAAGCGGCGCTCAAAATCAGCATAAAATGGCATAAACATACCAGATTCTGGCAGGAAATCACGCAATAAAAAAGCTATCATTGTCATAGAATCAGGTTCTGATACAGAAAAGAAAGGGTGTGCTCACATGGAAAGCAAAAAGCCGGTAAAGGTCGCAATGATCGGCGTTGGCGCCATCAGCGGTATTTACCTGCAAAACATCACGAATACCTTTCGGGAAGTAGAGCTTACAGGTTTGTGCGATCTCATCCCGGAGCGGGCGGAAAAGGGTGCCGCTTATGTAACAGGCGAGATCGAAAAGGGTGCGCAGGCGCCCCGGCCAAAAATCTACCGGGATATGTTTGAAGCCTTTAACGACCCTGAGGTGGAGGTCATACTGAATCTTACCAGGCCCTATGAGCATTTTGAGGTAACGAAGCAGGCCCTGCTTCACGGGAAGCATGTCTACTCTGAAAAGCCTTTGGGCGTGGATATGGAGGAAGCGAACGAGCTGATCTCCCTGGCCGAGGAGCACGGACTGCTGTTAGGCGGTGCACCGGATACCTTTATGGGTGCCGGGGTCCAAACCGCCCGCAGGCTTATAGAGGACGGTATGATCGGTGAGCTTGTGGGAGCCAGCTGCGCCATGGTATGCCACGGACACGAGACCTGGCACCCGGATCCTGAGTTTTACTACAAACGGGGCGGCGGCCCCATGCTGGATATGGGCCCATATTACATTACCGCCCTGGTTCAGCTTTTGGGAGAAGCAAAAGGCGTAATGGGAATGACAAAAAAGTCCTTTCCCCAGCGGCTGATCACTTCGGAACCCCACCGCGGAGAAATCATTGATGTGGACGTAGATACTTATCTTGCGGGAATGATCGAATTTTCCAGTGGGGCAATCGCCCAGGTGTTCACCACCTTCGATGTTCATTACACCGCCCAGGCCCGGTTTGAGGTATACGGCACCAAAGGCAGCCTAATGGTGCCCGATCCCAACACCTTCGGCGGGCCGGTGCTGCTTCTGCGCCCGGAAGACGCTGCCGCGGCCCCCAAAACCGATCCGGGACTGGCCCGGCATGGCGTGCCGGATTTTTACGCAGGCTGGAAGGAAATGCCTCTGCTTTATGACTATGCGGAAAACAGCCGGGGCCTGGGGCTTGCGGATCTGTGCAAAGCGCTGCGCACTGGGCGGGAGCACCGGGCAAATTACCAGCAGCAGCGCCACGTGCTGGAGCTCATGACAGACTTCTCCCGTTCCTGTGAGGCAAAAGCCTATCTTCCCCTGCAAACGCACTATTCCCCCTCGGCACTGATGAAAAACAATCCCATGCACGGCATTTTAGACGATTGATTTTACGAAGCGGCTATAGTATACTATAAATCACTCAGAAAAGGATGAAAAATAATGAAAGCAGCATACACAGGCTGGACCTGGATCCATGGCGATGAAGAAACCGCCAAAAAGCAGTTGGAGCAATCCTTCCGGGAATGCAAATTTTTGGGCTACGATACCGTGGAAAATTTTGCGTTTATCCGCGATTATTACAAGAATGACCCCAGCGAGCTGAAAAAGCTGGCGGCCTCCTGCGGCGTGGAGCTGGTAAACCTTTACGGCCATTTTTCTCTGGACGTGGAAGCTTCCTTAAAAACCGCCATGGAGCAGGTGGATTTTCTGGCGGAGATCGGCGGTACCTGGTATAACTGCCAGCACGGCGGCTTTGGTGAGGCGCCCTTTGAACGGCCCACTGATCCCGCGATGCTCGATCTCATTTGTGAGATCGCAAACAGGCTGGGAGCCTATGCAAAGGAAAAGGGCGTTACCGTATGCTTCCACCCCCACTACGGCACCTGCGTGTTCAGTCAAAGTGATATTGATTATTTTGCCACCCATACCGATCCCGCTTTTGTTTCCTTCTGCTTTGATACCGCCCATACCACTCTGGCTGGTATGGACCCCGCGGCGCTGATCCGCCAATACGGCAGCCGTGTTGCCTACATGCATTTGAAGGACGTGGATACTTATGCTCTTTCCAAGGCGGAGGGACAGGCAAAGATGGCCTCCTTCCGAGCTCTGGGCCACGGCACTGTGGATTTTCCCGCTGTGAAGGCCGCGCTGGAGGAAGTGGGTTATGACGGTGTGCTCTGTGTTGAGCTTGATCGCCCTGAGGTCTGCAATTTCCATTCCGCTGAAGTATCCCGCATTTATTTAAGAGACGTTTTAAGAATATAAACCCGGCACAATATGGCCCGGGAAAGGAGAAAAGCCTATGGAGCACCATGCGTTTTTTGAAAACCGCACAGAGCGTTTCCATGCGGTCTCCTGCCCGGGCTTTTCCTTTCCTCCCCATCTTCACCCACAGCTGGAGCTGCTTTTTGCAAGGGAAGGCACGGCGGGAATTACCGTTGGAGATCACAGCGCCGTATTGCCAAGGGGAAGCCTTGTGGTGATCTTCCCAAACCAGATCCACAGCTACCAAAGCACGGAGGAAGGCGCTGTGATCACCATGCTGATTGCCGACCCTTCCTATGCGGGCGGTCATTTGGATTCTTTGCTGCGCTTCTACCCCACTGTTCCTTTTTTGGAAGCGGTGCACCCCAACATTCTTTTTGCCATAGACGAGCTTTTGAAGGAACAGGAAAAGCCAAAACCGGACGAGGCCGTTTACGCGCCGCTGATCCAGCTGATCCTGGCCCGTGCTTTACCGGAGCTGGAGTTGCGGCAAAAACGCGGCGACCACCACCAAAATCTGATCTGGCAGATCGCGAGCTATGTAAATGAGCATTACCAGGAGCCTCTCACTTTGGCGATGCTGGCCAAAGGCGTGGGGATCAGCCCCGGAAGGCTTTCTCATGTATTTTCCGAAAAGATCGGGCAAAGCTTTCCCGCGTATCTGGCCCATATCCGTCTTTCCCATGCGCAGGCGCTGTTGCAGGGAACCGAGCTCTCTATTACGGAAATCGGAGAAGAAGCCGGCTTTGAAAGCCAGCGCACCTTCTTTCGGGTTTTCCGCCGCTATCATGGCACAACCCCCATGGAATACCGAACTCAGAGCCGAGCGGGAGAAAAAAGTGAAAAGTGAGGAGGATTTTTCTTGTCTGATGTTACCTTGCTGCGCCAGGCCGAAGCTCTGATAGAAGGAGAGCGAAGGCTGATCCCCAATCTCGCAAACCTTTCCGCCCTGTTATGGGAAAGACTGGAAACTATCAACTGGGTCGGCTTCTACCTGATGGAAGAGGGAAAGCTTTTGCTGGGGCCTTTTCAGGGAAAGCCTGCCTGCATTCACATCCCTCTGGGAAAGGGCGTCTGCGGTACTGCCGCGGCGGAAAGAAAAACACTTCTGGTGCCGGAGGTGCATGAATTTTCCGGCCACATTGCCTGTGACAGCGCCAGCCGCTCCGAACTGGTGGTTCCCTTGCTGGAGCCTTCTAAAAAGGTTTTAGGGGTCCTGGACATCGACAGCCCTCTCCCCTCCCGTTTTACGGAAGAAGACGCCAGAGCTATGGAGAAGCTGGCTGATTTCATCGTTTCGGCTTGCGATTGGAGTAGTGGCTTACAATGAAGAAATTTTTTCGCTCTCTGTTTGCCGGTTTTCCGATTATTTTGCTTTTGTGGGCGTTTCCTATGCAGGCCTCAGCTAACGCCGCGGAGCCACCCTGTTTTACGGTGGTTGTCAACAACGCGCCAAAAGAGTTGAAGCTCTCTGTAGAGTATGCGGACGGGAACGACTGTGAGCTTCTGGAGCTGGGCCCACAAGACAGCCGCGTCTGGGAACGCTACTACAGATTTTTCTTGATACACAACGAAGCTTCAGAACTCAATTTACAAAAAATGCGGCTTCGTGTGGAGTTTGAAAGCACAAGCTTTACTTGCGCTTTTCCTCAGGAATGCACCCGACTTTACAATGGCCTGATCATCCTAAACTTGAAACAGCGCACTCTAAGTACGAAAGCCTCTGCTTTACGCACTTTTCTTCTGGTATCACTTCGTATTTTGCTGACTCTTCTCATTGAAGGACTGGTATTTTTTCTGTTTGGTTACCGAAAAAAAGGCAGTTGGCTTTTGTTTGTTCTTACAAATTTGGTCACACAATTGGGCCTTAATTTTCTTATTCTCGTCGGTGCTTCCTCTGCGGACCCCTCTTCCCATTCTTTCCTGATTTTCTTCTTACTTGTCAGTGAAGTGTTGATTTTTCTGACTGAACTTCTTGTTTTTACGATCAGATTGCGGGAACGCTCTAAAGGGCGTGCCGCACTTTGTGCTTTGGCCGCCAATACCGCCAGCTTGCTTTTGGGCAGTCTATGCCTGATGTATCTTCCATTCTAGGCCGAAAAACTCTCTCCAGCGCAAGCAGCACTCCCGAATACATGCGGCAGGGAAAATTTCATAGAATTTATTTCTGATTTTCAGTCGTTTTCTTTTGCCTGATAGCAACACCCCTTGAAGTAGATAACACACTACTTCAAGGGGTGCCTATTGTTTAGCGTTCAGCAATTTCAGTTTTTTGGCATTCAGTATGATCACTCTGATTTTTCAGCAGGATATCTCTATATCCCGCGGTAATGTTTTTATACCAACGGGAAAAAGAGTGGAACAAAAACCATAATACCAAGATAGCCTACTAAAGAAAGGAGCCAACCATATTTTAGATAGTCAGAAAACTCGTATCCAGCTACCTGCGTCATGGTAATCTGGGCAGCAGCCAGAGGCGTACAACAGGCAATACTGGCTGCTAAAGTGATGCCTACACAGAATGGCATATAAGAAAAACCGTACTGTTCACACAGAGAAAACGCCACTGGAAGCACAATAATAAGCGCGGTAGAATTTGTAATAAACTGACTGATCAACAGGGTCAACAAAGTCAGCACCGCAAAGATCAGTAATGGCGAGGCTACTTTTCCCAAAGCTAAAGATGCTGTCTGTTCAATCAACTCTCCAGACCCTGCCACGGTCAACCCCTCGGCAAGGCCCAGACAAGTAGCCAGAAACACCACCGACTCCCAATGCAGCTTTTTAACGATATCTCTCATGTGGCAGCAACCGGTAAGAACACACAGCATAGCGGCACACATAGCGGTTTCCGCAGTGGGCAACAGAGAAAACGCATAAGAAATTATCATCAAGATAATGATGACAAACATGATCGTCAGTTTTTTCTTGTTCACACCGTTTTCCTGCGCCTTGCTGTGCTCATTCTCGTCAAGACCCATATTCACTTCCGGACGCTGGCCCCATACTCTCTTACTGTTCCGATATCCCCAAGTAAGGGCAAAAATCAGAAATAATGCGAACAGGCACAGTCCCGGCCCTGTCAGTGTCCACATACCCATTTCTTTTCCTACCATCTGGCTCATCAGTCCATTAGCCGTAAGCTGAGGGGTACAGCCCACAAGAGTACTGGCTCCGCCAAACATGATGGCACAAGAAATGGGCAGGGTCAAATTACGCCGTTTCATGCTCTCTGAACTAGTACAGACGCTGTCGATAATAGGAATATAGGCGGAAAGGATAGCGGTATTGGCCAGAAACATGGAAGCCAACCCTGTCACTACACAGCTTACCGCAAGAAAGATCCATTCATTTCCTCTGGACCAGCGAATAATGGCTTTCCCTATGACTTGAGCGGCGCCGGTCTGAAACATGGCAATACCCACAATCATAGTGCTGGCCATCAGCAGCACTATGCTGCTGGAAAAGCCGGAAAATACTTCCTGAAAGCTGGCTACCCGCGTCAGTACCATAAGCAGGCACCCCAAGCAGCCTGTGACCGCCAAAGGAAGCCGCTCGGTAAGGAAAAGAACAACACATATTCCTAAGATGATAAGACCCAAAACATCTGGTTGCATTTCATGACCCCACAAAAAGGAACCATGTCTGCCTTCCTCCGACAAGAAAAGAATCTGCCGGGGCGAAAACAGGCATGGTCAAATTCGCCTTTTAGAAAGTAAGAATGTGGAAACGAAGCTTAAACGATAGTCCAGCCGCCGTCTACCAGCAAAAGCTGTCCGGTAACATAGCTGGAAGCATCGGAAGCCAAATACAGCATGGCTCCGTTTAACTCACCGGGATTACCACGCCGGCCCATGGGACAGTTGTTCTTAATGGAGTTTTCGTATTTATCGTCAGCCACCTTATCGGACATCTCACTGGCAAAGTAGCCGGGGCCCAGAGTGTTAACGGTAATGCCGCTCTTAGCCCATTCCGCAGCCAGAGCCTTCGTCATCATATATACGGCACCCTTTGCGGTGGAATAGCCGGAACGGGGCACCCCATTCATAGTAACCTGACAATGGAAAGAACCAATATTGATAATCTTGCCATAGTTTTGCTTCAGCATGACCTTCCCCACCTCACGGGCAAAGTAGAACACGCCGTTTACGTTTGTATTGATCACACGCTCCCATATCTCGTCGGTAGTGTCCACAACAGGAGTGGCAAAACCGGCAGCCGCATTATTGATCAGAATATCAATGCGTCCGAATTCTTTTTCAGCCGTTTCTACAGCATTTTTGATTTGCTGTGTGTCCGTAACATCACAAGGCACCACTACACATTTTACGCCGTAAGCTTCTACTTCCTTCTTCACTTCTTCCAGCTTTTCCACGCGGCGGGCCACAATAGCAACGTTGGCCCCCTGCTCTGCCAAACAGATCGCAAACTGTCTTCCCAGTCCGGAAGAAGCACCGGTGACGATTGCGTTTTTGCCGCTAACATCCAAATAATTTTTCATCTTGGCACACTCCTTCTAAAAAACTGATGCAATGATAAAACGAAAAGTTCGTAATATGATCTTTGCGGATATCCAGCCATTTATCCCGGCGTATAGCCCATTGCTTCGATTTGCTTTTTGCTGCTGTGATTGGAAAGGAAATACAGAACGGCCACCAATACCATCAATGCCGCAAAAATAATCCAGGCTATGAGATAGCTGCCGGTAATATCAAAAATAAAGGAAGCTATTGTAGGGCCAATGATCTGTCCTACATTACCGGCCATGTTCATCCATCCGCTCATAACGCCATACTCTTTATCTCCGAAGTTGTATGTAATGATCAGGAAAGGAATAACAGAAGGAACAGCTCCGCCAATCATATATAGCGGAATCATTACAGTTGAGAAAGTCATATTAGTCGCAGCCAACGCCAAACAGACAAACACCCCCGCATAGAACAGCGGCGCAATCACTGAGGTGCGCTTGATATGCAGTACATCTGTCAATACGCCCAGCAAGAATTTGCCTAACACCAAAGTACCCAGAGCGCCCGCATAAATTACGGCGGCGTTATCCCCGTTACCGGTCAAGTCAGTAAAGTACGCTTTGCAGTGATACGAAAATGCCGAAGCACCGATCATGGTAACAAGACCGGCGATCCACATTAGCCACCACCGGGTAGTTTTCAAAGCCTGCTTACCAGTAATACCGGCTTTTTGTGCCGGAACCTCATTCCCTGCCGCTTCTTTTTCGCCCAGTACCGGATCGCCGATACGAGTTTCAAAGCCCTTATCGCTGGGCATGCTGACCACCAAAAGAGCAATAGGGATCATCAGGGCATTAATGCCAGCCATCGCCAGATAACCAGTACGCCAACCAGTGGAGGTGATAATGCCGTTAATAATATTGATCCACACCAAAGCACCCGCACCGCTGCCAAGCATAGCAATGGACATAGCCGTTCCCTTGATTTTGGGACCAAACCAGTTACTTACCATAATCGTAGCAGGCAAATTGGTAGCACCGGCCCAACCAATACCTTGGAGAGCCGCCAAAACATAAAGCTGCCACAAAGAAGTAACACGAGACATCAGCACATAACAAATACTGGTTAAAGCTACACAAGCGACCAGTACCCATTTTACCGGATACTTTTTATAAATTTTTCCAATCACGATGGAACAAAGCAGCATCGTCAGGGTCATAAGCGTATTTGTCTGAGTATACGCAGTACGTGTGATACCTAATTCTTCTGTGACTGGAGTTAAGAACAGCGGCGCACAGTTCACCTTAATAACATAACAGATGAACATAGGCATAAACGCACATATCAGCATAATCCAGCCGTAATAGAACCTGCCATCGACCTTAAAAATGTTTTTTTTCAAGGTAAACATCCCTCTCGAAAAATTTTGATAACTGATGGAACAAGATAAATCGGTTCTTAACTTTTTATCACCTCCTCAAATTTTTTATAAAAGCAGCGTTAATTTGGAAAACGCCACTTTTCATTGCTTATGATAGCTTCGCTTCTCACACAGAAAAGCGATCAGTAATACCAAGAGAGAAAAAACAAAAGTGGCTACATTTTGAAATGTTTTTGCCTGATACAAAAATACACTTCTTACAGCTGCGCTTTCCTCACTCAGTTCTCTTATCAGTCAATACTGTGCCCGCACGTTTTTTACGGCATGCATCATAAATGCATGCCGTAAATTCCGTTTCTATAATAAAACTACTTACCGCTCAAATACTCGTCAATAGACTTGGCGGCCAGCTTGCCGGCGCCCATGGCGGAAATTACGGTAGCGGCCCCGGTTACGGCGTCGCCGCCGGCATATACGCCCTCGCGGCTGGTCAGACCGGTATCCTCATTGATAATAATGCCGCCCCACTTCTGGGTCTCCAGACCCTTGGTGGTAGACTTGATCAGCGGGTTGGGAGAGGTGCCGATGGACATAACAACGGTATCCACGTCCAGGACAAACTCGCTGCCCTCTACGGGAATGGGACGGCGACGGCCCTTTTCATCAGGCTCACCCAGCTCCATCTTGATACACTTCATGCCGGTTACGAAGCCATTTTTAGGATCACGCCGGTCATCGGGATTTTCATAGCCCAGGATCTCTACCGGGTTATTGAGTACGCGGAAATCGATGCCCTCTTCCATGGCATGCTCCACCTCTTCCTTACGGGCGGGGAGCTCCTCCAGAGAACGGCGATATACGATATAAACCTTTTCAGCACCCAAACGAAGCGCAGTTCTGGCAGCGTCCATGGCCACATTTCCGCCGCCTACCACGGCAACTTTGCCGCCCTTCATAATGGGGGTAACAGGATCGTCCAGATAGGACTTCATCAAATTGCTGCGGGTCAGGAATTCGTTGGCGGAATACACTCCCTTTAAGGACTCGCCGGGGATATTCATAAAATTGGGCAGACCGGCGCCGGAGCCGATAAATACGGCTTCATACCCCTGCTCAAACAGCTCATCGACCGTCAGCGTCTTGCCGATGACGATATTGGTCTCCATGTCCACGCCCATCGCCACCAGGTTATCCACTTCCTGCTGCACAATGGCCTTGGGCAGACGGAACTCCGGAATACCGTAAACCAGTACGCCGCCGGCGGTATGTAAGGCTTCAAACACAGTGACTTTATAGCCCTTCTTGGCAAGATCACCCGCACAGGTCAGGCCGGAGGGACCGGAGCCTACAATAGCCACCTTGTGGCCGTTGGAAGGAACAGGCTGGGGCTTTTCTGTAGCGTGGGCATTGTGCCAATCTGCCACAAAGCGCTCCAAACGGCCAATGCCGACAGGCTCGCCTTTAATGCCACGAACACACTTGCTTTCGCACTGGGTCTCCTGGGGGCATACGCGGCCGCAAACGGCAGGCAAACTGGAAGTGATATTGATGATCTGATAAGCGCCCTCAAAATCCCCTTCCTTGATCTTCGCGATAAATTCAGGAATATGAATATTGACGGGGCAGCCGGTTACGCAAGGCATATTTTTGCAGTTTAAGCACCGCATGGCCTCATCAATGGCAACCTCTTCAGAATAGCCTGTAGCGACCTCCTGGAAGTTATGCGCACGAACCGCCGCCTCCTGAGTGGGCATGGGGTTCTTCTTCGGGTTCATATTGGCTGGCATTTCTAGCATCTTCCTTTCCTTGGGCTGGGAGCTTTTCGGCACATTTCGCCTCCCCCCCTACAGCCCAAATGCTGTTTTCAGTTTTTATTTCTTAAAGAGATTGCAGGTTTCCTCGTAGGCATGCCGCTCAAAATCGTGATACATGGCACCTCTGGACATGGCCTCGTCAAAATCTACCTCGTAGCCGTTGAAATCGGGACCGTCTACACAGGCGAATTTCGTTACCTTCTTGCCATCCTGGTTCAGGGTCAGGCGGCAGCCGCCGCACATGCCGGTGCCATCGATCATAATGGGGTTCATAGACACTGTGCAGGGAATTCCGGTAGGCTTTGTAGCGGCCACAACAAATTTCATCATGATCAGCGGCCCAATGGTGATCACCTGATCAAAGGTTTCCCCAGCGCCGAACATTTCGTTCAGAGGAACGCACACATTGCCTTCTCTGCCGTAGGAGCCGTCGTCCGTCATGACAAACAGGCGGCTGGAAGCGGCGCGGAACTCGTCCTCCAAAATGAGCAGGTCCTTGGAGCGGAAGCCGATCACAGAGGTCACGTCACAGCCCAGCTCGTGCAGCTTCTGCGCGATGGGCAGGGCAATAGCACAGCCCACGCCACCGCCGACGATGCAGACCTTTTTCAGGCCCTCGGTATGGGTGGCGACGCCCAGCGGGCCGACAAAGTCATGCAGAGAATCGCCCTCTTCCAAGTGATTCAGCTTTTCCGTGGTAGCGCCGACGATCTGGAAAATGATCGTAACAGTGCCCTTCTCACGGTCGTAGCCGGCCACGGTAAGAGGAATACGCTCCCCCGCTTCATCCACACGCAGGATGATAAACTGGCCGGGCTCCGCTTTGGCAGCAACGAAGGGAGCTTCGATCTCCATCTTTGTCACTGTGGGATTTAATTCTTTTTTGCTTACGATTTTGTACATAGCACTTACTCCTTATCAGGAACTTGATTGTAAAATATTATACCGCAGTTTTTACTCAGGGTCAAACGGTAATTCACAAAAAACAAAAAAATATCAAATTTTTTTCTGATACAGAGAAATTCTTTACAGAAATCCTATTTTTCCTATCATTGCAAAACCGCCGGGGCATTGCCCCGGCGGCCATACTATTAACTGTTTTTAGAAATCAACTTCCGTATCGTAATAGCAGCACTTCAGCAGCTCCTCCATCTCCTTCTGGCTGGGCTGGCGGGGATTGGAGCCGGTACAGGCATCTCCAATGGCGTTCTTGGCGATCTCAGGCAGCCTCTCCAAGAACACTTCTTCCGGCACAAAGCCATTTTCAGCAGGATAGCTGTCTGCTCCGTAATTTTTGATGCAGTGCGGGATCTTCAGATCGTCATTCATGCCGCGAAGGTATCTGATCAGCAGCGTTACCTTTTCTTCTTCGCTGGAGCCGCCCAGGCCCATGGAATCGGCGATCTCGCCATAGCGCTTTTTCGCTTCGGGATCTTTGGCGTTAAAGGCAATGACCTTCGGCAGATACATGGCGTTGGCAGCGCCGTGAATAATGTGAGCGCCATAGTCGGCAAAGGCGGCGCCGGTTTTGTGCGCCATGGAATGAACGATACCCAGCAGCGCGTTGGAGAAAGCCATACCGGCCAGGCACTGGGCATTGTGCATACTGTCACGCTTTGCCATATCACCATGATAGGAATCCACCAGATCCTTCTGGATCATTTTAATGGAATGAAGCGCCAGAGGATCTGTATAATCACAATGGGCGGTAGAAACATAGGCCTCAATAGAATGCGTCATGGCGTCCATACCGGTATGGGCAACCAGCTTTTGCGGCATGGTTTCCGCCAGATCAGGATCGACAATGGCTACATCGGGTGTGATCTCAAAATCTGCAATGGGGTACTTGATCCCTTTCTGATAATCGGTGATAATGGAGAAGGCCGTCACCTCAGTAGCTGTACCGGAGGTGGAAGAAACAGCGCAGAAATGAGCTTTTTTCCGAAGCTTCGGCAGCCCAAATACCTTGCACATATCTTCAAAAGTCACCTCAGGATACTCATATTTGATCCACATGGCTTTTGCCGCGTCAATGGGAGAGCCGCCGCCCATGGCAATGATCCAGTCCGGCTGGAACTTCAGCATGGCATTGGCCCCCTTCATGACAGTCTCCACAGAAGGATCGGCCTCAATTCCCTCAAAAAGCTCGACCTCCATGCCGGCTTCCTTTAAGTAAGAAACAGCTTTATCCAAAAAGCCAAAGCGCTTCATAGAACCGCCGCCAACGCAGATGATCGCACGCTTGCCTTCCAACGTTTTCAGGGCTTCTAAAGCGCCCTTTCCATGATACAGATCTCTGGGTAGTGTAAACCGTGCCATACTACAGCTCTCCTTTGTAAAATATTTTTTCAGCAGCTTCTGCTGAGCAAAACTTTATAATGCAAGTATAACGTTTTCCATTCCGAAAGTGAAATATGAATCTCTATATAGCAGGAGCGTTTCTTCCTCAAAAACACCACTTTTTCACTTTTCTTTTCTTATCCACTTTTCGCCGGTCAAGCGAATATCAAAAAAGCTCTTCTTATGAATTTTAGAATCTCGTTAAATTCATAACGAGCTCAGTGTTTGTCAACAATTTAACATTCTTAAGTTTTTCGTTTTAATATTCCTTTCAAAAATTAATTTTTGAAGAATGGGAAAATTCGATTTTAAAAGCAGTCCACAAAATGATGAAAACTGCCATATCAATTTTGATATGGCAGTTTTCATCATCAGTTTTATAGTTCAAGATTTTGGCAGTTTTCTGCCGCGAAGCGCTTGTACAAACTTTCGGGCGGTATCCGTAAAACGGTATTTTTCAGAATAAAGCAGCGCTTCCTGAAAACGTTCCTTCCGGAAAGCACAGCCGCGTTGAACAAGGCCGTACCTATCCAAGATTTCTTTTTGCACCGGCGCTGTCCACATATAGGAATATCCCGCCTGCTGGAGAATAGAAAACTGTTCCCCGCTGTCACAGAAAAGACTTTTCCCCGATAAATCAGTCTTTTTTTTCTCCGTGTTTGCCTTTTCCAGAAAAGGCAAACACGGATCCTCGCAGAAAATTTCCAAATAGCCTTTCAGATCATTGGAAGAGATTTCCTGTTTTTTGGCCAAAGGGTGACGATAGGAAAAAAGAAGCACCTGCCGGTACTCCCAAAGCGGCTCACTTTTTATCTGCCGCTCCTTCAAAAAATCTGCCAGCCTTTTCTCCGCAGAGCAGGGATAGCGTATTACGCCTAAATGACATTCAGCCTCAACCAGCATACGAATCGCTTCAAAGGTGCTCGTTCCCTGGAGCTTTATTTCCAGTGCGTTTTCCTTTTCCAAGCTTTCCAAAAAGCTGGAAAGCCCTGCCGGAATAGCGCTTCCCCTGGGAATTGCGATTTTTAAGCACCTCTTCCCTTTTCCGGAAAACAGGAGCTCCATTTCCTCCAGCTGCTCCAAAATGGACTCTGCGTATTCCAAGAAAACTTCCCCCTTCGCAGTGGGGATCACGCCCTTGCTGCTTCTTTTGAAGATAGGAAATCCCAGGTCATCTTCCACTTCTTTAATAATGCGGCTTAAATTTGGCTGGGCCATATACAAATTTTCCGAGGCCTGTGTAATAGAGCCGGTGCGTTCCACCTCTACCATGTATCTGAAAAATTGGGTATTCATCTACTTTAGCCACCCTCTTTTCTGTCCCGCAAATTTCACGGGAACCACGCTGCTTCTCAAACAGCGCGGTATTGCTCCTGAAGCCAGGTTTGTACCTCGGACAGTCCCTGTTCACTGAGGGAAAAAGAAGCCTCCTGCCGTTCCTTGGCCCTTTCAAAGCAAACATCTGTTGTCCATGTATAGGCGATCAGCTTCTCATTTTCCCGGTCCGGATACACGAGATACCGAAGCAGCGCGCCTGTTTTAGGGTCTTTTGTTTTGCTGCCGGTAAAAGTATTGCCTTCTGTAAAAAAAGTCAATTTTTGCAGATCCATCACTTCTGTTTCCATAAAAGCACGCCGCCCCTCACAGTAAAATATACTTAAGGCAACCCCGCGCAAAGATTGTGCGCAAGAAGTTGCGCAAGAGTTAATTTCCGATTAACTCTCCAGATTTTTCGTCAGAGTGCACAGATTGAGTGCAGTCAATCTCGCGATTGACAAGCGAAAGCTGTACGCTATGACGGAAAATATGCAAGCAAATTGTGTACAAAGGCCTCCGGCCGGTCTTTGTGCGGGGTTGCCTTAAATTATATACTAAAGTAAAACATCCTGCAACAAAAATATCAACCGCATACTGTCTTTTCCGTTCGCATAGTTTTGGATAAAGCATTCTGGAAAGGGGTTGCGGTATGGTAATTCACACAGTCAGACCGGGAGATACCGTATGGAGGCTGGCCCGTCAATACGGCGTATCCGCCAGCCGAATCATCAGCGATAACGGCATCAGAAATCCTCAGCAGCTGCCCATAGGACAGGCACTGATCATTCTCATTCCGGAGCTCACATACACCGTACAGCCGGGCGACACCCTGGGAACCATCGCGGCGCGGTTTTCCGTGCCGGAAATCGTACTGCTCCAAAATAACCCCGAATTGATCTTTTCTTCTTATCTCATGGCAGGTCAGACCATTGTGATCCATTTTCAGGAGCCAAAGCGCCGGGAGGTATTCATCAACGGCTACGCCTATCCCTATATCCGCCGGGATATCTTGCTGCGCTCCCTGCCCTATCTCACCTATCTCACGATTTTTGGCTACGGCTTCACCGAAACAGGAGAGCTGATCCCTATTGACGACCAGGCCATGATCAACCTTGCCTATGAATACCGGGCAGCCCCTGTGATGCTGCTTTCCTCCATCACAGAGAACGGCAATTTCAGCGAGCAGAGAGCCAGCCTGCTGTTTCGGGATATTCCCTTACAGGATAAGCTGCTGGATCAGATCGTGGCGGTCATGAAGGAAAAGGGTTATCTGGGGCTGGATATCGATTTTGAGTTTGTCAACCCGGAGGATGCGGGGAATTTCCAAAACTTCCTGCGCCGCTCCATAGAGCGAATGCACGCGGAGGGCTTTTTTGTCAACGTGGACTTGGCCCCCAAATCCTCAGCCGGACAGGCGGGGCTCCTGTACGAATCTCACGATTACGCCGCCATCGGCGCGCTGGCCGATACAGTGCTGCTGATGACCTACGAATGGGGCTATACTTATGGACCGCCCATGGCGGTAGCGCCCTTAAACCAGGTGAGAAGAGTCATCGAATACGGTGTTTCCGCGATCCCTGCGGAAAAGATCCTGATGGGACTGCCGAATTACGGCTATGACTGGATTCTTCCTTTTGAACGGGGGATCACAAGGGCTACTGCCATCGGCAATGAATACGCGGTAGAGATCGCTCAAAGAAACAACGTACCGATCCAATTTGATAACACCGCCTATTCCCCCACCTTTGAATATTTCGGGAACGCAAACCGAAATCATGTGGTTTGGTTTGAAGATGCGCGAAGCGTTGAGGGAAAATTCAACCTGATGGACGAATTTTCCCTGCGCGGCGGCGGATATTGGAACGTGATGCGGCCCTTTGCGCAAAATTGGGCTTTTTTAAGCGCCAGATACTCCATCGGAAAAATCGTTTGACCGCTGCCGCACCGTGCTGGAAAGCTTTGTTTTGGAAAGCCTGCCGTGAAGGTAATCTCTTCCCAAAACGGAATTGTGATTCTGCACGGTATCCACCAAAAACCACAGCAGCACTGCCAAACTCAGCCCGATCTGTAAAAAAGCGCCGAACAGCACGGAGCCGAGCAAATCAGAAATCAAATCAGAAATCAGAGAAAATGCCACGGCGGCCGCCCAGAGGAACCCATACCGCAGCGTCAGCTTTCCCAGCGAGGGAGCATGACCGCTCTCGTCTACCACACAGAGCTTTGTCAACCGTTTTCCCAGGCTTTTCCCTTTCCAAAGCCATTGCAGCAAAATGAAATACAAAAGGTAGGAAACCGCAAACGCATAGCTCTCCAAAAAAACAAATGCCAGCCCTATTCCCACCGGCCAGGAAAGCAGGAAAACAAACAGCAGATCCACACAAAAGGAAAGAAGCCTTCTGGGAAAGGTGACACGCATTCCCTTTTGGTAAGAACGCTCGTCTATTTTCTCCCGGTCCGGCAGGATCTTCAAAAATATGCCTGTAATAAAGTATCCAAGCATGCCGCCCAGGGTATTGCAGAGCAGATCATCCACGTCAAAAAGCCGGTAAGGGCGCGGATAGATTCCATAGAGTCCCGAAAGCTGTGTCAGCTCAAAAAACAAGCTGACACAGAAGCACGCGACCGCCGTGCCCAGCGCTTTTCTGCGAAAATAGTAGCGCAGATAAAATCCCAGCGGGAACAACAAAGCGATATTAAACACAAATTGCAGCGTAAAATTGCTGGTAAGCGCCGGAAACCATGTAGAAGGGGCCGTCAGCAAAAAGTCTGTTTCCCGGGAAAGCTCCCGAAAAAAGCTGAAGGGCAAAAGCTGTGTTGTAGGGGAAGTCAGCTTCGCCACTTCGGCTTTATCCGGCAAAGGCAGGATCACCAGAAAATAGGCGCACATCAGGTACAGTACAAAAGAGTACACCAGGAAAACACGCGGAAAGGTAATGCTCCCGAATTTCCGGTAATGGTGGATCAGAAAGGGCATTGTAATCAACAGTGCGGCCAGTGGAAAAAGCACCAGCGCCTGAAAGATCACCTCAGTATAACCGCTCATTTTTCTCCTCGCTGTTTCGTTGGTATAAGTAGGCGTTTTTTCGCTTTCCTACACGCTTCAGCACGCCCATTGAAAACAACACATTGACTGCCACAGACGCTTTTTTTCCTGAAAATCGGGACGCCTTCGCGTATTCCTTCACAGTAAACTCCTCTGCCAGGTTTTCCGGAAGTAAAGCCAGATAATCTGCCGGCGCGCGCAGCCAGACCTCTCCCAGCAGATCCACAGGCAGCCGTTCAAAACGGGTGGAGCCCCGCTTTCGGTCCTTGCTCCACCCATTTTTCAGCCGGTATTCCTCCAACTCTAAAAGCACCGCGCAAAAGCTGAGTCCCTGCCGCCCCAGCCAAGGCTTGAGCTTATAGAGCTCCGGCAGAATATCCGCCGCGCTGCCTTTCTTGGGGCTTTTTCGCTTTGGGGACGCCGTTCCGTCCTCTTCCAGCCAGGAAAGCCATTTTATTGCCGGAACAGGATAGATCACCGTAACGGGCGCTTCCGGCAGGAAAACCTCCAGTTTTCCCCGCAGGCGATCAAAGCCACGGGTTTGGATCTCGAAGATCCCCTTTTCATTCCGAATGTCGGCAACATAGGAGCCCACTCTGATTTCATGGTGCTCTTCCCTGGGATCGAAATAATGCTTCAGCACCGCGTGAAGGGTCTTTTCTCCCAGGGTACCGATCCCGCGGTTTTGCCGCCCCTCTTCCATTACTTTATGACAGGCCAGCAAAAAAGCTGTTTTATCCATTTTGAGGCCCGCTTTCTTTCTCCGGATCCAGATGAAACAGTCGGGCGAAATTATCGTAGAGGATCATCCGGTTTTCTTCCTCGGTCAGCTCCAGCGCAAAAAAGCGCTCCAGCTCTTTCACGGGATCCCACATGGGAAAATCTGTTCCGAACATGGTGTGTTCCACACCAAAATGCGCAATGCTTTCACAGGCCTGTTCTCTCGTAAGGGCAAAAAGAGAGCTGGAGGTATCTACAAACACGTTTGTTCCCTTTAACGCTCTGCGGGCTTCCTCCCACTCCGTATAGCCGCCGAAATGCGCGGCGATACAGGTAAGCCCCGGCAGCTTCTCCAGCACGTTCATCAGCCTGCGCGGAGAAGAAAAGTCCGTGCGGTTATCTCCCATATGAAACAGGATAGGAAGCTCACGCCGATCTGCTTCCCTGTAAAAGGGCAGCATTTTTTCATCGTCAAGAAAGAATTTCTGAAAATCCGGGTGCAGCTTGATGCCCTTCAGGCCCCGCCGCTGAATATCATCCAGCTCCGCACCGATATCCCCTATCTCCTGGTGCCAAGCGGCAAGTCCGGTAAACTGCGGATATTCCCCGCACTTTTTTTCAATGAATTCATTGATGGACCGTACCTGCTCCACCTTCGTGGCCACAGAGCAAACCAGAAAACGATCGATCCCGGCGGCGCCGCCCCGCTCTGCCAGCACGTGGGGCAAGCCTACGTTCAGCATATCCACATGATAAAAATCGCCCACGGAGGCTGTGGCCTTTTCCGCGATCTTTCCGGGATAAATATGGGCGTGAGTATCCGCGGCACGGTAAGAAATTCCATGATACGTAACGGGCACGCCTATCCCTCCTTTCCGGTCACTTCCCGCTGTGCCTTGGAAAAAACACAGCCGCAATAATTCTGCCGATACAAAGAGTATTCCCTGGAAAGTTCAATGGAACGCTTATAGCCCTCTTTCTTTTTGAAATCGGCTGGCAGATGCGCCACGCCGAACTCCGCTCCGACCTCTTCTCCGATCCGGTTTAGGAGCTCCGCGTTTTTCAACGGACTGATGGAAAGCGTTGTGGTAAAGTAATCAAAACCTTGGGTTTTTGCCTCCTGTGCCGCCCGCCGCAAGCGAAGCCGAAAACAGCGCTCGCAGCGCTCCCCGCCCTCCGGTGCCTGCTCTAAGCCCCGGGCCGCTTCTAAAAAGGCTTCACCCTCATACGCGCAGGGCAGCAGCGTTACAGAGCCCTCCAGAGGCATAGCGGAAAGCAGCCGTTCCAACTCGGTTTTTCGTTTCTCATATTCGGCTTTTGGGCTGATATTGGGGTTATAATAGAGAACAGAAATAGAAAAATAACGAGAAAGGTATTCCAGCACATAGCTGGAACAAGGCGCACAGCATGCATGAAGCAGTAATGACGGGCGCTTACCGCTTTGCCCGATCTCCCGGAGAAGCGTTTCCAGCTCTTTCCCATAGTTTCTTTTCCCTTGGCTCACGGCGTCTGCTCCTTTCTCAGCAAAAACTGCTTTATTTTAGCACAAATTCCTGTAAATTGCAAGCAAAAGCCCTTCCCGACCGGTTGACAGGAAAACGCGAACAAGATATCATAGAGCTTAGAAAATAAGCTTTGGGAAAGGTACTTTTATGAATCTCACCTTCCTGCTCTCCAACCCCTTGATCAATGTCAGCGTCGCGGCCTGGCTCAGCGCGCAGCTGATCAAAACACTGCTTGACGCGTTAAAGCACAAGCAGTTTGACCGCCGCCGTCTGGCGGGAGCCGGCGGAATGCCAAGCTCGCACTCCGCCGTTACCTGCTCCGTACTTTTAACAGCCTACTATCATTATGGCTTTGACTCCCCCATTTTTGCCCTTGCTTTTGTTTTGGCCCTCATCGTGATGTACGACGCCACCGGCGTGCGCTGGGCCGCCGGGCTCCACGCCAAGGCCATCAACCATATTGTGGCGTATTTAGAAAAGAACGATGGCGAGATGGATAAAAAGGCATTGCAGGATATGATCCCCCGCTTAAACGAATCCTTGGGCCACCGGCAAATCGAGGTCGCCTGCGGCGCGCTGCTGGGCTTCGGCATTGCCGTGATTGCTTATTTCTTTTTATAGAATACCCCCAATTTTATTGTCAAGTTTCGTCTGAAAAGCTCCTTGCAAAAAAAGCAGGGAGCTCCTTTTTTTCTGCTTCAAGCAACCAAGCTCTGTGAATTCCATTTTGCAACCAGCTTTGTTTGCTGAAGAGACTGCTTTTTTTAGAGAATATCATAGCAAGACCTTATAATTTATATTTTTCAGGAATATTTTAAGAAGTTTTGTTGACAAAGAGATTTTTCAGGCGTATTATCAGGGTAAAGAATAAGTCCTTAAGCTGGATTTATCTTACAGGACAAGCTGTAAAACAGCAGGGAGGTAATATGATGGCGACCGAAACTTACAAGGTAGTAGTGTACGGTGCAGATCTGCCGGGAGTGTTTGCTGCGGCAAAGGCCGCCGCTGAGCTTACCTCCAGTGCGGCAAACGGCAAGGTAGCCTTGATTGTTCCCTATCCGAAAACCACCTTTCAGAACCAGTCAGGCGGCTGGACGGAGGATTACCTGCTGGGTGGCATTATGACGGCCGGTGGGTTGAATTATTGGGATGATCGCGGATATCAAAGCACAACAGCCGCGAGTGCAAGTAGCGCGATTCAGCAGGGTTCGTACTTCTATTACAGAACCTCTTTGGGAGATGGCTTTAACCGCATTATGCTGTCAGATAAATGCCAAAACCTCCATGAACAACGCCAATGTAAAAGTTTTCTATGGGCAGGATATTTTCAGCTTTTCCGCTGGAGGCTCTCCCTACAAGATTAATTCTGTCACAATTTCCCCCATTCATCGAGACAGTACGGGAAATGTAGCTTGGACGAACACGGTCACAAAAACGACCTTGAACGCAACTGTGTTTATTGATGCCTCCACAGATGGGAGAATTGCGCGCAAAGCAAATTCCGCCTGTACTGTGGGACGTTACAGTTGGCCAGCCGATTATTTACCGACAGATGAAAGAGCGGCTACAGATTATGTAGGTAGACAGCAGGCGGCTACATTGATGATCAAAATGACTAATATTCACCCAACGATACATGGCGCATCTGGTGAGGGTGGTTTCAAATGCAAGCCAAACACAGAAATCCCTGTAGACTTATGGTCAAGTTCAAAAATTTATGCTGACCCAAATGACCGTATTGTTGCGTTTAACAATAAATACAAGGATACCGAAGGGATCATGATTAAGCCAGTAAATGCCGCAAGAAATGGCAATGGGACTGCCAGTGGTGGGAAATTGAGCGATGACTGGTGGGTCAACGGCATCTTGGTTTTTAATGTTGACGGACGTTCCCACTATCGCGACGATGCGGCAAACACCACCTTCAAGGTAACTCGTAAGTACAATTCCATGACCACCGACGAGGCATGGATCAAGGCAAAGAATTTTGTGAAACATCACAAGGCAGAATTGGAAAGAGCTTTCGCCGCATATGATGGTTTTGAGAATGTAAGTATTGTAACAGACCCCTGGGGAGACCCGGTAGTGGGAGATCAGTTGTACATTCGGGAAACGGTACATATGTCCATGGTTTCTTCCAATCGGGCACACGGAACTTATAATACTAATTACCAAATAACAGCTAACGAGGCTTTGGACGCAGGAACTTCGCCAACGACTGGCTTGGATAAAGGAAATTATGCCACAAGAATCGGTCTTGCTAAGTACGGTTGTGATATTCACCCCTATCAGCCCAGTGATTACATGAATAAAGAAGGAACCAAATATATTTGCGGCTTGGAATCTGCAAAAAGAATGTGGAACAAATATGCGGACAATCCGAAAAATCCATTATATGTTCCTTATGAGGTTCTGAGGACTAGCTATGTATCGAATCTGTTAATTCCTGGATATGCTGCAGGGGTCTGTTCCTATTCCTGGGGCGAGGTACGTGTTTTCTCCAATCTTAGTGTGTTAGGGGACGCTGCGGGAATCGCTGCGGGATATTGCTGTAATAACAGCATGCTGCCCTATGTAGTGCAGCAATCCACAACCGCCATAGCGGCGATACAAAACAAGATCGTGGCGGCACACGGCAGAATTAACAAATAAAGAAAACGGAGGGAAATTCCTATGAAAAAGCTTTTTTGCGTCTTATGTGCAATAACCCTGCTGCTTGCAATGTTTCCCTTGTCCGCCAGAGCGGCAGAAGATTTTTCAGAGTATGACTATTTAGGAAAGCCTGAGAATTGGCCGTATGCTCCCTATTATGGGAGAGGATTTCAATATCCCATAGGTGGAGGGTTGCTGTTTTGTGCAGATCGTGGAGATCACATTGAGATTTATGAGGCCCGTGGGCTGAAAGGCGATGTCATTATCCCGGAAACGATCCAGGGCAAACCTGTGGGCACTCTTTTCTTTGAAAATTATCCCAGCGTGGAAGGCTCACATTTTTTCTGCTTTGAATTGTGCGACGAACTCACGTCGTTAACACTGCCTGCCTCTCTAAAAGAATTGGATGTGTACCCGGATAATATTATTTATTCAATTTTTGGTGGCAAAAATCTGAAAGAATTGATTTTTCTGGGAGACGGGCCAGAATTACTTCCCTCCGGCTGTATCAGTTGCTTTGGAAACTTGGAGCGCGTTGTTCTTCCCAAAAAGGTTCGGGAAATGGAAGGCTTTTTTTCAGGAGTAGACCCGTATTCTGTTCAGGAAGGTTCCAATCTCCTGCAGGAAATTGTATTAAATCCTTCCAATCCCAGCTTTGCGAAAGATCAGCAGGGCATCATTTATAATAAATCACTGACAAAGCTGATTACCGCAGCAGAAGGAAGTGCAGGGCGTACAGAGCTTACTTTACCTCATACTGTAACAGAGATTGCTGAAAATGGTTTGAGTCCGAATCAAGAACTTGAGCGAATCTACGGCGGTGAAAACGTGACGAGAATGAGAAAGGACGAGCTCATCGGCTGCAAAAATCTGAATCCCTTTGAGGACACCTATGGCCATTGGGGAGAGGAAAGCGCCAAGTGGGCGTTCCAGAATCAGGTGTTTTCCGGTACAAGGCCTTTCCGGTTCAGTCCGGAGGGGAAAATGACCCGGGGCATGATGGTTTCGGTGCTGTACCGTATGGAGGGAAGCCCCGATCCCGGTTGGGGCAGCCCGTTCCCGGACGTACCGGCGCCCATGTACTACGCGAAGCCCATCAAGTGGGCCTCTGCAAACGGGATCGCCGTGGGGTATTCCGAAAGTCGCTTCGCGCCGGAGGAACAGATCAGTCGGGAGCAGATGGCAAGCATGCTGTACCGCTATGCCCAGCGGAAAAAGGAGCCGATGGATATCTCCGCCCGGGGAGGCCTGACCACCTTTACAGATCACAGAAAAATCAGCGATTACGCGGAGGAGGCCATGGCCTGGGCCGTGGGAGAGGGCTTCCTCTCCGGCAAGGGAGACGGCAGGCTGGATCCCCAGGGGACAGCCACCCGGGCCGAGGTGGCTTCCATGCTGCAACGGTTTTGGGGAAAGCAGACTCCGATCGATGAGTAAGTAAGCTTAAAATTGAGTAGAGTTTGAGAAAGGGAGCGGCTTATTTTGCCGTTCCCTTTCTCTTTCACTCTTAGAACCTGTATTCACAACCTGCAAACGCCGTCTGAGCGGCCTTTTTCGTGTTGCTCGTCGTTAAATTTGCTTGCCATACGGCAGTATGCCTGCCCAAATTTGCCTAGAGCAACACGAAAAATTCTCGCTCATCCGGCGTCTTCGGTTATGAATACAGGTTCTTAAAGCTCTTCTCTGTTCCCGCTCATCATTCGGTGAAGCTGCAAAAGACTGCACAGGCCTTCCTTTTGCCAGCGGCAGCCGCCGCAAACTGCCTGAAAGTCTTGTTCTGTCAGCAGAGAAAGACGGCTTTTTGCCTGTGCCCAGGTCAATTCCTCACCGGGCGAGAGACGCAAGACCCGCAGCGCCGCAAGGTCCCTTTTTTCCACGTCCTCGGTACTTAGGACGCAGCCGCCTTCCGCTGTTCTGTTGGGGCAGGCGGCGCAAACCTCGTCCGCGCCGATGAAAACAGAAAGCCTTTCCCCATTTTGCATCGCCCGGATAAGCTCCGTCATTTTCTGCGTAAAGCTTTCACTGTAGCCGTGCCCGGAAAACAGGGCCGTACAAAGCAGATGATGTCCCCGCAGCTTCATTCGCCCACCAGCCTTGCCTTTTTCAGGCTGTACTTCACCGCCTCCGCCGCCAGATAAGCCGCCGCTGCGGAAACCACGTCCTTCAAAAGATAAGGAGCGGAAGCCAGCAAAAAGGCCTGCCAGGGAGAAATTGCGGAGAGCAGAGCAAATTGAACCGCGCCGCACAAATGACATACGCCAAGGCCGGCGATCCCCAGAGCGATCGCCGAAGCCCGATGCTTCCGGTGGGTCCCCAGTCCGGCAAGAAAAGCCATAAACAGAAAGCCCCACAAATAGCCGCCGGCAAGGCCCGCAAATGCTCCTACGCCGCCGCTGAAGCCGGCGAAGACAGGCACCCCCACGGCACCTATGGCAAGATAGACGACAACGGACAAAAGCCCCAGCCTGGGGCCCAGCACAAAACCGCACAGAGCAACAGCAAAGGTCTGCAGCGTTACCGGTATTCCAGAGGGCAGCGGAAAAGAGATTTGGGAAAGCACCGCAAGCATTGCGGCGAATACTCCTGTCATCACAATTTTCCGAACTTTATTTTGAACTTCCATTTTCATAGCTCATTCCTTTCCTCTCTCCCGCTCTTCTCGCAGGCTCTCCAAAAAATCTTTATCGATAGCCACTTCCCCAGCCGTGAAGGCTGCCTGCTCCCCGTTTTCCAAAGAAACAAGGAGCCGGGCTTCCTCATCGATTCCCCGTACCGTGCCGGAAAGCTCTTTCTTTCCGCAGATAAAACGGATCTTTTTCCCTGTGAGCAAAGACCGATTTCTGTATTCCGATAAAAAGGGCCGCTTCTCCAGGTTTTGATAAAATCCGAAAAAGCTGTTCAGGATCTCCGCGGCCAGGGCGGCCCTGATCCCGGGCGGCGGCGCCTCCGTTTCCTGATAAACGGCCCCGGCTATTTCCTTCAGTTCCCCCGGAAAGCCGCCCTCGGGCTCCTGAAGGTTTACACCGATCCCCAGCACCGCATAGTGCAAGCCATTGGTTTCAAAATCGATGGAGGCTTCCGTCAGAATGCCGCAGATCTTATAACCGTTCAAATACACATCGTTGACCCATTTGATCATTGCTCTGCGGCCCGTTACCCTTTCCACCGCCTCGGCTACTGCCACCGCCGCCGCAGTGGTGATGGAAAGGGATTCCTCGGCGGAAAACCGGGGCCGCAGCAGAATGCTCATGTAAAGCCCTGTTCCCCGGGGAGAAGCAAAGGAGCGACCCAGCCTTCCCTTTCCCGCTGTTTGCCGTTCGGCGATCAGTACGTGACCTTCTTTTTCCCCCTGCTCCGCAAGCTCCTTCAAAACCGTATTAGTGGAGGTGACCTCTTCCCGTATGTCCACAGTAACACATTGCGCCGCTCCGGATAAACGGCGGCATACATTTTCCGCAAGAAGCGCATCACTTTCTGAAATCAGCTCATAGCCGAGATTTGTGCGGGCCCGTATTTCATATCCGGCCGCCTGCAGCTTCTTCACAGCCTTCCACACGGCATTGCGGCTGACCTTCAGTCTCTTCGCCATTTCTTCTCCCGATAAGGGGCCGCCGCTTTCTTTGAGCAGCGCTAAAACCATGCCGGAAAAATCCAAGCTTTCCCCTCCCTTTGTTTTTGCTTTCCTCTTTCTTTTTTCAAAGAATAGCACAGCGAAAGCATATTGTCAACCTAATATTTTATAATCGGTGACAATGAGGACAAAATAACAACGGGATCTCTCCCGTTGTTATTTTAAAGCTGATTCCTTTTTCTCTGAAAATCGGGCACTCCAAAATTTATTCTTAAGCTCCCGGCTTAAAGCTGTCCTTCAACTTGACGGAACGGTTGAACACCAGATGACCCGGAGCGCTGTCCCGGTTATCCATACAGAAATACCCCTGCCTCATAAACTGGAAGCTTTCTCCCGGCTTTGCGTCCTTCAAAGAGCTTTCCAGCTTGCAGCCGGAAAGAACGGTGAGGGAATCTCCATTCAAATACTCCAGGAAATTCCCATCATCAGGGTTTTCCACAGTAAACAGGTTGTCATACAGACGCACCTCGGCATCCAGGGCGGTAGCGGCGTCTACCCAATGCAAAGTGGCTCCCTTCACCTTTCTGCCGTCCGCCGGATCTCCGCCGCGGCTTTCGGGATCATATTCCGCCCGAACTTCTACAACATTTCCCTGATCGTCTGTTTCAAACCCGACGCATTTGATCAGATACGCGCCCTTCAAACGGCATTCCGGCCCTTCCGGATACAGCCGCTTATACTTGGGAACAGGCTCCTTGAGAAAATCCTCTCTTTCGATCCAGATCTCTCTGGAGAAGGAGACCTCTCTGGTTCCCTCCTCCGGCTTGTTCGGATTGTTTTCCACAGCCAGGTTCTCGCTTTCTCCTTTCGGGTAATTGACAATGATCAGCTTCACAGGATCCAGTACTGCCATGACCCTGCGAGCGTTCCAGTTCAGATCCTCCCGCAGGCAATGCTCCAAAAAGGCATATTCCACGGTGGAATTCACTTTGGAAACGCCGTTTCTCTCACTGAAATTCCGAATGGAGACAGGAGTATAGCCCCGGCGGCGCAAGCCGCAGATAGTGGGCATACGGGGATCGTCCCAGCCACTTACATAGCCGCCCTCCACCAGTGCTCTCAGCTTTCGCTTGCTCATGACCGTGTTGTTGATCCCCAGCCGGGCAAACTCGATCTGACGGGGCTTTGAGGGCAGGGTCACATTCTGGATCACCCAGTCATAGAAGGGCCGGTGATCCTCAAATTCCAGAGAACACAGAGAATGGGTAATGCACTCCATCGCGTCCTCAAAGGGGTGGGCGTAATCGTACATGGGATAAATGCACCACTTGTCCCCGGTACGGTGATGACGGGAATGGTTGATGCGGTAGATCACCGGGTCGCGCATGTTGAAGTTGCCGGAGGCAAGGTCGATTTTGGCCCGAAGGGTCATTTTGCCGTCCTCAAACTCCCCTGCCCGCATTCGGCGGAACAGGTCGAGGCTTTCCTCCCGGGGGCGGTCCCGATAAGGGCTTCTGGCGGGAGTGGTCAAATCGCCGCGCATTTCCTTCATTTCCTCGGGGGTCAGCTCACACACATAGGCAAGGCCCTTTTCGATCAGCTCCTCCGCCCCCTTGTACATATCTTCAAAATAATCGGAGGCATAATAGAAGCGATCCTCCCAATCGTAGCCCAGCCAGTGGATATCCTCTTTGATGGCATCCACATATTCCACATCTTCCTTGGTGGGGTTCGTATCATCCATGCGGAGATTGCAGATACCGCCGAAGCGCTGTGCCGTGCCGAAATCCACATAAATCGCCTTGGCGTGGCCAATGTGCAGGTAGCCGTTGGGCTCCGGAGGGAACCGGGTATGGACCTTCATTCCCTCTGTACGCCCGCCGGAGCTCATATCTTCTTTTACAAAATCGTCGATGAAGTTTGTAGAAGCCACTTCATGGATCGCTTTTTCTTCGCTCATTGTTTTCCCTCTTTTCTTACAGGAGAATTCCCCTAAAACTTTTCAAGTCCCGCTTTCAGTCTGCGCAGGGCTTCTTCCTTTCCCAAAAGGGTCAGGATCTCCATGGCGCCGCCCGGTGTGACAAGGGTGCCTGCCGACGCGATCCGCACCGGCCACAGCAGCGTGCCGTTTTTCACTTCCAGACGCTCCGCCAGGCCGATCAGGCATTCGTGGATCGCGGTAAGCTCCCAATTCGGAAGCTGCTCCAGCACCTCGATGGCCTCCCGGAGCATCTGCGGGGAATTTTCCGAATCTGTTTTGCTTTTTTTATTGGTGAAGAACTCTACCGGGTATTCCGGCAGTTCCTTGAAAAAGGACAAAAGCGCAGGAATCTCCCGGAATTTTGTAATGCGGGCCTGCAAAATGGAGTGGAGAACTTCCCAGGGCTTCTCCTGCTCCCCGAACACCTCCCGGTAGTAGGGCATCGCATGAGAAAGGAATTCCTCCTCGTCCATAGCCTTTATATATTCGCCGTTGAACCAGGCAAGCTTATCATAATCAAATACCGCCGGAGATTTGCTGATTCCCTCCACAGAAAAGCTCTTTGTCAGCTCTTCCAGAGAAAAGATCTCCTGGTTATCCTTGGGGCACCACCCCAGCAGGGCAATATAATTTGTGATCACGGCGGGAAGATAGCCCTCCTCTACCAGCCCTTCAAAACTGGTGGAGCCATGGCGCTTGGAAAGCTTCGACACACTGCCGTCCTCGTTTCTGCCCATGATCAGGGGCAGATGGATATAGGTGGGGATCTCCCAGCCGAAGGCCTCATACAGCAGATTGTATTTGGGAGTGGAGGTCAGATACTCGCTTCCCCGCACCACATGGGTGATGTGCATCAGGTGATCGTCGATCACGTTGGCGAAATTATAGGTGGGATAGCCGTCCGCCTTTAAGAGGATCTGATCCTCGATCTCTTTGTTTTCAATGGTGATCTCCCCGAACACGGCGTCCTGAAAGGTGGTGGAGCCGGTAAGCGGCACCTTCTGGCGGATCACGTGGGGCGTGCCCGCGTCCAAAAGGCGCTGTACCTCTTCCTTCGGCAGCTCCCGGCAGTGCCTGTCATAGCCGCCGAGGCCGTTTTCATCGTGAAGAGACTCCAGCCGCTCCTTGGAGCAGAAGCAGTAGTAAGCTTTCCCCTCTTTTACCAGCTGCTCCGCGTAAGGACGGTACAACTCTTTTCGCTGGCTTTGAACATAAGGGCCGAATTCACCGCCGATATCCGGGCCCTCATCGTGCAGAAGACCCACCTGCTTCAAAGTGTTATAGATCACGTCCTCCGCGCCTTCCACCAGGCGCTCCCGGTCCGTATCCTCGATCCGCAAAACGAATTGCCCGCCCTGAGACTTTGCCACCAGATATTCATACAAAGCCGTGCGTAAATTCCCCACATGCATAAAACCCGTGGGGCTGGGCGCAAATCTTGTCCGAACTGAAGCCATAGGTTTTCCCTCTTTCGCAAAAAATCATATTCTATTATATAGCAAACCTGTTTCTTTTCGCAATAGAAATCTGTATTTTCTCCGCTTCGTTCGGCAAATTTGTGTTTTTTCCCTGCCAAAGACTTAGAAAAACGTGGTAAAATAGGCTTGTAATTCTCAAGAGATCCCCTGCTGTTTCAAATATTCCACATACTCCTCCAGACAGAGATCCAAGCGCGTCATTTCCCGAGCGTGCTTCTTTCCCACGTACCGATAATGCCAGCTTTCCCGGTCGATACCGGTGATTTCCGTCTTACTTTTTTGATACCGCTGCACAAAGCCGTATTCCACAGCGTGAACGGAAAGCCACCGGTAGGCCTTGCTCTCTTCAAAATTGTCGCTTACATCATTTAGATCAACGGCCAGGCCGGTGTGGTGCTCGCTGTAGCCGGGATGGGCCACGGTACGCAATGCGTCCTTTTCCGCCTCCTCCCGATTTAAACCGCTCTTCAAATTTTCACGGATCGCCCGCTCCAAAACGATCTCCTGCTGCCCCACACTGCGGTAGCCCGACACCACCCAAAACCACACATCGTCTTCGGCAGCTGCCTGAAACATTTCGGAAAGCGCCTGGTAGGCCCGCAGGTCCACCTGCTCATCATCGATCATTTTGGGGGTGACGGTCCAGTCCTCCGGCAGCGGGATCTGATCGTTTACCAGCACAAGCAGCGGGTCGGACAGCTGCGTGTATTCCTCCGGCTCTTGCTGAACGCCCGCCGCCGTCTGCGCGGCTTCCCGGGTATCGAGAACTCCCAGATAATTGATAAAAAGGCTGAGAAAAACCGAAAAAAGAATCACCGCGCCGGAAGCGAATTCTATTTTAGGAGCCCTTTGACCTGTTCTTTTCATTTCCTTCTCCCCCTTTTTCTTCTCTCTGCCTATTCTAACCAAACTCCGCATATTCATCATAAACGAAAGCTTTCAGGCAACACCGCACAAAGACCGGCCAGAGGCCTTTGTACACAATTTGCTTGCATATTTTCGTCATAATGCACATCTTTCGCTTGCCAATCGCAAGATTGCCTGCACTCAATCTGTGCACTCTGACGAAAAATCTGACTGTGAAACTTGCGCACAATCTTTGTGCGGTGTCGCCTCAAGTTTTTATCAAGCCATTCTCAGCGGCACAAAGGAGGAACTTACCCATGAAAAAAATTTTTGTCTGTGGAAACCGGGAAACCTATCGAAATTATGCGGAAACCTTACAATTCTGTGGAGCCATGGGAATCTTTTCGGAAAACACCCAATATGCCGGAGATTGCGACGCGCTTTTACTTCCGGGAGGAGCGGACATTGACCCCGCCCTTTACGGCGCTGAAAATCTGGGAAGCAGGGGAATCGACAGGGAAAGGGATCTGAAGGAGCTGCGGCTGGTAAAGGATTTTTGCAAAACGGAGCGCCCGATCCTGGGGATCTGCAAGGGGCTGCAAATTCTCAATGTAGCCTTCGGCGGCAGCCTCATTCAAGAGCTCCCCACAGCCAGCGCTCACAGGTGGGAGGAGGCCACAGGAGACAAGGTGCACTCCGTAACAGCCTCCCCAAATGGATTTCTTTTCCCCCTGTACGGGGAATGCTTTTCGGTGAACAGCGCGCACCACCAGGCCGCAGACCGGCCTGCTTCCGGGTTTTCCATTGCCGCTCGGGCCGCGGACGGCGTGATAGAAGCCCTGGAATACCCTGCCAAAAAGATTTACGCCGTACAGTGGCACCCAGAGCGAATGGCTTTTCGGAAGGCAAGAAAGGACACGGCAGACGGGCGCCGCCTGTTCGATTTTTTCCTTTCTCTATGCTGAAATACCGTTTTCCTGTGGACCGGACCGCAAAAAAGAATTGCCTGTTCCGGCAAAATTCTCCCTTGACAACAAGTGGGGCTGATGGTATAATTTTCAGCGTTGGTTATGCGCGAGTGCTGGAACTGGCAGACAGGCACGTTTGAGGTGCGTGTGTCTACGACGTACGGGTTCAAGTCCCGTCTCGCGCACCAAAAGCCGGAGGCTTTTCCCAATAGGGGAAAAGCCCCCGGCTTTTTTGTAAAAATATTTCAAAAATCGGTGGTGCTTTTATGGACAAGCTTTTACTGGTGGACGGCAGCAATCTGCTGTTTCAAATGTTTTTCGGTATGCCCGCGCGGATCGTAGGCAAAAACAGCAAGCCGATCCAGGGTGTGCTTGGCTTTGTGGGGGCGCTACTGAAAATTATTAAAATGACAGAGCCGACCCACATCGCCGTGCTGCTTGACGGAGAGCATGAAAACGGCCGCTCTCTGCTCGATCCCGCATACAAGTCAAACAGAGCCGATTACGGTGAACTGCCGGAGGAGGAGAACCCCTTTTCCCAGCTGCCTGCCGTTTATGCCGCTCTGGATTATCTCGGGATCAAATGCTCGGAAGCCGATTCCTGCGAAGCGGACGACGTGATCGCCGGATACGCGCTTACCTGCGGAAAATATTGTGAGGTCGTAATTTCCTCTTTTGACAGCGATTTCTTTCAGCTGATCTCCCCCAGGGTATCGGTGCTTCGCTACCGGGGAAAAGACACCGTGCTCTGCACGCCGAAATGGTTTGAGGAAAAGTTCGGGATCACGCCCGCGCAGTATGCGGATTTCAAAGCGCTTACCGGGGACAGTGCCGACGCCATTAAGGGCGCGGAACAGGTGGGCCCAAAGACAGCCGCCGCTCTGCTTCGGGAATTTGGAACCCTTCAAGACCTTCTGCAAAACGCGGAAGCTGTGAAAAAGCCTTCTGTAAGGGAATCGATCCGCAAAAACGCTGACAGGCTGAGGATCAATTACAGGCTTATCAAGCTTACCAACGCCGCTCCCCTGCCCTTTTCTTTGGACGAGCTCGCGTATCGCCCTTCCGAAATCACCACCACTGAGGTACTGCGGGGGATCGGGCTGAAGTAAAAGCTTCTTTCAAACCCCTTTCAGGCCTTGGGAGCAATGGTAAACCGCCAGGGAAAATCCACCGCTTCCTCCGCGTAATCGATTCCGATCCGTTTGCTGACTTGTATCTCAAGCTTCTGCTTATCTGCGGAACAATCAGGAAGCCCCGCTTCCGAAAGCCTGCCGCATACCTCAAGCTCCGGAGAACCGAAAGGCAGGGCGTTTAGGCTTCTGTCGATTTTCAGCCCGGCGCAGAGCTTTCCGGGGCCGTTTAAGAAGTTTTTCCGCTGATAGGCCGTAAGCTCCTCCGCATCGCGGCCAAAGCGATTTTTGGCGATCTCGTTCAGGCCGTACCTTGGCTCCACGGCCCGGATCAGTACCGCTGCGGGTTCCCCTTCCGGCTCCGTGACAAGGTTCAGGCAGCAATGCATGCCGTAGATCAAATAGACATATACGGTTCCCGGCGGGGCAAAGAGTACCTTTGTTCGCTCCGTTTTGCGGTACTGGTAAGCGTGGCAGGCCTTATCCATTCGCCCGATATAAGCTTCCGTTTCCGTGATCCGGGCCGCTAAAACCACTTCGCCGTACCGCCGGACCAAATACTTTCCAAGCAGCGATCTGGCAACCTTCACCGTATCGCCGGCAAAAAATTCCTGGGTAAGAGCCATAGTTACGTTCCCTCCCTCTTCTTCTTTTTATTATAACTTTTTTTACCCCTCTTGTCATTTCCTTTTCCCGGCAAATTGACAGGCGATGCGCGGAATGGTAAGATACCTATAGCGAAAGCTTTATATGACCTTTTACTTTTTGAGAGGAGCTGCGATGTATGGAACTGCAAAAAAGAAAAGATATTCCGGCAGAGCTTACCTGGGATCTTTCCGCTATTTATGAAACCGAGGAAGCCTGGGCTGCTGATGTGGAAAAGATGGAAGCCCTTACCGCAAAATTGGAACGGGACTATCGGGGAAAGCTAAACACGCCGGAAGCTATCAACGCCTGTTTGGATATCCTTCGGGAGCTGTATGAGATTTTGATTCCAGCCAGCACTTACCGGGACCTGGCGGCCTCGGTGGATTACAGTGACGCCGCGCTTCAGGAGCAAAATGAAAAAATGTCTCAACTGGTTTCCCAAACGCTCAGCCGCCTGAGCTTTATCAACAGCGAGATCATCGAACAGGACGAAGAGGTTTTGCGGGAAGCCATTGCCTCCGGCGGCGGAAACAGCGGCTATCTCAGCGACCTGCTCCGGCAAAAGCCTCACCAGCTTCAGCCGGAAACAGAGCGGGTGCTCACTGCCCTTTCCCCCTCCTTCAACACGCCCTATCAGGTGTACAACATGGCGAAGCTGGCGGATATGCGCTTCCCCACTTTTTCCGCCGGAGGCCAGGAATTTCCCTTGGGCTATTCCCTTTATGAGGACGATTATGAGTACGACCCCCGCACCGAGGTGCGCCGGAACGCTTTTACCGCTTTTTACGGCAAGCTGCGGGAATACGAAAACGTCACCGCGGCGGCTTACCAGAGCCAGGTACAGACAGAAAAGACTATGGCCACTCTGCGCGGCTTTTCCTCTGTTTATGACAGCTTGCTGTTCGACCAAAAGGTCTCAAGGGAACTGTATGACCGACAGATCGATCTCATTATGGAAAAGCTGGCCCCGCACATGCGGAAATACGCCAAGCTGCTTCAAAAGATCCACGGCCTCGATTCCATGACTTACGCCGACCTGAAGCTGGCGGTGGACCCGGAATACGACCCGAAGGTGACCATCGAGGAATCCAGGGAATACATCGAGAAGGGCCTTTCCATCATGGGCGAAGAATATCAGGAAATGATCCGCACCGCCTATCGGGAACGGTGGGTGGATTTTGCCCAAAACCAGGGAAAATCCACCGGAGGCTTCTGTGCCAGCCCCTATGGCAGCCATTCCTTTATCCTTCTGACCTGGCATGACAGAATGTCCGATGTGTTTACCCTGGCCCATGAGCTGGGGCATGCCGGGCATTTTAAGAGCTGCAACGCCGCACAGTCTGTATTTGACACGGAGGTATCCACCTATTTTGTGGAGGCGCCCTCCACCATGAACGAACTGCTGATGGCTCATTACATGCTGAAAACCAACCCTGATAAGCGCTTCCGCCGGTGGGTATTGAGCTGTATGATCGGCAACACCTACTACCACAATTTCGTCACCCATCTGCTGGAGGCCGCTTATCAGCGGGAGGTCTACCGTATCATCGACAACGGCGGCAGCGTACAGGCGGAAACCCTGAACCGTATCATGCGGGAAACCCTTACGAAATTCTGGGGGGACGCGGTGGAGCTGCCCGAGGGCGCAGAGCTCACCTGGATGCGCCAGCCCCATTACTACATGGGCCTGTACTCCTATACCTACAGCGCTGGGCTGACCGCTGCCACCCAGGCGTGCAAGCGGATCGAAGCCGAAGGCCAGCCCGCGGTAGAGGACTGGAAAAGGGTCCTTGCCGCCGGAAGCACCAAAACCCCGCTGGAGCTTGCCAAAATGGCAGGCGTGGATATTTCCACAGACGCACCCCTGCTGGACACTATTGAAACCATCGGCGGCATAATCGAAGAGATCTGCCAGCTGACGGAGGAGCTGGGTTAACTGACTCTTTTTTCCGTGTAAAAAATGAAGCAGCTGCTGCAAAATTTAACGTTTTGCAGCAGCTGCTTTGCTTTTTTGATGCTGGACGGTGGATACAATGAGCAATTAGGAATGAGAAATGAGCAATTATAAGGGCAAGGGCAAAATAGTAAATTATAGGGAGTCTCTAAAAACTCAGGAAAATGCACTTGTAAAGTCTGAAAAGGCCGATTTTTCTAAATCGTTTCATCGGAACAATGAGTTTTTAGAGGTTACCTATAGTTTGCACACAGTTCCCCACTGTCATTCTGAGGAACGAAGTGACGAAGAATCTCGCCCTTTATTTCCCCGCAAAAGGATAAAGGACGAGATTCTTCGCCGAGAAAGCAAGGTTTCCTTGCTTTCTGTTCAGTAATGACAGGCGGAAGGTGAACGGGTAACCGCTAAATTCCAATTTATTGAACTCCGTTCATGTCCTTAAATGCTCATTGCTAATTGCACACTGCACTCCTTACTTCTGCTACATATAGCAGAAGTACACCGTAGTACCCAAAACGGAATCGTGGTAGCTTTGGTAAACACCGCTTCCGGTGATGATGGAATTTTGGCCCACCACATTGGCCGGGCAGATGCTGCCGTGCTCCAGCAGATATTTGGCATTTGCTATCGTTCTGGAGTCCGGCTTTTTATTGATGGAACCGTCCCAGGTGGGCGAATACTGACCAGGCTGATAGATGACCTCCCGAATGGTGTTGGGATAATAGGAGCTTGCCACCCGGTTTAATACCACGCTGCCCACCATGCGCTGTACCCAATCGGGGATCCAGGTACAGCCCACCTCGGCATAGATCACCCGGGAAAGCAGATCCAGATCCTCCTGGGTATATTTCGGCCTGGCGTCAGCCGCCATGGCCTCCTTGATCTGCGCCGCCGTGGTGTAGCTGCTGAAATAAGATGTCTTTTTCTGAGAAAGCTTCAAAGAATCGATCTTCAGATTTCGCTGCTTCTCATAGATTGCGCCCACCTGCAGTGCATAAGCGCTGCCATCGTTCAACGCCCGCTGCATTGCCTGCATATAATCCGTATTCGGATCATACCCGGTCACGCTGATATAATCGCTGAGCCCGGCGGCGGAGGCGGGGATCCCTCCTACCAGAAAAACGGTCATTACAAGAGCCGCTGTCAGAAACAGTGATAAAATTCGTTTCATTGCGTTTTTTCTCCTTTCCAAAGAAGCTTGGTTTTGAATCAATGTCGTGCAATTCACGGCAAAACTCCATAGCGCTGATTTTACTTTGCGCTGAAAAACGGGAAAATATACCAGCACAGCTTCTTTTTGGTAAAAATTCATTTTCCTTATGCTTCTTTTTGTTCTGACCGCCCTCTATTTTATGTCACCCTGGTTTTGAATTTTGTCAAAGCCAGCCTTAATTTTCAGAGAAAAAATCGCAAAAAAAGAGAACACCCTGTCTCTCAAAAAGAGAAACAGAGTGTTCTTTGAGAAAAAAGAGGATTTATGCGTTCAAATTATCCAGCAGGGTTTGGAGCATTTCGGGCTGTACGGTATCGCCCGCGAACATCATTACACCCCGCAGAGGCATGGAATTCATCATGGCCTTCATGCCTTCGTCATCAAAGAGATCGCCGGCGTCCGGTCCACCGCCAGGCATCATGGCCTGCATCATCTGCCCCATTACCTGGGCTCCCTTGGGGTCCGCCATAATATCGCCCATGGTGCTGTTGATGGTAAACACCTTCTTGATCCGCGCGGTGGATTCCACAGTGACCGTGCCGGAAAGCTGGATATCCCGGCTGGATTTTCCGATATGAATGGTAAACTCACCGGTTTCCACGCGCCAATCGGCAAGCTCGGTATCATAGAAGGCAAAGGAACGCTTCTCCAGCGTAAAGCTCACGGTTTTTTCCTCACCGGGGGCAAGCTCTACCTTTTCAAAGCCCTTGAGCTCTTTTACGGGACGGATCACGCTGCTTTCGTTATCCTGAACATAGAGCTGCACGATCTCCTTGCCCGCTCTTTTCCCCACATTTTTCACCTTGACGGAAACCTGAAGCGTATCGGTATCCTTCAAAGAGGTTTTATCAAAGGTCAGATCGCTGTAAGCAAATTCCGTATAGCTCAGGCCGTGCCCGAAGGGGAACAACACCGGAAGGTTCTTCTTGTCGTAGTAGCGATAGCCTACAAAAATCCCTTCCCGGTATTCGGTACGGTCGCCCTCGCCGAAATAGTACAGATAGGAAGGGTTATCTTCCAGGCGGAGCGGGAAGGTCTCTGCCAGCTTACCGCTGGGGTTTACATCGCCGAACAAAATATCCACCGTGGCGCTGCCTACCGCCTCGCCGCCCAGATAGGCGTACAGCACGGCCTTTACGTCATTGATCCAGGGCATCTCGATGGGAGCGCCGCAATGGACCACGACCACTGTGTTCTTTTGGACCTTTACGACCTCCTCCACAAGCTTTTCCTGACAGGCGGGGATCTTCAGATCCTTCCGGTCAAAGCCCTCGGACTCCATGGAATCTGTAATGCCGATAAACAGCACAGCGCAGTCCGCCTCCCTCGCGGCCGTTACCGCCTCGGCAATCAACGCGTCATCGGGCTTTTGGGTATCCGTGGGATAGCCCTGGGCATAGGTCACAGACAGGCCCTGGGCCGCTTCCAGCGCGCCCACCACCTGATAGCTGTTCACGTGAGAGCTGCCGCCGCCCTGGAACCTGGGCAGCTCCGCAAATTTTCCGAGGAAGGCAACCTTCTTCTCCTTGGAAAGTGGCAAGATATTCCCCTCGTTTTTCAGCAGCACCATGGATTCCGCCGCCATTTGGCGGGCCTTTTCGTGGTCCCGCTCATACTGGAATTTCACACTGGGGTCCCGGTTTTCCAGATACTGATAGACAAACTTCAGTATGCGCTCCGCGGCAGTATCCACATCTTTTTCCGCAAGAGTGCCGTTTTTTACCGCCTCAATGATCTTTCGCGTATTTGTCGTACCGGGGCCGGGCATTTCCAGATCAAGCCCGGCGGCAACGCCCCTAGGCCGCTCGTTGACGGCGCCCCAATCGCTCATCACGGCTCCCTCAAAGCCCCACTCGTCCCGGAGGATCTCAGTAAGTAACCGATGGTTTTCGGAAGCGTAGGTGCCGTTCAGCTTATTGTAGGAGCACATAAAGGTCCAGGGTTGGGCCTCCTTCGCCGCTTTTTCAAAGGCGGGAAGATACAACTCCCGCAGGGTGCGCTCATCTACCACGCTGTCGCTGGTCAAACGGCGGTGCTCCTGAGAATTGGCGGCGAAATGCTTAATGCTGGTACCCACATGCTTGCTCTGTACGCCCTTGATATACGCGACGGCCATTTCCCCCGCCACATAGGGATCCTCGGAGAAATATTCAAAATTTCTTCCGCACAAGGGAGAGCGCTTGATATTCACGGCAGGCCCCAGCAAAACAGCCACGTCCTCCGCCTGACACTCTTCTCCCAAATATTCGCCGGATTCCCGGATCAAAGCCCGGTCAAAGGAAGAGGCGATGCAGGAGCCCGTGGGGTAGCTGATAGCCTTTACACTGGCGTTTAAGCCCAAGTGATCCGTATCCCCCGCCTGCTTCCGCAGGCCGCAGGGGCCGTCCGTCACCATGACCGCCGGGATCCCCAGGCGCTCCATGCCCCGGGTATGCCAAAAATCGGAACCGGAACAAAGCGAGGCTTTTTCTTCCAATGTCATTTCAGAAATGAGCTTTTTCAAATCCATCTGCTTCACTCTCCAATCAAAGATAGCGTTTAGATTTATTTTACTATTTTACGGAGATGAAGTCAATGTTTTTAGTTGTTTTATCACAAAAGGAAATTCACGACCGCGCCTGCCAAATGACACAGGGTAAACAGCACGGAAAACACCATGGCAAAGAGATTTTTCCTGTTCCAGGCGAATGTAAAAAAAGCCGCGCAGGGAAACAGGCACAGCGACAGAATAAGCGCCGGGCTTGTATTCCCGCTGTAATAGAGCACCCAGCTGAAAAAATAGCAGCCGCAGAAGGCCGCGGCCAGCCAAAAGGATTTTTTTCGGGAAAAGGGGGCTTCCGCAGAGCTATTCTTAAAGGCGCACAGGGAAACCGCCAAAAGCACCTGAAAACAGGAGGTCGCCAGATCCCAGCCGGGCGTATGGGATTCCGCCCGCAGGATATCTCTGGGAGCGGGAACGGAAAACCAAAGTATGTTGGGCAGCATGATCAAAAGAAACAGGCCAAGCCCCCAGGGGTCAAATCCAAATCGAAGGCCGATTTTTCGTGTCATTGTCATTCTTCCTTTCTCACGCAGGCAAGGAGTATACTTCCTGCAAAATCCGCAAAAGAAGAGAGGAGCGAAAACGCCTCTGCTCTGTCATTCTGCCAGCTCCTTGACCATGATGAAATCGTCCATCACATAGCCGGAGCCGATGTCTGTTTTCACCTTTTCCACCGTGCGGAAACCGTAATGCTCGTACACCTGCACGGCATGGGTATTGCCTTTGTTCACCGTCAGCCGTATTTTGGAAAGCCCCTCTTTCCTGGTTTCGTCTTCCACCAGGGCAAAGGCGGCCCTTACCGCCCCCTGGCCCCGGAACTCCGGCAGGAGGTAGACCTTGCTGAGAAACATCTCCTCCCTGCCCTCATACCGGGGAGAAAAGCCCACAAAGCCGGCGTTTTCCCCGCCGCATACCAGCAGATAATAGCGGTAATTCAGCGTGCTCATCTGCTCCTTTACCGCATGGGGAGACTGAAACTTTTCCAGCATATATTCCACCTGGCCCTTGGGGACCAGGGAATCATAGGTCAAATGCCAGACCCTTTCCGCAATCTTACACAGCGCTTCAATCTCTTCTTCCGACGCCATGGGCTTTAACCGCACTTCCATTTAATTTACCTCCCTTTCCCTGGTGGAACGCTCGCAGTAATTGCCCAAAAAGGAAAATCTGGGCAGCTCATCGTGAAGGGCGCAGATCAGGTTCAGCGCCTCTGTTTCATGGATGTTTCCGGTAAAGTCCAGGTAAAAGTCATAGGTAAAGGCCTTATCGGGAATGGGCTGGGACTCGATCTTCGTCATATTCAGGCCGCACAAAGCAAACCGCGCCAGCACCGTGTGCAGTGCGCCGGGCGTATGGGGCAGGGAAAAACAAAGACTGATCTTCTCCGCGTTCTCCGGGAAAATCGGTTCTTTGGAAATGATCACGAACCGCGTGGTATTGTCCTTTTCGTCCTGCACATTTTCCTCCAGAATGGAAAGCCTGTACTGCCGGGCCGCTTCCCTGGAGCAAAGGGCGGCAACGCCCTTTGGCTTTTGCTCCGCCACATATTTGGCCGCCGCCGCGGTATTGGAATATTCCACCGCCTTTAAGCCATGGCTTTCCAGATACTCGGCACACTGGGAAAGGGCCTGAGGGTGAGACACCACAGCGGTGACCGGCGTTTCTCTGTCGGCGGCGGCAAGGCAGTGCTCCACCCTTACCGCTTCTGCCCCTACAATGAAAAAGCGATACCGCAGGATCAGATCGTACACGCCGGTAACGGAGCCCGCGGCGGAATTTTCCACCGGCAGCACGCCAAACTGCGCCCGCCCCGCTTTTACGTCTTCAAATACCTGTTTCCAGGTAGGGGCGAAGGAAATGGGGGCCTCCCCAAAAAAGGACAGCGCCGCCTGATGGGAATAAGCTCCCTCCACGCCCTGGCACACTACCATTTCCGGGCGCTCCGGCATAACGCGGGAGGCTTCCCGCTCCAGCACGCGAAGCTCCTCCCCGCCGGAAAGCAGCTTGTGCTGCCGCATTCGGCTGATCGACATGATCGAGCGGTACAGCGCCTCCGCTTCAGCGCCGTAGTCCCCTCCCTTCTCCCGAACGCCCGCCAGAATTTCCTGCTCCCGTCCGGCATTGAGCACCGGCGCGCCCGCTTCCCGCTTCAGCGCCGCCACCTTTTCCGAGCATTGCATTCGCTTCAAAAACAGCGGCAAAAGCTTTCTATCTATCTCGTCTATTTCTTTTCGTACCTCCGCAAGCTTTTCCTGATATTCAGTGATCTCCATGCTTTCCTCCCGAAATGCCCCACAATGAATTTTGCTCTTCCCGAAGCTTCTCTTCCTTTGCCTCCTGATAAACCGATAAAAATAACTCATATACCGGCAAAAGGCTGATAAAAGACACGGTCAACAGCTTCGGCAGGCGGGGGCCGAAGAGCTCCTGCCCAAAATAATTGTCCCAGCCAACGCTGACCTGCTTGCGGTTATACCAGGGATCGATCACCGGTCCAAAGGAGCCCTTTGGGCGCTTGTATTCCTCTCCCCACAGGCGAAAGCCTTCGGGCAAACCCACCACCAGCCGCTCAAAGGCTTTCGGATCCCGGCCGATCCTCTGCCGGAACAGCTCGCCCTGCCTGGCGTTTCTTTCCCAAAAGCCAACTCCGTGCGAGGTGCCCTCTCGGTTCAGTTCAAACCAAAACACAGGGCCTTGATCGGAGGCGTTCTTCTCCTGAAGGGAAAACCAGAGATTATCCTGATAGGGCCCCCGTCCAAACAGCCGCCGGGCGTCCCGGTAAATGCGGGAAATGTGAAGCCGCAGATCCCTTTTTGGCAGCTTTTCCTTCAAAAGTCTCTCGGTTTCCCGTGCCAGCGCCTGAAAAGGCTTATTCAGCACGGCGGTAAATTCTTCCTTATGCGCCTGAAACCAGGGCCGCTGGTTGTTCAGGGTAAGCTCCCAAAGGAAGTCGATACTTTTGGGACTCAGCATTTCCATGAGGATCTCCTTTCTTTCCCTTTTGATAGAACGGCGGAAACCGGGGCCAACAGGCAGGTTTTCCGCCGGCTTTCCAAGCGTTACAGCATTCCGCTTCGGGCCAGCAGCTCCAGGGAGGCGATACAGGCCGCCGCTTCCACAACAGGAGCGGCTCTGGGTACGATACAGGGATCATGCCTGCCTTCGACAACAAGCTTTGCGTTTTCCCGGGCTTGCAGATCGATGGTATCCTGTTCTCTGCCAATGGAGGGCGTGGGCTTAAAGGCCGTTTGGAAAATCAAAGGCATGCCGCTGGTAATGCCGCCTAAAATACCGCCGGAATAGTTGGTACGGGTTTTTACATTGCCCTCCGCATCATAATGGAAGGCATCGTTGTTTTCGCTGCCTCTGAGGTAGGCCGCCGAAAAACCAGCTCCGAATTCTACGCCTTTTACCGCAGGAATTCCAAACAGGATCGAAGCGAATAAATTTTCCGTCCCGCCGAACATGGGTTCTCCCGCTCCTACTGGAAGCCCCAGCACGGCGCATTCCACAATGCCGCCCACACTGTCTTTTTCCAGCCTGGCCTTTTCAATCTCCTCCCGCATGACAAGCTTTGCCGCCGGGTCGATCACCGGAAAATATTCTTTGTTCAGCTTGTTCAACAGCTCCGATGCTGTATTCACCGGATCAAAGGGCGCGTCCCCGATTGGGCAGCGACCTACCGAAACCACATGGGAACCGGTCACAACCCCTTTTCTCAATAAGATCTGCCTTGCCACCGCCCCGGCGAACACCAGAGGCGCCGTGAGCCTACCGGAAAAATGCCCGCCGCCCCGCACATCGTTATGACCGCCGTATTTGACGGCGGCGGTATAATCCGCATGGCCGGGCCGGGGCTTGACACGCAGCGCTTCATAGTCTCGGGAGCGCTGGCTGGTATTTTCGATCACAGCGGTCAAGGGCGCGCCAGTGGTCGTACCGTTTAACAGCCCGCACAGCACCTTGGGCATATCTCCTTCCTTCCGGGTGGTGGCTGTCGTGTCCTGCCCGGGAGCACGCCGTGCCATCTGTGCCAAAACCGCTTCCGAATCGATCCGCTCTCCGGCCGGCAGGCCGTCGATCGTTACGCCGATGGCCGCGGTATGGCTGCCGCCAAAAATGGAGATTCGTATCTTTTCACCCCACATGGAAGACATTGGCAGTTCCTCCTAACGCTTTGAAATCTTTAAAAAAGCCCGGATAGGTTTTTTGAATGCTGTGTTCATCGGTCACAAAAAGCGGTCCATTACACCGCAAGGCCGCAGCGGCCAGCGCCATAACGACACGGTGGTCGTTTTTCCCCTCCGCCGTGCCTCCTCGAAGCGACGGCACGCCCTGAATAGAAAGGCCGTCTTCCGTTTCCCGAACATTTCCGCCCAGGCTGTTGATCGCTTCGCGCATGGCCGCCAGGCGGTCGCTTTCCTTCAGGCGAAGACGCTCCGCGTGAATAATTCTGGTTTCTCCTTCGGAAAGCGCCCCGCACACTGCCAGAGCCGGAACCAGATCGTTGATTTGAGAGGCATCGATCACTGTTCCGCGCAGACCGCCGAAAGGCCGGCCGGCCGTTGGGTTCCACGCAGCAAGCACCTCTCCTTCCCAGCGGGTAGAAAGGCCGAAGGCTTCAAAGCAGGAAACACACGCCTTATCACCCTGGGCGGAATTTCGATCCAATCCGTGAAGGCGAACGGTTTCCCCGCCCGGAGACAAGGCCGCCATGGAAAGGAAAAACGCAGCCTGAGACCAATCGCCTTCTACCCTGTACTCTGTGGCCCGATACGTCTGGCCGCCGGGCACCTTCCAGCCTCGCTCTGTTTTCAGGCATTCTATTCCAAAGGCCCTTAGAACGGCCAGGGTAAGCGTTACATAGCCCTCCGATTCCAGGGGAGTGGTGAGAATGATCTCGCTTTCCCCTTCCAGCAAAGGCAAAGCAAACAACAAGCCGCTGATAAACTGGGAGCTGATATTTCCCGGCACCTCAAAAACACCGGGCAGCAGCTTTCCGGAAAGCTTCAGGGGAAGATTCTTTCCCGCCCCTTCGTCACAGGGAGAATATGCTGTTCCGTGCTTGGGGAAAAGCTCTCGATAAACGGACATGGGCCGTTCCGGAAGCCTGCCACTGCCGGTAAAAAGCCACTCTCCGCCTAAAGCTGCCGCCACAGGCGTAAGAAACCGCAGGGTGTTGCCGGATTCCAAGCAATGGACGTCTTCTCCTTTTCCCGGGTGTGGCGCGGCCTCTCCAAACAAAACGGCGTTCTGGTCCTCCCGGTAAACCGCTTTTGCTCCCAGCGCACAAACCGCACCCAGCATTGCCTCCATATCCTTACTTGTATCAATGGGAAAGATCCTGCCCGCCCTGCCGGAAAGGGCGGCACAGAGCAGGGCGCGGTGAGCGGCGCTTTTGCTGGGCGGAAGAAAAACATCTCCGCCGGAAAAGCTTTTTCCGTATTCTACCATGAAGCACACACTTCCCTTCCGGCCGGTTCAGCCTACCTCCCGCTTGATCTTTGCGGCGGTACGCAGCAGCTCTTTGAGCTGTTCTTCATCTTCTTCGGCGATGGCGTTTTGAAACGCCCCGATATTTTTGACGAGCTCCTCCAGCTCCAGCAGCAGCTCCTCCCGGTTGTCCAGGAAAAGACGGCTCCACAGCGCGTCGTTGATATTGGCCACCCTGGAAACGTCCCGGTAGCTTCCTGCGGAGAAACCCTTGTGCTCCCGGCACCGGGGACTCATCACATAGGAGCAGGCCAGTACATGGGGCAGCTGAGAGGTAAAGGCGATCACCCTGTCGTGCTGCTCCGGCGTGGTCATTACCACCTGGCCGAAACCCATCTTCTCCGCCAGGGAAGCAACCTCCCCCACCGCCCATTTCGGCGCGCCGCAGGGGGCGATCAGATAAGAGGCCCCCAGAAAGATCCCGGCGTCGCTGGCGGAAAAGCCGCTGAGCTCTTTCCCCGCCATGGGGTGGCCCGCCACAAACACATAGCGCCCTGTTCCCCGCAGCTTCTCCATACCGGAGCAGATCTCTCCCTTGATGCCGCAGGCATCGGTGAGAATGCAATTTTCCTTCAGCTCTGGGCCGTGCTGTTTCGCGAATTCCAAAGCACTTTCCGGATAGACGCAGAGATAAACGAGATCCGCCGTGCGCAGATCCTCCGGCCCAGCCTTGCCGTCAATGGCTCCACAGGAGCAGGCGTCCAGCAGGGCTTCCTCGCAAAGGTCCATTCCCAGCACGGTATGCTCCGTATTGAGCTTCAGGGCTTTGGCAACAGAGCCGCCGATCAGGCCCAGCCCCACGATCACGATTTTTTTACTCATAATCCCTGTACCAGGCCGGAAACCTTTGTAACCTTCTTTGCCAGCGCGTCAAACTGGACGGGCGTAATGGACTGCGCGCCGTCGCACAGGGCGTGGCTGGGGTCATTGTGTACCTCGATGATCAACCCGTCCGCGCCGACAGCCGCCGCCGCTATGGCCAGGGGCTCAATGAGCCAGTTGATGCCGGAGGCGTGGCTGGGGTCTACGATCACCGGCAGGTGAGAAAGACGCTTCAGTACGGGAATGGCAGAAATATCCAGGGTGTTCCGGGTGATGGTCTCATAGGTTCTGATGCCCCGCTCGCAGAGAATGACCTGCTCGTTTCCCTCTGCCATAATATATTCGGCGCTCATCAGCAACTCCTCGATGGTGCTGGCAAGCCCCCGCTTAAGCAGAATGGGTTTATCAAGCTTTCCCAGCTGCTTCAAAAGCTCAAAATTCTGCATATTCCTAGCCCCTACCTGGATCACGTCCACGTCCTCGAATAGGGGCAAATGCTCAATGCTCATGATCTCCGTCACAATGGGTAAGCCTGTCTTTTTCTTGGCTTCGGACAGCAACCTCAGCCCCTCGTCCTTCATCCCCTGAAAGGAATAGGGCGAGGTGCGGGGCTTAAACGCGCCGCCGCGCAGGAAGGAAGCTCCGGAGGCTTTCACGCTTTCCGCCACAGAGCAAATCTGCTCCTCGCTTTCCACGGAACAGGGCCCGGCAATAAGAGCCAGGCCTCCCCCGCCGATCCTTGCGCCGCCGGGCAGGGTGACGGCCGTATCGTCCGGGTGGAATTTCCGGTTTGCCTTTTTATAGGGCTCCTGCACCCGCTTTACGCTCTCCACAAAATTCTGAGCCTGGATGTACTCGCTGTCGATCACGGTGGTGTCGCCGATAAGACCCAGCACCGTGCTCTGGGTGCCGATCCAAGTATTTACCTGAACGTCATATTGTGAAGTGAGTTTTTTGACGAAGGAATCTACCAGCTCCTGTTTTTGATTGGGCTTTAATACAATGATCATCGTGTTGTCTTCCTTTCACAAAGCATTTTTGTATGTAACAGAAAAACAGCGGGGCCACAACGCGGCTCCGCCAGGGTACATGTATTCCCGCTTTCGGCCCGTTACAGAGAACGCCGAGCCCGCAAAAAAACACAGCCGCTAAAATTTTTTCCAGCACAAAAAGCCCGCAGGGTAAATCGCGGGCGATAATAGCGGCTAAATCGCTTTGTCATAAGAGGGCTGCTCATAAAAACGCTCCTCTGCCGGGAATTTTCTTCATGATAAAACAGAAGGCCCGATTTGTCAAGGCTTTTCTGCTTTTCCGCCTTCCTTTTTCAGGGATTCGCGCCCGATCGCCGCCACTTTTTTCGCAACGATCCAAAAAGGCGCGGAAGCCTTCAGCGTGAGGTCAGAGGCGGCGCGGTAAAGAGGCAGGCGCTCACGGTAAAGGCCTGCGATCACTTCCTCCCGGTTGGGCTTTTGCAGCAGAGGGCGTTTTGTATCGTTTTCCAAACGCTTTTGCAGAATATCCAGCGGTACGTCCAGCAAAACGATCGTGCCGCTATTTTGATGAAAGGCCTCCACATTTTGCGAGAACAGCACCGTCCCTCCGCCGCAGGCGATCACAGCCTTTCCCTTTTCCGAAAGCTCCGCCGCAGCCTCTGTTTCCAGGCGGCGGAACTCTGTTTCCCCCTGCCGTTCAAAGATCTCCGCCACGGTGAGCCCGGTTTTTTCTTCAATGTAGAGATCCAAGTCGTAAAAATCCCACTTCAACAGTTTGGCCGCCCGCTTGCCCACCGTGGTTTTGCCGCAGCCCATAAAGCCGCATAAAATGATGCTGCCGCTCATGCTATTTCCCTCCGAATATCCGTTCCATTTCCTCTCGCGCGTCATGAATCAACTGGTGCAGATCGTTGTTTTGAAATTCCGTATCATACCATATTTTATGGGAATAAGCGGCCTGGCACACCAGCATGCCCATACCTCCCAAAACCTTTATTCCCTGCTTTTCCGCCAGCCTTAAAAGCTCTGTTTCCGCCGGGTTAAACACCGCGTCAAACACTGCGGCACACCGACTGACCACCGCCTCGCTGACCGGGCTCATTCCGGTTTTGGGGTACATGCCCACGCTGGTGGTATTGATCAAAAGATCGTACCGCTTTGTATCGAGCTCCAGCTCCTCATAAGACTCTACCGTGATGAGGAACTCCCGGTCACCCCTTGCCCGGGCATAATCCGCAAGCTTTTCCGCAAGCTCCATCGCCTTCTCATAGGAGTCAGCCCGGTGCGCGAGCGTAACGTGAAAATTCGGGCGCTCCGCCGCCTGAAAGGCAATGGCTTTCGCGGCGCCGCCGTTACCTAAGATCAAAAGTTCTCCCTGAAGGCTCATGGAATGGATCTTGAGAGAAACCGCCGCCCCCGGCCCATCGGTGGTAAAACCGTAAAGCTTTCCTTCCACTACTTTGACTGTGTTGACGGACCCGCAGAGCCGGGCCCGGTCGTCAATGCCGTCCAGATAAGGGATAATAGCGCTCTTATGGGGAATGGTGACATTGAAGCAATCCAGGGCCCTGAGCTCCGGCAGGGCGGCAGAGAGCTCCGGTACGTCCAGCACCCGGTACTCCATAGGAATGCCGGAAAGCTCAAAAAGCCTGCGCTGGATAAAGGGAGACATGGTGTGTCCGATAGGGTGTCCGATCACTGCAGCATTTTGCGTTCTGGTCATAAAACCAGCACCTCTTTTCCCGAGAATTCCAATTTTTTTACAATTCATGGTTGACAAAGCACATGGGAGTCAATAAAATGTAGGTAACAGGTACAGCCCTGAAAGAAAAAACCTGTATTTAGGGATTGTACCATACCAGAGCCGGTTTTGTCCATTCATGCTCTTAAAATAACACATATTTGGACACACCGCGGAATCTTGAGTTTTCAGAAAATATTTAGGAGGCACGTAACATGGTACTGGAAAAAATTAAAGCGATTTTGAGCGAGCAGTTTGACGCGGACGAGGACTCCATTACGGCGGAAACTACCCTGGCTGACGATTTGGGCGCGGATTCTCTCGATGTAGTTGATCTGCTCATGTCCATCGAGGACGAATTTGAAGTGGAAATTCCCGATGAGGAAGTAGAAAACATTAAGACTGTAGGCGCTCTTGTGGAATATATTGAGAGCCACGCCAACGTTTAACTCTAAAAATAGGCAAACAGCTGAAGGCCGCGTTGCAGAAAGAAAACTGCAACGCGGACTTTTTTAGATTCTGGACTCCAGAGAAATTCCCAAGGAAAGGATCAAAGAACGAGATTCTTCACTAAGAAAGCAAGGCTTATCTTGCTTTTTGTTCAGTAATGACAGCTGGAGAGTAGGCGGATAACCGCCAAATTCCAATTCAGAAAATTTTGTTTTTCATCGCTCATTGATCGCGTTGTGCACTCCCCCTTCCCCAAGTTTTTCTTGCAAAAAGCGGTTTCTCCCTATATAATTGTGTCGAGTCATAGTTTGCTATGGAAAATTTGCCGAAAGGATCTGTTTTTATTATGGCACAGCAAAAGAAAATGGTGGAGGATATCACCTCCATGGACGAAAATTTTGCCCAATGGTACACGGATATCGTAAAAAAGGCGGAGCTGATGGATTACTCCAGTGTCAAGGGCTGCATGGTGATTGAGCCTTACGGCTATGCCATCTGGGAAAATATCCAGAAGGACATGGACGAACGCTTCAAAAAGTTGGGGGTACAAAATGTATACATGCCTCTGCTCATTCCGGAAAGCCTGCTGCAAAAGGAAAAAGATCACATTGAAGGCTTTGCCCCGGAATGTGCTGTGGTCACCCACGGCGGCGGCGAGGAGCTGACGGAAAAGCTGTTTATTCGCCCCACCAGCGAGGTGCTGTTCTGTGAGCACTACCAGAAGGTGATCCATTCCTACCGGGATCTGCCGAAGCTCTACAACCAGTGGTGCTCCGTGCTTCGGTGGGAAAAGACTACCCGCCCCTTCCTCAGAGGCATGGAATTTCTGTGGCAGGAAGGCCATACCATGCACGAAACCGCCGAGGAAGCAGAGGCGTTCACCCTGAAAATGCTTCGGGTCTATGAGGACGTATACCGGGAAACCCTGGCGATCCCTCCTGTGGTGGGAAGAAAAACCGAAAAAGAGAAATTTGCCGGTGCGGAAGCCACTTATACCCTGGAGCCCATGATGCACAACGGCGTTGCTTTACAGGGCGGCACCACCCATTATTTCGGAGACGGGTTTGCAAAGGCTTTTGATATCACCTTTACCGGCAGGGACAACACCCTGCAGCACCCCTTCCAGACCTCCTGGGGCATGAGCACACGCCTGATCGGCGCTGTCATTATGGTTCACGGTGATGATAACGGCTTGGTACTGCCCCCGAAGGTGGCTCCCATTCAGGTGGCGATCGTTCCCATTGCCCAGCACAAGCCCGGTGTGTTGGAAAAGGCCGGGGAGCTCTATGAAAAGCTGAAAAAACAGTTCCGGGTCAAGCTGGACGACAGCGACAATTCCCCCGGCTGGAAATTTGCCCAGTATGAGATGCAGGGGGTTCCGCTGCGGCTGGAGATCGGCCCGAAGGATATGGAGCAGAACCAGTGCGTTCTGGTACGCCGGGATACCGGAGAAAAACAGTTTGTTTCTCTGGATCGGCTGGAGGAGGCGGTCGAAACCTCTTTGACTGCTCTGCATGACGCTTTGTACCAACGCGCTTTGGAAAACCTGGCTTCCAAAACCTTTACCGCCGGAAATTATGAGGAATTTCTCACGATCGCGAAAAACAAGCCCGGCTTTATCAAGGCCATGTGGTGCGGAGATCCCGCCTGTGAAGATAAGATCAAGGAAGATACCGGCGGTGTAAAATCCCGCTGTATTCCTTTCGAAGAGGAGCACATTTCCGATGTGTGCGCCTGCTGCGGCAAGCCTGCCAAGCACATGGTATATTGGGGCAGGCAATACTGAGAAGCTTTTTCTTTCCGAGGCGCCTCCGAAAAAGCTCTATCAAGAGCGTCTTAGCCCGAAATATCTGTTCGTTGCCTGAACAAATATACTGATTCCCGGAAAAATTTTTGCTGAATTTTAGAAAATCTCACAGAACACCCCTTTACTTTTCCAATATCTCATAGTAGAATGTAAAGGATAACTTACATACAGTACTGTATGTACATATTTAGGAGGAGATCCAAATGGCAAAATTAAAAATCGGCTTCATTGGCTGCGGCGGCATTGCCAATCAGAAGCACTTCCCCGGCATGGCTCAGCAGACTGAGCATGTTGATCTGTGCGCTTTCTGCGACCTGATCCCGGAAAGAGCTGAAAAGGCCGCCAAAGAGTACGGCACCCCCGACGCGAAGGTCTACACCGACTATCATGAGCTGCTGGCTGACCCCGCCATCGACGCGGTTCACGTACTGACCCCCAACATCGCTCACTGCGAGATCACCATCGCCGCTCTGGAAGCCGGCAAGCATGTGCTCTGCGAAAAGCCCATGGCCGCTACCACCGCTGATGCCAAGAAAATGCTGGAGGCCCGTGACCGCACCGGAAAGATGCTGACCATCGGCTATCAGTACCGTCACTTTCCCGCCAACCAGGTGGCGAAGAAGGTCGTAGACGACGGCTGGCTGGGCGATATCTATTATGCGGAGGCTTCTTACCTGCGTTATCGCGGCGTTCCCACCTGGGGCGTGTTCACCGATAAGTCCAAGCAGGGCGGCGGCCCCCTGATCGATATCGGAACCCATACTCTGGACTTCACCCTGTTTCTGATGAACAACTACGATGTGGAATATGTTGTAGGCACCTCCTTTGAGAAGCTGGGCCGTATTCTGGATCCCGATCATCAGGGCCAGTACAACTGGATGGGCAAGCAGGACGCCTGGAACAATGAGACCTATGACGTGGAGGATTCCGCAGTGGGCCACATTAAGATGAAGAACGGCGCTGTCATCAACCTGCGTGCTTCCTGGGCCATCAACATGGCAAAGGAAACCGGTGCCAACGGCGAGGCCTATACCACGCTGGCCGGCACCAAGGGCGGCCTGGACACCAAGGAAGACCGCGTTCGTCTGAATCATGTGGTTGCCGGTTATCCCACCATCTCTTGGGTAGGCGACAAGGTTGCCGGTTATATCCCCGGCTTCAGCCAGGGTCCCGCTCCCGTTTCCAAGGAGCATGAGATCTGGGTCAAGGCTTTGATGAGCGGCAAGAAGGAAGATCTGTTCGTCACTGCCGATCAGGCTTTCGTTGTCACAAAGATCCTGGATTCCATCTATTATTCCTCCAAGCACAACAAGCCCGTTTACTTTGATGCTGAGGGTATGCCGATTTTTGACTGATTTTATCAGCGTTACGATCAAATAGCATTGATCCACAGTTTTGTGCCTTTGTCGTCGGGAGACTGGCGGGAAAGGCACAAATTCCATAACAAGAAAGGAATGTTTCCTTATGGCAAAAATAAATTTACAGCAGTATTCCTTCGGGTTTGACTGCCCCCTCTCCCCTCTGGAGAAAATTAAGACCACCGCGGAAATGGGCTATGCGGGTGTGGAATTTGCCCGCGAGTATGCCGGTCTGCCGGTAGAAGACGTAAAGAAGGCCTTGGACGATGCCGGTATCACCGCTGATTCCGCTCATGTTGCCTTTGATTTCATGGAAGAGGATATTCCCTACCTCGCAAAGCTGGGCGTGAAATTTGTGGCCTGCCCCATGACTGCCTTTAACTCTGCCGAGGAAGCCAAGGAAGTGGCCGAAGATCTCAATAAGTTCGGAAAGTTTGCCAAGCCCTACGGCATTACCATCGGCTATCATAACCACACCCAGGAATTTAATACCGATCAGGGCAAATACCTCTTCGACTGGGTGATGGAGAATACCGATCCCGAAACGGTGGCTTTTGAGATCGACTGCGGCTGGGCCTCTGCCGCCGGAATTGACCCGGTAGACTATATTCAGAAGCATGCGGGCCGCATTGCCGCGATCCATATTAAGGAAAACGGCGCTGTTATCGGCCCCGATCCGGCGGATTCCCGCCATGAAAAGAAGGAATGGCCCAAGTTTGAGCTGGACGAAAACGGAAAGCCCATCTTCCCCCCGGAATTCCTGAAGATGATGGAAGAGCGTGACAAGCTGAATGTGCCCACCGGCACCGGCATTGTGGACTGGAAGGCCGTAAAGGCAGCTGCCGACGCTCAGCGCCAGGGCGTGCTCTACGTGGTGGAGCGTGAAGCCAACTATGGCGGCAAGGACCGCATTTCCTGCCTGAAGGAAGACATTGCCTGGCTGAAGGCGAATCTGTAAAACGAAATTTTAAAAAAGGAAGGCTCCCGAAAAATTCGGGAGCCTTCCTTTTTTACTTTTGACTTGATAAAGACAAGATATCCAACAGCCTACGGTACAAGTCTAAACACCCTGCCATTTCGGCCGATTCACAGCAAAGCCTGCACAACCTCCTTTAAAGTATCTGTCTCGCCGACATTTCCCGGGAAAATAACATATGGCATCTGTGGAAATTTGCTTTCTTCGCCTGTTTGCCACACAGGTATCCCCGGCCGAAGTTGCCCCAGTACATTTGCCCGCTTAACTCTTAATGCTTTTGTTCCAATATCACTTGAGGTGATCCCGCCTTTCGCTACAACGAAGCTCGGCGTTTCCTGCAAATTTCCTATGACTGATTGTACTGCGTCAGATATTTTCACAGATCGCATCAGTGCCTTTTCTTTCGTATCACTCTCAACGATCAGCAAATCACGCTTTGTATACACCACCGCCGTTTTTCCCGTTTTAACCGCTTTATCGATTTGTGATGCTGTGCTCTCTATTTCCAGCCGAAGAGCTTCTTCCCCCATCAAAACAATATCAGAGTTAAAAGGGATCTCCTCTAATCCTGATAAACCCAGCAATGCCTCCAGTTGTCTATTCGTTTTTTGTGTGTGGGAGCCAACTACAACGATTCCGCCATTCCTGTTTTTGGATAGAAGCATTTCATTCCGGGTCAAAAGCGGCCGGCTCTGTATGCCCCCTATTTCCTTTACCAACGACGCCGCTGTTCGAAACAAGAAGTGCTTTCCGCATTTCATCGCACGATATAAAGCAATGCAGAATACTTTTATATCATTGTAGTCGATTGCGTTTACAACCACTTTGTGAAAGCTTTTGACATTCATAAGCTGTTCTGTGATTCCATCAAGATCCCGTGCACGCAAGCTGCTCAAAGAAACGCAGGTAACGGAGCCAGCCGGGAACTCGCCGTTATTTTTCTCCTCAATAAATTCACACAGGTCAGAGGAAGAGTACCCAAAGGTCTTGTCCCTGGCAAATTCAGTTTTTCCCACAGGGATCATGTCGTCTCCGTACCTCACATAGTGAATATTGTCAATGGTGAATCTCCCGCCCTCTTTGAAAAAAGGACAAAAAATTTCACCATCCACACAGTAGTTTTCCCGTTTTTCGATCCCTTCCTTCAGAAGTCTTGTCTCCAGAGGATAATGACCGCGCAGAGTTGAGTCGCCGCGGCTTATCACAAGATAATCCATTTTCATTTCTTTGGCAACTGAAGTAATATTTTTGATAATTTCCCGATGCGCTTCGGTGGTTTGCTCAACAGTAAAGCTTCGGGAATTAGTCAAAATGAAAAACAGCTTATTCTTTTCCCTAAAGCCGGCACGAATACTTTCTCTATCCCAGCCTGTATATACAGAAACATTATGTACTGTTTGCACACCTGTTGGATCGTCATCCAGCACGATGAGCTTTCGGTTACTTTCCGTAATTTCCTGCTTTAGCAGCTCATCCAGCGTCTGGGAATCAGGCGCTGGATGTTGTGTCAGGATCTCGGCGCTTATCTCATGTTCTTTACACATCAATTTATCCTCATACCGATCATTGTGATAGCAATATCTCTTTTATCCGCTCAAAACCGCATTCGCCGCTGGTCAAAACCGGCACCCCAAACTCTTTTTCGCAATCGGGAAATGATAATTTGAAAACCGACATGGACAGCTGTGCCAATACCACTACGTCAAAGTCAAATTTCTTTTTACTGGCCCGGATCGCATTCGCAATAATTTCATTGTGAGCTTTGATATTTCCACTGGCGATCTCTTCAAAAGCTGATTCTTCCGTTACGCCGTAAATGACAGGTTTTTTCTGAAGCCTTTGAGCGGTTTCCTGTAGTAAAATTCTTGTATTATCCACAGTAGGGCCATGTGTTGCAATTACCAAAATGCTATTTCCGGTCAAAAGAGCCTGCTCCATCAGCGGGATATCGATCTGCACAACGGGGATCCCGTATTTCTCCACTCGCTTTGCAACGACAGGATAGGCGCGATTCATTGTAGAACAGGTGCAGATCAGTGCATCGACCCTATACAGATCGCAGAGCTGCTCCGCTTCATCAGCCATAGCCTGTATATTTTTTTCCGGCGGACAGGCTTCCCCATTTTTGTGAGCCAACATAAAATTATATTGCATCCCGTCATTTCCTACATTTAAACGCATCACCTCAGGCAGGATCTTATGGCTGAAATAATTTGACCATACGCTGACCCAGCTGGAGCCATTGACGATCCCCAAGCGCTTTCCGGCTAATTTTGAATTTGTTCCTGTTGGGCCGCATAAGGAAGGTAGTGTAAACACTTTGGCATATTCTTCAAAGAGCAGGAGCTCTTTTTCGTCATAATTGTAGTTTTTCATATCATCATCCTCATATAGAATCATTTTTCTCCCGCTAACCCTTTACCGCTCCGGCAGTCATACCCGCAACGATATATCGCTGCCCAAATATCAACAGAATGATCATGGGGATCGTCCCTAAGCAGGCTGCCGCCATAAGCGAAACCACATCTGAACCGAATTCCTGAACAAACATCTGCAGCGCAACCGTCATAGTGATCAGCTTTTGATCTTTTACAAAAATACTTGACATGAGGTACTCCTGCCAACAGCTGATAAAAGTAAAAATTGCTACAGAAGATATTCCGGGAAGAATGATCGGCAGAATAATTTTATAAAAAGCCTTAAATTGTGACGCTCCTTCCACCATTGCTGATTCTTCAAGGCTGAAGGAAACGCTGTCGATATATCCTTTTGTCATCCAAACGGAAAATGGCATCGTCATTGAGGTATAGGCCAAAAAAAGCGAGAAATGCGTATCTGTAATAGACAGGTTCTTAAATATGATGAAAAGAGGGATCAATGTTAAACCGCCCGGAATCATATACAGGAGCAGCATTAAATTTGAAAACCCACGAAAGAATATCCCCTTAAACCTGGAAAACGCATACCCACAACAACCCGCGACCACAACTTGTATGACAACTACTATACTGCAAACTTTAATGCTGTTTAACAGACTTCTGAAAAACAAATTGTCTCTGGCAGATAAGACATATTCAAAGCTTTCAAAAGACAGCCTGGAAGGCAGAATATTTGCTGAAAGCGATTCCGCACGGGGCTTGAAGGCATTCAGCAGCATAGTGACAAAGGGAAGCAAAACGATGAGCAAAACAGCCAACAAGCACAAATAGAAAAGGCCCTGCAGAAGAATCGGAGCACTGTTTATGTTATTGCCGGCATTAAATGTTTGCGATCTTTTTTTCATTTTTCTTCCCCCCTATTCTGCTTCGTTCCTATTCATGATCATTCTTGCGACCACGATCAAAATCATTAAGAACGCCATCATGGTCAACGTGATCGTTGCGCCATAACTCAAGTCATTTCTGACAAAGGCGGTCAGATATGAATGGATCGACACTGTCATTGTGCTTTTGATCGGCCCGCCGGCGGTTAGCAGATAAACCTGTTCAAAGTTATTAAAGGTCCAGATAAACCTTAGCATAATGGCAATAAAGGAAATATTTTTCATCAGAGGCAGCGTTATATAAAACAAAGCCTGTCTCTTACTGGCGCCATCAATTGCCGCCGCTTCGTACATCTCCTCAGATATCACCTGTAAGCCGGCTAAAAGGGTCAGGACCATAAACGGAAACCCCTTCCAAAGCCCCATGATAATCACACTGAACTTTGCCCAGCCCGGAGTGGCAAAGAACATGATTGGGTTGTCTGTTACGCCAAACCTTATCAGAACGGAGTTTACGATCCCGCTCGTGCTTAATGTATTGGAGAACGCACAAGCCGCCACCACAGTGGGCAAAACCCATGGGATCAATACGAATGACCGAAACAGGCTCCTGCCCCTAAAAGTTCTGTTGACCAGCAGCGCAAGAGAAAGACCGATGATATAACATCCAAACACTACAACCGCAGTATACAAAAAGGTGAACCCCAGGATCCCCAAAAAATCTTTATCCTGCGTAAAAAGCTTTATAAAATTATCAATTCCAATAAAATCCTTTTTCGATGTCAAATTATAAATCGACGCATTTTGAAATGCCAATGCGATCCCATGAAACAGCGGGTATACATTTATCAGCAGAACAAAAGCTATTCCAGGCAAAACGAGCAAATATCCAAGCAGGTTTTTCCGGATTTTGCTTTTCAACCCATTCAAATTAAATTCCTCCTTCACCGGCTTGATAGTCCGTTCAATATTGGGAGAATTCCATGCTATAATGAAAAACGCATACTGGTTTTAATGATTATGTTGTGCCCCAAAAGATTTTAGAAAACATTACTTTGCTTCCATAATGGCTTCGATTTCTTCTTTTGCTTTTGCCGCAACATTATCAACGCTGGTTTCAGTCAAAAGCAACTCCTGGAACGCATTGGTAATTACCAAGTCGCCCATGATGGTCTGATACTGTGGGAAGAGCTCGGAATTCGGATATCCATTTCCTACGCTATTGGGAACTATTTTTTCAATGATTTCCTGATTTGAGCCAGTTCCAATCACTGCCGGATCCTCCATAAAGGACTTCCGAGCGGGGATCTTCCCCAGCTTTCCATCAGTAAACAAAGGAAGTTCATTTTCGCTCCACCATTTGATCGCTTCCAAGGTTGCTTCCTTATTTTCTGTCTTGTTGTATCCCATGATAGAATTTGCGGGGTTGATTGTCAGTGAAGTAATACGTGGCAGGATCGCCAGTTTATCAGCCATGTCCGCCGCCTGCTGCTGTGCCTGCACTTTGATATCTCCCGTACCCCAAATTACACCTGCGTTTCCCTGTAAAAACTGTGTTTTCGCATCGTCTGCAGACCAGCCGGCAACATCCTGCGGAATCAAGCCGTTTTCCATAAGATCCTTTATATAGGAAAAGGCCTGCTTGCTTTCAGCGGAATCAACGATGACCTTCCCATCCTCTACCATTCCACCGCCAAATTCAAATGCTATTGACTGCCAAAAAGACAGCGCTTCATATCCGCCTTTTCCATCTAAAACAAATGGATTCTTTACGCCGGATCCCTGCAGCTTCTGCAGAGCTGCTTTAAACTCGTCCAAGTTGGCAGGCAGTTCTGTAATACCTGCCTGCTCAAAAAGCTCAGTGTTATACCACATCATTCTGGGATCAAACTGCCACGGAATGCCTATCTGTTTTCCGTCATACCGAATGAGAGAAAGCGCAATTGGATCAATATCGTCAAGTGTGCCTTCCCGCTCCCAAGCTTCAATAATAGGATCAAGCGTCAAAATTTCACCCATGGTCGCAAACAGATGCTGCATGGAGCCGCCGCCTGTGCTCATATCAGGACCGGCATCACTTGCGATTGCGGTAGTAAAATTCTGTAGATAACCATCCCAGGGGATCGCCTGATATTCAAGAACAATATCAGAATGCTCTTCATTAAATTGTTCAACCAGTTTCTCTGCCGCATTCAAGTAATCGTCCTGACCCCATGCCAGATCCCAAAAAACGACCTTTGCTTTTTCCACGGAGGTCTCAGAAGAAACCTTACCGGAAGCGGTTGATTTGCTGGACTCAGGCTTTTTACTTGAATTCTGCTGCGCATTACTGCAAGCAGTGAAGCAGCTCAAACATAAGCATATAGCTACTAAAGCTGAAACTACTTTTTTCATAAAAATGCTCCTCTCTGGTATCACGAAAACCATGTATGCGTTTTTCATTACAGCATGAAACCATTTCCGTTCCTTATGTCTGACCGGTATCTGCTTTATCACTTTATGGAATATCACCTGCTTCCTTTGCCAAAGCTTGAATATAACGGCATACCTCTTGATGGAAAGAAGAGAAATCCGGCTCGGGTATTCCATTTTGCGGTGTCGAAGAATGCGGGATCGGATTTTGAAACATATCGTGATGATAGATATGGTATCCGCCTAATGCACGAATATTTTTTATCTGTTGAATGTGCTGCCAGGGCTGTGTGCCTCCCGGGATCCCCCCATGCTCTACAATTCCGCATCTTGCCGGTTCATCATCTATGACCGGCTTATGATACCGGTTCAACAAAAATCCGATCTCTTCCGCCGCCTTATCCCAGAAATTCTCATGCTCGGATCTGCATGTGTGGGGGGTCAAAACATCCAATAATCGGTTTTGCTCTTCATCGCCTAAAACTCCGGCAAATCCCGGCGAGCTGGTACAGATCCTGTCTGGATCTACCGATTTTGCAATATTCAAGTACCTCACGGTCTCAAACGAGCATTCATTCCAGATTTGAAGAATGATATTACGGTAAGGCCTTAGCATTTCGGTCAGGTTTCTGATCGATTTCTCCTGAACTGGAATTATTTCATAGGGAAAGTAATTTTCATCCCGAATGTAAAATCTCTCATGAGCAAATGCACAAATTTCCAAAATCATGTCCAACCGGTCGGCGCATAAAATCATCTGCTTTAGTCTTTGCGCATAGGATGGCTTTATCTCTCCGTGCATGGTAAACAAGGAAGTCTTCTCCGGTACAACATCCACAAAATGGATATCGGGAGTTTTAAAATCCCACTGGCACCATATTCTCAACGTATTAATGCCGTATTCTTTGAATTTTCGAAGATATACCGCCATCATTTCCTCCGATTCACAGAAGCGCTCGTTAAAAATGGCGTTAAAGAAGCTATATCCTCTCAAATCAAAAGCCTTGCCATCCAAGAAGAATTCCGTTCCGGATATGGATAAGTTTTTTGTTAAAGAATTCATTTCTTTAATCCCCCTTTTTCTGAATCAAGAGCTTTGCCTGCAGATACATTGCCTCAGGAGTCAAGCCTTGATGAACCAGCAGGGAAGAAAGCGTATCGCTTCCAACCACTTCATCTCTTACCCCTATGCAGCAAACACGAACCGGATATTCTCTACACATCAGCTCTTGGATCGCCGATCCGAAGCCGCCTGAAATTTTGGCGTTTTCAATTGTCAGAAGACAACCTGTACGACGGGCGCATTTCAAAAGCAACTCTTCGTCAAGCGGATGAACTGAGGCCATGTGAACTACTTGCGCCGAATATCCATCGGTGGATAACAATTCCGCAGCTTTTAATGCAATGCCTGTCATCATTCCTGTGGAAACCAGTGTGATATCCGAGCCTTCTCTCAATAAATCCCCTTTACCCCATTCAAATTGATAGGTACTGTCAAATAAAACAGGCATATTGGCTTTTGCAAGACGGAGATAAGCGGGCCCCGGTTCCGCTGCCATTTTTTTCATTACAGCCCGCAATTCACAATTATCACCCGGCACTGCTATTTTAAGGTTCGGCATAGTCCGCAGGATAGCGATATCCTCACATTCGTTATGGGACGGCCCACATTCACCTGCGGTCAATCCAGAATACGCACCTACCGCCTTGACAGAGGAATTGTGCAAACAAGCATGCATGTAAAATGAATCAAGAGCTTTTCGGATCACAAACGCAGCAAATGTTGTTGGAAAAGCAACATAGCCAAGATGCGCCAACCCGGCTGCTATCCCCATCATATTTGCCTCTGCAATGCCGCACTGAATAAAACGCTTTGGATAGGCATCGGCAAATAGCGATGTCATGGTAGATGTTTTCAAATCGGCATCCAGCACGATAACATTTTGACGCTCTTTCCCCAGATCTACTAACGCTTTTCCATAAGCGGTTCGCAAATCTTCCTGATAAAAATTCATTCTTTCGTTCCCTCCACAATAAATTGCAATCCCTGCTCAGGTTGCTTCCGGCTTTTCTTCAGCGGCACGTATTCTGTGTTATGAAACGCGGACATCTCCTGTACAAACTCATTTGCCTTACTCCAGGAAGGGCCATGGGTATGCCATTTGTAGTTGAATTCGCATTCTTGAACGCCCTTTCCTTTTACCGTATGGGCAACAATACAAATCGGTTTTCCTTCTCCCCTATATTTGGCGCAATGCAATGTGTTATTCAGCGATTTTACATCGTGGCCGTCTGTCTCAAGCACCTGCCAGCCAAACGAAAGAAATTTTTCTTTCAAACGCATTTCACCCAACTCTTCGTACAGAAACCCCTTTGCCATAACCTTGTTATAATCGACTATGGCAACCAAATTATCCAAATGAGCTTTTGAGGCAAACATCGCGGCTTCCCATATTTGCCCTTCAGAGAGTTCGCCGTCTCCTAAAATGCAATAAACCCTTTGAGAATATCTTTCCTGCAATTTTAGTGCTTGTGCAATTCCGGAGCCAAAAGAAAGACCCAGCCCCAAAGAGCCTCCGCTGCTTTCCACACCAGGAGTATCCTTCCCGCTCAAATGTCCCTCCAAGCCTGACAGCTGAGCATATGACTCAATTCTTTCTTCATGGAAAAATCCCCTCAAAGCCAATGCCGCGTATAACGCGGGTGAAACATGAGCTTTGGAAAGAACTACATAATCTCTCAGGGAAAAATCAGGGTCTTTTTCATCGAAGTTTCCGATCTTCCAATACAAAACAGCCAGAATTTCCGCTAAAGAATAGCTGCCTCCAATATGTCCCCATTGCCCGCTGACAATCGCCTGAGTCGCCAGCTTTCTTATTTCATAGGCCCTCTCTTCTAATTCCAGTATCTCCTCTGACGACAGCTCTTTCATTTTTGCTCTCCTCCTTGTTAAAATGCAGCAGTACAAACGAAATTCTAAAAATGTTAACGTTAACATTTTGCCGCGCAAAAAAGCTGCTGAGATAATACAATTATGTAGAATCTCTAATGATCAGTTCAGTTGGGAGGATCACTCCACCACTGATCTCTTTACCATTCAGGATATCGATCATTCTTTTCCCTGCTACCGCTCCCATTAAACGGCGAGGCTTGGAAACCGTGGTGAGCGAAGGATATGTGTATTCGGAAAAAACCTGATTATCAAAGCCGGCAACCGCAATATCCGAAGGAATTTTCAGCCCCAGCTCCCCTATCGCCTTTATTGCGCCCAAGGCCATAAGATCCGTAGAAGAAAAAATGGCAGTAATCTCCGGCCTCTGCGCCAATTTGGTTTTTGTTTGTTCGTATGCCTTATAGTATTCAAAATCACCAAAGATCTCGTACTCCGGGTCAAATTCGATCCTGTGTTCTCTGAGCGCCTTTAAATAGCCTCTTTTTCTCGTTTGGCCAGATTCAACGGCTGACCTTCCATTCAGAAAACAAATGTGCGTATGACCACGCTCAATAAGATGACTGACGATCTGATATGCCCCGCCCTCATCGTCAGCGACCACATGTCCTATATCGGGAGAAGGGCCTTCCTGATTGATAAAGATCACGGGCATATCCGTTTTCGATATCTTAGTTTCTTTTTGATTTATTCCCAAAATGAATATTCCATCCAGGCGGTTGATAACCTTTCTGTTATTCGCCCCCTTGAACAACACGCTGAGCGTATATCCATAACGCTGAATTTCGCTTACAATGCCTTCCAGAATGGTGGAAAAGAACTCCATGGGAAATGTGGAAATATCATATTGAACTAAAAGACCTAATTCATAGCTTCTGCCACTGATCATCGTTTGCGCTGCTTGATTCGGCACAAAGCCCTTTTCCTGTATGACATCCAGAATCCGCTGCTTTGTTGCCGGAGCGACCCTGGAGCTATTATTAATCACTCTGGAAACAGTAGTATGAGAGACCCCGGCCAGCTTTGCAATATCCTTTATCGTCACATAATCACGCTCTCTAATCTATGTTAACGTTAACACCCTGTAATTAAAATACACCCGCCTGAGTCTTTTGTCAATACATTTTGTGAAAATTCCCAATAAAAAAATTTTAAGCAGCCTTCCCTGGTTACGAAGTATGTGTTTCCTTTTTCACATGAACTTTCATAACGATCTCAAAAATAAACTTTCTAAAAGCTTTTTTCCGGTTCCAGTACGAAAAATATTTTTTCGCACTGCTTCGATTTCCGGGCGCTTCATTTCTCCCTCAAAGATATTGACGAGAAAATCCGCCTCTACCAGCGCCTGATAATCCCTGCCGTCAATTTTACTGTAGGTATGATGATGGCCAACAAGATAGCACACTCTTTCCATGATCTCCGCGGAATACCCCAGCTTTTCCAGCATTTCTTTTGCTACGGCCGGGCCTTCCCGTTCCTGGTATTCTCCGGCGGCGCTGCCGTATTTCTCCAGGCTGGGCTTAATGCCGATATCGTGAACGATGGCCGCGATCTCGGTAAGCCGCTGCTCCGTTTGGGAAAAGCCCTCCCCCTCTCCAATGGCCTTCGCAAACGCGTACACCTTTAGAAAGTGGTTGACCCTCGGCACATTGCCGCTTTCGTATTCTGCCATGGCAAGCAGTAACGGCGTATGGTTCATTTTGCTTTTCCTCCCAGCTTGATCCAGTAGCGTCGGTAGACCCCTCCTTCCTCTTCCAGCTTGTTTTCCAGAACACCGCCACAGGCCTCAATCACAGCGGCAGAGGCCCGGTTTTCCTCCACACAGGTAACCAGAACACGCTCCATGCCCCGTTCTTCCGCCTTTTCCAGGCACAGGGCCAGCATACAGGGGGCATAGTGTTTTCTCCGGCAGGAAGGGCGGATGCCGTAACCAATATTGCCTCCGGTGCGAAGCAGAGGCTCTGTCAGCCGGTGCCGCAGATCGATCCCGCCCAGAAGCTCCCCTGCCTCATTGGTCAGGAACCATGTATGGGCGGTCACAAGCTCCGGACTTGCCTGGTAAACACGCCCGGCAATATTGTGCTCCAGCCACTGCTTCGGACTTTTTCCCTCCTTTGGGGCCAGCGCGCCGGGAACGATCCGCTCCTCTCCCCACTCGGCCTGGTAATCCGCAATTTTCTCCAGTGTGGTTTCCTCCGGCAGGATCAGAAAAAGCCCCCGTTTTTTTGCCTGAAGCAGGTAATACTCCGCAGCAGTCATGGAATAGCAGCAAAGATCCAGCACCGTACCGTCATAGCGGCGGCTCGCCTGACGAAGGAGGCCCTCATAATAGAAGCCGGATTTCTCGATCACCCGCCGGGAGCGTTTGTTAAAGGGATAGTGAGTCACAGAAAACAACTTCGCGTGGCAATTCTGAAAAGCATAGTCAATGGCGGCGCTGACCGCCTCTGTCATCAGGCCTCTTCCCCAAAACGCCTGGGAAAGAACATAGCCCAGGCTGAAGGCGCCCTCTACCTGAGGGCGGCGGCCGTCCTCCTCGATCCCCAGGGAGCCGATGACCTTTCCGTTCTCCTTCTCTTCTATGGCAAAAAGCACGCCGGGCTTTTCCGGAGCGGTAAACATTTTGATGATCTCCCGGCTTTCCTCTATGCTGTCGTGAGGCTTCCAGCCCGCATTGGGGCCCACCTCCGGATTTTTCGCGTATTCATACAGATCCTCAGCGTCTTCCATCTGCCAAGGACGCAGGATCAGCCGTGCCGTTTCGATTCGCTCCATACGGTTCATTCCTTTCTCTCCAGCAATTCGCCCAGGATCTTTTCCCGATTCTGGATAAACATTTTTGTGATCTGATAGCTGTCCGTTTCTTCATAGGTACAGGCGTGAACCGGCCCCCGGTCAAAGGTCAGAAGCTCTGCCCCTGGCAAGGCCAGCAAAATGGGAGAATGGCTTACAATAAAAAACTGAGAGCCCTCCTGAACGCAGCGGTTAATCTCCAGCAGCAGGGTCAGCTGCCGCTGGGGCGACAGGGCCGCCTCCGGCTCATCGAAAAAATAGACGCCCTCCGGGCGCAAATAATCCTGAGCCAAGGCCAGAAAGCTTTCTCCATGGGATTTTTCATGGTAGCCCCTGGAGGGGATAGGCGTAAGACCGCTTCTGGCGTAAACCTCTTCCTGGGTCGCCACATTGTAAAAGCTTTCCGCCCGAAGAAAATAGCCGTGAGTCGCCCGCCGGTGGCCCTTTCCCAGGCGGATCGCCTCCGCAAGGGGCGAATGGGAATCCCGAGTGGAAAAGCTGTAATTTCTGGTTCCCCCCTCGGGGTTGAAACCGTAAGCAATGGCCATGGCCTCCAGCAGGGTGGATTTTCCGCTTCCGTTTTCTCCTACAAAAAAGGTGACGGGCCTCTGAAAGCTGAGGCACTCCACGCCATGGAACGCCTCAATATTTTGCAAATAGCCGGATGCGGAAAGCTGCTCCCACTCGATCCTTGCCTGATGGATAAAAAGGCTGTTCATGTCTGTTTATCTTCCTTTCAGCGCCATGGCCACCCAGCCGCGTTCCTCTTTCCGCTCTATGACGGTAAACGCTCCAGCCAGCGCGTCCAGCACGTCCTGCTCCCGGGAATCGATAATGCCGCTGACAATGTATACACTGTCCTTTTCCAGGAAATTCGGCGCGTCCTTGCTGAGTTGGATCACAATATCCGCCACGATATTGGCCGCCACCACCCGATATTTCTGAGGAACCGCGGGATTTCCCGCCACCTTTTCCGTAAGGTTTCCGCAAATACCCGTAAAGCGTTCCTCTACCCCATTGGTCTTGGCATTTTCCACCGCCGTTTTTACAGCAAGAGGATCGATATCCACGCCCACAGCGCTTTTTGCGCCCAAAAGCAGCGCCGCCACAGACAAAATGCCACTGCCGCAGCCCATATCCAGAAAATCACAGCCCGGGGTAATATAATTTTCCAAAAGCTCCAGGCAGAGCCGGGTGGTTTCATGGGTGCCGGTGCCAAAGGCAAGCCCCGGCTCCAGATCCAGCACAGTGCGGCCCATGGAATCAAATTCTTCCTCCCACACAGGACGGATCAGCAGCTTTTTTCCTACCGGAATGGGCTTAAAATACTTTTTCCAGTTATTGATCCAATCCTCCTTCACACAGGAAGCACAAGTGATCTCATGAGGAACTTTTTCCGCCTGATACCGTTCCTCCAAAAAAGAAACAGCCTCGGCGGGATTTTCTTCAGGACTGATATACACATGGATCACAGCCTTGCTCCTGTCTTTTTTGAGGAGCTCCTCATCGATCAGATCGATATGGGCGATCTCCAAGGCCTCGGCTTCTAAATTGGAGTAGTCCTCAATATAAATACCGTAGGGTACTACCATGTTCGCGATATCGCCCGCCAGCTCCACCTGATTTGCGGGGATCTCTATTTTTACTTCCGTCCAGTTTTCATTCATAGGGTTCTTCTCCCTTTCTCAAAAAGCCTTTTTCCGGCATTTATTGCTATGATACCATAAGCACCGAAGGTGCGTTGGTATCATGTGTCCATCGCCCGTCTGAGCGAAGCGAAGAACCGGGCGGGACAATTAAAATCCTATAATATCCGCGTCCTTTGCGAATATTATACCGAATTCCCCCCGGGTTTTCAAGCTAAGTGACGCAAAACAGGAGGATACAGTCCATGACAAAACAGAAATTCTTTCTTCAGGGCGCGATCCTCACCGCGGTATCGCTGTTTCTTCGCATTACCAACATGGGATACCGCTCTTATCTCTCCCAAAAGATCGGGTCGGAAGGTATGGGGCTGTACCAGCTGATTTTTTCTATTTTTATGCTTACCGTGACCCTTTCCACCTCCGGAATCAGCCTTGCCGTGACCCGCATGGTATCCGCCGCCATCGCCTCCGGACGCCGGGAGACCATACGCTCCACTGTGGCCAGGTGCTTTGCCTTCTGCTTGTCGATCAGCTCTGTGATCTCGCTTTGCCTGTTCTTTTTATCGGACTTTGCCGCCCTCACCTTTCTGGGAGACCGCCAAGCCGCCCCCTGCCTGCGCATTTTGGGAGTGGGCCTTCCCTTCATGTCCATGTGCACCTGTATGAAGGGATATTTTTTGGCGGTAGATGAGTCTCTTTCCACAGCCGCCTCCGATACGCTGGAGCAGATCTTGACGATCCTTGCCACAGTATATCTTTTCTGGCATTTTGCCCCGCAAAGCATTGAAACCGCCTGCTTTGCTGCCATGACAGCCTCCACCCTGGGAGAAGCCGTTTCCTTTTTAGTCAGCTGGTCTGCCTACCGGCACAGCCTGAAAAAGAACACACCGAAGGAAAAGAAAAAGAGCCGGGGCGTTTTGAAGGGGCTTTCCCATATTGCCCTGCCCTGCACCCTGAGCTCTGCGGCGAAAAGTCTCTTAAATACCGGGGAAAATCTTTTGATCCCCCGCGAGCTGCGGAAATTCGGACTGAGCTATTCCCACTCTCTTTCCCAATACGGGCTTTTGCAGGGCATGGCCATGCCTATGTTGTACTTTCCCTCCTCCTTCCTTACCTCCTTCGCTTCCCTTTTGATCCCTAAGATCGCCAAGGAAAGAGAGCAGGGCCACCGCCGGGAGGTGGCATATATCACCGGAAAGTCCATTCGCTCCGCCCTGGCTTTCGGCATGTTCTTTGCCGCTGTTTTTATCGCCTTCGGAGATGGCTGGGGCAACGCCTTTTATCACAGTGACGCCGCCGGGGAATATCTGCGGGTACTGGCCCCCATTGTGCCTTTGATCTATTTGGACGTGGTGGTCGACAGCCTCCTGAAGGGAATGGACGAACAATTCAATTCTATGAAATATAATTTCTCCGATTCCCTGATCCGTGTGATCCTGATCCTCTGCTTTCTGCGCTTTTTCGGCATGGAAAGCTATGTGTGCATTTTGTTTTTCAGCACCATCTTCAACGCGGCGCTGAGCTTGCATCGGCTGCTGAAGGTGACAAACGTGTGTCTCTCCCTGGGCTGGCATGTGCTGCTCCCGCTGCTGTGCGCGGTGCTTTCCGTTTCCTTGGGGAGCTATCTGCTGCGCGGCATAACGCTCTCCAATCTCTTTTTTCAGATCGGTTTGGAAACCTTGGTGTGCGGTCTCTTTTTCGGGGCGGGCTACTATGCGCTCTGCCGTGTTTCCGATGGCAAGGCTATACGGAAAAAAGGCAAATCCTCTTTGAGAGAAGACTTGCCCTGAAACACTCAAAACTGAAATTTTTACTAAAAATCCGCTGAACTCAGGATTTGTAGAGCTTTGCCAAGCCCTTGGCCTTTTCACGGAATTGCTCCACCAATTTTTTGGGGGCTGTCAGGCGGATCTCCGGGCCGTGGGAAAAAAGCCAGAGAAAAAGCTCCGGGCCCGCCTCAGCCTTTAAAGCCGCGCGTACCCTTCCTTTCCCAGCCGCTTCCACGGTAAAATCTGAACCGAACCGCTCTGTTACCGCTGCAAGCTGGTCTAAAGGAAACTCCAGGACAAGCTTTTCTGCTTTTTTCTCCTGCTTCGCCGCTTCAGGCGGCTCCGGAAAAAGCTCCCGTTCCTCCGGAAGAAGCGCCAGGCCCTCCAGCTTTTCCAAAGGAAGACGTACAACAGCCCCTTCTTCCGTAAAGGCCAACAGCTCACAGCGGCCACGCTCCACAAGGAGCCTCCAGGGGCTGACAGCAACAGGCCGGGAACTGCTTTTTGCAGCATATTCCGGTTTTCCCTGAGAGGTCAGCTGCCATTTCCAAGGGGTAAAACACACCTTTCTGTTTTCTGAAATGGCGCGGCAAAGGAGCTGTACCGCCGCGGGAACATCTTTTTCAACAGGCTTGTCCACAGTAAATATCTTCTGCCGTAAGGCCTCCGCCTGATAAGCGCTGCACAGAGTCTCCAGCCTGGATCGAAGCGCCTCCGCCTGCTTGCTTGAAAGAAAGGGCGAGACACAGATAGAACCGGCAATCAACTGAAGCTCTTCCAGGGTAAAGGTGCGATCTTCCAAAAAATACTGATACGTTTTTCTCTTTCTGGTTCCGATCTTCAGCCCGGTGCTGCGAAGGGTCTCAATATCATCATAAATGCTTTTTCGCTCTGCGGAAATCCCCATGTTTTCCAGCTTTTGCAGCAGCTCCTGCAGGGTCAGGGTATGCTCCGGATCGGTCTCTGAGAGCAATATTTGACGCAGGCAGAGCAGCTTTTTCTTTTTCTCTGAAACATTTGGCACAAGCGCTCCTCCTTTTTCGCCTGAATCCTGCTCTATCACTCCGGCTTCGGCGCTTTCCTAGCCGGTCTGCCCTTCCGGGCCGGAGCTGACTATTACTGTGATCGTGGAACCATAGTCCAGGGAATCCCCTTCCACATGATCTTTATAGCGGATCACATAACCCGGCTCCACATCTTCGCTGGCTTCTTCCTCCTGCACCGGAGTAAAGCCGTTTTTAATGAGGAGCTGCTGCAGATCGGCAAAGCTGATCCCCTTGATAGAAGGCAGCGTTCTGGTGGGGCTGCCCTTGCTTACCGTTACCAACACGGTATCTCCCCGTGCTATGGTTTCCCCTTTGAAGGGGCTCTGGCTGATAATGTTGCCTTCCTCCACCGTCTCACTGAAAATGCGGTCAGAAACCTTCAGCTTAAACTGGTAGTCGCCGCTTCCCACCTGTTTGACCCACTCGTCATAACTTTCGTTTACCAGATTGGGAACGACCACGGCTTCCTCGGAAGCACTGCCGCCATCAAAGACCTTTTGGATATCACCGATGGACAGCCCCGCGTCCCCCAGCCACATAGAGGCCACAATGACCAACGCGATCAGCGTAACTACACAAGAGCCGATCAGCCATACGGCGGGCGGAAGGCCTTTATTCTGCGGCAGATCCATATCAATGGGCGGCAGCCGGCGGATCGCCTCTGTTTGATCCACCTCGTTCACAATGGCGGGCGCTGCGGAAAGCTCGGTTTTGAACCGCTCAAAGCTGGCCGTGCGCACATTGGGCTTTACCTGCAGGGCGTTGGCAATGGCCGTAACGGCAAAAGGAGGCAAAGCCTTCAGCACCTCCTTGGAAATCATAAGCCGCTGGTCATGTAAGCGCTTCGGAGCCTCCTGAGGCAGCTGCCCTGTCAGGGCAAACAGCATGGAAGCGGCCAGACCATAAACATCGCTGGCTTCTCCGCAAACAGCTTTCTCGCTGTACTGTTCGATAGCGGAGCAGCCGGGAAAAAGTTCTTCTGCCAAGGGAGAGTCTGCCTGCCGGATCGAAGCAATGGAAAAGCCCGTGATAAAAAGCACGCCGCTTTTTGTGACCCGCAGCGTATCAGGGGACACACCCAAATGAGAGATCCCCAAAGAATTCATCAGGCCCAGTGCGGTCAGCACCGGCATAAACATGCGGTTCGTCTCATTCCAGCTGAGGCTTCCTCCCGCGTTTTCCACATAACGCCGCAGGGAAGGGGCGGGTATGTATTCGTAAACGGCATAGGCCGTATAGTTCTCTTCAAAAATATCCAGCACGGAAGCAACTACCGTAAGCTCCCGCAGCCTGCTGACGCCTTTGGAAAGCTGGATAAAATCCTGCAAATGGCGCTCAAACTCCACTTCACACCCTGCTATGGGGATCACATTCTGATCCTCCGCATGCCGGGAAGCTAACGATGCGGGAAAAAACTCCCGGATCTCCACCACACGCTTTGTGGTGCGATCCAGAGCCGCATAAGTAACGCCTTCCCCATTGATCGCCTTGACACGCCCGATCACATACCGGGAGGCAAGCACCGTATGGTGCCGAAGCCCGCCTTGGACTTGAGCTTTTCCATTGTCCCATCCGCACACGGGACAAATTTCGCCCTCCTCCGGGCGGTAACCGGCAAAGCAATTCATGCACAGCTTGCTTTCCATCTCGTCCTCCACTTTTCCCGTGAAGCCGCCTCAGGTGGGGCTTCTCTAACCAAACAAAAACCTTTTTTAGGGCATAGCCCTGACTTCTGGCATATATTTTATCATAAAAAGCCCCAAAAAACAAGAAAAATGATTCCATATCCCCACAAAAAGGGAATGGCGGTACGGAGAACCGTACCGCCAGGGAAATTTCAGTATCTAAATCAGGCTTTATTAATAGAACCGAAGAGTTCCATTTTTTCCTTGACTGTGGCCTTGATCGCCTCAAAGCCGGGAGCCAGCAGCTTGCGGGGGTCGAAGCCCTTGCCCTGCCGGTCCTTTCCCTCTTCAATGTACTTCCGGGTAGCGGCCGCAAAGGAAAGCTGGCACTCCGTATTGACATTTACCTTGGAAACACCCAGAGAAATGGCCTTTTTCACCATTTCCTCAGGAATTCCGGTGCCGCCGTGCAGCACCAGAGGCATGGTTCCGGTCTTTTCCTGGATCTTAGCGAGAACATCAAAGTTCAGGCCCTGCCAGTTTTCGGGATAAACACCGTGAATATTGCCGATACCCGCGGCCAGCATATCCACGCCCAACCCGGCAATGCTCTTGCACTCATCGGGATCGGCAACTTCGCCGCCGCCTACCACGCCGTCCTCTTCACCGCCGATAGCGCCTACCTCAGCCTCCACGGAGATGCCGCGCTCTCCCGCGACGCGAATGACTTCCTTCGTCTTCTCGATATTTTCTTCGATCCCGTAATGGGAGCCGTCAAACATGACGGAGGAGAACCCAGCGTCCATGGCCTTGAAGGCGCCCTCGTAAGAACCGTGATCCAGATGCAGGGCCACGGGAACGGTAATACCCAGGGTGTTGATCATGGCCTTTACCATAGCGGCAACGGTTTCAAAGCCGCACATGTACTTGCCCGCGCCCTCAGAAACACCCAGGATCACAGGAGAATTGTTCTCCTGCGCGGTGAGAAGGATCGCTTTCGTCCATTCCAGGTTGTTGATGTTGAACTGGCCGACGGCGTATTTGCCGGCCTTTGCCTTGGTGAGCATGTCTTTTGCGGAAACCAACATTTTAAAATTCCTCCCAGATAAAGAGATTTTCAACTGCTTTTATTATAGCGAAATCCGCTGGAAAAATCAACCGCTAATTCGTCCCATGCGGAAAGACTCCTGCTGGAAAATCAATTCCGTTCTTTGCGCTGGAGCAAAACCGCTCCGATAATGATCGCACCCTTAAAGGCGGAGCTGAGATAGGGGTCTACCCCGATCAAATTCAACAGATTATTCATCACCGCCACAATCAGCGTGCCGAACACCGTACCGATAATAGAGCCCCTGCCGCCAGACATGCTGGTGCCGCCCACCACCACCGCGGCAATGGCGTCCATTTCATAGCCGCTGCCGCCGCTGGCGTAATCCAGAGAGCCCACACGGGAAAGCTGCAAAATGGAAGCAACGCCCACCAAAAGTCCCATTACGGCATACACCCGGCGCTTTACGCTTTTCACATTGACGCCGGAAAGACTGGTGGTGCGCTCGTTGGAGCCCACCGCAAATACATGGCGGCCGAAAGCAGTGTGCCTGGAAACAACGAACATGGCGACCACGACCAGCGCCCAGTACAGAATGGGCATGATCCGCTGCCCACCGATAGAGGCCTGGGAAATAGCCAGAAATTCGCTGGGAAGGGCCACGCTTTTCCCCTTCATGGAATACTGGGTCACGCTGCGGAAGATCTGCATGGCGCCCAAGGTAGCAATAAAGGGTGGCAGCTTCCCGTAAGAGATCAAAAGGCCGTTGCACTCGCCCAGCGCCAGCGCGAATAAGACTGTAAGCACCACCGCCGCCAAAATGGCGGGCACGCCGGTCAGGCCGAGCTTCCCCAGCAGGCCTACCGTACCGGTGTCCAGCAGCACCAGGCAGAAAGCCCCGGTGGCCGCGTAAAGAGAGCCTACGGAAAGATCGATGCCGCCGGAAATGATGACAAAGGCCATGCCCAGCGAAATGATACCGATCCCCGCGTTATTGCGCAGAATATTGACCCAGTTGGAAAACCACTTTCCCAGCCAGTCCGCCGGAGAAGAAAAGCTGGAATTTACAGTGATCGCGATCGTTTGCAGAATCACCATTACCACCAGGGCCATGCCCGTACTGAACAGCGGATTCGTCCGCCAAAGCCGCGCGAACCGCACAAAAGGATTTTGTTTTGCCTGTTCTGTCTTTTCCACTTACACTGCCTCCCCTGTTCTCATTTCGCCGCCTGTAGCCAGACGCATGATCTCCTGCTCTGTCATTTCCTCACCGTGCAGCTCACCCTGCACCCTGCCGTGGTACATTACCAGGGTACGGTCGCACAGGCGAATGATCTCCTGGGCTTCGCTGGAAAGCACGATGACCGCCACTCCCTGGGCCGCCAGCTCCAGAATGATATCGTAGATATCCTCTTTGGCGCCTACGTCCACGCCCTGAGTAGGATTATCAAAAATAAGCACCTTGGGGTCTGCTCCCAGCCATTTTGCCAGCACTACCTTTTGCTGGTTTCCGCCGGAAAGGCTGCCGATCGGATTTTTTTCGCTGTCCATTTTGATCCGCAGACCATCGGCCCGGATCGCAAAGTCGTTGTGAAGCTTTTTCCAATCCAACAGAAACGCTTTTTTATTTCTGGGCCAGATGACGATGGAGCCGTTCTCCAGAATGTTCATATCGGCAATAATGCCATTTTCCTTCCGGTTCCGGGGAACATAGCCGATCCCCAGCGACATGGCTTTTCTGGTAGAATGGATCTGCGCCGCTTCGCCGGAAACTCTAATCTCGCCGCTGTATTTTCCGCCGCAGCCGAAAATGGTCTGAAAAAGCTCGCTTCTTCCGTCTCCCAAAAGGCCGGTAAAGCCCAAAACCTCACCGGAGCGCACGGAAAAGCTGATTTCCTGGAAGCTGCCTTCCCGGGAAAGGACAGAAGCGCCGAGAACCTCCTGCCCCAGCTCCCGCTGGGTCCTGAGGGATTCGGTGCGTACCTCGTGTCCCACCATGTGCCGGGCAAGCTCATCCACACTGGTATCCGCCGTCTGCCCCTCGGCAACCACCACGCCGTCCCGCAGAACAGTATAGCGAGTACAGATCTCCATGACCTCCTTCAGCTTATGGGAAATGAACACAATAGCGACCCCCTGCTTTTGCAGGGTGCGCATCATATCGAATACCCGCTGGATCTCCGGATCTGTCAGCGAGGTGGTGGGCTCATCCATAATGATAATAGAGGCCTCCATCAAAAGCGCCCGGGCGATCTCCACGATCTGCTTATAGGAAGCGTCCAGCTCCCGCACCATTGTGCGGGGATCCAGCTGAATATCCATCCGTTCAAAAATAGCAGAGCATTTCTCACACATGGCCTTCGCGTCCAGCCAGCCTGCTTTCTTTTTCAACTCTCTGCCAATGAACATATTTTCATATACGGCAAGATCGTTTACCAGGTTTAATTCCTGATGGATAAAGGCAATGCCCGCCGCCAGAGATTCCGCCGGGCTGCGAAACTGTACCTGCTTTCCGTCCAGAAAGATCATACCGGAATCAGCAGGCAGAACGCCGCCGAGAATATTCATCAGGGTAGATTTTCCCGCGCCGTTTTCCCCCAGCAGCGCTGAAATTTCTCCCCTCTTCATGGAGAAATCGATCTGCTTCAAAACATCGTTTGCCCCGAAGGATTTGGAGATCCCCCTCATTTCCAGGGTCATACTATGGATACCTCCCCTTTTTGAAAAAGGCTATGACGCTTCCGCCATAGCCCTTTTCGCTTCTTTCCGGAATTTCACTTTTTAGTAGGGAGAGCTCTCGTCCAGATACTCGCCGCAGTTTTCCTTATCCACCACGGTAGTGGGAATGATCTTTACTTCCTCTACTTTTTCACCCTTCAGAAGAGCAAGAGCGTTATCTACGGCGTCCTGCACCATGATGGGGCTGTAGAGAGCGGACTGAATGTTGATATCGGCATTTTCTGCGTCGGCCATCATCTTGAAATACTCCTGGCACCCGCCGCCGCCGGTAATCACTTTGACGTCGGTACGGCCCGCTTCCTTCAAAGCGTTCAGAACGCCGATGGAAGTCTCATCATCCATGGAGAACACGGCGTCGATCTGATCGTGCTTCGCGAGGATATCGGAGAAATCCTTCTGGCCGTCGTCACGGGTAAACTTTGTGGCATAGGTCTCCACCGTCATATCAGGAGCGATCTCCGCGATCTTCTCCTCAAAGCCCTTCTGGCGCAGTTCGGAAACAGAGCCGGAGGAGGGCACGTTCAGCATGATCACGGTGCCGGTGGTGCCGATCTTATCCACAATGTACTGAGCGCTCTGGCGGCCCATGTCCTCGTTATCGCCGGAAACGCGATACACGCCATTACATTTGATCTCGATATCGAAGTTCACGACCGGGATCCCTTCATCGATCAAAGTCTGAATGGGGCTCTCCATGCCTTCCCACTGGGGGAACGCCACCACAGCCTGTACCCCCCAGGTTCTGAGGTCGTCGATCTGGCTGGTCATTTCTTCAGCGTTGTTGCTGGTGAGCAGCTTGTACTCGATCTCGCCCTTGCCGGCAAGCTCGTCACAGCGCTGCTGGGCATAATAGGCAACGCCCGCCACCCAGCCGTGGGTCACAGCCGGAGCCAGCACGCCGATTTTGTACTTTTCGCCGGTGGCGGCAGTGCTGCCGGTAGAAGCGGTGGAGCCTGTGGAACCATCAGGATCCGCAGAAGAATTGCCGCCGTTGCCGCAGCCGGCAAAACAGGCGCACAGCAGCGCCAATGCCAAAATCAGAGAAAAAACTTTCTTCATGGTAATTTCCTCCTAGAGCTTTCGCTCTAACATATTCGCAGTATGCCAAATACTGGCTTCCGCTTTCCGTATTATAGCAAAGGCTTCCGAACATTTCAAGTATAATCCATGATTTTTTCCATAAAAGGGAAAGCCTGCTCCCTTTCATTTAAGAAAGCAGAATTTTCACATTTTCGTCAATGGGCGTCTCCGGAAAATCCTTTTATGAAATTTTTCGCCGCCTCCCGGAACGAAGATCCCCTGCTCTTCCCCGGAAAAGGGAATCAATCCGCCTTCTCCTTTATCCGGTGATAATCGGAAATAACGTTTTCCAGCGTAATGGTTTTCAAGCTGTCGCATAAATCGTTTCGAATTTTCTGATAAGAACAGTTGAGCACATTGTGAATATTCCTCCCTACAGGACAGAGGGCGGATGGCAGCGGATGAACACCGATCAGCTTTGAAGAAAAATCCGGCTCGATCGCCATGCAGATGCGATAGATGGTTATTTCATCGGCAGGACAATTCAGCGCGGCGCCGCCGGTTCCGGCTTTAACTGATATTATCCCTTCCTTTTTCAAAGCGCTTATGATCGTTCGGACCGTCACAGAGTTGATTCCTGTAGAGCGTGACAAAAGTCCGCTGGTAACTTTATGAATGTTCCCGTATTCATAGATAAAAACAAGGCAATGAATTGCGATAGAGCACTTGGTAGTGATATGCATGGAGCTTCTCCTCCTTAAAAGCTTAGAACAGTATATCCCATACTATACCACAGGTTTTTTTAGACGTAAACGTTGACATTACACCTCGGCACTGCTACAATGATGTAAATCTAAAAATTACAGGAGCGTGTAACTATGAAGCTTTATCAAATTGATTTCAGCCCGACCGGAGGAACCGTCAGGGTGGCGGACGTAATAAGCAAGGCGCTGGAAATGCCTGTCAGTAAAATCGATCTGTCTGAAGCAGCGACAGATTTTTCCGCAGTCAGCTTGGAGAAAGAGGATCTGGCGGTGATCGCGGTTCCTTCCTATGGAGGACGTGTTCCGGCGACGGCGACCCAACGGATCGAAAAAATCAACGGCAACCACGCGGCCTGCGTGATCGTCTGCGTATACGGCAACCGGGCCTATGAGGATACCCTGGTCGAGCTGAACGATATCGCGGAAAAAAGCGGCTTCCGGGTCATTGCCGCCATCGCCGCTGTCGCGGAGCATTCTATTCTGCGTCAATACGCTTCGGGAAGACCGGATTCGGAGGATGAGGCTGAGCTGCGCCGCTTTTGTGATCGTATTCTGGAAAAGCTTCGTGAAAAAACATCAGATTTCTCCGCGCCGCAAATTCCCGGAAGCCGCCCCTATAAGCAGACGGGTCAGGGTGGCTTGATCCCAAAAGCAAACAGCAAGTGTACCGGCTGCGGTCTCTGTGCCGAGAAGTGTCCCACGCAGGCCATCAGCAGAAACGATCTGAAGCTTGCTGACAGCAAAAAATGCATCTCCTGTATGCGATGCGTCGCATTGTGCCCCCAGGGAGCCCGCAGCGTTAACAAAGTTATGGTTTCCGCCGCCGCATTGGCGATCAAGAAGGCCTGCTCAACAAAAAAGCGGAATGAATTATACCTCTGAACAGCATACTATTAAGATAACGCACGGCTTTTCCGGCGCTCGATCTTTTCCTGTTATTTGTCGGAAAATAAAGTATAGTAATTTAGTATATTTTTCTTGACAAGCACCTGACCAAGGTGCTACAGTATAGAAAAATTAAAAATTTGGGCTTTCGGGCCTTCGGGCGTGTTTTGAAGCGCTTTCTGCTTCTGGAAAGGAAGGGTATTCTATGACAAAGGAAAAATTCTCCGTTACCGGCATGAGCTGTTCCGCCTGCTCCGCCCATGTGGAAAAAAGCGTTTCCGCACTGACGGGCGTACAGGAGGTCACGGTAAACCTGCTGACCAACAGCATGCAGGTGGAATACGATGAAACCTCTGTTTCGGAAAAAGACATTGTAAAGGCTGTCAAAAAGGGTGGTTACGGCGCCGCGCCGGACAAGGCGGAAGGAATGCGCGCAGCCGCCGCGGAAGAAGCCCTGCCGGAAAGTGCAGCGGCGTTAAAGCAAATGAAGTTTCGCTTTCTGTTTTCCCTGTGCTTTTTGATCCCTCTCATGTATCTTTCCATGCACCATATGTTTTGGGAATGGCTTGGGCTTCCTGTCCCCTCTCTTATCACACGATACTTCCACGGTACGGAAAACGCCGTGACCTTCGCGCTGACTCAGCTGCTTCTGCTGCTCCCCATCGTATTCGCCAACCAGAAATACTACCGGAACGGGTTTCCCTCTCTGTTCCGGGGCCACCCCAACATGGACAGCCTGATCGCCATCGGCTCCGGCGCTGCCATTCTTTACGGCATTTTCGCTCTGTACCGCATTGGTTTCGGCCTGGGTCATGGGGATCTCGCCACGGTGGAGCACTACTCCATGGATCTTTATTTTGAATCTGCGGGTACGATCCTCACCCTGATCACACTGGGAAAATATCTGGAAACAAAATCAAAGGGGCGCACCGGTGAGGCCATTACAAAGCTCATCGGACTGACCCCGAAAACCGCTCTGGTCGTGCGGGACGGCGAGGAAGTGGAGGTACCTGTGGGCGAGATCCTGGTAGGCGACTGCATCGCTATAAAGCCGGGAGCTTCCATTCCGGTGGACGGCGTGATCACCGAAGGCTCTACCAGCATCGATGAATCCGCTATTACGGGAGAAAGCATTCCTGTGGAGAAAAAGGAAGGAGACTCTGTGATCTCTGCTACCGTCAATAAAACCGGATATTTCCGCTTTCAGGCTACGAAGGTGGGAGAAGATACCACTATCTCCCAAATCGTCCGGCTGGTGGAGGAAGCCAGCGCCAGCAAAGCGCCTATCGCCAGGCTGGCGGATAAGATCTCCGGCATTTTTGTGCCCACGGTGATCGCCATTGCCCTGATCGCCTCCGTGGTTTGGCTGCTTTTGGGCGCTACGGCGGAATTTGCCCTTTCCATCGGCATTTCCGTGCTGGTGATCTCCTGTCCCTGCGCATTGGGGCTGGCTACCCCCGTGGCCATTATGGTGGGTACGGGAAAAGGAGCGGAAAACGGCATTTTGATCAAATCCGGCGAGGCGCTGGAAACCGCCCACAGCATTGACACGGTGGTGTTGGACAAAACCGGGACCATTACACAGGGAACTCCCAAAATCACGGACGTGATCCCCCTGGCGGCAAGCGCCGAAAAGCTCCTGGCCGTAGCCTACAGCTTGGAAAAGCAAAGCGAGCACCCGCTGGCTGAAGCTGTAGTTGCTTATGCGGAGGAGCAGGGGTGCTCCCCGCTGCCAAGCGATGAATTTCAGGCGGTATTCGGACGGGGCATTTCCGCCAGTATAGAAGGAAAAAAATATTTTGCGGGAAATCTCGCCTATCTGGAAGAGCTGGGAATTGCCCGAGCGGAGGAACACAAGGAGCTTTGGGAAACCGTGGCGCGGCTTGCCGATGAAGGAAAAACACCGCTGCTTTTCGCGGACAAAAAAGATGTTTTAGGGCTCCTTGCCGCCGCCGATGTGATAAAGCCCACCAGCGAGGAAGCGATCAAGGCGTTCCGGGAGCTGGGCGTTCAGACTGTAATGCTCACCGGAGACAACGCCCGCACAGCGGAGGCGATCCGGAAAAAGCTGAACATTCCGGAGGTGATCTCTGAGGTGCTGCCCCAGGACAAGGAACGAAAGATCGCCGAGTTCCAGAGCCGGGGAAAAAAGGTGGCCATGATCGGTGATGGGGTCAACGACGCCCCCGCCCTGACCCGGGCCGATGTGGGCATTGCCATCGGTGCGGGCTCTGATATCGCCATTGAAAGCGCCGATATCGTATTGGTAAAAAGTGATCTGCTGGACGCCGTAACGGCGATCCGCCTGAGCCGGGCCGTAATGCGGAACATCAAGGAAAACCTGTTCTGGGCTTTCTTCTATAATTCCATCGGCATTCCGCTGGCGGCAGGAGCGCTTTTCTTCCTGGGCCTGCGGCTGAACCCCATGTTCGGCGCCGCCGCCATGAGCCTTTCCAGCGTGTGCGTAGTCTCCAATGCCCTGCGCCTGAAATTTTTCAAGCCCACAAAGCGGCGCGCCTGAAAAAACAGGTAAACTGGAATTTGTAGGGCTAACGAACAGCAGAAACTTCTTGCCTCCCCTGAAAGGGGAGGGGGACCACCGTCAGGTGGTGGAGAGGTTCCAGCTCGCTGGAAATCCGCATAAAACCAGTGATTTCCTTTTCTTCTGTCGGAACCTCTCAGTCACGGCAAAGCCGTGACAGCTCCCCTTTCAGGGGAGCCAAGGGTAACTGCTAAATTATAATTTACCAACGAACTGCCACCTTCACAAAGAATGACAAGTAATATAATAAAAACACCTGAAAACAAGGAGCGCTGCTAAGACATCCCTTTGCAGCGCTCCTTGTTTTCGCACTATTATCCCTTCCTGCCAAAATAGCGGTTTACCTGTTTTTGATAGCTTTCATACTGCTCACCAAAGGCTTCCCTTAAAAAATCCTCCTCCACATTTACAATTTGCAGGTGCAGCATAAGAATTGCAAAAAGTGTGGGTACCAGCAGCCCCCAGTGAAAAAACAAAAGCAGCAGGCCGATATAAAGAAGATCGAAGCCAAGGAAAGCGGGGTTACGGCTCCAAGCGTAAATACCGGAGGTGACCAATTTTGTTTGAGCCTCTTCCGGTACGCCGGCGCGCCAGCTGTCCCCCATGGTCACCACCGAAAGGGCAAACACCACCACACCCAGGAAACCGAGCACAACGCCTGTGATCCTGGCCCATACGGGGAGCACGCACACATTCAGGCAAAGCATGACTGCCTCCACCGGTACTACCAGATACGTGGAAAGCTTTGTCAGAAGCTCAACTGTTCTGACAACCCCCTGTTTTCCCTTTCCCAGCTGGTCGGTATCGATCCCCCGCTTTCGCTGTGACAGCATTTTCCAAAAATAGCAGCCGTAAAACAGCGTAAGCAGGCATAGGCCGATGATCTGAAAAACCATGCTTCTGCATCCCCCAATCTGATCGATTGAGTTAAATGATAACCAGTTTCCCCGGATAAAGCAAGAAAATAATTTTTTGCACAGGGTCTTCTCAAAAACGGTCAACAGGGTTACAATGAAAGCACCTTGACCGAAGCGGTCTATCACAGGAGGCAGTATGAATCCGAAATTTTTTGAGCTTTCCCCGGAAAAGCAGCAGAGGATCCTCAACGCGGGGTTCCGGGTTTTTTCGGAAAACAGCTATCGAAAAAGCCCGGTGCGAGAGGTGGCGGAAGCTGCCGGGATCAGCAAATCGCTGCTATTTCACTATTTTCATAACAAAAAGGAGCTTTATCTGTTCCTGTGGGAAAAGGGCGCTGAGATCACCATGGAGGCCTTACAGGAGTCCCGCTGCTACGAGCCCACCGATCTTTTTGAAATGATGGAGCGGGGCATGCGGGCAAAATTAAAGATCATGGAGCAATACCCCCACATTGCCGTCTTTACGGTGAAGGCCTTCTATGAAAAGGAGCCTGAGCTTCGGGAAGAAATACAGAAAAGCTACCGTAGGCTGTTTGACGGCAAGGCGACCGCTGCCCTGGCGGCGCTGGACCCCCGGGATTTTGTTCCTGGGCTGGACCTGCAGATGATGTACCGGGAAATGTACTGGGCGTCTTAAGGCTACCTTTGGGAAATGCTGCAGCGGGGCGGTCTGGACCCGAAACAGATGGAGCGGGATTTTCAAGGGCTTTTGGCGTTTTGGAAAAGCATTTATCAAAGCCGGGAGAAAAAAGCGGAGAAAGAAGGGAAAAAGTATGAATGCTATTGAAATGAACGATCTGACAAAATATTACGGGAAAACCCGTGGGATCGAAAACCTAAGCCTACGTGTTCCCAAAGGTGATTTTTTCGGCTTTATCGGCCCCAACGGCGCCGGGAAAAGCACCGTGATCCGAACGCTGCTGGGCCTGATCTCCCCTACCGGCGGCTCCGCCGCGATTTTCGGAAAACCCATAGAAGCCTACAAAACTCAGCTGCTGGGGGAAATCGGCTACCTGCCTTCCGAAACCATGTTCTACAGCAGTATGCGGGTAAGAGATGTTCTGAAGCTCTCGGGGGAGCTTCGAAAAAAGGACTGCGCTTCGGAGGCGAAGCGGCTTTGTGAACGGTTGAAGCTGGATCCCGCCCGGCGAGTGCGGGAGCTTTCTCTGGGCAACCGAAAAAAAGTGGGGATCGTCTGTGCCCTGCAGCACCGGCCCACCCTCTATATTTTAGACGAGCCCACCAGCGGCCTGGACCCCTTGATCCAGCGGGAATTTTACCGGCTTTTGCAGGAGCGCGCGGAAGAAGGCGCCACCGTGTTTTTATCCTCCCACGTTCTTTCTGAGATCCAGCGCTACTGCCGCCACGCCGCCGTGATCCGGGAAGGCAGGCTTCTTGCCTGCGACAGCGTGGAACGACTGGGTCATACCGGGGCTAAGCGTGTGACCCTGCGCGGCGTTACAAAAGCGCCTGCCCTGGAACAGATCAGGGATATCAGGGTATGGGAAAGCTCTGTCAGCTTTCTGTACAGCGGCGAACCGAACCAGCTGCTGAAAGAATTATCCGCCCTCCCCCTTTCTGACCTTACGATCACAGAGCCGGATCTGGAGGAGATATTTCTTCACTATTATACCATAAGCGCCATGGGCGCGTTGGTATAATGTGTCCATCGCTCGTCTGAGCGAAGCGAAGAACTGAGCGGGACAATTTAATTTGTATAATATCCGCACGCTCTTTGCGGATATTATACCATAAGCGCCATGGGCGCGTTGGTATAATGTGTCCATGGCTCGTCTGAGCGAAGCGAAGAACTGAGCGGGACAATTTAATTTGTATAATATCCGCACGCTCTTTGCGGATATTATACCATAAGCGCCATGGGCGCGTTGGTATAATGTGTCCATCGCTCGTCTGAGCGAAGCGAAGAACTGAGCGGGACAATTTAATTTGTATAATATCCGCACGCTCTTTGCGGATATTATACCATAAGCGCCATGGGCGCATTGGTATAATGTGTCCATGGCTCGTCTGAGCGAAGCGAAGAACTGAGCGGGACAATTTAATTGGTATAATGTGCCGATTGCCCGTTGTCGAAGCACAAACTGGGCAAGGCAAATTTTAATCTTATCCTATCCGCACGACCTTTGCGGATAGGATACAAAGGAGGAGCCTGCGCATGACCATTCTGAAGCATGAATTGAAGGAAGGCCGAATTTCCCTGCTGATTTGGGCGGCCGCCATTTCTTTTCTTCTCGGAGTCTGCATTTTAATCTATCCCGAAATGGAAAAACAGATGGGTGAGATCAGCGCCATGTTTGCCGATATGGGAGGTTTTTCCCAGGCCTTTGGCATGGATCGGGTCAATTTCGGGGAATTTTCCGGCTTTTTCGCGGTGGAATGCGGCAACGTACTGGGGCTGGGCGGCGCCCTTTTCGCGGCGCTGCTGGGGATCTCCGCTTTCGCCAAGGAAGAAAAGGAGCACACGGCGGAATTCCTGTTATCCCACCCCGTTTCCCGCACCGCCGTAGCAGCCGGAAAGCTGGGCGCGATCCTTGTACAGCTTTTCCTGCTTACTCTGGCGTCCATGCTGGTCACCCTGCTGTGCATGGTCATGATCCGGGAAACAATACCCTTCTCCACCCTGGCCCTGCTGTTTTCCTCGTATTTCTTCATGCAGCTGGAAACCGCGACGATCACCTTTGGGATCTCCGCCTTTCTGCGCCGGGGCGGCATGGGGATCGGCCTGGGGCTTGCGGCTTTGTTTTACTTTGTAAACCTGCTTTCTAACCTGTTGGAGGAAACGAAATTTCTAAAATATTTCACCCCCTTCGGCTACGCGGAGGGAGCGGATATCCTGACAGAGCATTCGATCCCGCTGAATTATTTCGCGGTGGGTATGGTCTTTTCCCTGGCCGGGATCCTTCTGGCCTTTTGGCAGTACCGAAGAAAGGATATCAGCTGAACAAAGGGCGGCGCTGGCACTCGTGAAGCTGCTTGGTGCAAACGAACAGCTTCCGGCCCGATCACAACCAGGCAGACAAATTGGAATTTAGCGGCGAGAGAAAGCCTACCCTTACTTGTAGAGGGAAAACAGACTGCTGCGCAGTCTACGGGGACCACCGATAGGTGGTGGAAAGGATAGTCACACGCAGAAAGTAGGATAAAACCGCCAGCTTCAATCCCCTCAGTCACGGCTTTGCCGTGACTGCTCCCCTTATAAATAAGTGGAGCCTAAGGGCGATAAACTATAATTTAATAAATATCTACTTGCTTGCCTCTTATTCTAGCCCGATCCCCAAAAAAGAAGTGATCTTGCCATAAGGGTATTCCCCCTCGATCAGACCAAACTCTGGATCGTAATAGAGACCGTGATGCAGCAGCGTCCAGTGGGTGTATCCGGCGTTTGTATGTACGGTCAGGATCGAAACCTCCGCGGGGATCGGGTTTTTCTTGGAGATCCGCATGTTTCGCTCTCGGTGCTTTATGCCGTAAAAATCTAAAATCTCCATGAGCTGCCCAATGCTGGTGGGGCCAGCGGTTTTCATATCCCGGATCACCTCGTCCACCGATTTTTCCGTGAGCATAGCGATACAGGCCTGCCCACAGGTTTCCGGCGTGGGCTGCATAATAAGCTCCATTTTATTTTCTCCTCTGTAAAACAGATTTTATCTTGCGATAGAAAAGAAAGCAAGCTATACTGAAAGGAAACCATAGAAAGGCGGAATCTGCTTGAAAAGCTTTCCAAAAAGGATCTATGACTTGGTTTCACAAATTCCGGCGGGCAAAGTGGCGACCTATGGCCAGCTTGCCGCCATGGCCGGCAGCCCAAGAGCCGCCAGGATCGTGGGAGCCGCCATGTACCGGGCTCCTGCCGGGCTTCCCTGCCACCGGGTCCTCTATAGTGACGGCAGGCTGTGTTGTGACCGAGCCTTCGGCGGAAAGGAATTTCAGCGCGATATGCTGGAGCGCGAGGGTATCTCCTTCCTTTCAGACAGCAGAGTGGATCTGAAACAGCACCTTTGGGACGGTGAAGGCGGCTTGCGGATAGAGTAATTTCCCTATTCTCTGGCCAAGCTGTTTATCAGCTCCGTTACCCTTTCCAGAGTTCCGTCCAGAAAATTCATTGCTACCGGGCGGTGGGCCACCCCGGAGATCAGCGAAAGATGAAATTCGTGAAGCAGAGAATCGATCAAGAACATTTTTTGCGGATAGCCTTCCGCCGCGCTCCAATCTCTGAGAAAGGCCTCAAACACTTTGGCCGCCGCGCCGGTAGGCATATTGTTTCTGCGATAGCTTCGGCGGTATTCCCTATAGGAATACTGATAACCGCACCGGCACTCTCTGAAATCGTCATCTCCCGACAGCTCAGCCTGACAGTGGTGACATCGGATCGCATATCTTTCCATACGCTCCATATCTTCTTTTCCGTACTTGCAGCGAAGATACAGAGTTAAACCGATTTCATCGGCAAGCTCTGTGTCCTGAATCCCCTTGGCGTCCAGCAAATAAAGCCTTCTAAGCTTTTGGGGCTTCAGCTTTTCCGGCCAATGAAACACATTATATTTCTGCGGAACGATCCGGTCCCGCAACGCCGCTTTCTCTTCGCGCTCCCGTTCGATCCGCCTTTTGTTTCTTTCCGCCTGCCTTATGTTTTTTTTCGCAATTTTACGCACAAGCGTCTCTCCGTTTTCAGCATAAAGGCTGTCAACATATTCCAACAGCAGGCGATAGCTTTTCCGATCCTTTACTTTGATTTCTCCTACCAGAAAGGCATCCTGATCTATTATGATCCCGGTGATCAAATACACGCCGGATCTGCCAACGCGATACGTCCAGCCATTCTTTTCCGACCAAACCGGAATACCGAACCTCAAATCAAAATGCTCCTGAAGGTATTCGGCAAAGCCGCGAAACAGCTCTGAGATATCGCTGCCCCAAAACGCCTCCAGCTCTGCCATCTCCGGAATATGATTTTTTGGAAAGCACTCCCGAAAGCTGTTCATCACAGAAGCTCTCCTTCCCGCTTATTTGGAAAGGCTGGGCTTTTTGACTTTTCAGGGTTTTCTTTCCCTGAAGGATTACAGCATGTTTTTCGATACCGCACTTCCCCATCGTCCCTGTAGATTTCCCGATAGCCCAGCTTTTTGTAAAAACTGTTGGTGCGCCGGTTCCATACCGGTGTTTCCAGGCTCCAGCTGGCGACCTCCGGATAGCTTCGCTCCAGTTCTTCCATCAATTTTTTCCCATAACCTTTTCGAAAAAATACCGGGTCGATAAAGATCCTGCCGACATACATAGAGGACTTTATCGCTTTGATCCCCAAAAACAATGGCGCCGCCCAAGAGCCTGTCCCCTTCTACCGCCGCAAGTAAATGGCCCTCTTCCAGCATTCGCTTGTGCCAGGCGCAGGAATCATACCCGGAAGGTCCGCCCGGCCCTGCCGCGCCTACGCTCACATCACTGTCAAAGGCAGCTTTTGAGATTTCTGTTAAAAGAGGAATTTGTCTTTCTTCCGCCGGAATCAATTTCATTGTGAAATCTCCTTTGCCTTCTTTCTGACGGGGATCAGCAGATCAAGCTGGTCTATTTTCAGTCCTTCGTAAGGCGTTTCCTGGATATGGTCGTGAAAATTGAGATGCTCTTCCAGGGAGCCGAACATCACCTCCGGGTCTCCGTTCCCCGAATACTCATACTCGCCGTTTGTGCGCACCCACTCGTCCAGCCAGGCCCATTCGTGGAAATTTCCCATCTGGATCATGTGGGCCGCATAGGTGCCTCCGGCAAAGTGCTTTTTCTGTAAGGGCGGCTCTACCTCCAGCTCCTCCGGGATCGTCACCCAAAATTCGTACCCGTAAAGACCGCTCTCATCCGTGGGGTTCGGATGGTTAAACCCATACATTCTGAGGCCGGGCAGCTTTTCCCACACCCGGTTTTCCCGAATAAAATCAGCAATCATAGCGCCTGCCTTATCCTCCGGCTCCTTTCCGATCACATGAGCGGAAGCTACCGTCGCGGCAGGCAGGTGCACGATGCGCACATCCTTCATGGTGTTTCTGGTTTGTTCAGCCATAGTAAGCTCCTCCTGCATGATTTGTTTTCTTTCGCTTTGCAGCTGCGTTGTGGAAAGGGAAAGGGAATTTGTCAGTTCCAGCAGTCTTCCATCGGACAGCAAAACTTCTCCGGCCGGAAGCTGCGCCCGGGATTTCAGCACGATGAGAAATTGAGACAGAACCTCCCGCACGGCGGTGAGAGCCTTCGCCTCCTCGTCCAGGGAGGCCAGATTTCGCTCCAATACGGCAATGGCGGCGGAAGCCCCCGGATCCTCCAGGATCTGCCCGATCTCCTTTAAGGAGATTCGCAGCTTTCGCAGCACAAGAATCTGCCGAAGACGGGCTATTTCTCCTTCGCTGTACACACGATAGGCATAGCCCTCCTTCCTCACGCTGGAAAGCAGCCCGGTCTTTTCATAATGGCGAAGCATGCGGGCGGATACGCCGTATTCTTTCGATACCTCGGTCACTGTCAGTAATTCTTCCTTCATAGCGCTCCCCTTTCCCAGCCGAACAGCGAATTTTTTGCTGCCCGGCTCTGACTGTTTTTAGTATAAAGTGCGACATCGTGTTCGAGTCAAGAGAAAAAAAGAAAAATTTTTTGAAAAAACCCGGAGGCAAAAAACCTCCGGGCAAAGTATTACAGGGAGAAAAGGCCTTCCCGCAGCATTTCCTGGGCAGCCAGCAAAATGCCAAGCTGACCGCTGTGATAATTTAAGCCGCCCTGCATCCACACCGCATAGGGTTCCCGCAGGGGAGCGTCGGCGGAAAGTTCAATGGAAGAACCAAGGGTAAAGGCACCGGCGGCCATGATCACATCGCTGTCATAGCCCGGCATGGGGCTGGGCTCCGGCACCACGAAGGAATCTACCGGCGCGCCCTTCTGCACCCCCCGGCAAAAGGCAATCAGGGCTTCTCTGGCACCAAGCTTTACCACCTGTACAATATCTCCCCGCTTTTCTTCCGGCCCGGGAGACACGCCATATCCCAGCTCGGAGAAAAGCCCGGCGGCGTATACGGCCGTTTTTACGGCTTCGCCTGCCACATGGGGAGCGTGAAAAGCGCCCAGAAAAAGCTCCCGGCTTTGCCCCAGCGTACAGCCCAACTCCCGGCCTGTGCCGGGTGTGGTCAGGCGGTAGGCGCAAAGCTCTACCAACTCTTTTTTGCCGGCAAGATAGCCTCCGGTAGGGGCGATCCCGCCGCCGGGATTCTTAATGAGCGAGCCCGCCATAAGATCCGCGCCATAAGAAGCGGGCTCTTCCCGCTGGGTAAATTCGCCGTAGCAATTATCCACCATAATGATGCAGCCCGGCGCTTTCCGTCTGACAAGCTCCGCCATTTTTCCGATCTCCTCCACCGTGAGAGAGGGCCGCAGGCTGTAGCCCCTGGAACGCTGGATATAGACCATTTTATAGGAGGAAGAGACCGCGCTTTCTATGGCGGCATAGTCCGGCGTGCCGTCCAGCAAAAGTTCTACCTGTTCATAGGAAATTCCAAACTCCTTGAGAGAGCCCGGCTCTTCCCTGCCGTTCATGCCGATCACGCCCTGAATGGTATCATAGGGAGTTCCGGTCAAACAGAGCATTTTATCGCCGGGACGAAGGAGGCCGAAGAGCGCCACCGTCAGGGTATGGGTGCCGCTGACAAAATTCCAGCGCACCAAGGCGTCTTCCGCTCCCAGCGCATCGGCATATACCTGATCCAGCACCTCGCGGCCGCGATCTCCGTACCCATAGCCGGTACTGCCGGCAAAATGGCTTTCGCTGACGCCAGCCCGCTGAAAAGCGGCCAGCATCTTCTGCTGGTTATACCGCTGTATTTTCTCAATTTCCTTCAGGCGGGAAGCAATCTTTTCTTCCACCCGGCCTGACAGCTCCTGAAGTTTTTGATCGATATCAAAATAAGGATAGATCAATTTTGTTCTCTCCCTTCTAGCCAGCCGGCGCGAATTTGAACCCGCTGAAAACGGGCGATATATTGCCGCTTTTCAGTTTATCGTCCTAGGTGGGCGTCAGCCCACCGTCGTCCTCTGCGCTGAAAATCGACAACATCTCACCAGTTTTCAGTTCGAAGAAGTTTTGCCGGAGTGGATTTTTGTCCGACCTAGGCAAAAGCGGAGTGAATCCTTTCGGATTCACGAGCATTTTAACAACGGGCGGGCGAAAATACGCCCGGCAAAACCGTGGTTCAAATTCGCGCCGGCTGGCTACCGCTGGGTCACTTTTGGGAGTAGACCCAGGTGTCTGTTTTCACATACCCAAGTTTTTTATAAAATTCCTGGTTCTTTTCCTTTTCCCGAAACACATACAGTGTTTTTCCGGGAAAGCAGCTTTCCACTCTGCGAACCAGGCCGGAGCCGATCCCTTGACGGCGGAACCCGGGAGCCACAGCCAGCGCAGATAAAACAGCAGCTTCCTTACTGATGGAGGATACCAGTGCGCAGCCGGAGAGCTCGCTGCCAGAATATTCCGTCAGAACCAAAGCCGCCTTATGCCGCAGCTTGTGAGAAAGATCCAAATAAAAGGGCTCAAATTCCTCCAGCATACCGGTTTCCTCCAACAGCCCAAAAATCTCCCGGATATTCACGACATAGGGATCGAAAAAGGCCTCTTCCCCAGGTTTAGTCTGTTTTTTCAGAACATCACCGGAATCGGAAACGGGCAGAGAGAGTGCCTCCGCATTGCGCACGGCGCATAAGATTGCCTGTGGACCCACTGCCCGCAGGAATTCTTTCGTTTCCTCCACATGCAGCACAGTGCCGGAGATCACCATCAGGCCGTCAGATTGGCAGAACACCGTGTCTGACTCTGTATCTACCCAAAAGCAGGAAAAGCCCTTATCAAAGCCATAGGCTAAAGCGATCCCGGCGATCTTACAGCCGAAGGGGGTTTTCTCACAGAGGCGCAGCAGCTGCTTTTGTTCTTTTTCCTGTTCCACCAATGAAAGCATGATTTTTCCTTTCCCAAATCAGACAGCGTGCGCCGCACACCAATCCGTCACATAAAGAAACCGCCCCAAAACGGGGCAGTTCTTTTCAAAAACAAATCAAAATTTAGTAAACCGAACAGCTTCCAAAACGCAGGTGCTTAGCCTACGAAATACATCACAATATTTACCACTAAAACAAACACAAAGAACCCAATGGCGATCACCTTTGTCCAGCGGGACAAAAACGCGTCGACAGAACGGGCTTTATTCTTGGAAAGGAAGGTATCGGCGCCGCCGGTAACTACACCCACATTCTTCTGGCTGCCCTCCTGAAGCAGGACAACAATGATAATGGCCAGGGAAAACACCAGCAATACGATGCCAAAAACGATTTCAAGTGCGGTCATTTATAATTCCTCCTGAAATAAACTTCAAAACAGTGCTTATAACTATACCATATTTTCTCAGGCTTTGCAAGAGCAGAACCGACCTTTTCTAAAAAAATTTCTGTTTTCCGCGTATATGCAAAATTCTTCCGGCAACAATACTAGCAAGCAACCAAGCTGCGTTTGCATGTCCGAACCCAACGGAACTATCGTCCATCAGGACCGGGGCCTATGGCCTTGTGTAATATTTCCAAGGGGCCGGGCCTCGGTTGCTCGCCCTTTGGCGCTGACCGGACATAAACCGGGCTTCAGCCAAAGGGCCAGTTTTTTGCCTTTTTTCAGAACCGGTCGTATCGCCTTTTTTCCACGCCGCGCTTTATTTCCACAGCGGAGAAGGATATACGCCCTGCTCCGTCAGAGCACGGATCCCAGCCACTACCTGCTCCTTATCCTCTTTATAGGTCACGCCATACCATTTATCGGCAGAGGAAAGTACGCTCACTTCCGCGGAGCAGGAGCCCAGCAGATTTCCAACGGTAAACGGCAGAAGGAATTCCGATTTCAGAGGATTCTTCGGCACGTCTTCCCGGAAAAACCGGAGAAAATCCTGTTCCAGCCTGGCAGTAAATCCGGCGGGGAACCCAAACAGATTCATGGAAACAATGGTATTCTCCGGCAGCGTCACCCAAGTATTGCCCTCGTCCTCCGTATAGGCGATATCCTTTTCTCGCTTTGCGATGCGAAGGCGCTCTACAATGCCGGTAAGCTTTCCGTTCTCCACCTCGCACACGCCCCGGGAAACAGTGCCGTGCTCCGTCACGGTATTCTTGAGATAATAGCCCACCATGGCGCAATCCAGCGGTTCTCCAGCTTTTGCGTTTTTCAGGTAATGATAGATCTTTTCAAAGGCCTCCCGGCCATAGAAATCGTCGGAATTGATCACCGCGTAAGGAGAATCCTTCAGGGTACGGGCCGCCACCAGCGTGGCATGAGAGGTTCCCCAGGGTTTCACACGGCCATCGGGAATGGAAAAGCCCGCGGGGATATCCTCCAGCATTTGAAACACATAGCTTATTTCCATAAATTTCCCCACATTGGGAAATACGGTTTCCTCAAAAGCGGGAAGCAACTCTTCCTTGATAACGAACAATGCTCTTTGAAAACCGGCCTTTCGCGCGTCATACAGAGAATAATCGATAATTTTTTCCCCAAAAGCGCCAATGGGGTCGATCTGCTTTAAGCCGCCGTAACGGCTTCCCATTCCTGCTGCCAAAATTACCAATACCGGTTCGCCCATACTACTATCACATTCCTTTCGCTGATAAGGGTTATTTGAGCATAAAGCTTCTGCTAAAAATTCACATCGCCATTAGGCGCGCCTTCCTCCCAGCCATCGTCCCCGCCTGTATCCTCGGGAACAGAGACCTCCGGTGTACTGTTCCATTCCTCTCCCCCGGAGCTGCTGACAATATCTGAGCTTCCCTCTCCGCCAGAGCTTTCCAGGCCGCCGGAAGAATCGATCCAGCTGCTGGTATCATTTCCGGAAGAAGCACTGCTGCTCTCCGGGTTGCTGCTGACATCGTCTCCGCTTGGAAAGCTGGAAATCAAGCCATCGTTGGAATTCGGGTCAGAATCACCGGATTCAGCCGGATAGTCCAGGTTGCTGACCCCCAGAACATGCTCGTCTAATACGACATCACTTGGAGAAGCATCCTCTTCATAAATAAAACGGTTGATATGGCGGGCCGCTTCCTCCAGGCTATACATATATACCCAGCCGCCTCTTGAATTATAGCCGCCCCGGGCATTTTCGTCTTCGCCGGGTATTGTGATGCTCTCCATGGTGAAATCGGTGAACATGATGGGGATCATACCCATGATATCCGTAAAATCCAGGCTGGTTTTGCACATGGGCATCAGCTTTCGGATCATTTCAGGGTACTCGAGCTTGCTTTTGCCCCGCACGCTTTGGATCAGCGCCTTCAGCACATTCTGCTGACGGACACTGCGGACATCATCGCTGTCAAGATACCGAATACGACCATAGGCCACCGCCTGGTTACCGTTTAAATGATAGGTGCCGCTTTCAAATTCACTGGCATCGGCATAGGCAAAATCTCTGGTGCCATAAATATTTTTCAGATAATCCGTATTGACGATCTTCGGAAAATTATCTTCATTGTAGTCTTCGTCCCACTGGCTGTTTTCCTTTTCCTCGGCAACCTCCCGGCTGAGCGCATAGAGATTTTCGTTGATTGCCTGCGCCTCCGCGCCGGAAATCTCAATATCCACACCACCTACGGCATCTACGATTTTCGCCATCTGCGCAAAATCCACCGTGACGAAATCTTCAATATTCAGGTCAAAATTGCGGTTCAGCGTTTGAACGGCAAGCTCTGAGCCGCCGTAATAGTACGCATGGGTGATCTTATCGTCCATATAATAGCTGCCGCCATTGTCATCTTTTAACTGCATGGACACGTTGGAATCCCGCAACACGGAGATCATTTTGATTTTTCCATGCTTGTTATCCACAGAAACAATCATGATGGCGTCGGAACGCACCTGGGTTTCATTGGGCCTGGCGTCCACGCCGAACAAAGCGATATTCTTAATGCTGGTATCCATCTGCACTTCAGAACGAATTCCCAGCTCTCCTTTATTTTTGCTGATCGTCTCTACCGTCAGGTCCTTCAGAAGATATCCAAACACATAATAAATCACACCGCCCGCCAAAACAAGCAACACGGCAAGCGTGATCAGGATTGCTTTTTTCGCTTTGCTTCCCTTTTTCTTCTGCCGTTCCAGCTCCTTGAGATCCTCTTTTTTCCGGTGGGAAGAGGAATAGCTGGAAACATCCTCAAACTGCTGAAGTCCGCCTTGGCGGGGTTCCTCGTAATAGTAATTATCCTGCAAAGGCTCCCTGCGGCGGCGCGCGCCGTTTTGAGCGCCGCCTTTAGAACCGCTTTTTTTAGAAGACGCCATATGCGCCGGGCCGGGCCGTCCATTCCTGTTACTCATGAAAGAGACCTCCTGTCAGTCTGTCATTCCCCCGCGGAGCTTTCCGCGGTATTCCCATACGTTTCCCAATACGGTGAACTTTCTTCAAAAATAAAGCTGCTGATACGCTGTGCGGCCGGAGCTACATCATAAATCAAATAGTAGATCTCGTCCTCAGCCCTGCCATCAAAAAGATCTGTTTCATACCGGATATCCGGTACTCTGATGGACTCTATCGAAAAATTACCAGTGAGGATCGGGGTAAGCGCTACGATATCTCCCAAGCCCAGCGAGGTCTCACAATGAGGCATCATTTCCCGGATCAGGCCCGGATAATCTGTAATTCCCATATTCAAAAGACGGCCGATCAAAAGCTGAAACACCTTTTGCTGCCGCTCTACACGGGCATAATCATTGCCGATCTCACGGATACGGCCATAGGCCACCGCCTGATTGCCATTGAGATGGAACGCGCCGCCTGTGTAGCTGCCGCCATCGATATTCAGCTCACCATTGGTATCCAAAAAATAATCTTCCCGGAGGATCACGGGATATTGCCGGTTTTCATAGGTGCCTTCTTCCCGGTCCTCTTCTATTTGATCCAGTACCTCCTGGCTCAGGGACCACAGGTTGCGGTTGATTTCCCGAACCTCCTCAGCGGTGATCTCAATATCGATGCCGCCGAAAGCGTCTACGATTTCGGCCATATGGGCAAAATTGATCGTGACATAGTTTTCAATTCCCAACCCGAAATTCTGGTTTAAGGTGCGTATGGCCAACTCCGGCCCGCCGTAAGAATAAGCCGCGTTGATTTTCGTATCCCAATTCATATATTCCCCTTTCAGGGTCTCCCCTTCAATGGGAACCTTGGTGTCTCGAAGAATCGACGTCATCTTCAGCTTCCTGTGTTTATTATCCACCGTAAAAATCATAATAACATCGGACTGCCCGGAAAAATCATCATTGCGGGAATCCACACCGAACAGAGCAATATTGGTAATGCTCTCGTCCATAATGGCAGTGGGAGAAATCCCAAGCTTTTCCGGATCTTTTGTGATGGTTGTGGTAGTAAGCCCCTCTAAAAGCACCGTGGCTGTGTAAATCATCACACTGCCGAGTAAAAGCAGCAGTGCGCAGCCCGCTGCTATTACGATTTTTAAGACAATGGGCCTCCGATGCTTTTTTCCCTGTCTGCCTGGCTCTTTCGCAGAGGAATAGCTGGAAAGATCTTCAAACTCGTGCTCGCCTTTCCGAGTTCTTTGAGCCATGGCGCCACCCCTATTCCTTTCTGTAAAACATGGTTCTCCCTATTGAAAACCGCATCATACCGGATCCAGCCGAAGCCAAGTTCAAAATAAGTATCTTCCAAATCACAAAGTTAGCTGCCTTCCCTAGCTATCATTATACCCTTTTTTACGATTTTCGTCAATCTGCAAGATCCTTTGCCTTCTTTTTGCGAAAAATGAACAGCTTGCTCAACGCATAGTTAACCACAATAATAATGACGTTTGCCAGGAGCTTCATCCACTTGTCCTCTATGTGAAGGAGATCTACTCCCACATACATGCAGCCTAAATCTAAAAAGAACGAGGCGGCACGGCATCCGAAAAATTTTGCCATTTCCAGAGCAATTCCACCGACACCGGAGACCTTGCTTTCAAACACCCAGATACGGTTCGTGAGATAGGCGAACAGAATCGCCGCAAGCTGCGCAAACGCAGTAGACCAAAGGTACGGCACACCGCAGAGATCCACCAAAAGCGTATACAGCCCCCAATTGACCAAGGTGGTCAAGCCCCCGAAAAAAACATAGAGAACGAGCTCTTTATATTTCAAAAACAAAGCTTTCAACTTCTGAACCAGCCTTTCCAAAACAAGATCATAAAACCACTTTTCCCTTTGTCCACGGAAAAAGCATGCCGCTTTTCAAGAAATCATGAGCTTTAGTATACCGCAAAAGTATCAAAAATTCAAGACAAAGAAAAAGCCCCGCTAAAGCGGGGGATCTGAAAACTGTCCAAACGCTATTGGGTAAAAAAGCTTACAGCAGCGGCTGACCGCCGGTGGAAGCCTTTTCTGATTCCATCATTTGCCGAAGCCTTTGATAAGGAGATTTTCTGCGGAAAAATTCATAAACGGAACATGCCTTATCTGCCAGAGAGACCAGTACGGATTCCCGATAGCGAGGCGGACGGCGGGTCAAGGGGAACATATGCTTTACAATGATATCCTCTTCTATCCGGGTAAGCGCAAGCTTCTGCCCCGCGTTTTCCAGGGCAATGGCAGGGTGCCGGGACCAATGGCCTTTATGGGCCGGATCGCCGTCTTGCGCGTCATAGAAAAAATAATCGTGAAGAAGCGCGCCTCTCACCAGCTCTTCAAAATGAAAGGTGAGCCTGGTAAACAGAGCAAAGCGATAGCTGTAATAGGCCACCGCTATACAATGAAGCAGCCGGGAGGTAGAACCGTGCTGGGGATATTGGGCGATCCGCCCTAAGTCGGAAACCGCCAGAAGCTTTCGATAATAGTTCTGAAAAAGATAATGATCCAAAACAAGCTTTTCAGAATTTCTTTTCATAAAATATACAGATTCCTTTCTGTAAGAGCCAGCGCTTATATTCGCTGAAGCCGCCAAAGTTCAACACTGGCTCCGCCGCTGTTTTCACTCATACCTCCGATTCGGAAAAAGGCACGCCATGTGCGGCTTTGCTTTCAGTATATCAATTTCTATGCAGAACCGCAAGAAAATTCCCACGGTAATTTGTGGAAAAGCCGACTTTGCAAAAAAAGAGCTTTCAGGAAAATTCCTGAAAGCTCTTTTACTTACTGCTTATGATTGCTTACACATCTTTTGGTTGCTTACATATCTATAAGTATATTCTGTTTTTTTGTGAAAAAGAACTTATTTCTGAATACTTAGTACATTGGTTTTCTTTCCATTTCCGGCACATCGATGTTATTTCTTTCTGCCCGCCTGTATTTGCCGAACCGGCCTTGCTTTTCCAAAGCATGAAAATGCGGTGACTAAAGGGATAACCCGCGCCTGTAATGAGGACCAAAGTTCTGCGTTGGTTTCAGAAATTCGAGCCTTCTTTCCTTATCGATTTATCCGTAAGCCTTGAGCCCACGGACATTTTTCTGCTGTGACTCTGAACTCTCCATTGGACTCAGCCGCCTTTCCCACAATCATTTCACCGTTTGCACTTTACTACCATCCGGATACGTTTCCATACTTTCTTGTTTCTTGTTTTCCGTACCACATGATCTGTTCTGCTCCCCACCGTTTTCATCCGAGGCGTTCCCGACATTACTGTTTTTCGCTCGAGATTTTGCACTTTTCGGCTACTTCCGGTTTTGCAAAGGTGATTGTGTTCTTTACTCCTGTAAACCTTTTCTTTTGTTTACAACTATATTATAGCGAGCGAGTTTCATCTTGTCAATAGATTTTTTCAAAAAAATAAAAAATTTTTATAGATAGTTACAGCGCCCTTTTCCAGCTTTTATTCCGTTTCAGGATCAAGAGCTACCTTGTGTATCACTGTGTTTTTCGGGCAGACTAGAAAAGCCATGTTCCACAAGAGCAATTTCTTTTCCTTGACTTTCCCACCCTTTTTCAGTACAATATTTTTATCGGGAAGGCGCAGTAAGGCCTTCGGAAAGGAGTGCGCATCAAGTATGGATCATGAATATGAAGCCGATCTTTTGACCTTGATCGATGACGAAGGCCAGGAGCATGAATTTGAGATCATTGACGAATTGGAAACCGACGACGGCCATTTTATGGCTTTGGTTCCCACCCAGCAGGAGCCTGAGGATATTTCTTCCGACGCTGGCACCTATTATATCTTCGAGGTCGTAGAAGAGGACGGCGAGGAGCAGCTTCAGGAAGTAGAGGACGATGAGCTGCTTGACAAGCTGGCGGAAATTTTTGAAACTCGTTTTAACGAAGCTTTCTACGAAGATTCCGAAGAATAACAGAGCGGCACGCTTGCCTGCCTGATTCGCGGACTGTGCACAAATAACCCTACACTCAAATCTCAGGGAGCCTCGCTCCGTGTGCGGATTGCAGACCTCCCGGCCCGGCTTTGACCGGTGCTGGAAGAAGGGAGCGTGAACCACATGGGAGGGCACCCACCTGCTTTTTTGTAGCAGGTTATTGAGACGCACATTACGGTCAGGCGGGTATCCTGAAAAATGAAGAAGGGCGCTTTGCGGGAAGAAAAACTGCAAAGCGCTCTTTTTTAGATGCTAGACACGGGATTCTAGATGCTAGCTGATGGCGGCGCCTTCTGCGCAATAGTAACAATGAGAATGAAGAATGAGCAATTAACAAGAAAAAGCAAGATTGAGGCAATAAATTATAGTTTATCGCACACCCTTGGCTTTCTCACCTGTCGGCTCGGTCGGTTCAGTGATATGGACAAGACCACAAAACCATGCGGAGCTGCTGACAATATTTCAGGCCAGATACTTGACATGACGGCGATTGTAGCGTAGACTGTTAAGTAGATTAACAGGAGGCAGATATGGAAAATACATCAACAGATAAGTTGTGCGAGTTATTTCTTCAAACAATTAACCAATACAAGGTTTTAGAAAAGAAAACTCACACCTATGACATTGACCCACAAATTCATCTGTCAGAAATCCATACCATTGTTGCGGTCGGAGCACATGAGGTCATCAATGTGACGGGGCTTGCCCAGTTACAGGGTACTTCCAAGAGCGCGGTATCGCAGGCCATAAGCAAGCTGGTCAAAAAAGGTTTTGTTGAAAAAAGGACTTCACCCGATACAGACAATGAAGTTGTCCTGTTGCTTACTGAAAAGGGAAAACAGGTTTACAGTATGCACGAGAGCCAACATAATTGGCTGAAGTCCCAGCTTGCAGCTGTTTTTGAAAAGTATCCACCAAACACGATTTCTGTTCTTTCTGAACTTGCCGTTGACATTCAAGCAATTTGGGCGCAGTTTTTGGAAAAATAACTGCGCCAGCATTAGTATTTTATTTTGCAATATCTGTTAAGCAGCTTAACAGAAGGAGGGGCATTTATGAGTTATGAAATAATAAATTCCATTCCTCAATTCAATTTTCAAATCAACAGGATTTTAACCTATGGCGATTTGGCTTGTCACCGAGAAGAGGTTATTAGCTATGTTTCCCAGGTCAGAATATTTAAGGAATGGCATACTGTATGGCAGAAAATCGCTACAAGAAGCGAACAGGAAAGGCGTTATCTCCATGCGGCTTACTACTATCGCATGGCGGAATTTTTCTTAAAATCCGATACGCCCGAAAAAGACATTGCTTACAAAAAATGTGTTGAAAATTTCTACAAGGCGTTTGATTTTGAATTGCATTTGAAGTATGAAAAGCACCGTGTTCCATTTAAGGGGAAAGCCCTCCACTGTTTGAAGTTTTCACCACCAAACGCGATTGGAACTGTTCTTGTATGCGGTGGCTATGATTCGTTCATTGAGGAATTTGTACTTCAAGTCTCTGAATTTGTGAAACAACGCTATGAGATTATTCTTTTTGAAGGGCCAGGACAAGGTAAATCCCTTCAAGAAAATTTATATTTCAGCTATGACTTTGAAAAAGTGGCCTCCACCGTTTTGGATTACTTTGGTATACAGCAATGTGCTATGGTCGGAATTTCATGGGGCGGTTATTTCGCCCTGCGCAGTGCGGCTTATGACAAAAGAATTACAGCAGCGGCCGCTTATGATGTGATGGACAACGGGCTGGAAGTTATGACAAACATTTTTCCAGAACCAATCCGAAGCGCGATCCGGCTCTCACACAAGTATCGCTGGCAAGGTGTACTGAACAAACTTGTAAACATTATCAGAAAGAAAAGCATTTTAGCAGACTGGGCCATTTCTCAAGGACTGCATATTACCGGAACCAAAACGCCCTATGAATTTTTTCAAAGCATCTCTTTCCATAACCTTGCATCGGCTACAGAATTGCTCACACAAGATATATTGCTTCTGGCCGGAGCGGAAGATCACTACATACCCCGAAATCAATATTATCGGTTAAAATCATCCATCCATAACGCAAAAAGTTTAACGTGCAGGCTTTTTACAAAGGCCGAAGGCGGTGAGCAGCACTGTCAAATCGGAAATCATCAGTTAGCCATAAACGCAATTTCTGATTGGCTGGCTTGCTATTTCGTGCAATAGCAAAAGTTAAAAAGACCTCGCACCAGCGTCCCACCGGGACGCGCTCACCCCTGAAAGGGGAGCTGTCAGCCGCAGGCTGACTGAGGGGTTCCGACAGTATAGTAGAAAAGGCAGGTTTTATGCTGGCTTCTAGCGAGCTGAAACCTCTCCACCACCTGACGGTGGTCCCAGAAGGTTGCAAAGCAACCTTCTTCCCCTATTCAGGGGAGGCAAGGTGTTAGTACTATTCGCTAGTCCGCTAAATTCCAATTTACCGAACAGTCCCCTTCTCTGTCATTCTGAGGAACGCAGAAAGCTATAGCTTTCTTGACGAAGAATCTCGACCTTAATTCCAGAGCAAAAGGGCAAAGGACGAGATTCTTCACCGAAAAGCCAAGTTCCCTTGCTTTTTGTTCAGTAATGACAGTTGGAAAGTGAACAAGTAACCGCCAAATTCCAATTTAGCAGGTGTTGGTTACAACCGGGCACTACTTACATCGCTTGTGCCCTCGCCCTTCATTGCTCATTCTTATTGCTCATTGCTAATTTCTAATTTCTCATTCCTTCCCTGCATTTTTCCTCCTTTGCGGCTGCTGTTTTTGGGAAAAGCGGTAATTTTTTGCGTTTATCCGGTCAAAGTGAAATGTTTCTCTTGACAGAGCCCGCGGAAAATGATACTAATAGTAGTATTGACGGCACGGATCCTGTGCCGGGCTACAGTTTTGAAATGTGGGAGGTTTTATCGATGATAGACGGAAAAGTAGCGGTGGCCGTGGTAGGCTGCGGCGGAATGGGCGGCGGCCACGCGGTGGCCATCTCCACCGGAAGCGGTCAGGCTCTTTGGATGACCGACGGCTCCAAGGGCCGGGAGCTTGAGCCCGGAGATACCGATCTGACGAAGAAAATGGTTTTGGCGGGCACCTTTGACGTGAAAGAGGAACGCCAGCAATGGGCGAAAAATCAAGGCTTTCACACCTATGAAAGCTTTGAGGAGATCCTGGCAGACGAAACGGTAGACGCCGTTTTGGTGGCTACCCCCAACGACAGCCACAAGGAGCTTTCTATCCGAGCCATGCGGGCGGGAAAGCACGTGCTGTGTGAAAAGCCTGTGATGATGAACAGCAGCGATCTGGAGGACGTCATGGCGGTTTCCACAGAAACCGGAAAAGTATTCTATCCCCGGCAAAACCGCCGCTGGGATAAGGACTACCTTGTCATGAAAAAGGTTTATGATGAAAAGCTGATCGGCAATGTTTTTCATATTGAGTCCCGCTATCAGGGTTCCCGCGGGATCCCCGGCGACTGGCGCGGCATTAAGGAAAAGGGCGGCGGCATGATGTTTGACTGGGGCGTACATCTGCTGGATCGCCTGGTTCTCATGGTGCCGGAAAAGATCAAAAAGGTCTACGCCAAAATGACCCACGTGACAAATGACGAGGTAGACGACGGCTTTTTCATGAACATGGTGTTTGAAAGCGGCATTACCGCAACGGTGGAGGTTGGCACCTGCAACTTTATCACCCTGCCCAACTGGTACATGACGGGTGATCAGGGTACCGCCGTGATCGCAGACTATAAGGACGAGGGCCGCATGGTGGTGCTGCGCAGCTGGGAGGATAAGGACGCCACTCCCATTCTCATGGGCGAGGGCCTGTCAAAAACCATGGCGCCCAGAAACGCGGACTCTGTGACTGAGCTTCCCCTTCCCTATACGTCCTATGACCGCAACGAGCTGTATTCCAATTTCTGCGATGTGGTACAGGGCAAAGCGGAACCGGTGATCAAAAATGAAGAGGCCCTGCGGGTCCTCCGCCTGATGGAAGCCGCGCTGGAATCCGATGAAAAGGGCGTTGTGATCGATTTTGAATAAATCTTAGAAACAGATGCAAAAAAGGCGAAGCTTTGAAAGCTTCGCCTTTTAGTTTTTCTGCCGAGTCATATTCCCAGCAACAGCTTGGCAATATTAAAATAAATGACCAATGCTACCGCATCTACAATAGTGGTGATAAAGGGGCTTGCCATCACGGCGGGGTCAAAGCCTAAACGCTTTGCCAGAATAGGCAGGGTACTTCCCACCAGGTTCGCCACCAGCATCACGGCAAGCAAGGTGAGGCACACCACGGCGGCCACCAGCAGCGTAACACGGTCAAACACCAGCAGCTTGACAAAATTCACCGCCGCCAGAGTAGCGCCGCACAGCAGAGCAACGCTGGCTTCTTTCAAGATAATGCGGGGGACGTCGGAATACCGGATCTCCCCCAGGGAAAGCCCGCGAATAATGGTGATAGAGGATTGGCTGCCGGAATTACCGCCGGTGTCCATCAGCATGGGAATAAAATTTGTCAGGATCACGGTGGCTGCCAGGGCGCTTTCATAAGAAGCAATGATCGCACTGGTAAAGGTGGCGGAAATGGTCAGGATCAGCAGCCAGGGAACACGCTGCTTCCAAGTGGCGAACACGCCTGTTTTGATATACGGCTTTTCCGAAGGCGTGATAGCCGCCATTTTTTCAATATCCTCGGTGGCTTCCTCCTGCAAAACATCAATGGCGTCATCTACCGTGACGATGCCCACCAGCCGCTCCTCATTATCTACCACGGGGATCGCCAGAAAGTCATATTTGCTCAGCTCTCGGGCCACTTCCTCCTGGTCGGTGTGGGTGGAAACAAACTTGATATTGGTTTCCATGATATTGCGAATCGTCTCTGTTTTTGGGGAAAGCAATAGATCCTTGACTGTGACAATGCCCTCCAGCTTGCGGCGGCTGTCTGTCACATAACAGGTATAAATAGTCTCCTTCTCCACGCCTGTGGCCCGAATACGCTCGAAGGCCTGCTCCACCGTCATACTGCGCTTCAGATCCACATATTCCATGGTCATAATGCTGCCGGCGCTGTCCTTTGGATAATTCAGCACCTGGTTTATCATTTTGCGGGTATCCACGTCTACGTGGCGCAGGATTTTTTTTATGACGTTGGCAGGCATTTCCTCGATCATATCCACCGTGTCATCCAAAAACAACTGATCCATCATTTCTTCCAGCTCTTTGTCGCTGAAGCCACGGATCAAAAGTTCCTGGGTTTCGCCCTCCATGTAGGCAAAAACGTCCGCCGCCAGTTCTTTCGGCAGTAAGCGAAACAGAAGCGGCAGCTTCGCTTCCGGCATTTCTTCCAGCAATGCGGCCGCGTCCGCCGGGATCATATTCTTCACCAGCAGGGCCGCTTCCGAATACTTTTTGTTGTTCAAAAGCTCCAAAACCTTGTCGTTCATGGCGCACACCTCCCTTTTTATAATTCGGAGGCAGCACAAAGCCGGGGCACAGGACACTTTTTCTATACTTAGTGCTCAGTGCTTATTAGAAAAATCGGGCGCAATGCCGCGCCCGTACCAAAATGCACGGCATAACGGGACTTCCGATCCATTTTGCTCTCCCGGCTTTCTGCCGCCGCTACTTCGTGGAACGCTCACATTGCTCCCTCCTTTTTACCATTGTATTTTCAGGGCTTGTTTCCTGTCTTTACAATGTACCCTTTTCCATGAGATTTGTCAAGAAAAAAGCTCCCGGAAAAGCGAAAAACCTTTCCAAGAGCTTTTTTAGAAGGTTTCTTTACCGCCGGCTGCCCAGGAAAAACAGCGCCACGGTACCGGGGCCGGAATGTGCGCCGATCACCGGGCCGATAAAATTGATTTTGATATCCACAGTCCCCATTTTCTCCCGGACTTGCTCTGCCACATACTGCGCGTCCTCCAAGCAGTCTCCATGGCTGATAAAAATTGTCTGCTCCTTGGGCTCAATAGCGGTTTCCTCCATCTTTTTCACCAGCGCGTCCAAAGACTGCTTTCTGCCCCGCACCTTGGACACAGCGATTAAATGGCCCTCGTCGTCTACATGGAGAACCGGTTTGATCCCCAGCATGGTGCCTACCAGAGCGGTGGCGGCAGACACCCGGCCTCCCCGCTTCAAATGGTTCAAATCGTCCACCGTAAACCAGTGGCAAAGGCGAAGCACATTTTCCTTGAGCCAGGCAAGCACCTCGTCAATATCTTTTCCGGCCTTTTGCAGCATGGCCGCGTGATAGACCAAAAGACCCTCGCCCATAGAAGCGCATAACGTATCAAACACCTCGATACGGCGATCGGAATATTTTTCCTGAAGCTCCTGTTTGGCGATCATTGCACTCTGACAAGTGCCGGAAAGCCCGGAGGAAAAGGCCAGATACAGGATATCCTTCCCCTCCTCCAGCACTGGGGTAAACTGCTGCAAAAATTCCTCTGTGTTGATTTGCGCGGTGGTAGAGGTCTCGCCGCCGCGAAGCTTTTCATAAAAAGTGTGCTCGTTCATTTCTCCCCCGCCGGGAATATTGTGCAGGGTCTTTCCCTCCATGATATAGCACAAAGGGATCACATGGATCCCCAGCTCGTTTATCATTTCCGGGGAAAGGTCTGTCGTGGAATCGGTGATGATCTGATACTCCGCCATAAAGGGCCCTCCTGATTTTATACCTCAGCCACAGAGCATATGCCTACCGGTACGCGTTTTATCCTTACAAATTTGTAAGGAGCTTTTCCTTATCATACAATAGAACAGCAAAAAAGTATAGAGCTTTTTCCGTGCTTTCTACTATTTTCTGCCGCTGTCCAGGTAGCTTTGCAGGATCACGGTGGCGGCAACGGCGTCTACCACGGCCTTCCGCTTCTTTCCCCGAACATTGGTTTCGTTGAGATAGCCATGGGCGGTGACCGTGGTGCCTCGCTCGTCCCAAAGCCTGACGGGAAGCGCCGCCGCTTTCTCCAGCAAAGCGGCTGTTTCCCTGGCGCTTTGGGCGCTTTCCCCCTCTGTGCCGTCCATATTTCTCGGCAGGCCCACTACCAGAAGCTCCGCCCCTGTCTCTTTCGCGGCGGCACAGACCTTTTCAACCAAGCGCTCCCTGTTGTGCTCTTCCACCACCCGCAGCGGAGAAGCCAGTATTTCTCCCTTATCACACACGGCAAGGCCGGTTCTGGCTTTGCCGAGATCCACTCCCAAAATGATCACGTGAGTTTCTCCTTTAAGCCTTTTATTCCTTACTGCCTTTCTGTCCAAACAGCTGCTGGCGCACGATCCTCATCACAAGTACTTTTCCAGACAGCATTGTTCGTAAACCTTTTTTCCCAGTAAGGTAATCGCTTGCGCAGGACAAAAATTGACGCACCGATAGCACATGGTACATTTGCCGTTTTGTACCATGCGGCCTTCCCTGATAGAAATATTTTTCATAGGGCAAATTGATATACACCTTCCGCACCGAACACATTTGTTTGTATCGATTTTCAATTTATCGGAATACTCTTTTGTTTTGCCACGAAAATATATTCTTTGTCCGAATAGTCCTGTCAAATGTTTCAATAGACCAATCCCATCCTGGGGAGGGCGCCCGTTTCTTATTTTCCACGCGGCTTTTTGAATTTTCTCTTCCGCCGCGCGCACCAATTTTCGATTTTGCTCCAATGTTCTTTTCAATGCTCTTTCATCGCCGATACTGTCAGGCATTTTCAGGTGAAGTCCTCCCGTTATAAACGCGCCATACCCGGCCAACAAACGGGCGAGCAGCCCTGCTCCGTCTCCGCTGAACAGCCCCATCGTCGCGATAACAAAAACTCTTTTCCCCTTCCAAATGGACGAATTGTCAACGACAAAATCCCGCAGGATCTTCGGGAGATTGCTGAATTGGACTGGATAGCCTATAACGATTTCATTATGCGCGCAAATTTCCCGCACAGTATTCTCTGCTTCGATGGAAAAGTTCTTCCCCGCCAGCTCGAATTCTCGCACAAACGTTTCTACACAATGCTTTGTATTTCCGGTTCCACTGAAATAGACGCCTATCACTTTGACCGCCCTCTCTAAACTTTGATGATTCTCTTATTACACAGCCGCTTGGCGATCAGACTTGCCGGTAAAAGCATTGAAGCAGACAAGGAGTACTTTTTATACCGCTTCCGTATGAAACTCGTATTTCGTGGGCGCTCTTCGCAGCTCCGGGGGCAAATGGGAAAGGTCGTTGACCTGCTTCCAGGAAAGCTTTCCCGCTTCGTTCGCTTCCAGGATACTTACTCCCGTATTGCTGAAAATGGCTCCGCCGCGGATCCCTTCGATCCCGCCGGTACGCACCCGGGCGTCAAGGCTTCGAATCACGCCGCCGTGAGTGGAAATTGCCACTGTTTTTCCGAGATTCTCCGCAACGATCTTATCGATGGCGGCGTTGATTCGCGCATATGCCTGCTTCATCGTTTCGCCGCCGGGAAACTCGCAGAGATCCGGGGTTTTATCCCAGTTTTTTGCCACCTCCGGGAACCTTTCGCCGATCTCCGAAAGAAGGAGGTTTTCCATTTCTCCCACGTCCAGCTCGATGAGCTCCTCACGCTTCTGAACGGTCAGCTCATGAAACCGGGCGATGGCCTGGGCCGTGCGGTACGCCCTGTTCAGCGGGCTGGAATAGACGGCATCCAGCCGCACATTGCGAAAGCGCAGGGAAAGCAGCTCCAGCTGCTGTTCCCCCTTGGGACTGACCGGCGCGTTGAAGCGGCCCTGGAAGCGGTGCTCCACATTTCCCATGGATTCACAGTGCCGCACGATATAAAGCGTTGTCACCATGGGCGCACCCCTCCCGTCAGCTCAGAAAGGGACTTGATCTTGTTCTCTTCCAGATACCGGAAAAGGCCCTCCCAGATCTTTAAGGGCGCATAGGGGTCGGTAAACAGCGCTGTGCCGATCTGCAGGGCAGTTGCCCCGGCCAGGAGCATTTCCACAGCGTCCTGCCAGGTGGAAATGCCGCCCAGGCCCACAATGGGAATCTTCACCTTTTGAGCGGTCTGCCACACCATGCGCAGGGCAACGGGCAGCAGCGCCGGGCCGGAAAGGCCGCCGGTGTTGTTGTGGAGAATGGGCCTTCTGGTGTGGATATCGATCCGCATGCCGGTGAGGGTGTTGATCAGCGAAACGGCGTCCGCTCCGGCATGCTCCGCCGCCACTGCCATTTCGGAAATATCCGTCACATTGGGTGAGAGCTTGACCATCAGGGGCTTTTTGCAGTGTTTTTTCACCTGTGAAGTGATACCGTACACGCCCTCGCAGGTGGTGCCGAACTGCACGCCCCCCTGCTTTACATTGGGGCAGGAAATGTTCAGCTCGATCATGTCAACCGGCGTGTCGTTCAGCTTTTCCACCGTTTCACAGTAATCCTCCGGGGCGTTTCCCGCCACATTGGCAATGATCCTTGTGCCCTGATGGGCAAGCCAGGGCAGATCGTGCTGGATAAAGTGATCCACACCGGGATTTTGCAGACCCACAGCGTTTAACATACCGCCGGGGGTTTCCGTCACTCTGGGCGGCGGATTGCCCGGGCGCTCCCGGATCGTGGTTCCCTTACAGGAAATACCGCCCAAAACGGACAGCGGGTAAAACTCGTGATATTCCCGGCCGAAGCCAAAGGTGCCGGAAGCGGCAATGAGAGGATTCGAAAAATCCACCCCCGCCACGGAAACGCACATTTGGGGGGAAATCTTCCGGGGGCTTGCTTCCAGCAGGACCCCTTCCCCATCCTTTACGCAGATCACGGAGCCTCCGGTCTTCTGCCGGTAATCCAGGGCCTTTTGGGGATCTTCTTTATTGCAGTGGGGCATGAGCTGCACTTGGGTAAGCCCCAGGCCGGTCAGGTCGGTAAGTCCCATGAAATTGAGCTGGGGGTGATAGAGGTCGATCAGCTTGATCGTAGGCCCCAAAACCAGAGCGCCGGCGCTCCAGCCGATGAGCAGCCTGTTTTCCGCCACAGCCTGCAAGGCTTCTTCCCCATGATGCTCCCGAATGGAATGAAGCAGATAATAGGGGTTTCCGCCCATCAGGCACACCACATCGTAGGAAAAGAGCTTTTCTGCAGGGTCCTTGTCAAAATCGAACAGCTCCACGGAGAGCCCCAAAAACTCCAGCTCTTTTACATTGCGGGGCACATGATAGTTTTTTTCCTTATATTCCGGATCGGCGGTAACCACCAGGGCTGCCTTTTTTCCGTTTTTAGCCTGCTTTTTGGCTTCCCGCAGCAGCTCCTGGCTGGTAAGCCCGTTGGAACACAATAAAATCATGCTTTCCCTCCTTACAGCACCACCCGGCGGCTGTCAAACACCGGGCCGTCCTTGCACACATGGCCGAAATACTGATTTCCCGCCTCGTCCAGCAGAGGCACTGCGCAACCCAAACAGGCGCCGATCCCGCAGGCCATGCGTTCCTCCAGAGAAAGATAACAGGGCACATTCTTTTGCTCCGCCAGCGCCCGTACTGCTTTCAGCATGGGAGCCGGGCCGCAGGCAAACACGACTTCAAACCGCTCCTGTTCGGCAAGCTCCGTCACCAGGCCATGAAAGCCATAGCTGCCGTCGTCTGTGGCGATCAGGGCTTTTGCCCCCGCTTCCTGAAAATCCCGCTCCAGGATCACGACGCTTTGGGTGCGAAAGCCCAGCACGGCCACGGCATTTTCCCGCAGCTCCGCGGCGCAGCCCAAAAGGGGCGGCACACCGATGCCGCCGCCCACCAGCAGGGTGCGCTTTCCCTTATCAACGGGAAATCCGTTTCCCAGGGGGGCGAGAATTTCCAGTTCATCTCCCCCTCGAAACTCCGCCAGCTCCGCCGTGCCCTGCCCCCTGATTTGGAACACAAAGCGGAGGGTACCCGCTTCCCGGTCGATCCCGCAGATGGAGATGGGGCGGCGCAGGGTATGGCCGGGCAGGCGTATCTGGGCAAACTGGCCAGATACCGCTTTTTCGGCAAGCTCCGGGCATTCCAAAACAAAATCGTACACGTCAGCAGTGAGCTTGTCCGCTTTTACCAGTTTACAGCGCTTGGAATCGTACTTCATGAGCCTTTCCCCTTTTTACTTCAATTCGATCCAGAAAATTTTCATCGTATCGTTTTCCTCGGGTACAAAGATCTCCCGCTGGAATACGCCGCCATTTGCCAGGATTGTTCTTTCGCTGCCGGGGTTGTGGATGTTGCAGGAAATCATCACCCAGGTAAGCCCGCGCTCTCTGGCCTTTTCCAGACACTGCCGGAGCATTTCCTTGGCATAGCCCTTCCGGCGTTCACAGGGGCGGACACTGTAGCCGATATGGCCGCCAAACATGGACAAAACCGGATGGTCAATGTGGTGGCGCAGGTCGATCATGCCGATGAGCTTATTGTCGCTTTCCCGCACGGCAAGGTACTGTGTATCAGGAATATGGTCCCTGGGACAAGTCTCAGGGGTGCTCAGTTTTTCCACCTTTGCAAGCCATTCTTCAAAGCTCTCAAATTTGTGTAAACCGCAGCAGCCGTCCAATTCATCGCCGGCTTCCAGAAACTCCCGGCGGTATGCCATGATCTGTCCGGCATATTCAGCAGTGGGGATTTTCAAAACTATTTCATGCATCGCAGGTTCCTCTTCCCTTACGGAAGCCGGATCGTCCCGACCCGCTTCACGATCTCATCTCTCATGCGAATTGCTTCTCTCCTGGCCGCCTGGGCGTATTCTTCCGGGACGCAGTTTTCCTTCTGCCAGGCGCACAGGATGCCCCGGGAGGAATTGACGATGGCGCCCAGGCCGTTTTTGTCAAAAGCGGGGGCGACATCATCTGCCCCGCCGCCCTGGGCTCCATAGCCCGGTACCAGGAAGAAGGTGTGGGGCAGCGCCGCTCTCAGTTCTCCCAGCTGGGCGGGGTAGGTGGCCCCTACTACGGCCCCCACGCCGGAATATCCGTATTTTCCGGGCAGCTCCTTTCCCCAGGCTTCACACATATCGCCCATGGCGCGGTAAATGGTAATGCCATTTGACAGCTCTCTATCCTGCAATTCTCCGGAAGAGGGGTTGGAGGTTTTGACCAGCACAAAGATCCCCTTATCCCCAGCCTTGCAGACCTCCAGAAGAGGCTTGATCCCATCGGAGCCAAGATAGCCGTTGACGGTGAGCAGATCCGCGCCGAAAGCTTCCACATTCTCCCCCTCCACCTCGGTAACGCCCAGGTGAGCGGCGGCATAGGCCTGCATGGTGGCCCCGATATCGTTGCGCTTGCCATCGGTAATGACCACCATACCCTTGGACTTTGCATACTGAATGGTTTCGTACAGCGCTTTTACTCCCTGCCAGCCGTACATTTCATAGTAGGCCGCCTGGGGCTTTACCGCCGGAACAATATCGCACAGGGCGTTGATCAGGCCCTTGTTAAAGGAAAGCAGGGCGTCCGCCGCGCCCTCCAGCGTTTTTCCGTACTTTTGATAGCTTTTTTCCCGAAGGTACTCCGGAATATAAGCAAGCTTCGGGTCGAGCCCCGCCACGGTGGGATTCTGCGTTTCCACGATTTTTTCCAGCAGACGATCCATTGCCATAAAAAGCTCTCCTATCTGATATCAAATACTTTTCTGCCCCGGAAAAGGGTAAGAACCACCTTTCCTTTCAGGCTCATTCCCTTAAAGGGGGTATTCCGGCTTTTGCCGTGGAGGGCAAATTCATCTACCCGCCAGCTTCGCTCCGGATCAAAGAGCACCAGATCCGCGTTTTCTCCCGGCTTCAGCGTTCCTGCCGGAATTCCCAGAATCCGGGCGGGGCTGGCGCTCATTTTCTCGATCACCTCACGAACGGTCAGCACGCCCTCCAGTGCGGTAAGAGCCGCCGCCAAAGAGGTTTCCATGCCGATGGAGCCGTTGGGCGCTGTGAGAAAATCCGCCTTTTCCTCCGGCGTATGAGGAGCGTGATCTGTGGCAATGGCGTCTATGGTGCCGTCCTTCAAGCCCTCCAGCAGCGCCTGACGGTCCGCTTCACTCCGCAGGGGCGGGTTCATGCGGTAATCGGCGTCCCGCTTTCGCAAAGCCTCCTCTGTGAGAAGCAGATAATGGGGACAGGTCTCCGCCGTGACCTTCACTCCCCTGGCCTTTGCTTCCCGGATCAGCGCCACAGAGCCCCTTGTGCTCACATGGCAGATGTGAATGGGGGCGTCTACAGAGGCCGCCGCCGCAAGCTCTCTGGCGGTGCCGCAGTCCTCCGCGGCGTTGGGGATTCCCTTCACGCCTAAAAAGCGGGAAACCTCCCCTTCGTTCAATAAACCGCCCTCCGCCAAATACTGATCCTCGCAGTGGGCGGTGACGATCATTCCCAGCTCCGGCGCGCGCTTCAGTGCTTCCAGCAGGCAGGCGGTATTTTTTACCGGCCGGCCGTCGTCGCTGAGTGCGATGGCTCCGGCCCTTCGCAGCGCCGCCAGATCCGTGGGCCTTTCCCCCCGCAGCCCCTCTGTGATACAGGCGGCGGTATAAACGGCAGCGTCCGCCTCCTTCGCCTTGCTTAAAAGCGCCTCCACCCTTTCCGGGGAATCCATGGACGGGGCGGTGTTGGGCATGGCCAACAGGCTGGTGACTCCCCCGGCGGCGGCGGCGCGGCAGCCGGAAAATACGTCCTCCTTCTGGGTCTGTCCGGGATCCCGCAGATGCACGTGGAGATCCACCAGACCGGGGGCGGCCACCAGGCCGTCACAGTCCAGAATTTCCTCCGCCTCCGCTCCGCGGGAAAAAAGGTCTTCTCCGATTTCACGGATCTTTCCGTCCGAAATCAGAATATCGCCTGTTCCATCCATGTTCTGGGAGGGATCTATGATTCTGGCTCGCTTCAGCAGCAGCTTCATGTTCTGCTTCCTCCTTCCTTACTCCAGCAAAAGCTTCTCAGCATGCCATTTTGTCAGAGATAAAAGCTCTCTGCCGTAGTACTCCGGCAACAGGATCGGATCGGTATCCGCCACCAAGCTATAGGGCGTAAGCCCGGCGCTTTCCGCCAGATTTAAGGCACGGTACATGTGAAAGCCCTGGGTCACCAGAGCGAACTCTGTACCCAAGCCCTCCCGTTCCGCGATCTCCCGGGAAAAATTCAGGTTCTGCCGGGTGTTGCGAGACTGATCCTCCATATAAATACGCTCTTCTTCGATGCCCAGCCGCAGCAGGGCGTTTTTTTCCGTAAGGGCCTCCGGGCAGGGCTCGTCCCCACCCTGGCCGCCGGTGACGATACAGCTTGCGCCGGGGTTTTCCAGCAGGTAGCCCACCGCTCGATCCACCCGGTTTGTCAGAGTAACGCCCATTCGCTCCGCGCTGTACACCTGCGCACCCAAAACGATCACATTGGTTCCGGCAGGCGGCGTGCGATACTGGGCAGAGATCATCAGCCCCGTTAAATACCCGGCCCAAAGCAGGCCCAGACAGTAAAAAGCAGATACCAGGCGAACGATTGCCTTTTGCCAGCCGCCCCGCTCCGCCAAGCGGCGGTAAAAATGGAGGATCAGAAAACCAAGCAGACAGACGCACAGGCCAAACACCGCACCCAAGTCAAAGCCGCCGTGCAGCAGCGGCAGCAAAAACCACGCACAGCCTAAGAGGCACAAAATTTTTCCGATCCATTTTACCACTGTTCGAGATCGCTTCATAACCGCTTTTTCCTTCCCGTTTTACTGAATACACCTTATCCGATTTTCCTTTTCCATATTTGGCATATAGTATAACATATTTTCAAACACTCGGTAACCCTTTTTCCGAAAAAAAGGGGAAAACGTTCAAAACAAAAAATATCTCAACGGCTTCCGAACAAAAAAGGAACACCCGGGAAATACCGAGTGTTCTTTTTTCTATTATAATGCATTGTTTACAGCTTACTTACCACGCTTTATATAGGTGGTATGCAGCAGCTCGTGGGCCTTGTGGCCGCCGGGGCCGTCAGTCAGGAACTCCTCATAGCACTTCTGCACCACGGGGTTATCGTGGCTCTTGCGCAGGGGCATGGCACGATCCTGATCGTACAAGGCCTTGGCGCGCAGCGCCTTGATATCCGTATCGGCGCGGACGGAAGCAGGCTGAATGGGCTGGCCGCCGCCGTTAACACAGCCGCCGGGACAGCACATCACTTCGATAAACTGATAATCCGCTTCCCCGGAGCGCACCTTTTGCAGCAGGACGTCCGCATTGGCAAGGCCGCTGACAACAGCCACCTTCACGTCCATACCGGCCACCTTGTAAACAGCCTCCTTGAAGCCTTCGGTGCCGCGGATCTCCTGATATTCGATCTCCTCCACGCGTCTGCCCTCCAGCAGGTCGGCGGCTGTACGCAGGGCGGCCTCCATCACGCCGCCGGTAGCACCGAAGATCACTGCCGCGCCGGTGGAAACGCCCATCGCCTCGTCAAACTTCTCTTCGGGCAGCCGCTGGAAATTCAGCTGGGCGCGCTTGATCAGCCGGGCAAGCTCCCGGGTGGTCAAGCTGATATCCACATCGGGAACGCCGGCGGCGTTCTCATCGTTGCGCATGATCTCAAACTTCTTCGCCGTACAGGGCATCACGGAAACAGACACGATGTCCTTGGGATCGATCCCCTCCTTCTGCGCGTACCAGGTTTTGATCAGCGCTCCGGTCATATTCTGGGGAGACTTACAGGTGGAGAGATTGTCAATCAGGTCGGGATAATAATGCTCGCAGAACTTGACCCAGCCGGGAGAGCAGGAGGTGATGATCGGCAGCTTTCCGCCGTTTTTCACCCGGGAAATAAATTCGTTTGCTTCCTCCATGATGGTCATGTCCGCGCCGAAATCGGTATCGAATACCTTGTCAAAGCCCAGGCGGCGCAGGGCGGCCACCATTTTCCCCTCCACGTTGGTACCGATGGGAAGGCCGAATTCCTCACCCAAAGCCGCGCGAACGGCCGGGGCGGTCTGCGCCACCACGGTCTTGGTGGGATCGCTGATCGCGTCCAGCACTTCTTGAATACTGTCTTTTTCCGTCAGCGCGCCGGTGGGACAGCTGACAATGCACTGGCCGCAGGCCACGCAGGAGGCATAGCTCAAGGGCTGCTCAAAGGCACAGCCGATCTGAGTATCGAAGCCCCGGTTATTGGCTCCGATCACGGAAACATGCTGATTCTGACAGGCGGCCACACAGCGGCGGCAAAGCACGCATTTGGCGTTGTTGCGCTCCAGATACAAGGTGGAGGTATCCTTATCCCCCGCGGGCATTGCCCCGGCGAAGCGATCCTCCTCCTCAATGCCCATATCGTTACAAAGCTTCTGCAGCTCGCAGTTTCCGCTGCGCTCACAGGTAAGACATTTTTTCTCGTGAACGGAAAGCAGCAGTTCCAGCGTCATACGGCGGGATTCCTGCACCTTGGGAGTGTTGGTGAACACCTCCATACCGTCGTTCACAGGGTACACGCAGGCTGCCACCAGAGAGCGCGCCCCCTTCACCTCTACCATACACATACGGCAGGCGCCGATCTGGTTTACGTCCTTCAGATAGCAAAGGGTAGGAATATCAATACCGGCGGATCGGGCGGCTTCCAGGATCGTGGACCCGGCGGGCACTTCATAGTCTATCCCATTGATTTTAACGGTTACCATTTCCATGCTCTTCTCACTCCTCTCTTATTTCTTCACCACAGCGCCGAATTTGCACTTTTCCATACACACGCCGCACTTGATGCACTTGCCGGTATCAATCGTATGGGCTTCCTTCAGCGCGCCGCTGATCGCGCCCACAGGACAGTTCCGGGCACAAATCGTGCAGCCCTTGCACTTGTCGGGATCGATCGTATAATTGGTCAGGGCCTTACAGGCCCCGGCGGGACAGCGGTGCTCCAGCACATGGGCCTCATACTCGTCCCGGTAATATTTCAGCGTGGAAAGCACGGGGTTCGGGGCGGTTTGGCCCAGGCCGCAGAGGGAATTTTCCTTGATGTAGTAGCAGAGCTCTTCCATCTTATCCAGATCCTCCAGAGTGCCGTTGCCGGAGGTGATCTTATTGAGGATCTCCAAAAGCCGCTTGGTGCCCACGCGGCAGGGGGTGCATTTGCCGCAGGATTCGTCCACGGTAAATTCCAGGAAGAACTTGGCGATATCCACCATACAGGTGGTTTCGTCCATAACGATCAGACCGCCGGAGCCCATCATGGAGCCGATGGCGATCAGGTTATCGTAATCGATGGGCGTATCGATGAGCTTTGCCGGAATACAGCCGCCGGAGGGGCCGCCGGTCTGAGCGGCCTTAAAGGTATGGCCGCCGGGAACGCCGCCGCCGATATCCTCTACCACCTCCCGCAGGGTGGTACCCATGGGAACTTCCACCAGGCCGGTGTTGGTGATTTTACCGCCCAGGGCGAACACCTTGGTGCCGGGGGATTTTTCCGTGCCGATGGAGCGGAACCAATCGGCCCCCTTCAAAATGATCTGAGGAATATTGGCATAGGTTTCCACGTTGTTGAGCACCGTGGGCTTTCCAAACAGGCCCTTGAGCGCCGGGAAAGGCGGGCGTACCCGGGGCTCGCCTCGCTTGCCCTCAATGGAGGTCATCAAAGCGGTCTCCTCACCGCAGACAAAAGCGCCCGCACCCAGGCGAATGCCGATATCAAAATCAAAGCCGGAATTGAAAATGTTTTTTCCCAGAAGGCCGCGCTCTCTGGCCTGATCAATGGCGATCTGCAGCCGCTTTACGGCGATGGGATATTCGGCGCGGATATAGATATAGCCCTGGGTGGCGCCGATGGCATAGCCCGCTATGGCCATGGCCTCCAGCACGCTGTGGGGATCCCCCTCCAGCACGGAACGGTCCATGAACGCGCCGGGATCGCCCTCGTCGGCGTTACAGCAGGCGTATTTCTGATCCGCTTCGTTGGCGGCGGCAAATTTCCATTTCAGGCCCGTGGGGAAGCCTGCTCCGCCCCGTCCCCGCAAGCCGGAAGCCAGCATGGTGTCGATCACGTCCTGAGGGGTCATTTCCGTCAGAACCTTACCCAGTGCGGCGTAACCGTCTCTGGCTATGTACTCTTCAATATTCTCAGGATCTATCACACCGCAGTTGCGCAGGGCGACACGGTGCTGCTTGGAATAAAACCTGGTCTCGTTTAAGGACTTGATAGTCCCGTCCTCCTGAACGGTCTCCTGATACAGCAGACGCTTTACAATGCGGCCCTTCAGAAGATGCTCGGAAACAATTTCGGGAATGTCCTCAGGGGTAATGCGGCTGTAAAAAGCGCCCTCCGGATAAACGATCATAATCGGCCCCAGAGCGCACAGGCCAAAGCAGCCGGTGCGGATCACATTGACCTCCTGCTCCAGGCCCTGGGCCTTGATCTCAGCCTTCAGTGTTTCAATGATCTGCTCGCTGTTGGAGGAGGTACAGCCTGTTCCTCCGCAGACCAGTACGTTTGAACGATACATTGCTTTCCCTCCTTATTTCGCGCCAATGGCGTATTCCACAACAGCCTGACCACCGATCAAATGCTCTTTTACCACCCGTACGGCCTTTTCCGGGGTCATATTGCCGTAAACAGTCTTTTTTCCGTCCGGGGTGGCGACCTCCACCGTGGGCTCATAAGAACACAGGCCCATACAGCCGGTCTGCGTAATGACGAGATCGGTAAGCCCCTCCCGGGCGGCTTCCTCCACAAAGGCCATGAGAACCGGCTTGGCCCCCGCGGCGATCCCGCAGGTCGCCATGCCCACCAAAACCCTTGTTTGGGACTCGCCGTTTTCCCGAATAGCCAAAGAGCCCTTCACCTGATCCTTTACAGCCTGAAGCTCCGCTAACGATTTCATGCGAACGATCCTTCCTTTCGTTTTCGATTTTTGTAAACGCTTCCCGAACACAGCTTTCAAAAATATTCCAGTCCCTTTTCCAATACCGGCTTCTCCCGCTCCGCGCAAAGCGTTTTCGTCTGCTTTTCCAGCCATTTTTTAATTTCCGGGGCCGCTGCCGGTGTTTTACGGGAGAGCCCCGGAAGTGTTTTTTCACAGAGACAGAAGGCCGTTTCCTTCCCCGCCGCTGTTCTGCGCTTTCTGGAAAACACAAGCTCTATCCCGGGATTACAGACGAGCAAAAGCATTACCGTGCCGTTGATATCGCCAAGGGGAGCCATATCAATGCTGGCGGTGTGAAACACAGCCGTAACGCTTGTTCCCTTTTGCGGCTCAGATCCTACAAAAAGCTCGCCGCCTGTTCGCCTTGCCGCTTCCCGAAAAAGAGGAAGCCCCAGCCCCGCTTTTTTGGGGCCGGTGGTGTAAAAAGGATGCACTGCCTGCTGTGCCTGCTCCCCTGTCATTCCCTTTCCGTTATCTGAAATACGGATCGTCAAAAGCTCACGGGGCAGATCCTCCTCCAGTTCAAGAAGGACCTTATCCGCCCCGGCGGAAAGCGAGTTTTGAACGATATCCATCACATGGAGAGCCAATTCGCGCACAGGCCTACTCCATGTATTTTGCCAGGATCCCGTCTACCTCTTCCGGTGTCAGGCGGCCGTACACATCTTCATTCACCGTCATAACAGGAGCCAGGCCGCAGGCGCCGATACAACGGCAGGCTGTCAGAGAAAACGCGCCGTCCTCCGTGCACTCCTCCGGCTGTATGCCCAGCTTCTGGGTGAGCTTATCCAGCACCTTGTCCGCGCCCTTTACATAGCAGGCGGTCCCCAGGCAAATGGAAATGTGGTTGCGGCCCTTGGGGGTCAGCGAAAACTGAGAATAGAAGGTGGACACGCCGTACACCTCTTCCAGGGATACCCCCAGCCCATCGGCGATCTTTTTCTGAACCTCCATTGGCAGATAGCCGTAAATATCCTGTGCCTGGTGCAAAGCGGGCATCACCGCGCCCGCCTGGCCCTTGAGCCCTTCGAGCACAGCATTAAGCTTTTTCGCCTGCTCTGGAGTATCGTGAAACGGCAGAGAACTGATACGTTTTTGCATTGCTTTTCCTCCCATGCTTTTTTGAATGGTAAAGCGGCGCTGTTTCAATAAGCTTACAGCGCTCAACAATATGCACATTCTACCGGACAGATCTGAATTTATAATTCTTCAAAAGAATCATTCTGGTCAGATTGACAATTTTTTGTCTTTTTTCTTCTATTTTCTGGTAATAGATACAAAAATATTGATATTTCAGGTCCAATTACCTTGTTTCACAGAGCTCTTCTTTTTCACTGGATTCCGTTTCTGAAAGCGCTTCATAAATCCTGATCGCTGCTTCATATAAATTTTCTCTGCAGGAATACACCGAGAGCTCTCTTTCATCAGCTTGCCGGGCGGCGTCCGCGTCCAGCTCCGCGCTTCCCGCAAGGACGATCGCCGAGAAACCGGAAAGTACCGCAACTGCCACAGCGGTTTCTGTTCCCATCACCGTCAGCCATATCTGCCCCTGACTGCCGTGAGATAACACCCAGCTCAACAGATCTCCTGCCGAGCAGCCTGTTACCTCTTCAAATATGCCTTTTTCTCCCGCGATCAGCTTCCAACCCAGATTTTCCGCTAATTCTTTCACTGTCATATCGATCTGACCCCTTCTATGTTTATTCCAAAGGCTCCACCGAACATGCCGCCTCTTTCCCGCATACCTTACGAAGAAACAATTCTTTGCATAGCCATTTCCCTTGAGAACAGGATAGTGTGCCTGCGGCCCTATTCCGCCAAAAGGCTCTTACCGATCCTTATACATTATACATAAAAACTGTCTCTCTTTCCAACCCAATTTCTTCTTGCCTTTTTGAAAAAGGCAAGGTATAATGGATAAAATCACTTTATCAATTTAACTCAGTAAAATTCAATACAGGAGGTTTTAGCCTATGTCCCGTGTATACAATTTTTCCGCAGGCCCTTCCATGCTGCCGGAGGCAGTTCTGAAAAAAGCCGCCGCTGAAATGATGGATTACAACGGAAGCGGACAAAGCGTGATGGAAATGTCTCACCGTTCCAAGGTCTATGACGAAATTTTTCAAGCCGCAAAGGCTCTTCTCCGGAAGGTGATGAACATTCCGGAAAATTATCAGATCCTGTTTTTGCAGGGTGGAGCCTCTTCACAGTTTGCCATGGTTCCCCTGAACCTGATGACCGGCTCTAAAAAAGCGGACTATGTCCTTTCCGGTCAGTTTTCCACCAAAGCCTATCAGGAAGCCTCCCGCTATGGAGACTGCAAGGCGGTAGCCTCCTCCAAGGAGGAGAATTTTTCCCGCATTCCCGCCTTAGACCCGAAGGAATTCCGCCCGGACGCGGATTATTTCCACATTTGCATGAACAACACCATCTACGGCACCGTATGGAAGGAACTGCCCGATACCGGCAACGTGCCTCTGGTGGCGGATATTTCCTCCTGCATTCTGAGCCGCCCCATCGATGTTTCCAAATTCGGCCTGCTCTATGCCGGGGCGCAGAAAAATGTGGCTCCCGCCGGCCTTACCATTGTGATCATTCGGGAAGATCTGATCGGCGAGCCTATGGAGGGCACCCCCACCATGTTCCAGTATGGCGTGATGGCAAAAAACGATTCCATGTACAACACCCCGCCCTGCTGGCCCATCTACATCTGCAAGCTGGTGCTGGAATGGCTGGAAAACGAGGTCGGCGGCCTTGCAGCTATGGAAAAGCGAAACATGGAAAAAGCCAAATTACTTTATGATTTTCTGGATTCCTCCAAGCTTTTTAAGGGCTGCGCGGAACAGGGCAGCCGCTCCCTGATGAACGTGACCTTCGTTACGGGGGACGCCGAGCTGGACGCCAGATTCGTAAAGGAGAGCACGGAAGCTGGCTTTGTAAACCTGAAGGGCCACCGCAGCGTCGGCGGCATGCGGGCTTCTATTTATAACGCCATGCCGAGGGAGGGCGTTGCGAAGCTGGTGGAATTCATGAAGGAATTTGAAGGAAGGGTGATCTGACATGTATCAAATCCAGTGCTTAAATAAAATCAGTCCCCTGGGGCTGAACCGTTTCGGAGACGACTACGCGATCTCCACAGAGGAACAATCGCCGGACGGGATTCTGGTGCGCTCCGCTTCCATGCATGACATGCCCTTTGGAGAAAAGCTGCTGTCCATCGCCAGAGCCGGAGCGGGCGTCAACAATATTCCGGTAGACGCCTGTACCGAGAAGGGAATCGTGGTTTTCAATACTCCCGGAGCCAACGCCAACGCGGTAAAAGAACTGGTGCTCTGCGCGCTGTTTCTCACCTCCAGAAAGATCACGGCCTCTACAGACTGGGTCAAGACCCTGAAGGGAAAGGGAGATGAGGTGGGAAAGCTGGTAGAAAAAGGAAAAAGCGCCTTTGCCGGGCCTGAGATCCAGGGCAAAACTCTGGGTGTGGTAGGCCTGGGCGCCATCGGCATTCTGGTGGCAAACGCCGCGGAGCAGCTGGGCATGACCGTATACGGCTATGACCCCTTCCTCTCGGTGGATTCTGCCTGGCGGCTTTCCAGCGCGGTACGGCACTCCCCCACCTTTGAAGATATCTGTGAAAGCTGCGACTATATCACGCTTCATCTGCCCCTGACGCCGGAAACCCGCGGAATGATCGGAGAAAAATCCATTGCCAAAATGAAGGACGGCGCAAGGCTTCTGAATTTTGCCAGGGGTGAGCTGGTGGATTCCGCCGCTCTCTTGAAGGCGCTGGAAAGTGGAAAGCTTTCCGCCTACGCAACAGATTTCCCGGACGACAGTCTGATCGGCGCTGAAAATGTGGTGGCTCTTCCCCACCTGGGCGCTTCCACCCCGGAAAGTGAGGAGAACTGCGCGATCATGGCGGCGGAGCAGCTCAGAGAGTATCTGGAAACCGGTAATATCCGCAATTCTGTGAACTTCCCCGCACTTTCCATGCCTCGGGATCCGAACACGATACGAATCTGTCTGATCCACAAAAATATTCCCAATACCATCGCCGTGCTGGCTTCCGCCTGCGGCAAGGCAGGTATCAACATTGAAAACATGCAGAGCAAATCAAAAGGCGAGTACGCCTATACCATTCTGGACGTTTCAGGACAGCTATCCCCGGAGGCTGTGGAAAGCTTAAAAACTCTGGAGCCCATTATCCGATGCAGAGTGATCGATTGAGTTATGGAATCTATCTTCCCAAAAATATGAAAAAAGGACGCCTCGTGATCGGCACGGGGCGTCCTTTTTTCATGCTATCCTTTTTTATCCCCAAAGAGGAGAAATCATTCCTCAGGCTTTTCTTCGGAAGCCTGTTCCGCCGGGGCGGGAGTTTCCACAGCGGGCTGTTCCTGTACTGCGGGAGCGGGCTCCTGCACTGTTACGGCAGGCTGCTCTGGAACAACAGGAGCAACGGGAGCCGCCGGCTGGGCATACTCGCCGGGTACTGCCTCCTGAATGGGCTGCACCGGTACATAAGCAGGCTGAATCGGGGGGTACATTAGAATAGTCATCTGCTGGCGCTGACGGCCCAGGCAAACCGCGATCAGGATAGAGCAGACAGCGGAGGCCAGGGTGGAAAGGCCGCTCATGGGTGCGCTGAACAGCGAGATCAATCCGGAAATGCCGGAACAAACGCCTACAATGTACAGCATAGCGATTAAAAACCGGGAAATCCTGTTCTCAGGCATACCGGTAGAGGCACAGGCCTTGATCCTGCCGATGGTTCTGATCACGCTCACATAATACAGAATACAGAGCACCAGAACCGCCAGGCAAAGGAGGAACACAAACACCACTCCCGCCGTTACACCGGCGGCGTAACCGGAATCATAGCCGTAGCCGTAAAGATCATAGCTGTAGGAAAAATAAGCGTTGCCGCCTACCAGCACCATGATCAAGGCAAACAGGATCAAAGCGGCCAAAATGCAAAAGCACACCAGAAAAATAATGGAGATCACCTTGCAGATCGTGAGGCCCGTTGTGGAAATATTTCCGGTTCTTCTGTCCCGGCAGGTGGCAAAAAAAAGCCACATGCCCACCGCAATCAGAATGGTGGGAACAGAGAACAGCAGCGTCATGCCTACAGAGGCGCCGTTTAGTGCGCTCACCATAGGATACAGCACGGAATAGTCGATATCCGCATTATAAAGCGCATACAGCAGATAGTCAGAAATGCCGCTATTCCCCATGATACTGGTGAAAACCGAGATCAGAGTAGCGACAGAATAGAGAACCGCCGCTGTGAGAAACAGCGGGGAAGAACCGATGGTCTTGAGAACATTCACCGCAGGATTGCTGGACAGCGGCGTGTTTGCAGAGCAAGAACACACCGTGCCGTAGGGAATTTCCCGACCGCATTTGGGACACTGCATAAATAATACACCTCGCAAAAAAATTGAGTTTTTCTTATTCTTCCGGCTTTTCCTCAGGAGAAGCCGAAGTTACCATAGGAACAGGAAAGCCTGCGGGGGTGTGATTCTCCACAGGAACAGCCGACGGCTGGATCACAGCCTGCTGCATGGGATACCCCTGCGCCGGCATTACCGATTGGGGCGCATAGAGCGGCTGCACCGGCAGATACATCAAAACCGTCATATGCTTTCGATATTTTCCAAGGCAGACGGCAATCAAAATTTCCGCCGCCGCACCTGTCAGCAGAGACAATCCCAAAGTCAGGGACAGCAACATGCCCATCAGGCTGTACAGTGCCATAAATCCGCCGATAAGATAGAGCATCACAATGAGATACATGGGGATCCGGTTATCCGGAACACCGAAGCTGGCGGTGGCCTTCATGCGGTTGATGACCTTGATTACACATATGCTGAAAAGAACCGGCAGAGAAAAAAAGGCGATAATAAAAATCAAAAGAACCACAAACATCACCACCACAAGGGCTGTGACCGACCCATGATCCATGGAAGGCGCTGGCTGGCCGTTGAAGAAAACCCCTTGGGAGGCTCCGGCGGAAAGAAACATGGCCGCAATTATGAAAATCACATAAATGGCAAACACTATACATTCGAATACAAGCTGAATTATTTCCATCACCTTACACACCGTAAGCCCGGCTGTGGAAAGATTCCCCGTTTTCCGGTTTCGGCAGGCGGCATAATGCATCCACATACCAATCAGGAAAACAATGGACGGTATGGAAAAAACAACAGTGACTCCAAATAAAGCGCTTAAGGAAGCGTCTGCCCCCCTCTGCTGAAAATAGAGATTCGGATCGGATTGGGCCGCAGACTCAGTAATCGTCTTCACCAGGCTCACCCCTCCGCCGGTCAGGGCAGTCACAACCGACAGGAGCGGCGTAAGAGTGTACAGGATCACCGCAGAAAGAAACAAGGGAGACGCCCCGCTGGCCTTGAGCGCGTTCACCGCAGGATTGTTGGAAAAGGCCGGAGTCACATAAGTGCAGGAACACGCAGAGCCATCAGGGATCGGCCTTCCGCACTTGGGACAAATCATAAAATACCCTCCAACAAAAATAATCTTTGTATCGCTATATATATATTACAGTAAAAAGCCGGAAAATGCAATACTGTTCTGAAAAGCTTGTTTCATTTTGCCTTCTGCCTTCCAAATTTTTCCCTTTTTGTAGACTTTTCCCGAAAAAGATGCTATATTATGTAAAGTACAGCTTCGCTTGACAAGGGGAGCTAAAAACGGAGGAACATGATTTCATGAAAAAGAAGAAAAGATTTTTATCCGCGCTTCTTGCGGCGGCACTGGTTTGCACGGCCTGCCCCCAGTCTGCTCAGGCTGTTACCTTTCAGGACGTTCCGGCAAACGCCTGGTACCGAAGCTATGTATATGATCTGGTGGAAAAAGGCGTGATCCACGGCACCAGCGCCACGGAATTTTCTCCCGGAAAAAAGCTGACCCGTGCCGCTTTTGCCACGATGCTGGCGCAGGCGGCACTGTCTGAGGGTGATCTCAGACAGTATGAATTTCAGGGGAGCTTTCAGGACGTGACCCCCAAGCACTGGGCGTACCGCTATATCAACTGGGCGGCGGAGGCCGGTATCGTCAGCGGCTATGAAAACAAGACCTTCCGGCCCGACAAGCCCGTATCCCGCCAGGAAATGGCGGTGATGACCGTTAATTTCGCCAAAGCCACCGGGCGGCAGATGAACGCGATAAAGGAAGTCTTTGCTTTTACTGACAGCGGTTCTATTGCCCGGTTCGCAGCCTCCAGCGTGCGCATTTGCCAGCAGGCGGGCGTAATGGTGGGCGACAAGGTAGGCACCTTTCGGCCAAACGATACCGCCACCAGAGCGGAAGCCGCCACCATGTATTCCAATTTTCTGAAAAACTGCCAGATCGGAACTTATAAGGTGGTGCGAAAAAGAGTCTTTACCACGCCGGTGCGGGCTGTAGAATTCTCTTCTTCAGATTATACTCCTCAGCTTATCATGGGGCATGACCGTGTGACCGGCGCGGAGTCCCCCACCTCCATTGTAAACCGCACCGAAGCAAAAATTGCCGTAAACGCCGCCTTCTTTGATATGAGCTCCTATATTCCTCTGGGCACACTGGTAAAGGACGGCCAGGTATTGACAGTGGCGGACCGATACGCCCCGGCAAGATCGGCCCTGGTCGTAGATTCCTCCGGCCACTTTTCCATTCAGAATTTTACTACCAATCACACCGTTACCCTGCATAAGGCAGATGAAACCGACAGCGTGCTGTACGGCGTATCCGTCAACAGAAGTCCCAGCAGCGCTACCGACGCTACCCGGATCCTCTTTACCCGTGCCTGGGGCAAAAGCCTTGGCTTCCCCGCCAAGGACGCTGTAACGCTGGCAGAGGACGGCACCATTTTGGATATTGCCAAGGACACAGATGTGCAGATCCCGGAAACCGGTTATGTGCTGGCCCAGCGCTCCCGCCGGAAATACGAGGGAGATTTCTTTGATTCTTGCGCTCTGGGAGCCGTTCTGGATATTGAACGCGTTTTCGAGGGCGCCGGCAGCCAGGATATTCAGATTTCCATTGGTGCGGGGCCCCGGATCGTAAAAGATAAAGCCGTTTACGGGGGCCTGAGCACTTATCAGGCCGAGGGCTATACTGACCCCGGCATCACCACCTATGAAGCTCTGCGCGTATGCTTTGGGATCAAGGCGGACGGCAGTCTTGTGATCTGTACCGCTTACGCCACCCTGGCGCAGATGTCGAAGATCATGGTAAGCTTCGGCTGTACGGACGCCATCAATTTTGACGGCGGCGGCTCTGCCAACCTCTATGTAGATGGCCAATGGCTTCGTGGCCCTCAGGACAGGCCCTTAAACAGTACTTTGATTTTCAAATAAGCCTTAAAAAAGAGAGCGGAAAATTCCGCTCTCTTTTTTTCTTTATAAAATAATGCTTCTCAGTGATAAACCGCCGCAATATTCAGGTCTTGATCCAGTACCAGCAGGTCGGCGCGTTTTCCCGCTTCAATGCTGCCGATCTCATGCTCCATGCCGATGGAGCGCGCCGGGATCAGGGTGGCCGCCTTGACCGCCTGTTCAAAGGGAATTCCAAAGCTTACAAGGTTTTTGACCTCCTGGTGCAGGTTGGTCACAGAGCCGGCAATGGTACCGTCCGCCAGCGTGGCTTTTCCATTCTTCACCGTGACCAGCTGGCCGCCCAGATCGAAGGGCTCTCCCTCTGGCAAACCGTTGGCCCGCATGGAATCGCTGATCACCAGCACCCGGTCCCCCAATTCCCGGAAGGCGGTTCGCACTACCGCCGGGTGAATATGGATGCCGTCGCAGATCAGCTCCGCCAGCACTCTTTCATCATCGAACACCGCTCCCACTACGCCGGGGTCCCGGTGGCTCAGACCGGACATGGCGTTGAACAGGTGGGTGGCATGGGTAACGCCGCAGTCGAAGGAGTGCTTTGCCTCGTCATAATTTGCCGTGGTGTGGGCGATAGACACCGCGCACAGTTCCTTCGCCTGCTCCGCAAATTCATAACCGCCGGGCTGCTCCGGAGCCAGGGCGATCAGCTTTACCGTTTTGCCGCTCAATTCATAGAAATGGCGGAACAGCTCAAGATCCGGAGCTACAATGGCCTCTTCCCGCTGAGCGCCCTTTTTTTCTCTGGAAATAAAGGGACCCTCCATGTTGATTCCGATGACCCGGGCACCATCCTCCACCGGGGTTTCCATACATTCCTTCGCGGCAAGCAGCGCACCCTCGATCACCTCACGGTCTGTGGTCATGGTGGTGGGACAGAAGGAGGTAACGCCCTTCTGCAAAAGAAACCGGGCCATGGTAGTAATGGCTTCCCGGGTCCCGTCACAGGTATCGGCCCCGCCGCAGCCGTGAATGTGCACGTCCACAAAGCCGGGGATCACCGTGTAGCCTTCGCAGTCCACCGCCATATCCCTGGCGGTATAGGAAAGCTTTTTTCCCACCTGTTTGATTTTTCCGTTTTCCAGCTCCAAATCGCCCCGCACCAGGCAAAAATCCCGATCCAGATATTTGGCGTTGATTAAAAACATAGCTCACTTCTCCTTTTTTCAGAGGGCCGTTTCTGAAACAATGTCCCTACCCCGTTCCTTTTCTTTTTAAGGCAACACCGCACAAGGATTGTGCGCAAGTTGCGCAGTCAGATTTTTCGTCAGAGTGCATAGATTGAGTGCAGTCAATCTCGTGATTGACAAACGAAAACTGTGCGTTATGACGAAAAATCTGCAAGCAAATCGTTGTACAAAGGCCTCTGGCCGGTCTTTGTGCGGTGTTGGCCTTAACATCTGATAAAAGCCTACAACACGGCGTTCAAAATCACCATCAGCGTTACGCCCGGGATCCCCAAAAGTCCAGAAGCCGCTATGCTCAGGCGGCTCACCGGCAGCGCCACTCCGGTATAGGGAGAAGACAGATTCAAAAGCGCCAGCGCCGCAAAACCTAAAATCGCCGAGATCAAAAAATTTTTCATGGGCAGACAGTCCTTTCTCTATTTCACAGAACCATTTCTAAAGTTGTCCCTGTGCCATAACTATATGAAAAAGCCTGTCTGCTTATGCTTTAAGGCAATACCGCTTAAGGCGAGAGCCGGGAATTGAGCGGTGCTGCCTTAAGCTTCCTGGGGCACAAAATCGACGCGGCCTGTGGCGACGTCCGCACCCGCTACAATGATCCCCAGCTCCTCCCCCATCATCAGCACCCTGCCGGAGCGCAGATCCCGGTGGGCGATCTCGCCGTCAAATTCAAAATCGGCGTTTTCAAAATCATTGAGGCTGACAAAGCCTTCGGCAAAATTGGGGAGCTTTACAAAAACGCCCTTGGGCGTTACGCCGCTGACAATACCCACATACCGCTCGCCCAAATGAGCGCGCATATATTCCGCGGTGTAGCAATCCTCCGCGGCACGCTCGCCGGTTACCGCCCGAATTTCGTTTTTGGAGGACTCCGCCGCAGATTCCTGGGCAAAGCCCCGATAGCGCTTTCTGATCTCTTCCTTCTCTTTTCCCGCCGCCAGGTCGCTTAAGATACGGTGAATAGAGGTATCGGGATACCGGCGGATCGGAGAGGTAAAATGGCTGTATTCTCCCAGCGCCAGGCCGAAATGCCCCAGCTCCCGGTCGGCGTACCGGGCCTTTTCCATGGTACGCAAAATCCGCTGGTTCACTAAGGCTTCTCTGGGGCCGCCCTTTACCCTTCCCAGCACAGCGGAAAAGTCCTTGGCGGTGGGAGTTCCCTTTTTGATCTCACCGCAGGCGATCCCCAGCCTGTCCAGCAGCTCATACAGCTCTTCCACCCGATCCGGCCGGGGCTTTTCGTGGATCCGGTACAGAAAGGGGATCTCCGCGTCCAGCGCCGCTTTTGCGGCGGCGATATTGGCAGAAACCATCATCTGCTCCACCAGCTCTTCCGCCTGCCCGGTGGTTCGGGGCAGAAGATCAATACACACGCCGTTTTCGTCCAGCACAAACTTGATCTCATCGCTGGAAAGGTCCATTTGCCCTCTGGCGGCGCCATTGCGCTTCAAAAGCTCCGCCAGCTCCTTTGCCGCCTCCAGGCTTTCTCTGACGGGAGCGTATTTTTGCAGAAGCTCCGGAGAAGCCGTACCGGCAAAGATTTCGTTTACCTCCGAATACACACCCCGTACCTTGGATTCTATGACCGTTTTGCGGAAAAGATAGTCAGTCATATTCCCTTCCGCATCAAAATCCATCAAAGCGGAAAAGGCAAGCTTGTCCGTTCCCGCCGTCAGAGAGCATACCCCGTTGGAAAGGGACTCCGGCAGCATGGGGATCACCCGATCCGCAAAATAGACCGAGGTACCTCTCCGGAAAGCCTCCTGATCAATGGCGCTTCCCGCCTTTACATAGTGGGAAACATCGGCAATATGAACTCCCAGCGTATACCCGTCCCGGGTTTTCTGTACGGAGATCGCGTCGTCCAGATCCTTGGCGTCGGCGCTGTCTATGGTAAAAATCAGCTCGTCCCGCAGATCCAAGCGGCTGTCCAGGTCTTTCTGGGTCACTGTCATCCGAGATATGGCTTCTGCCTCCCGCAGGGCCTCCTCCGGAAACTCCGTGGGGATCCCGCAGCGCTCAATGATGGCGTCGGCACATACACGGGCTCGGTTTCCACTGCCGAATACAGACTTCACCTCCGCTGTGCGCCATTCTCCCCTGCCGTCACATTTCGGCTGGAGCAGCACTTTATCGCCGTCCTTCGCACCGTGAAGGTGCATGGGGGAAATCTCCATATCGTATCGAACAGCGCCGTCCGGTGTGGCCCTGGCTCCGTTTTCATCGATGTGTACCGTACCCGTGACGGCATCTGTGCCTCGGGCCAGCACACGCTTCACCTTTCCGCTTGGCCCCTTTTCCCCTTTGCGCAGCTCGGTCAAAAGGATCTCGTCTCCCACAAAAGCGCCCTGTAGAGCGCTGCCGGGAATAAAAATATCCTCCGTACCAAGCTTGGGCCTGGCAAAGCCAAACCGTTCCGAAAGGGAAACCAGCACCGCTTCCACATCTCCGGTGTGAGGGATCAGCTTGACCCAGTGATCCTTATCGACGCTGATTTCTCTATTTTCCTTTAAGCTGCGAAGCGCCTCGTAAAAATCCTCTTTATTTCGGATCCCGGCTTCCCGCATCAGGGACTTGGAGGGTACGCCGTTCCCGCCGCAGCGCTTCAATGCCGCTACGATCAGCTTTTCCTCCACGGTGACGGCGGCACTGGGCAGCTCGTAGGGCTCTTCACTGTGGAAGCGGCCCCTACCGCCCCGGTTTCCAAAAGAACGGGGGGACTGTCCGTATCCCCCGCGCCGTGATCCTTGATTTTCTGTTTTGATTCTTCTTTTTTCCATCATTCTGTTAAAATCCTTTCCCGCAGGGCACAAGCCCTGCCTGAGAGCAAACAATATGTGCTCTCTCTTATCCGGTCTTTTTGCTCTTTACTCGGAAAGCCCGTTGACAAGCTCTTTGAAATGCCTGCCCCGCACCTCAAAATTGGGGTACAGGTCAAAGGCCGCGGACGCCGGGGACAGGGAAACGATATCCCCCTTTTTTCCCAGCCTTCGGGCCGCCGCCACTGCTTCCTCCATGGTTTTTACACGCACAATAACGGGCTCTCCTTCCCGGTATGCGGCAGAATTGCGCACGGCCTCTTCAATTTTGGGGCCGGTGTCTCCCATGACGATCAGGACCTTTACCTTATCACAGATCACGGGACCCAGAGGATCGTAGGGAATGTGCTTGTCGTATCCCCCGCAGATGAGAATGATCTTCCGGGAATAGAGAGACAAGGTTCCCGAGATCGTGCGGGTAGGCGAGCTGGCGATGGAATCGTTATAATACCTAACGCCATCAAATTCCCGCACCAGCTCCGCCCGATGCTCCACGCCGCCGAAGCTTTTCGCCACCTGAACCATATTCTCCGGGGAAACATCGCCCCAGGCGGCGGCAATGGCAGCCATATAGTTTTCCACATTATGCCAGCCGGGAAGCTTGATCTCTGATACGAGCATCAGTTTTTCCCCATTTACAAAAATGGACTCCCCATCGCACCACACGCCTCGCCGGGGCTGACTCTTCCGGCTGAAGAACCAGGTATCTCCCCTGGTTTCTTCCGAGAAGGCCGCGGTAATATCGTTATCCTTGTTCAGTACCGTGCGGGAAAAAGCGCTTTGATGCAGAAAAATATTTTTCTTCGCATCGATATACTCCCGCATATCCTTGTGCATATCCAAATGGTTGGGCGAAAGGTTCGTCACCACGGCCACCTGGGGACTTCTCCGCATGGAGATCAGCTGAAAGCTGGAAAGCTCCGCCACGGCGCAGTCGGTTTCTTTGATCGATCCGATTTCTGGCAGCAGGGGCTTTCCGATATTGCCGCCCAAATGGACGGTTTTTCCCTGGGCCTTCAAAAACTCTGAAAGGATCGTGGTGGTGGTGGTTTTTCCATCGCTGCCTGTCACCGCGTAGAGCTTACAGGGACAGAGCTCGAAAAACAGCTCCATTTCACTGGTAACGGCGGAACCCCGGCTTCTGGCTTCGATGAGCTCCGGCAGAAAGTATTTCATGCCGGGGGTGCGGAAGATCACGTCCTCCGTCAGGTCCTTCAAATATCCTTCCCCCAGGATCAGCTTTACGCCCTGGGCCTGAAGCTTTTCTCCGGTTTCCCCCAGCTCCGTAAGGGTTCGCTTATCTCTGGAGGAAACCACCGCTCCCTTTTTTTGAAAAAGATCGATCAGGGGCAGATGACTGCGCCCGATGCCGCAAAAGGTGACGGACTTTCCTGAAATGTTTCGGAAAAACTGTTCCTGATTCAATGCTGAAGCACTTCCAATCCGCTAAATTTCCGAGGCTGCCGGATCGCTGTCCTCTGTGTAGCTGTTATAGAGCTGGTAGTAGATGCCCTTTTTCTCCATAAGCTCCTGATGGGTTCCCTTTTCTTCGATTCCCCGATCGGTAAGCACCAGAATAACCGTGGCGTTCTTAATGGTGGTGAGCCTGTGGGCAATGGTAAAGGTAGTGCGCCCTTTCGCAAGCTTTTCCAGAGAAGCCTGCACGATTTTTTCGCTTTCGTTATCCAAAGCGCTGGTAGCTTCGTCCAAAATCAGGATCGGCGGGTTTTTCAAAAACGCCCTGGCGATACTGATGCGCTGCTTCTGCCCGCCGGAAAGCTTTACGCCCCTCTCCCCCACATAGGTATCATATCCATTTTGCAGCCCGCTAATAAATTCGTGGGCTCCGGCCCGTTTGGCGGCCTCCACCACTTCCTCCCGGGAAGCGCCTGGCTTTCCGTACTCGATATTTTGATACACCGTGCCGGAAAAAAGATACACATCCTGCTGCACAAAGCCGATCTGAGAGCGCAGGGATTTCAGCGTGACTTCTCGCACGTCCTGGCCGTCCACCAGAATTCTGCCGCCGGTCACATCGTAAAACCGGGGGATCAAATTGCAAAGGGTGGTTTTTCCACCGCCGGAGGGCCCCACCAGCGCCACGTTTTCCCCGGCGCTTACGTGAAGATTGATCTCCGACAGCACTTCCTTGCCGTCGTCCGTATAGCTGAAGCTCACGTCCTCAAAGGTCACATCACCCTTTTGGATCGTCAGAGGAACAGCCCCTTCTTCATCAAAAATATCCACATCGGCGTCCATGATCTGGAAAAAGCGCTCGATACCGGTCATGCCCCGCTGGAACTGCTCGGCAAACTGCACCAGCTGCCGGATCGAGCTGATCAGCGTTCCCACATACATCATATAAGCAATGAGATCGGCGGGCTGGATCTGCCCGTTTATCATAAAGACAGCGCCCACCACCAGCACCAGAAGATTCATGATGCCGTCAAATAAGCGGTTGGACGCTTCAAAGCCGCCCATATACAGGTAGCTTTTTTTCTTGATATCCAGAAAGGCGCCGTTGCCCTGTTCAAACTTTTCGGTTTCCAGGCCTTCGTTGGCGAAGGATTTCACCACCCGCACGCCCAAAAGACTATCCTCCACCTGAGCATTGATTTCGCCGATCTGTCTGCGCTGGCGGCGAAACTGCTCTCTAAGCTTCAGGTTGAAGTAGGCGGCCGCCAGCAACATAAAGGGCACCACGGAAAAAACGATCAGGGTCAGCCATACATTGACGCCGCAGAGAATAATAAAGGAACCGATGATCTTGATCCCGGCAATGAAAACTTCCTCCGGGCCGTGATGGGCAAATTCCGTTACATCGAAAAGATCGGAGGTGATACGGGACATGATCTGCCCCACCTTGGTGTTGTCAAAATAGTGGAAGGAAAGCTTTTGCAGATGGGCAAACAGGTCGGAACGCATTTGGGTTTCGATCTTGGAGCCCATAATATGCCCCACGGAGGCCCGAAAAAAATCGGCGGCGGCGTCCACGATCCGCAAAAACAGATAGAGCGCGCCGATCTTCAGGATCACGGAAAGGGTCAGGGATGCGAGATCGTTGATGCCCGCGTTTGTCACATACCGCACCAAAAGAGGCAGCACCAGCTCGCATACCGTGGTAAGCGAGGCACAGAACAGGTCAAAGATCAAAATGGGAAGATATTTTTTGAAATATGGCAGGAAACGGCGCATCTGCCCTTTTTTCCCGGCTTTTTTCTGTTGTTCCACAGAGAGATCCACTCCTCTTTTTCATTTCCATATACAGTAAAATTATGCCACAGATCGATAGAAGAATCAACCTTTTCTTTTTCCTTCTGAAAAAACTTTTTCTTGTGGAAAGCGGGAAAATCTTTTATACTAAACAAACGGCAGAAAGGAGCCTTTCTATGAACATTGTGATTTTGGACGGCGGCACCACAAATCCCGGCGATCTCAGCTGGGCTCCGCTGGAAGCTCTGGGAAAGCTTACTGTTTATGACCATACGCCGCCGGAGCTTGTGCTCTCCAGAAGCCGGGAGGCGGACGCCCTGGTCCTGAACCGCCCCGCTTTAGACCGCGATATGCTTGCGCGGCTGCCCCGGCTGCGCTTTCTCGGTATGCTGGCTACGGGCTATAACGCCATCGACACCGAAGCGGCAAGAGCGCTGGGGATCACCGTCTGCAACGTGCCGGACTACTGCGCCCCGCTGGTCGCTCAGCACGCCATTTCCCTTTTGCTCTGTCTGTGCGAAAATGTGCACAACTACAGCAAGGCGGTAAAGGAAGGACGCTGGCAGGAGGCCGTTTCCATGAATTACGGCGATTTTCCGCTTACAGAGCTTTCCGGAAAAACCCTGGGGATCGTGGGCTTTGGCAGCATTGGGCGCAGGGTGGCGGATATTGGCCATGCTTTTGGCATGGAGGTATTGGTTCACAGCCGCGCCGAGAAAGAGCTTCCAAAGCCTTTTCGCAGGGCAGCGCTGCCCGAGCTTTTTGAGTGCAGCGACGCGGTATCACTTCACTGCCCGCTGACGCCGGAAACCAAAGGGCTAGCGGGAGAGGCGCTTCTTTCCCGCATGAAGTCCACTGCCTTTCTCATCAACACCGCCCGGGGAGGGATCGTGGACAGCCGCGCGCTGGCAAGGGCCTTAAACAGCGGAATGCTGGCAGGCGCGGGACTGGACGTGCTGGAGCGGGAGCCGCCGGAGCCGGATGATCCCCTGCTCTCCGCAAAAAACTGCGTGATCACGCCCCATATCGCCTGGGCCTCCCGGGAAGCAAGGGCCCGGCTGATCCGGGCCGTGGCTGAAAACCTGGAAGCCTTTCAGAAAGGAAACCCACAAAACGTTGTCAATTAGAGGCTTAAAAAATTGATATAGGATTTACGCGCCGCGTTTGGTAAATTGAAATTTGCAGCGTTGGTTACAACGCTTGTGCCGCTGCACCCGCTCGTGAAGCCGCTTGATGCAAATAGACAGTTCCCGGCCCGACCGCAAGCAAGCAGGCAAATTGGAATTTGCAGTGAGCCGCATACTTTCCTTCTGCCATCCTGAACGAAGTGAAGGATCTCGTCCTTTGACTCTTTGCCAGGAACAAAGGGCGAGATTCTTCGTCTCTTCGTTCCTCAGAATAACAGTGAGAGAGGCTTTCTCTTCTCTAACAACTAATAACTAACATCTAAAAAGAAAGAAGGCCGGGAAATCCGGCCTTCTTTCTTCTTTTGGGGAGGAGTTGTATTGAAAAGTGCGGCTTATGCCGCAACACTCGAAAGCTTTATTATGGCTTTATTATAGCCCTCTTCCTCCGGAAAGTCAATGAAATCGCGGAGAATCTACCTTTTTCATAATTCTCCGCCCTCTGAAAAAGCAAATTTATAAAATTAGTGCAAGAAACCGCTCTATTCCGGGGCTTTTCCCATTTTCAGGGTCGCTTTTCCAATAAAAACAGGGGCATGCCCTGCCGGACACCCCCCGTTTTCTTATCGATCTGTTTTGCCGCTTTCCCCCAGAGCATTTTTACAGTAGCTCTCCAACTGCTCTTTGGTGGTCATCGCCACGCCGCTCTGAGTCAGCTGCTCCTGCAATAAGACCGGAAGAGAATTGAAATACTCTCTGGCGTTTTGATCCATCTTTTCCAGATCCTTTTTCTGCATAGCCGCCGCATCCTTTCTTTTATGAAATAGAAATTCTATCAGCAGTATTCCAGAAAAAGCATCGTCTATACGCACCGCAAACGGTGTTTTTACTCCACGGTAAATTCCGTCCACTCCGCATGGTCATAAACCATCACGTCATTGGGCTTTCTCATGCCGAGCCTTTCGTAGAAGGGAACGGCATTTTCATTGGCGCAGGTATACATGATGATATTTTTTTCGCCGCCCGCAAGCTCCAGGGCCTTTTGAACCAAGGCCTTTCCAATGCCCTGACCGGTACAACTCCGAATAACGCCCAGGTCTGTGAGAAAAAGCCAATAGGCAAAATCCGTAATACACAGGCAAACGCCTAACAGCTTCCGTTCCGCGTTTCTGGCGGTCAGACTGATGGAGGCCTTCTTTACCAGAGTGGAGATACGTTCTTCAAAGCGCTCCTTCGGGTATTGAGAGCCCAGGTCTGTTTCTCTCAAAAAGCCGATATATTCCGCCGGGGTGAGCCGTTCCTCCTGAATGGTATAGCTCATCTCCGCTTCAGCCCTTTACCTTCGCCGCGAATTCCTCTCCGAAGGCCTTGCACTGAGCAAGCTCCTCCTCGCTGGGCTTAAAGCGCAGGCGCAGGCCGTCTGAAACCTTCATTTTCAGCTGCTGGAGGCGCTGGGTCAGGTTGGGGACCGCCTCGCCCGTCCAGCCGTAGGAACCAAAGGCCGCCGCCTGCTTGCCGCCGTGAATAGTGGGCAGAAGCGTGGTAGAGAGATCGTAAATGGGCTTTAAAGCGTCTCCCAGAATGGTGGGAGAGCCCAAAAGAATGCCGTCCGCATAGAGCAGATCGGCAGCCAGGGAGGAACGATCGTCCGTTACCAGATCATAGGTATGCACAGCCACTCCCTGGGCCTTTATGGCCTCGCCGATCACCTTTGCCATCTGGCCGGTGTAGCCGTAAGCGCTGACATAGGCGATCACCACGGTTTTTCCCTGGTTGGGGTTTTCCACCCTGCTCCACTCCCGGTAGGTTTTCATCAGCTCCGGAATGCCGGTATCGAGAACGGGGCCGTGACCGGGGCAGATCATATCGATCTCCATGCTCTCCACGCGGTCCAGCGCTTTATTCATAAAACTCTTAAAGGGGCCGAGAATATTGTCAAAATAATACTTTGCGGCACGCTGATAGCCCTCTTCATTCTCCACCTTGCTGCGGAGGATTCCCTCGCAGCAGTAATGGGAACCGAAGGAATCGCAGGTAAAGAGGACTTTATCCTCCGGAAGGTAGGTATACATGGTATCCGGCCAATGGAGATTGGGAACCACCAGAAACCGCAGGGTCTTGCCGCCCAGATCGAGCTCTTCCCCATCCTTGACCGCCCGGGACTTAAAAGGCTTGTTCATGATCTGAGAAAGGAAATTCAGCGCTCCCGTGGTGCCGATGACCTCAATTTCCGGGTTCAGCTCCAGAAGCTTCTCGGCGCTTCCGGCATGATCCGGCTCCGTATGGTCCACAATGAGATAATCGATCTTGTCGATCTCGGTAACAGCCTTTACCTTTTCCAGATATTCCTCACAGAATTTTGCCTTGGCCGTTTCGATAAGGGCGGTTTTTTCCGTTCCCTTTACCACATAGGAATTATAAGTAGTGCCAAATTCCGTTTCCATGATGATATCGAACACCCGCAGATCCCGGTCCAGAATGCCTGTCCAGGTAATGCCCTGCTTCAGTTCCATACGTCTTCATCCTTTCCTGATCTATCCTGATTTTTTCGCAGGAAATTCCTGCCATTTCTTACAGACTCTTATTTTATATCATTTCCCTTTTTCTGTCCAGTATGAAGTTTTCAGAGCGCATAATGTTAATTTTCTAACACAATTCTGTCGAAAATCTTTCAGATTCCTCCGCTCTCTTGCGAAAGCGCCTGCTTCCTGCTACAATGAGGTGCATGTGTAAAAACCAGAAAAGCTCTTGCTTTTCGCGGAAAAGAGGATGAAAAAAGATGCTTTCTATCAGTGGAGTAACAAAGAAATATGGAAAAAACGTGGCAAACGACAATATCAGCTTTGCCGTGGGAGATGGGCAGATCGGTATTTTGCTGGGGCCCAACGGCGCCGGGAAATCCACCATTATCAAATGTATCACCGGACTGCTGCGGTTTACAGGGCGCATTGAGATAAACGGCTTTGAAAACACCTCCCTGGACGCCAAACGCCAGTTGGGCTATATTCCCGAAATGCCCGCAGTGTACGATCTGCTCACTGTTTCGGAGCATTTGGAGTTTATTCGCCGGGCCTACCGTGTGGAGGACGAGGCCTACACCCAGCAGCTTTTAGAGCGGCTGGAGCTGTGGGACAAAAAAGATAAGCTGGGCAAGGAGCTTTCCAAGGGCATGCAGCAGAAGCTTTCCATCTGCTGCGCGCTGTGCCACAAGCCCAGTGTGGTCATATTCGACGAGCCCCTGGTGGGACTGGACCCTCATGCCATTAAGGAATTGAAAACTATTTTCCGGGAACTGAAGGCCGGCGGCGCTTCTGTTTTGATCAGCACCCATATGATCGACAGCGTAGAGGACTACTGGGACGTGGCGAACATTATGATGAACGGGCGCTTTGCCGCCACCAAAATAAACGGCCAGGACGATGGAAAAACCCTGGAGGAGCTGTTCTTTGAGATCACAGAGGGCGCTTCGGAGGGAGGCGCCGCAAAATGAAAAGCCCCCTTGTGTATCTGACCCTTACCAAGTTCAAAAACCAGGTCAAAAGCATTTTCAAAAGTCCCTCGAAGCTGATTTACGGCGTGTTTCTTATCGCGGTCTTCGTGTTGGTGGCCTTTACAAAAAATGAAACCGTCGGAACAGAGCCCCGGGCGCTTTCTGAGCTGGTGGCGATCCTCTCCCTTTTTTATACCGTTATGTTCCTGATGGTGTTTGTAAACGGCAGCGCCAGCAACACTCCCATGTTTACTCTTTCTGACGTAACGCTGCTGTTTCCCGCCCCCCTGCGCCCAAACCGGGTGCTGTTTTACGGGCTGTTCCGGCAGCTGGGGGTCTCTTTGCTGCTGGGCTTTTTTCTGCTGTTCCAGTATTCCTGGCTAAACACCTTGTATGGCATCTCTTACGGCAGCCTGCTGCTCATTATTGCCGGGTACGCCTTGACGCTTTTCCTTGCTCAGCTTTCCGCCATGGCGGTATACACCCGTACCAGCGGCAAGGAAAACGCCGGGCGCACGGTGCGCTTCTGTGTTTACGGAGCCGCGGCTCTTTATGCCCTGGCCGCGGTTTTCACCTGCCGGGAGCCCCTTGCCGCCCTGCTGAACGGCGGCAAGGACTACACGGCCGCCTTAAAGGCCGGAGCGGATTTCTTTTCCACCCTGCCGGGCCTGCTGTTCCCCGTTTCCGGCTGGGCGGCGGGCATCGCCGGGGGGCATTATGACCGGCGACTTCTCGCTTTGCCTGCTCCTTCTGCTTCTGACCTTTGTGTTTACCGCTGTCCTGGTGCTTTTGATCGTAAAGAGCAAAAATAATTACTATGAGGACGTACTGCAAACCGCCGAAACCGCCCAATCCGCCATTACGGCCCAAAAGGAGGGGCAGTTAAACGAGGTGGTTCCTAAAAAGGTACGTATGGGAAAGCTGGGCCTGGGAAAGGGCTGGGGCGCAAGCGCCATTTATCAGAAGCATGCCGTGGAAAACCGGCGTTCCGGTATTTTCTTTCTTTCCAACCTTTCCCTGATTTTTGTGATCTGCATCATCGCGGCTTCCTTCTTTATGCGGGAATTTGAGGAAGGCGCGATTCTCAGCGTATTTGCTATGGGCACCTACATGCAGATCTTTTCCACCGCTTTGGGGCGGTTTAACCGGGAACTGATGAAGCCTTATCTATACCTGATCCCGGAGCCTCCGCTGAAAAAGCTTCTCTATGCCATCAAGGAAAGCCTTTGGAATGATACGCTGGAGGCTGTCATCATTTTTGTACCGGTTGCCTTTATCATCGGCGCTTCTCCCTTGGACACCGTTTTCTGTATTGCGGCGAGAATTTCCTTCTCCCTGCTATTTACCGCCGGAAACGTACTGGTAGAGCGGGTATTCGGTACCGTGAGCTCCAAGGTGCTCATTATGTTCTTCTATGTTCTCGCGCTGTTGTTGATGGCGGCTCCCGGCATCATACTCGGCGCGGTGCTGATGACCCTAGCTCCGCTCCCCGGCTTTATGGGCCTGTTCCTGGGGATCATCGTGCTCAATATACCGGTCTCGCTTTTGGTGCTCTACCTTTGCAGAAACCTGCTGCAATACGCGGAACTGAATAATCGCTGAGGAGCTTTCCTAAAAAGCAAAGCAGCCATTGCAAAATTTGAAGTTTTGCAATGGCTGCTTTGCTTTTTAGATGCTAGAGGGTAGATGCTAGACGGTGGTGGCGCTGCTGTGCAGCGCAATAAAGGAAGAACAAGCCTTCCTCTTAGTCATTCCTCGTCAGTCCCTATAAAAAGATCAAAGGACGAGATCCTTCGCGGCAGCAAAGCTTGCTTTGCTTTTGCTCAGGATAACAGGGAGAAAGTTCAGGATAGCAGAAAGGAAGCTCAAGATAACAGGTAAAAGTGCAGGTGGTCGGAAAAAGGCGGCTGCCCTTTCTAACAACTAACTACTTACGACTAACAACTAATTGGCTTCAGCCAATTTTCTGAGGCAGGCTTTTTTGAAAACGCATCAGGATCGCCGCTGTTTGGCAGCGAAGAGCGGTGGCCGAAGGGGAAAGCATGGCGGCGGAGGTTCCCTCGATGAGGCCCTCTGCGTTGGCCCATTTCATGGCAATTCGGGCATAGGGCTCTATTTGAGTGGCGTCCCGGTAGCGGGAAAGGTCGGCGGAGGCGTCGGTATCCAGATCCATGGCGGCGCAATAGTGATAGAGGAGCACCGCCATATCCTGGCGGGACAGCCTTTTCCCCGGGCGGAAGGTGCCATCTGCGTAACCTGCCACAATGTCCTTTTCCCTCGCCCAGGAAATTGCTTTAGCATAGTATTGCTCCGGCCGCACATCGGAAAACTCCATTTCCTGGGAAAGCGGCTCCGGCTTTCCGGCTATTCTCCACAAGATAGCAACAAACTGGCCCCGTGTGGTAATTCCCTGAGGCTCGAACACTTTTTCCTCCACGCCGCTCATGAGACCAGTGTCCTTCATGTACTGCACTGCTTCGGCGTACCAGTCCGTATCCCATACGTCTCGGAAATCTGCCACATTCTTTGCGGGAGATTCCAGCTTGATCAAAATAAAGGACGCGCCCTCTCCCGGTACCATAGGGCCGATATGGTTTCTTCCCGAAGCACTATGCCAAACCTTGTTCTCATTGGGTCTGGAGCCCCAGAAAATCATCAAGTGATTATCAGGATCGCCATCGGTAAAACGATCTGTCCAAAAACGCAAAATAAGATCTCCCTTTTCGCACCTGCCCCCTGCCAGAAGAGCTTCACGGCTTTCATAGGCATAGGCCACCAGGCCGCCATTTTCGATCAGGGACATATAGTTGCTTGCGGCAGAAAGCAGCGCATATTTTCTAGGACTTCCCCAGGAATTATATCTTCCCTTGCGAATATCTTCCATAGCCTTGGAAGTATTCAGCCCGCACTTTCGCAGAACATATCCGGGAAAACCGGCACAATTCATACCGGAAGAACCGTTATAAGAAATATCTCCCCTGGGAGACTGCCAATCTCCGCCCACATAGGGAGTTCCCAGATAATAGCTGTCATTTTCATGAGCTGTCAGCTCTGCCACTACCTTTTTCCTGGTCACCCCGTATTTGCTTAAATAATTTGTGCCACCGGCGCACCTGGCCTGCACGGTAGCAAAAGGCACCTTTGTGGTAAAAGCTGTTTCTATGTTTTCACAGTTCTCCACTGCCCGTACCTTTAGCGGGAACAACAAAAGCAGAAAAGAAAGAAAAACAGCAAACCTTTTCCTCATTTTGACCACTCCTGAAACATCTTTTTCAAATTAAGCTGCATCTTTTCTCCCTCATACATCAGAGAGCGATAAAAAGCATGAGCTCCCTTCCGAGTTTCTCCGGAGGAAAGGCGTATTCCCGCCGCCCCTGTTTCCCTCGCCCAGACTTCCGCCGCTTCCAGCAGCGCTTTTCCGATCCCCATACGGCGGCAGGAGGAGCTGACGGCGATCCCCATGATATTTTTCATGTGGGGTGCGTACAGCACGTCGTAATCGCAGAGGTGAACATAGCCCACCACCTCCGCACCGCGCTGGGCCACCAGAATTCGATTTCTGCCGTCTGCCAAAAGGCGTTCCAGCTTTTCCCGCTGCTGCTTTTCCGGATAATCATAGCCCATTTCCTTCCGGTTCAGGACAGCCAGCGCTTTACTGTCCTCAGGAACGGCATCGCGAATGATAAGCTCCATCAAAATATCTCCCTTTCGCGGTGCTCAGAAAGCTCGCTATTTTCCCAGCGCTTTTTTCACAACCGCCTCTATGTGCTCCGCGCTGAGACCAAATTCCTTCAGCAGATCTACCGCAGGGCCGGAATGACCGAACACATCGTTTACACCCATCTTTGTAACAGGCGTGGGACAAACTTCGGAAAGGAAGGAGCAGACTGCCTCTCCCAAGCCTCCGATCACGCTGTGCTCTTCTATGGTGATGATCCGCCCGGTTTCTTTGGCTGCTTTCAGGATCAGCTCTGTATCCAGGGGCTTAATAGTGTGGATATCCAGCACACGAGCGCTGATCCCCTGGGATTTCAGACTGTCGGCAGCTTTCAGGGCCTCCCCTACCATTAAGCCGGTAGCGGCCAGGGTAAGGTCTGTTCCCTCCCGCAGGGTGATGCCCTTTCCGATCTCAAACCGATAGTCCTCGTTATTGTGGATGCTTTCCACCGCCAAACGCCCTAGCCGCAGATAGACCGGGCCCATATGCTCTGCCGCCGCTTTTACGGCAGCCTGCATTTCATAGTGATCCGCGGGATTCAGCACCACCATACCGGGGATCGAGCGCATCAGGGCAATATCTTCACAGCATTGATGGGTAGCGCCGTCCTCTCCCACCGAAATACCGGCATGAGAGCCTACGATCTTCACATTCAGGTGGGGATAGCCCACAGAATTTCTCACCTGCTCAAAGGCCCGCCCGGCGGAGAACATGGCAAAGCTTGCCGCAAAGGGGATCTTCCCGCAGGTGGCAAGCCCAGCGGCAATACCGATCATGTTGCACTCGGCAATGCCGCAGTCGATAAACCGGTCAGGATATTTTTTTTTGAAGATCCCGGTTTTTGTGGCCTCCGCCAGGTCAGCGTCCAGCACCACGATATCGGGGTTGGTTTCCGCCAAGGCGGTTACAGCTTCTCCAAAGCTTTCTCTCGTTGCTTTTTTTACGATCTCACGCATGCTGCAGCACCTCCAGACTTGCTTCCAGTTCCTTTTTGGCCGTCTCATATTCTTCCGCGTTGGGCGCTTTTCCATGCCAGCCCGACTGATTTTCCATAAAGGAAACGCCTTTTCCCTTTACAGTTTTCGCGATGATGGCAAAGGGCTTCCCCTTGCAGGCCTTCGCGGCGGAGAAGGCTTTTTCGATTTCCTGAAAATCGTTGCCGTCGATATTCAGGACCTCAAAGCCGAAGGCCTTAAATTTCTCGTCCAAAGGCTCGGGGCCACCCACCTGAGAGATGGGGCCGTCGATCTGCAGACCGTTATAGTCTACAATAACGCACAGGTTATCCAGCTTTTTGTGGCCGGCAAACATGGCCGCTTCCCATACCTGGCCCTCTTCGCTTTCGCCGTCTCCCAGCAGTGTGTAGACCCGGTAATCCTTTTGATCCAGCTTTCCGGCCATGGCCATGCCCACAGCACAGGAAATGCCCTGGCCCAGACTGCCGGAGCTCATATCCACACCGGGAGTCCCCTTCATATCCGGGTGGCCCTGAAGCATTGCCCCGATGTGGCGCAGCTTTTGCAGCTCACTTTCCGCAAAATAGCCCCGCTGGGCCAGCACAGAGTACAGACCGGGGGCACAGTGGCCCTTGGAAAGCACAAATCTGTCTCTGTTTTCGTCCTTCGGGGTTTGAGGATCGATCCGCATTTCCTTGAAATAAAGATACGTAAAAAGCTCCGCTGAGGAAAGAGAGCCGCCAGGGTGTCCAGACTTTGCGTGGTACACGCCCTCTAAAATTCCCAAACGAACCTTTGCCGCGGTGATATGCAGCGCTTTCAGCTCCTGTGCTTCCACTTCCGCACCAGTCCTTTCCAAATCCGTTTTTCATGTGTCAAACAAAAAAATTATAGCCTATTTCCCGAAAGAAAGCAATCCCAAGTTTTGCAGTTTTCGGCGCTGAAAATCGCAGCCGATCGAAAAGGAAAAATCACTTATCCCCGCCGTATAATGGCGATGGAAAAGAACAAAAATAGGATTGTAATTTTTGTATTTTCGCGCCATGCGTAAACGAATGGCAACAGAAAGGAAGGAACACTATGAACCAGGAAACAAACGGCAGGATCGGCAATTTACCCGCAAACATCAACATTATGAACCCCGTTCCCAACAAGGACGCCAAAAGCATCGCCCGGCTGGTGCGCAAAAACGGAAAGATCTCCGGTTATGAGCTTTCAGACGGCACCGTGCTCTCCAAGCGGGACGGCGTGTCTCTCGCAAAACAGGGCGGGATCCGCGGGGTGGCCATTGCCAGCCGGAACGGCAGCGAATACCTGCGCTCCCTGCCGGACGGCGATGAGAGCAATAATTTAGGCGATCTCCCCTCCACCTCCGCTGAGAACGTGACGCGATAACCATTTTTCATAAGCAGGAAACGATCAAAAGAGCCGCGGAGCTTTCCATTTTCGGATAGTGCCGCGGCTCTTTCTTTTATTTTTTTCTCACAAACGCCTTTTTCGGCATTTTACAGATGGGGCATACCCAGTCTTCCGGCAATTCTTCAAAGCCGTAATGAGGGTCGCTGTACACATATCCGCACACCGAGCAGACAAAGCTTTCTCCGCTGCTTTTGTCGAAGGTGCTCTCCGGCGGCAGATATGTAGGCGATCTCAGAGGGGCGGCCCCTCCCAGCTGCTCTACATAGTACCCATAGCTCATCGGCGTACCCGCCGCCTCATCGCTTCCCGCGATAATTTCGGCGATGTAAAGCCTTTGCTCGGCGATTTCCAGCTTTTCCTTTACCTGGCACAAAAACCAGCAGCAGGTATTTTCCTTGATGACCGGCACACCCTCCGCCAGTACCTTGTGCCGGATATTTTCCAGCTTATCCGCTTTCTTTCCCGAAACATATCCCAGCGCCCCGATCACCGTGGCAGGCGTATTCTCGGAAAGCACAGAAATAGTAAAGATGCCGTTTTTCTCAATGCATTCGGCGCTGTAGTTTGCCTTATTCAGGCTGACCGCCACAAATGGCGCCACGGAGGAGGTGGCCTTGGAGACCTGCATCACGGAATTGACGATACAGGCGTTTTGCCTTTTGCCGTCCTTCACGCCTAAAGCACACAGGCTGTGCGGAAGATTTCTGAGAACTGAGGATTTCATTTTGACCACTTTCCTTTCCGGGATAAAAAGCTGCTTTTCCAAGGAAGCGCTGCCCTTTTGCCGTGTTTTTCAATATCACATTACTTTGGAACGCTCCTGGGTACTCTTGGAACGCAAATACGAGCTCTAACTATCATACAAGCTTTTTGCCCTGTTTATTCTTTTTTACGGCTTTTTTATTTTTTCCCAATACGTCTGAAAGCTCTGCTCATTCTTATTATTGCCGTACTTGTAATAGGAAGTACCCAGCAAAATATCCGGCAAATACTGCTGTGGCAGCCAATGGTTGGGAAACACATGGGGGTACTGGTAAAACTGCCCCTTCTGCTCCACCTCGGCGCTGTCGTAGTGCTTATTTTGCAGGGTGCGGGGAATCGGGCCTATTTTGCCCGCCTGCACATCGGCCATGGCCTTGCCAATGGCTTCCGCGCCGGAATTGGATTTCGGTGCGGTGCTTACCAGGATCACCGCGTCTCCCAGCGGGATCCCGGCCTCCGGCAGCCCCACCATCATGGCGGCGTCCACAGCGGCTTTTACAACGGGAATGATCTGCGGCCAGGCAAGGCCCACGTCCTCACAGGCGCAAACCATCAGGCGGCGGCAGGCAGAGGGCAGATCCCCGGCCTCCAGAAGCCTCGCGAGATAATGCAGGGCCGCGTCCGGGTCTGAGCCCCGCATGGATTTCTGAAAGGCCGATAAAATATCGTAATGCTCGTCCCCGCCCTTATCGTACCGAAGGGCGCTTTTCTGGGTAAGCTCTCTGGCGCTTTCCAGAGTAACGGAAATTTCCGCTTCCCCCGTATCGCAGGCAAGGGTACAAAGCTCCGCCGCGTTCATGGCCTTGCGCACATCGCCACCGCAGGCAAAGGAAATATGCTTGCACACCCCGTCTTCCAGCAAAAGCTCCCGCTCCTGCTCTTTGGAAATCAGCGAAAACGCCCTCTCTACAGCCTTTTCGACCTCTTCCCGCTCCACGGGCTTGAATTCAAACACGGTAGAGCGGCTTAAAATGGCGTTATAAACGTAAAAATAAGGGTTTTCCGTGGTGGAGGCGATCAGAGTGATACTGCCGTTTTCAATGAATTCCAGTAGGGTCTGCTGCTGCTTTTTATTGAAGTATTGGATCTCGTCAAGGTACAGCAGGATCCCATTCATGCTTTCAAAGGTGCCGATTCGGGCAACCGCTTCCTTGATATCCGCCGTGGAGGCCGTGGTACCGTTGAGCTTTACCAGAAGCATGTCCGTATTTTTGGCGATGATGGAAGCTACCGTGGTTTTCCCCACCCCGGAGGGGCCGTAAAACACCATGTTGGGGACCTGACCGGATTCGATGATCTTTCGCAAAGCTCTGCCAGGGCCGAGTATGTGCTTCTGACCCACCACATCGTCCAGAGAAGCCGGACGGATCCTGTCCGCAAGAGGCGCAGGCATGAAAAATCACCCTTCCAAAATAGTCAAAGCATTTGAGTTCTCATCAGCCTTCCGACTCAGCTTCCTCCAGCAGGCCGAAAAGCCCATACAGCGAGAGCATTTCCTGATACAGCATTTTATTTCCCATCAGTTGCCGGTAGGTAGCTGATTTTGTTTTATTCTCCCGCTTCAGGCGCTCCATTTGCCCGGTCGTTTCCGCCTGCCTTTTCAGGATAAAGGCAAGCATTTCCTCAAAGGCCTTTTCTCTGTTCATTGATCTTCCGCTTACTGATACAGCGGGTATTTGCCGCAGATGGCCTCTACCCTGCCCCGCAGCTGCAGCACATTGGCTTCAAAATTCTCTTCCATGGCAAGGGCGATGCAGGCGGCGATCTCGTCCATATCCGCTTCCTTTAAGCCCCTGGTGGTAACGGCGGGCGTACCCAGCCGAACGCCGCTGGTGGTAAAGGGACTGCGCTTCTCGCCGGGAACCGTATTCTTGTTGGCGGTGATATATACCTCGTCCAACCGGCGCTCCAGCTCCTTGCCGGTCAGCTCGCTCTCAGAAAGATCGATGAGCATCAGATGGTTATCCGTACCGCCGGAAACCAGGCGCACGCCGCGCTTCAACAGGCCCTCCGCCAGCGCGGCGGCGTTCTTTACCACCTGCTGCCCATAGGCCTTGAATTCCGGCTGCAGCGCTTCGCCCAGGCACACGGCTTTTCCGGCGATCACGTGCATCAGAGGACCGCCCTGGGTGCCGGGGAAAATGGCCTTGTCGATCTGCTTCGCGTACTGCCCCCGGCAAAGGATCAAGCCGCCCCGGGGGCCTCTGAGGGTCTTGTGAGTGGTGGTGGTCACCACATCGGCATAGGGCACGGGATTCTGATGACAGCCCGCCGCCACCAGCCCGGCAATATGGGCCATATCCACCATGAGATACGCGCCGCAGGCATCGCAGATCTCACGGAACTTCTGAAAATCGATGGCCCTGGGGTAAGCGCTGGCTCCTGCCACGATCAGCTTCGGCTTTTCCGCCATAGCCTGGGCCATGAGCTTTTCATAGTCGATCCGCCCGGTTTCGGCGTCCACTCCATAGGGAACAAAGCGATAGAGCGCCCCGGACATATTGACGGGAGAACCGTGAGTCAGATGGCCCCCCTCCGCCAGATTCATACCCAGCACCGTATCGCCGGGCTGCAGCAGCGCAAAATAGACCGCCAGATTGGCCTGAGCCCCGGAATGAGGTTGTACATTGGCATGCTCCGCGCCGAACAGCCGGCAGGCGCGTTCTCTGGCCAGCTCTTCTACCAGATCCACACACTGGCAGCCGCCGTAATACCGCTTTCCGGGATAGCCCTCGGCGTATTTATTGGTCAGCACGCTGCCCATTGCGGCCATCACCGCAGGAGAAACGATATTCTCCGAGGCGATCAACTCCAAATTTCTGCGCTGGCGGGCCAGCTCCTGGCCCATGGCTTCCCCCACCGCCCGATCTTTTTCCGTGACAAACCCGATGGAATCCATCAAATCCTGAAACATACCGCTCATCCTTTCCCTGCGGGCACGGCTTCGCGCCGCATCTTACATATTGTATGCCTTTTCTTCTTCACCTACTACAACTAGAAATTTATTATACCCGAAAATTCTCGCCCTGACAACAGAAAAGGAAAAAATACTCTTTTCTTTTTTTCCGGCGGGGTGTAGAATAGTGTCAATACAGGGAAAAAGGAAGGATATTCTATGACAAAAAAAGAACTGGCCCTTTTGGCGGTAGAGGCGCTGAAACGGGAATATCCCGACGCCATATGCTCGCTGGAATACCGGGATCCCTTGCAGCTTTTGATCTCTACCCGGCTTTCCGCCCAATGCACGGACGCCAGAGTAAACCTGGTGACTCCCGCGCTTTTCGCACGTTTTCCCACGCTGGAGGCTTTTTGCGAAGGAACCGAGGAAGAGATCGGTGAGCTCATTCGTTCCTGCGGGTTTTATAAAATCAAATCCAAAGATATTTTGGCCGCCTGCAAAATGATCCGGGACGAGTTTGACGGGAAGGTGCCGGACACCATTGAGGAGCTAACCCGGCTTCCCGGCGTGGGCAGGAAAACCGCCAACCTGGTGGTAGGCGACATTTACGGAAAGCCCGCCGTGGTCACGGACACCCACTGCATTCGCATCGCGGGCAGGCTGGGGCTGACCAAAAACACCGTTCCCGTCAAGGTGGAGGACGATCTCAGGGCGGTGCTGCCGCCGGAGGAATCCAACGATTTCTGCCACCGGCTGGTGCTGCACGGGCGGGCGGTCTGCACCGCCAGAAAGGCCCTGTGTGAGAACTGCTGCATGAAGGAATTCTGCAAAAAGGCAGGGATCAATGCCGACGGCACAAAGAAGGCTTCTTCTAAGAAATAATTTTTTAACAAGGAGATGCCAAGAATAGCGGCTGGAGCGTAAGCGCTCGCGATTCGCCGGAATTTTCCCTATCTCCCACGCCGGAAAGCCGTTTGATAGAGGGAATGCGCGTGGACGGCCTGCCGGTGACAAAAACCCGCGCGCGGCTTTCCACCCTGATGTGCAGGCCTGTATCATAACAGCGCCGAACTATTTGTGCTTTTCTGTTGACAGGAGCAGGAAAAGAATCTATTATTTTGTTGGAAAAAGCAAAAAGCAAACGCAGAATCTAATATTCAGGAGGCACCGATCATGAAGTATGATTTTGAAACCCTTGTTGACCGTACAGATTCCGGCTCCGGTAAATGGGATGGCATGAAGGAGAAAAAGCCTGATCTTTCTCCCGGGATCGTTCCCTTTTCCGTGGCGGATATGGAATTTAAGAACGCACCGGAGATCAAGGAAGGCCTGAAGGAGTATATGGATACCCATATTCTCGGCTATACCGGGCCTACCGGGAAGTATTATGACGCCGTATGCGCTTGGATGAAGCAGGAGCACGGCTGGAAGATCGACCCGGAGCACATCGTTTGTACCCTGGGTGTGGTTCCCGCCCTGTTTACGCTGGTAAAAGCCTTTTGCGAACCCGGTGACGGCGTGATCGTTATGCCCCCTGTGTACTATCCCTTCTACATGGCGGCGGAAAACCACAACTGCCGGATCAAGCGTTGCCCTTTACGCTATGAAAATCATGCTTATACCATCGATTTTGAGCTGCTGGAAAAAATTGCCGCGGAACCGGACAGTAAAATGCTGATTTTCTGCAGCCCCCATAATCCAGTTGGGCGCGTGTGGACAAAGGAAGAATTGAAGCAGGTAGGTGAGATCTGCCTGAAGTACGGCATAAAGATCGTCAGTGATGAGATTCATTCCGACCTGATCATGCCCGGCCACACTCACACCGTATTTTCCCAGGCTGGGGATTTCGGCGATGAGGTGATCGTCTGCACCGCTCCCAGCAAGACCTTTAACCTGGCCGCTATGCAGACCTCAAATATTATCATTCCGAAAAAAGAGGACCGGGAGAAATTCCAGGAGATCCAGGGGCACTCCGGCCCCGGCGCGCTGGGCTTTGAGGCCTGCCGCATCGCCTATACCCAGTGCAGGCCCTGGCTGACGGAATGTCTTTCCACCATCTGGAGCAATTACCAGTTTGCCAAAGCTTTTCTCGAAGAGCACCTGCCGCAGATCAAGGTCATCGACTTACAGGGCACTTACCTCATGTGGCTGGACTGCACCGCTTTAGGCAAAACAAAGGAAGAGCTGGAAAATTTGATGGTACAGAAGGCCGAGCTGTTCCTGGACGAGGGCTATATGTTCGGCGAGGAAGGCGCGGGCTTCGAGCGCATCAACATCGCCTGTCCCCAGTGGGTCTTGAAGGCCGCCCTGGGGCGCCTGGAAAAAGCGATAAAGGAAGGCTGATTTTTCTACATACTGCAAAACCGCCTGGGTTGCTCCTGCCCAAGCGGTTTTGCGCGTGTCTAAAATTCTTTTCGCCCCGCTCAAAATCTATTTGGAAAAATCCATGATTTTTCCAAATAGATTCTAATTGAAACGCGAGAGAGGGACCCTGATGGTCCCCTCTCACACTCTTCCCCCCTTCCGTTCCTTATACCTGGAGGGTTTACCGACAGTCTGAAAACCGCTTGGGCAGGAACAGCCCAAGCGGTTTTTTCTATACACAGCAAAAAGCACTTTCTAACAACTAATTTCTAACGACTAACTACTAAATTCCCAGCGCCGCCTTTGCCAGTTTATCCGCTTCCTCATTCCAGCGGTCGCCGGAATGGCCCTTCACCTTGACAAAGCTGAGCCTGATCCGCTGCCGGGCTTTCTGGCAAAAGGCGGCATAGGCTTGGGTACCGGGCTTATTAGCCTTCCATTCTCCGGTAGCCCATTTTGCCACACCTTCATAATCGTGAAAGATCTCTAGTGCCGGGAGCCCCAGTTCCAAACAGCGGCGGATCACCGTGACGGCCCCCATGATCTCCCCTGCCACATTGTGCATTTCGGCCAGGTCTGCCCTGTTGTATTTCCGGGAAAAATCTTCCCGCTGTTGTTCGTAAAAAAGCACGGCGCCGCAGGAAAATTCCTTTGTGGCTGCCAAGTAGCTGCCATCTACATAGGCTGTGGCCACCCCTTCCCGGTAAGGAGGCAGCGCATTCTCCTCCTTCTCAGCAGCCGGTTTTTTCTTATGCTTCAAGGAAGTCTCTTCCCTGAGAAACGCCTCTGCTTCTTCCAAAGTGGAAAAGCCCTTGTAACGCGCCCCGGAAACACCCACTACCTGCGCTTTGCAATCCTCCCAGGTCAGGTACACGCCACTGAGTCCGTCTTTTCCGTTTTTTACCGCGTAATATTTTTTTGCCATACCGTTTTCTCTATTCCCCGCTTTCAGCTTTTCGGTATATGCTTCGTATTATAAGGTACCTGCAGTGGGAAATCAAGCAAAAAAGGCGTTGATTTGTTGAAATCGGTTGACATCGGCACCGGCAAAGCGTTATAGTAAGGTAACTATCAATTTTTGCAAGTCTCAGTCCATAGAGGGAGAGATCGCCTTGTCTCTATTCAAAAAACTGAACCTACTTTTTCCGGCCCTGTGCCTGCTTTTATCTTTCCTGCTTCTATCTCTTTCCGGCTGCGGCACGGAAGAAGCCTCAAAAATGTCCTCCTCAGGAAACACCGAAAGCCAGGTTTCCAGCAATATCGAAAGTGCTGCCTCCTCCGCCGTAAAGAGCACGCCGAGCCTTGTTCCCACGGAAGAAAGCGCGGCGGAGTCCGCCGCCACACCGTCTCTTCCCGTGGCTTCCCTTAGAAACGGTGCTTCCTTTTACGCCAAGCCTTCCCCGGAAGAGCCTTTTTCCTATTTAGAGCCCGGAATCCTGATCTCTTTTTCGGAAACCAAGGATCCGCTCTGGTGCTCTTGCACACTGGAAAACGGCAGCACCGGATATCTATATGCGGAAGCTCTGTACCGGATCCATGAAGACGGTACCGCCTCCTCAAAAAACCTGTTTCAGGAAACCTCGGAGCGAAAGCTTGCGGAGCTTCGGGAACGGCTGCCGGAGGGGAAATACTGGAATCACATGTGGCAGGATATTCCCTACGGCGAGGAAACGCCCTTCCTGATTTCCGACACCCCCTGCGAGCACAGCGTTTACGGGGAGCTGTACTGCAATTTTTACAATGGAAAAACGGAAGAGCTTTTTTACAACAACACATTGTGCCAGTGTCTGGGCTTTGCCAGCCTGCTCAGCGACCAGCTTTTCGGAAGAGACGCTTCTCTGCATGTGTTTTACGATATCGACCTTTTGCGGGTCGGGGACCATATCCGGCTTCACGAGTATGAGCATTCCATGACTGTGGTGGAAAAATCGGAAGACGGCGTTACCGTTGCGGAGGTCAATGAAAATTACGAGGACTGCCTGATCTCCTGGACCCGCCAGATCTCTTACTACGAGCTGGAGGAGCTCGCCTGGGATTCCGAATATATCTCCCGGTATCCTTTCTACCCGGACGGAGAGGGCGGTTTTATTCCCTGGGAGGAATAAAATCTTGTACCAATAGATTCGTGTACAGAATTTCCAAGGAACTTCCTTTTTTCTAAAATACTCTGCCGCAGCCAGTTTCAGGCTGCGGTTTTTCTTTATTTCCCAATTTTTACGCTTTCTTTCTCAGAGAAAGCTTCTTTTCGCCGAAAATGTAAATTTTTCAAATTTTTGTTGATATATAGTGCGGCATGCGCTATAATAGTACAGTATATTGATATCTCTGTTGGAGGTTTCCCCTTCTATGAAAAATAAAAAGCCGCTTTTTGTCACCCTTATCTGTATTGCAGCTTTAGCGCTGGTCGCAGCCGGGATCTGGTTTTTCTGGCTGAAGGATTACCTGAGCGCCGCCAATGCTACGCCTGTTTATGTGAACCCCGTTTCCTCCATTATCGGCTTGAATACCGGCTCTACCCCCAGATATTCCGGAATCGTGGAGCCACAAAAGACTTATAAGATCAATAAGGACGAAAGCAAAACCGTGGCGGAGGTAGTGGTCAATGTGGGCGATGAGGTCCACGCGGGAGATGTGCTGTTCCGTTACGATACCGAGGAAATGCAGTTTGCCCTGGAACAGGCCAAGCTCGACCAGGAGGGCATCGCCAACCAGATCAGTTCTCTCAAGACCCAGCTTACCACCTTGAACAAGGAAAAGAAAAACGCCAGCAAGGATGACCAATACTCTTATACTGTTCAGATCCAGTCTGTAGAAGCGCAGATTAAGGTACAGGAATACGAAAGCTCCAAAAAGAAAAGCGAGATCGATAAATTGCAGGAATCTCTGAATAACGCCGATGTGGTCTCTGAGGTGGAGGGCATTGTCAAGGAGGTCAACAGCAGTTCCCGCACGGATCCTTCCGGGCAGGCTGCGGCCTTCATCAGCGTCCTTTCCTCCGGGGAATACCGTATTAAGGGCACAGTTTCCGAACTGAACTTTGCTTCCATTTTTGAAGGACAAGCCGTTACCGTTCACAGCCGGCTGGATCCCAACCAGGTCTGGAAGGGCACGGTGGAATCCATTGATCAGGAGGCAACTTCCGACCAAAATAATTCCTTTGGCTATTATTACGACGGTATGGGCGGCGGTGAAAAAAGCTCAAAATACAATTTCTATGTGCTGCTGGAAAATTTAGACGGCCTGATCTTAGGCCAGCACGTATACATAGAACCGGATCTTGGAGAGGATACGAAAAAGGAAGGTCTGTGGCTTCCTGCTATGTATATCGCCCACGATGATGAAGGCAGCTTTGTCTGGGCCAAAAATGACAAGGACAAGCTGGAGAAGCGCGTGGTTCTTTTGGGAGATTACGATTCCGGAAACGATCTGTATGAGATCAAAAGCGGCGTTACCAAGGTGGATTCCATTGCCTATCCCAATGAAAATCTGAAGCCCGGTATGCCTACTACCATGGACGCTTCCCTGCAGGGCGCCTATATGACCGGTGAAGAGGGTTCCACAGGAGAGATGCAGGGCGGAACAGACAACAGTCTGAATAATGTGATCGATGGAAACGGCGGCTTCTCCGATGGTATGGAGGGCGCTGTGCCTATGCCTGAAGACGATATTTCGCCTGAACCGGAAGGCGATACTTTTGGTGAGGATGCAAGCTTCTCCGGCAAGGAGGGCATTGTGGCATGATTTTGGAGCTGCGGAACATCTGCAAAACCTATGTACAGGGCAAGCTGGATGTACCTGTGCTGAGAAACGTTTCCCTTTCCGTTCAGGAAGGGGAATATCTTGCCATTATGGGACCTTCCGGTTCCGGAAAAACCACTTTAATGAATCTGATCGGCTGTCTGGACACCCCCACCTCCGGCGAATACCTGCTGGAGGGACAGGATCTGTCCGGAGAGACCGATTTGAAGCTTTCCCAGGTACGTCTGCGCAGTATCGGCTTTGTTTTTCAAAGCTTCTACCTGCTTTCCAGGCAGTCCGCCGTAGAAAATGTGGCGCTGCCGCTTCTTTATGCCGGCGTTCGGAGAAAGGAGCGCCTGGAGCTGGCCCGAAAGGCTCTGGAGCGGGTGGGCTTGGGAGACCGTACAGAATTTAAGCCCACTCAGCTTTCCGGCGGCCAGTGCCAAAGAGTGGCTATTGCCAGAGCTATTGTAAACAACCCGAAAATTCTGCTGGCGGACGAACCTACCGGAGCGCTGGATACCAAAGCTGGCGAACAGATCATGGAGATCTTTCAGCGGCTCAATGAAGAGGGCGTGACCATTGTGATGATCACCCACGAGCCGCAGATTGCCGCCCATGCTCAGCGCACCCTGCATATTCGGGACGGCCGCTTGACGGACGCCGCCGGAAATTTCCTCTCCCCCGCAGAGCCAGAGCCTGTAGAAGAGGCCGAGCCCCGGGAGCAGCTCCCTGCCAGAGAGCAGATCTCCCTGCCGCTTTCTTCCAGAGAAGCTCCTTTGGAGGTGGCTGTATCAGAAAACAGCCCGGCAATGGAGGAACTTTCGAGACCCTGCCAGGAGGAAGCTGTTTCGGAGCTGCCGGAAACCGGCAGTGAGGCTTTCCCGCTTTCTGAGGAGGCTCCTGTCATTTTGCCTGAGGTGCAGACTTTTACAGCGGCGGAGCCTGCTGTACCGGTTGAGCCGCAGGAGCCCGTTTCTTCTGAAAGAGCGGCAGAGCCCCAGGAAGAACTGCGGCAGGACGATCAGGCCGCAGTTCCCGATGACCCCACTGCCGATACCTTTTTGGATACCGAGATCGCCGCATTATTAGACGCGGAGGTTTCCTTCGCCACAGGTGATGATTTTCTGCAAAAAGCGGGGATCCCGTCCGCTGTGGAAGAAGCTGATCCGGCTTCTCAGGCGGCGGATGCTTTCGAGGCTCCCTCAGAAACGGAAAGTCCTGCCCTGGTGGCTCGCTCCACAAAGACTGGCGCGCCCGACCAGATCTCCTTTGATATCTGGGCCGAGCCGGAAGCAATCGCTGAAGAAGAGGAAAGTCCCTCCGAGCCGGAGCCTACAGAACAGCTGGGATTTTCTGATCTTTCCGCTTCCTCCGCAAATGAGGAAACAGCAGCAGAAGCCCTTTCTTCAGAAGCGCCCGAAGAGCCGGAAGCCGAATCGGAGCTTCCCTTTGATACCGCTTTTGACGCGGTAGATTCTTACTCCCCTCAGGAGCAGGAAGTTTCTCAGGGCATGTTTGGCGTTCCCTTAAAAACCGATGTGGATCTATCCGATCTTTGGGGACGGCAAAGCTCAAATACCGCGGATACGGAAAACACAGCTTCCAAAGAACCTGACCCTGTGGAAGAAGCCGCTCCGCGCAAGCTCATCGAGATCGAAGATATCCGTGTGGACTTTGGCGACGACGAATCATAAAGAAAGAATCGTAAAAAACAGAGAAAACATCATTATTTCGTGACAGAAAGGAGGAGGATCATGGCTGCGAAAAAGCGTAAAAAGGTTGATAAGCGGCTGATTGCCGTAAGCATTTCCACCGTGGTCATCGCGCTTTTGATCATTGGGCTGTGGCTGTTCCTCCAATATCGAAACGACAGCAAATTCGTAGAGGTCATTCCCGTTTCTCAGGTAGCAGATTCCTATTGGGGGGACCAAAGCTCTTCCTCCGGCCAGATCATTAGTGATTACATTCAGGAGCTGTATCCCGCTTCCGATAAAATTATCAGCGAGATCTTTGTACAGGAGGGACAGGAGGTTCATATCGGAGACCCGCTTCTGCAATACGATAAGACCCAACTGGAGCTGGACGTGGAGCTGAAGGAGGTCGCCGTCAAGCAGGCTGATTTAAACGTGACAAACGCGCAAAAGCAGCTGAAGAAGCTGCAAAACACGAAGCCTTCTTCTACACCGCGCCCCACTACGCGTCCTTCTTCCCGGCCGACCACACGGCCTTCCGCCAAACCCTCCAGCTCCCCTACCCCCACACCGGTACCTCCGGCTGACGTAACGCTTTACAGCCAGCTTGACCTGAATTCCGTTCCCTATGAGGGCAGCGGCACTTCGGAAGATCCTTATATCTTTCTCTGTACCAAGGATTGTGTGATGACGCCCGAATTTTTACGGTGGCTGCTGGGAGACCCGGGGATTCAGCCCGAACCCTCCTCCACTCCCGATGGGGATCTTGACGGAGACGGAGATACCGGGGAAACCGATCCTCCGGAGGACGGAGAAGAACCTACTCCCGCCCCGACGCAAAAACCCTCCAGCCAGCTTGTTTCTCCCTTTGCCGCTGTTTTTGAGGTGCGCGATGGGAATTCCAATTACGGGCAGTTGATTTCCGCCTTTAAGCTGGACGGCACACAGCTTTCCGCAAACTTCCAGCTTGCGAACACCATTCCCGGCTATAACACGATCGATTCTATCGGGACCATATTCGGCGCTACTCCTAAGCCCAATGCGGATAACTACAACGATATGGGCTATACCTCCGCTGAACTGAGCCAGCTGATTACCGAGAAGAAACAGGAGATCCAAAACCTGCAGCATGTGAAAAAGCAGGCGCAGCTGGATCTGAAGCGGGCAAATCTTCAGTTGAAAAATTCCACCGTTCTCAGCACGGTAGACGGTGTTGTTCGCTCTCTTCTTGACCTGGAAACCGCCACTGCCGAGGGGAAGCCCTTTCTGGTGGTTTCCGGCGACAGCACGTATTATGTTTCCGGCGCGCTTTCGGAAAATGTACTGGGCATCGTGCAGGTGGGAGACCAAGTCACTGTAATGGATTATATGACCGGGAACAGCTACGCCGCTGAGATCGTCAGCATTGCGGATTATCCGCTGGAAGCAGATTCCGGCCTGTACTATTACGGTTCCGGCAACCCCAACAGCTCCACCTATGAGTTTACCGCCGTGCTGGAGCAGGGCGATGGGCTGATAAACGGACAAAATGTGGATATCACTTTGAACATTCAGGAGGAAAGCAGCGCGGACGCGCTCTATATTCAAAATGCTTATATCCGGGAGGACGCCGCCGGCTCTTACGTGATGAAGGCCGGGATTGACAACCGTTTGCTCAAGCAATATGTGCAGACAGGGCGCTCTCTTTACGGCTATGCTTTGGAGATCAAATCCGGCTTGACCATTGACGACTATATCGCGTTCCCCTATGGGCCCGATGTGGAAGAGGGCGTTAAGGTTCGGCTGCAGGGCTCTGAGGACGGGCCGATCACAGACGGCGCCTCTTCGATCCCTTCACTGGATATGGGCGATACACCCGACACGGCAATCCCTGTGGGAGGGGAGCTTTCCTCTGCCCCATCTCCTGAGGACGGCGAAGATGTTTCCAACGCCTCTTCCTACGAGCCTGACTCAGATGAGTTTCCTGTTGACGACGCGTATCCTATTCCCGAAAGCGAGGAGGGTGTAGAATGATTGAAAATATCCGCCTTTCCTTTCAGGGGATCTGGTCTCACAAAATGAGGTCTTTCCTTACAATGCTGGGAATTATTATCGGCATCGCCTCCATTATCTCCATCATTTCCACCATCAAGGGAACCAACGAGCAGATCAAGCAAAACCTGATCGGCGCGGGAAATAATGTGGTGCGCATTCAGCTGTACCGGCAGGATTATGATTATGCCTACGATATCGGAAACGAAGGAATTCCGGAGGGGATCCCGCAGGTCACCGATGATGTACAGGAATCCATAGAAGCTCTTCCAAACGTAGAGGCCGCCGCTGCTTATAACAGGCGCACCAGCTACAACAATTCCTTTTATTTCGGCAGCACCGAGCTTTCCGGCTGCGAGGTCTACGGGATCGATGCCTCTTATTTTCCCACCTGCGGCTATACCGTAAAACGCGGCAGATCCTTTGTTCCCCGGGATTTTCGGGATTTCCGGGCTGTGGCGGTAATTGACAGCAATACGGCAAAAACGCTGTTTCAGGGAGAGGAGCCCATCGGCCAGGCCATTGAATACAATTCCATCGCTTTGGTGATCGTAGGCGTAGTGGAGCCGGATCTTTCCTTTGAGCCCGTGATCAATTCCATTGAAGATTATTATACATACATGCAGAATTCCTCTTCCGGGAAGGTATTTATTCCCAACAGCATCTGGCCTTCGCTGTTTGCCTATGACGAGCCCCAGGAGGTAGCTGTGCGGGCCTCCAACACGGAAGCCATGTCTGCCGTGGGAAAAAGCGTGACCGAGCTTCTGAACACTCAGTGCACCAATGAAAATATCGTTTACAAGGCTGAGGACGTATTGGAGCGGGCAAAGGAATTGCAAGATCTGAGCAACGCCACCAATCAGCAGTTGATCTGGATCGCCATGATCTCTCTGCTGGTAGGCGGTATCGGCGTGATGAACATCATGCTGGTTTCCGTAACGGAACGCACCAGAGAAATTGGCCTGAAGAAAGCCATCGGCGCGAAAAAGAGCCGTATCCTGTGGCAGTTTTTGACAGAGGCCGCCGTTCTCACAAGCCTGGGCGGAATTCTGGGCGTGGGCGCTGGAATCGGCTTGGCGGAGCTGATCTCCAACCTGACCAAAACCCCGGTGGCCATCAGCATTCCCTTCATCTTCCTAGCGGTGCTCTTCTCTATGGCGATCGGCATTCTCTTCGGCCTGCTGCCCTCCATTAAAGCGGCCAACCTGAACCCCATTGACGCACTGCGCCATGAATGATTTTGCTCTTTATTCCGATTCTTTCGTATTCTTGGTATCTGTGCTGCGGGAAAGGTTGGTTCTCTATGCTGGATCGGTCGATCCCCTTTTACAACATCATATTGAAATGCTCTGCGTATAAACCCTTTGCGATCACTCTTCCAAAGGGTTTCCTTTTCAAGCATTTTGAGCCGGGTGATGAAATAGCCTGGGCTGCGCTGGAGCATGAGATCGGCGATTTTTCTTCCCCGGAGGAAGCGCTTGCGTATTTTCAGAAAGCCTACGGCGCTTCTCCCGAGGAGCTGCGCCGCAGGGCCGTTGTGCTGGCAAACGATACCGGAACCAAGGGCTTCTGCATTGCCTGGCGGGATTTTCATCAGGGCGTTCCCGTTGCCTCCCTTCACTGGCTGGTGGTCTCCCCCGCCTGGGAAGGAAAAGGGCTGGGGCGCGCTTTGGTACAAAAAACGCTGGAGCTTTATGAGAAGCTAGGGGAATTCCCCGTCTATCTCCACACTCAGCCCTGGAGCTATCGCGCCTTGATGCTTTATCTTCACCTGGGCTTCCGGCTACAAAAGGAAGATACCTTTTCCGCCTATGAAAATCAGTACTGGGAAGCAGTCGGCGCCCTGGAGGAGATTTTATCCCCGGAGCGTTTTCAAGAGCTTTTGGAGGCTTCTGAATGAAAGGCCTTTTTACAGATCTTAACAGCTTGGTCCTTTATGAAACCGGAGGCGCGCGTGATGAATGATCTGCTTCAAAACATTGCCTTGCTTCACACAACGGAGCTGGGCGCGGAACGTATCAGACGAAACCTGGAGCTTTCCACAGAAGATATTGTTTCCTGGTGCGCCGAACAGATCCTGCAAAAGGACGCAAAGCTGGAAAGGATTGGAAAAAACTGGTATATTACCGTAGAGCGTTGCAGGATCACAGTAAACGCCCACAGCTATACGATCATTACCGCCCATAAGCTTTAGAACTTGCAGCTTCTCACCTGACAGGGATAACCACGCTCCCAAAGGCTATAAAGAGTGCGCTGGCAGTGCTTTTGTCCTTGCCGGGCACCGGTACAAGCTCTTAGAGTCCGTTTTCAGATAGAGAAAGGAGATCGGAATCAGTGAAAAGGCTTCGTCTCATTGCCTGTGACCTGGACCGCACCTTACTGCGGGAGGACAAAACCCTTTCCCCCTATACCCTCTCTGTTTTAGAGCGCTGCCGGGCTTTGGGGATTCTTTTCGTTCCCGCCACAGCCAGGCCGCCCCGAACGCTGGAGGGTCTGATCCCGAGCCTTACTTATGACGGCGCGCTGTGCCACAACGGCGGGGTGGCGCTGTTCGGAGGAAAAATCATGTGGGAGCAGGGGATCGCGTCGGATTTGGCCGCAAGGCTGCTCCTGCAATTTCAGGAAGAGTTTCCGGGCACCACCATTTCCGCTGAAATGGGCGGCGAGCTGTATGCGAATTTCCCCGCTGAAACTATTTGGAAGGACATTGCCTACCACCGCTCTGATTTTTCCAATTTGCCGGGCTGCCCTGCGGAAAAGCTGATCCTTGGACTGACTGCTCCGGAACAGGTTCAGCGGGTGGAAGCACTTTTACCTCCGGAATTATATGCTCAAGTGGCGGAAAACACGATCCTCACCATCCAGCCGAGGGGAGTGAATAAGGGCGCGGGTCTTTTTGCCCTCTGTGAAAAGCTTTCCATTTCCCCGGAGGAAACCGTCAGCTTTGGAGACGATTGGAACGATATCCCCCTGCTTCAGACAAGCGGCACCGGCGTTGCGGTGGAAAACGCCCTGCCGGAGGTGAAGGCCATTGCAAATGAGGTCTGCGCAAGCAATGAAGCAGACGGCCCCGCCCATTGGCTGGAGGAGCGGCTTTTTCCCGGTGAGTGAAAAATCTTTTGGAAAGTGCATGGCTTTTTACTTCTAAAATTATAGTTTAGCGGCGAGGCACCGCGGCCGCTCGTGTCCCTACTTGGTGCGGGAGTTTGGTTTCCGACCCGACCGAAAGTAAATCGACAAATTATAGTTTATCACCCTTAGGCTCCCCTTGCGCGAGTAAGGGGTGCTGGTCTCCGGTGGAGACCGTTCAGCACTGGCCGGAGCGAAGCGGAGAAAGCTGTCAGCCGAAGGCTGGCTGAGGGGATTAAAACTGGCGGTTTTATCCCACCTTCTGCGTGTGACTATCCCTTCCACCGTTCTCGCCTGTCGGCTCGGTTGCTGTGCCCCGGTGGGGCACGTCCAGCAACGACCGAGTTGACAAACGAGAATGGGTCAGAGCGGTTGCTGTGCCCCAGTGGGGCACGTTCAGCAATGTCTGAAGCGACAGCTGAGTTCTCCACTGGAGACCTTCCCCCCACCGGGACGCGCTCACCGTTCGGCGGTCCCCGCAGACTGCGAAGCAGTCTGTTTCCCCTCTATAAATAAGGAGAGGCAAAGGGCTGCTAAATTATAGTTTAGCACATACTCTTGGCTCCCCTAAAAGGGGTGCTGGTCTCCGGTGGAGACCGTTCAGCACCGACCGGAGCGAAGCGGAGAAAGCTGTCACGGCAAAGCGGTGACTGAGGGGTTCTGCCCGGGTAGCTGGTAAAACACAGGATTCATGCGAATTTTCACTGAGCTCCCCCCCTCCGACGGCCTTACGGCCGCCACCTCCCCTTTCAGGGGTGAGCGCGTCCCGGTGGGACGCTGGTGCGAACCGTTCTCAGCTGTCGCTTCGGTCGTTGCTGGGCGTGCCCCACCGGGGCACAGCAACCGAGCCGATAGGCGAGAAAGGCAAGGGTTTTGCTATTCGTTAGCCCTACAAATTCCAATTTACCGAACAGTCCCCTTCTCTGTCATTCTGAGGAACACAGAAAACTATAGCTTTCTTGACGAAGAATCTCGACCTTAATTCCAGAGCAAAAGGACAAAGGACGAGATTCTTCACTTCGTTCAGAATGACAGGTGGGAAGCCTTTTCCCTTTCTAGTAACTAACGACTAACACGCCAAATTACAATTTACCGAACAGTTCCCCACTGTCATTCTGAGGAACACAGAAAACTATAGCTTTCTTGACGAAGAATCTCGACCTTAATTCCAGAGCAAAAGGACAAAGGACGAGATTCTTCACTTCGTTCAGAATGACAAGGGGAAGCCTTTTCCCTTTCTAGTAACTAACGACTAACACGCCAAATTCCAATTTACCGAACAGTTCCCCACTGTCATTCTGAGGAACATAGTGACGAAGAATCTCGACCTTTATTCCGGGAAAAGGGCAAAGGACGAGATTCTTCACTTCGTTCAGAATGACAGAAGGGAAACAGGAGAATAACCGCCAAATTCCAATTTATCAGCTTACTTATGGTCGGGTCAGAAACTGTTCTTTCGCACTTAGCAGTTTCACGAGTGCCTGCGGCGGCTCGCCGCGCCCTTAAATTGCTCATTCCTCATTGCCAATTTCTAATTGTCTTGCGCTTTGCCATTCTCCGGAAACAGCAGGCCTGCTTTTCCGTTTTTCATGATCAGCTGCCAGCCTTTGCCTTCTGAGATCAGGCTGACGGGCTCGCCCTTTGTGAGCTCCAGTTGTACGTTTGTGGCGTCGCTGACGCGCAGACCCTTTTCATCTTCATAGAAAAACTCGTTGGGAACGTCCAGAATTGCGCCGTTCTTTTTGGCGCGACAGCGGGAAACAGACTCTCCCCGCTTCAGAAGCTCCACAAAATTTTCCGGCCAGGTGACCGCTACGCCCGGCTTTGCCTTCTGGGAGCAGGGGGCCGGTATTGGGGGATAGGGATCAGCGCTGAGGCTTTGCCACTTCCCCGTTTCGTTATCCAGAATCACGCCGTTCAGCTGACCGAAGCTCTTCAGCGTGTTTCCGCCGTCTATGGAAAGAACGTTGCAGGCTTCCTGATAAAGGGGCTCGTTGCTCAGGCAGTCTGTTCGGAAATTGGCCACGGGCCAGTGCCCTACCAGCAGCAGCTTTTGGAAGGAATGGGTTACGACCTCATAGAAGCGGGGCACTGCCAGCACGTATTCCAGCTCCTGGCTTTCCAGCTCTTCGTCAGAAAGCCCGGCATGGGCAAAAAGGAATTTATCCGTTTCCAAAACATGGGGCAGGCCTCGCAGAAAATTCAGTTCCCGGAAAAAGGCCTGCTCCGCCCGCTCTCGAAGCGCGTGAGTTTCCGCTGCGGTTTTCGGAAAAGGCAGCCCCAGCTCCATCGCCATTTCTCCCAGCACAGTGCGTTCCCGGAAATGAGAAGCGTGCTGCAAAAGCTCCTCATCGTAGCCCTCCAGGGTAAAAAGCTCGTTATTCCCCATGAGGATAAACACGTTTTTCTCCCTGGAAAGCTCCATGGCAAAACGGACGGTATCAAGATTCTGGGTGCCCTTTTGCACAAGATCACCCAGGAGCACAAGCGAATCCTCACCAGGCTGGTACTGGAGTTTTTCCAGCAGCTCCTGAAAAAGCTTCAATCCGCCGTGAATATCGCTGACCACCAAAATTCTTTTTGTAGGAATGGAAGCCCGCACCACGCGGACAGGGTGTTCAAATTTCATTTTACCGCCTCTTTTCAAGCTCACTGTTTTCCGGTTCCGTGGCAGCGGGGACATTTGATTTGGCCGTTGCTGCACTTGTAGCATTTTTCCTTTACGGTTTCCCGCTTGACGCCTCCGCCGAAATTGGGAGATTCCACAACCTTTTCCTTGTAGCCCTTTCCATCGCAATTTCCGCAGGAAACAGTTTTTTCTCCGTGACATTTCGTGCACTTGATCTCAGTTTTATTTCCCTTCCAGGCAGAATCATCATCGTCATTTCCGCTTCCGCCGCCTGAACCGTTCTCGTCTTCACTCCGCCGCTGTATGGTTTGCGTTGTACGGTCGCCGTTATCCACGTATTCCAGGCCTTCGCCGTAAGTGACATGAAATTCCGTGTCCGGCGTATAATAGGCCCACAGGTAGACGGAAACCGCTTTCTGCTTTCGCACGTCAAACGAGCTGACACTGCCTGTGCCGGTGAAATCGAATACCCAGCAAGCCTTCATTTCGGACTCTCCCTGCTCAGAGTCCCGCAGAGAGAAGCCGCGCAACACCAAAAGCTGCACATACTCAGAAAGCAGTTCAAAGTCAGAGGCGGAAAGGGAATAGCTGTTTAGCGAATACCCATTGTAATCGTGGCCCTTCAAATACCGTGTCGCGCCGCCGCTATAGGCTTCGGGATCCGGCAGAGCCAGCTCCGAAGCAAGGGGCGGCTCAGAGCTTTCCGGTTTCCCTTCCCGATCGGAGGAAGCCTGATAGCTGTCGGGCCTGGGAAACAGTCTCTTCCCTATTGCCTCCTCCGGTGGCGATGACCGCCACCACCAGAAGGACCGCGGCCACACAGCAGCAAAGCAGAAGAAGCTTTTTCTTTGAGCCAGGCAGCCGCCTCAACGGCTTGGAGGAGCCGCTTTGCTTCAATTTCTTCCCGCAATGTTGGCAGAACTGCGCATTGTCATCGATCTGTTTCCCACAAAATTTGCAGTACATAAGCCCTCATCTTTCCCATACAATTTCCCCAAGCCGCATTTTCCGTAGCATAACTATTGTTATTTTACCACAAAACGAAAACAAGAGCAACAAAAGTCTACTTTCTGCTTTACCGCCTTGCCTCGGTAAAGGTAAGGCAAATCCCGCACAATTCTGTGTTCCGGACAGCCATGCTGTAAGGTGACGCGCAGAAAAGGCCCCGCAGATTTCTGCGGGGCCCTTCGGTATACCTTTTTGTGAAAAACAGCTTAGATCTCAGCGAAGTACTTGATGGTGCGGACCATCTGGCTGGTGTAGCTGTTCTCGTTGTCGTACCAGGAAACCACCTGAACCTCATACAGGTCGTCGGCGATCTTGGCGACCATGGTCTGGGTTGCGTCAAACAGAGAGCCATAGGTCATGCCGATAACGTCGGAGGAAACAATGGGATCCTCGTTGTAGCCATAGGAAGCGGAGGAAGCAGCCTTCATGGCGGCGTTGATGCCTTCCTTGGTAACGTTGCTGCCCTTGACCACAGCGGTCAGAATGGTGGTGGAGCCGGTGGGTACCGGTACACGCTGGGCGGAGCCGATCAGCTTGCCGTTCAGCTCGGGGATCACCAGACCGATGGCCTTGGCGGCGCCGGTGGAGTTGGGAACGATGTTGGCGGCGCCGGCGCGGGCACGACGGAGATCACCCTTGCGATGGGGGCCGTCCAGGATCATCTGGTCGCCGGTGTAGGCGTGAATGGTGCTCATGATGCCGCTCTGAATGGGGGCATAGTCGTTCAGGGCCTTGGCCATGGGAGCCAGGCAGTTGGTGGTGCAGGAAGCGGCGGAAATGATGGTGTCATCCTTCGTCAGGGTGTTTTCATTTACACTGAACACGATGGTGGGAAGATCGTTGCCCGCGGGAGCGGAAATGACGACCTTCTTCGCGCCGGCGTCGATATGAGCCTGGCTCTTTTCCTTGGAACAGTAGAAGCCCGTGCACTCCAGCACAACGTCTACGCCGATCTGGCCCCAGGGCAGATCCTTTGCGTCCTTTTCCGCATAGATCTTGAGGGTTTTGCCGTCCACGGTAATGGTGCCGGCCTCGTCGTCGGCGGAAACGGAATGAAGCCCCTCGCCGATCCTGCCGCAGTAACCGCCCTGGGCGGTATCATACTTCAGCAGATGAGCAAGCATGGAGGGCTTGGTCAGATCGTTGATAGCCACGATCTCATAGCCCTCTGCACCGAACATCTGACGGAAGGCCAGGCGGCCGATACGGCCAAAACCATTGATTGCAACTTTTACGGACATTGGGAAAACCTCCTAAAAATGTGATAAGAGCATTTTGATATTCTTATTTTACTGTATTTTTCTGGAATTTACAAGGCCCTGACAGAAAAATATCACTTTTTTCTGCCGGGGCCTTTCACAGCACTGCTTAATTGAGATTTTTTATCAGTTCGGCCGGAAGCGCCGGGAGGCCGAACGGCGGGCAGGGGGCTCTTCTCCCCCCTCCTTGGGCGCGGTGGTTTTGCGAATACTGTATTTTCGAAATGTCATTAGGAACACCAGCAAAAACAGGGAAACACCCAGGCTGGAAAGCTGGATCATCGCAGGGATCTCCCCGGAATAGCTTTTGCCCAGCAGCAGCAAAGCCAAGTTTGAAAAAGCATAGGTCACGGTAAGCACTACCGCGAAGATGCCGGCTACAAATACCCGCTTCGCGGCAGATTCCTCTTCCACCCCGGCAAAAAGCTTACACAGGTAGAAAAGTGAAAGCAGCACGCTGGCGCCGCCTGCCACAGCGAAGAAATTCTCCACAAAGGAAGAGGACTTCGCATAGAACATGTATACCAAAATCAGATAGGCAATGCCCCAAAGCACCGCTACCAAATAGAGCAAAGGAGCTTTTTCCAAAGCATTTTTTCCCTGAAAGAAGCCTACCGAAACAAAAAGCTGCACTATGCCAAACAGGAAGCAGGTTACCAAAAAGGCCACATGGATCACGCCACGCTCGGCGGAATCGTAAGCGGAAGCGCCGGTTTGCAGATATCCGATATAATCCACTGTTTGCAGCAGTGCGGAAACAATGAGCGCCGCGCCGGAAAGCACAGCCGTGATCCCCAGCATATTATTTTTCCGGGGCACGTAAGGCCCGAAATACCGCCGGGACTGAAAGCACATGGCCGCCGCCAGCAGAGAGGTGAACAGTACAAAGATCAAGCTGCACCAAGCCATGACCCCGCCATCGGTATAAAAGCCCGTTTCATAATCGAAATAGTAGAGCATTTGAATCACGCGCAGGAGCACACCGCCGCCAAAGCCCACACAGGTCACCTTCAGCGCGTTGCCCACATTCATAAAAGACAGTTCTTTCCGGTTCTTTTCCATGATCTTGCCTTTCTCTGAGTTTCCAACATTTGAGATCCAGCATTCAGTATAGCACAGTTACAAGGGATTTCCAAGAAAAAACAAAAAATTTCCCTTCCCTTTGACTGAAACGGGCTGATCATCTCTGATCCAGGGGGACATATCCCTGGGCTACCGGCAGGGCCCGGTAAGCCGGGCGCATAATCCGCCCGCCGGTGGTCAGCTCCTCGATCCGGTGGGCACACCAGCCGGCAATGCGGGACACGGCAAACATGGGCGTGAAAAGGTCCTCCGGGATCCCCAGCATTTCATAGACCAGGCCGGAATAGAAATCCACATTGGCGCTGATGACCTTTTGATTTCCGGTAACCCGCTGATAGGCGGCCGGAGAAAGCTTTTCCACCAGCTCGTAAAGCGCCAGCTTTTTTTCAAAGCCCTTTTTCGCCGCCAGCTCCCCCGCCTTTCTCTTCAAGATCACGGCGCGGGGATCGGAAAGCGTATAGATGGCGTGGCCCACACCATAGATCAGGCCGCTGCCGTCCGCCGCCTCTCCCCGAAGGATCTTTTCCAGATAATCGGTGACTTCTCCTTCGTCCTGCCAATCCTTCACGTTCTCCATGATATCGTCCATCATCATACGCACCTTGTGGTTGGCGCCGCCGTGCTTATAGCCCTTCAGAGAGCCGATAGCCGCGCCGATGGCAGAATAGATATCCGTACCAGCGGAGGTCAGCACCCTGGTGGTAAAGGTGGAATTGTTGCCGCCGCCGTGCTCCGCGTGAAGCACCATGCACAGGTCTAGGAGCCTTGCCTCTTCCTGAGTGAACTCCTTGTCCGGGCGCAGAGCGTTCAGGATTGCCTCTGCCGTACACTGCCCCGGCTCATAGGGGTGAAAAAACATGGTCTCATGATCATAATAACGTCGCTTTGCCTGATAGGCATAAGACATGATGGAGGGCAGCCGGGCAATGAGAGAAATACTTTGCCGCATATTGTTTTCCAGAGACAAGTCTTCCGGATCGTCGTCATATGAATATAAGGTAAGCACCGATCTGGAAAGCTTGTTCATCAGATTCTGAGAGGGCGTTTTCAAAATAGTGTCCTCCAGAAAATATTCCGGTAGCTCCCTGTTATCGTACAAAAGCCCGCACATGCGGTCAAACTGGCGGCGATCGGGCAGCTTGCCGAAGATCAGCAGCCAGGCCACCTCCTCAAAGCCGAAGCGGCCCTCCTGCTCACTGCCCTCCACAAGCTTTTCAATATCGATGCCCCGGTAGGTAAGGCGGCCCTTATCCGGTACCTTATCGCCATCGTCGATCAGATAGCCGTGCACATTGCACACATGGGTCAGCCCCGCCATGACGCCTGTGCCGTCGGGGTTTCGCAGGCCGCGCTTGACCCGGTTCGATTCATATTCCTCTTTGGTGATCCTGTTGTTCTGCCGGTACTCCTCGCAGAGCTCCTGGATCGTGGTGCTGGTTTCGCTTTCGCTGTTCAGCCTTTGCACACGCACCGCTCCTTTCCCGTAAAGCTATTGTCTGATTGTACAGCGGCAAGCGCCGGAAGTCAACTGATAAGAATTATAAAAGGCAAAGAAATTCATTTTTCGGCGTTTTTATACTAAATCCGCCTGAAAAATCCAAGTTTTTGAAAGATTAGCTGAAAAAATATGTAAAAGGAGATTGGATCGTTATGCGGACACAAAAAAAGAAAAGCGGACTGAAGCAGGTGATTTTTGTCTTTTTTATCATCTACGCCGCCATCACCCTGCTGCCCGCGGGAGTGTACGCGCTGGGTAAAATAAAAAGCGTAAAAGCTTCTTCCCCCGATCAAGCGGCAGCCTCCCCCGCCCCGGAGGTAAGCTCTTCCGTTTCCGAACCGAAGCTTCCCGGATTTCTGGACCAGGGCGTTCCCGGACAAGGCAAAACTCCTGAAGAGCTTTCGGAGAAGGACGTTTTTTCCCTGTACGACCATGCCACCGGGAAGACCCTTTCTGTTCCGGCCTCCAGGCTGATCCCCGCCGCCATTGCCTGTGAAATGGATCTTTCCGCCCCCAAGGAGGCGTTGAAGGCCCAGGCGGTGGCCTGCTATACCCTGTTTTCCCGGAAACGGGCGGCCGGAGAGCTGATAGAATGCGACAGCAGCCGCTGGCAGGTATGGGCTTCGGAGGAGGCCATGCAAACCCGCTGGGGAGAGGACTATGAAAGCAATCTGGGCGTTTTGAAGGAAGCCGCGGCCGAAGTGGCCGGAGAGCTTCTGCAATGGGAGGAGCAGCCTATTTTGGCAGCCTATTTTGCCATCTCCTCCGGCAGCACCGAAACCTCTGAAAACGTGTGGGGCGGCAGCCTGCCCTATCTTCAGGCGGTGGCCAGCCCGGGAGATCAGCTCAGCAGCGGCTACCGCAGTACGGTTTCCCTGACTTTTCAGGAATTCAGGGACGCCGCTTCCGCCTATTTTACGGAAGAACCCCCCGTGTTTTCCGGGCCGGAAAACAGCTGGCTGACGGAGGTCACCTACACGCCTTCCGGCTATGTAAGCTCCGCCGTTTTAGGGGGAAAGCCAGTAACCGGCACAGAGCTGCGGGGCGCTTTCTCACTGCGAAGCGCCTGTTTTCAGGTAGAACAAACGGAGGAGGGCTTCCGCTTTACGGTACGGGGCTGGGGGCATGGCGTGGGCATGAGCCAGGCCGGAGCCATCTTTCTGGCAAAGCGGGGCGAAAGCTACCGGGACATTCTTTCCTATTACTATCCTGGAACCAGCCTCATCTCTCAGGAGGCAGATGTACCTGAAGCTGAGGATACGGAATGACGATCCCTTCCCGGTCAAATGCCTCCTTTACCGCTTCCTGCATGGCATAGTAAAGATTCCAGTACTCCTCCTGCCGGCACCAGAGCTTTGCCACCAGGGTAACGGAGCTGTCCTTCAGCTCCCCTACCGCAATAATGGGGACAGGCTCTTTTAAGACCCGCGGGTCCTGAAGAGCGGTTTCTGCCAGTACCTCCTTGGCCTGCCGCAGATCCGCCCGGTAGGAGACCGCATAGCTCAAGTCCAGCCTGCGGGTGCCGTTGCTGGTATAATTTACCACCACGCCGCCGGTGATCTGCGAATTCGGCACGATCACCTCTTTGTTGTCGAAGGTAGAAAGAACGGTATACAGGATCTCAATGCGCTTGACGGTCCCCTCATAATTTCCGAAGGCCAGGTAATCTCCCATTTTGAAGGGCTTTGTGAAAATGATCTGCATACCGCTGACCAGGTTGGAAAGGCTGCCCTGCAGTGCAAAGCTGGCGGTGAGGCCCGCCGCGCCCAGCGCCGCGATCAGGGAAGTGATATTCACCCCCAGCTGCGCTATGGCGCTGATAAAAGCCACCACCAGCACAAGGGCTTTGACAAGGGAACCTGTGAAGCTTATTACCAAGGGCTCCAGCTTCCCTTTTCCCATTGCCTTTTTTACCAGCCGGGAGACAAGCTTCGCCAGAAACCAGCCAGCAAAAAAAATCACCGCTGCCAGCAGCAGGTTTCCGGCAAAGCCGCCAAGCCAGCGCAAAACAGAATCCAATACTTCCTTCCAGGACATTTTCATACTTTTCCCCGCTTTTTTATCAAGCTTTTTCTTGTTCCAGTATAACCGCTTTCTCCGAAAAAGTCATGAAAAAAATGTTTTTTCCCGAAAAAGATAAATTTTTCAAGGATATTTTGCCCTTTTACCTTTGCAAGCACAAAAAATATTGCTATAATAAAGCAGAAAGCTCGACCCTGCCCTTCTCTAACAACTAACGACTAAACTCTCGGAGGCCTTCATGGATATTACAACAGCCACAAGCGCCATGCGCTCCAGCCTGCTGACGCGGGACGTATACGCCGTCTGCTTTCCGGAACGGGACGATTTGGAAAGCCTGCACGGGGAGCTTGCCGCGGCCCGAAAAAAGTTCTTCACCCGTGGCAAAAAGGCTGTAAGGGCGGGAAAGAACGAAGTGATCAAGGGCTTTGACGGAAAGCTTTCCGGAAAGCTTCGCCGCCATGGCCTCTATTGGAAAAAAACCGCCGGAAAAATCATTTTGGAAGAAGCCTTTGACCAGCGAAACGGCTACGCGGTGGTTCGCCGGGACTTTCGGGGGATCATTCAAAGCCGGATCTATTTTGATAAAAACCATTTGTGGATCAAATCGGAATATTACGATCCCTGGGACACTGCCGCGGCCCAGGTAATTTTTAAGCCCAGCGATTCCTTTGACGTGGTGGAGCGCTTTGACCGGGAAACAGAGCATCGGCGGTATCGTTCTACAGAGCTGCACCCTCTGCCCTACCTTTCCGGTACGGCGGAGCAGAGCATTTTAAACGCCAGGTTTGGCGAGCCGGGCCTGATCGTTTCCACGGCGGAGGGAGAATTCTGCTACTGCGCAAAAAAGGAAGCCCAGGCCAGAAAGCGGGCTTTGGAGGAGATCAAGGACGGCACCATTGTTCTGATGCCCGCCTGGGAGGTAAAGGATGGTTCTCTTGCCGGAGAAGCCGGTGAGGAGGAAACCGCCCTTACCTTTACGAGCCTGGAGGAATACGCCAAGGTAGAGCCGGGGCAGGAAACGGAACAGAAGTCGCCTGCTCTGCCGGGCCCCGCTCTTTCCTCTGACAGCGAGGAGTTCACCACGGTTCCCGAGGTAGAGGAGCAAAAAGCGCCGGAGAGCTCCCGGGAAGAACGGATCCTGGCGGCCGCCAGAAAAGCGGCAGGGCTTCCGGAAGCGCCTCAGGAGCAGCCGGCTTCTCAGGAAAACGCGGTTGAACCGGAAAGCGGCCGCGCCTCCGGCGGCGCATATTACGGGACAGTGCAAAACGGAAAGCTCACAGTGGCGGAACAGGCCGGGCAAAAAACCGGAGCAGCGGTCTATCACGGCGAATACCAAAACGGAAAGCGGGAGGGCTTCGGCTCTCACTATTACAAGGACGGCAGCCTTTGCTATGCCGGATTCTGGAAGGAGGACAAGCGGGATGGCCTGGGCGTTTCCTTCCGGGAGGGAGACCATGCCCTGCACATCGCAAAATGGGAAAACGGGAAGCCGGGCAATTTGGTCTCTCTGTTTGACAAGGACGGAAACCTTCGCTACGGCGGCTATATGACAGATGGGAAAAAACAGGGTGCCGGCGTTTCCTTCCCCCAGCCGGACGGCACTATTTTTGTGGGGAAATGGGAAAACGGCGAATTTACCGGGCTGGGCTCTTCCTTCGACAAAGAGGGAAATCTTGTTTACTACGGCGCCTGGAAAAACGGCATGCGAAACGGACATGGCACGGAATTTGACAGCAGCGGCGGGATCGTATTTGACGGGGAATGGCAGGACGGAAAATATTACAACGGCATTTTGTACCAGAAGCGAAAAGAAACCACAGAGGAGCTTCCTTTTCCGGAGGAATCCTGACGCTTTTGTTCCGTTATTTTTCTCTACAGAAAAGGGCCTCTGATCGAGGCCCTTTTCACAAAAAGAAAGCGTTTTACTTCAGCATCTTTTCCACATCGCCAATGAGATTTCCCACCGTGTGGATGGCTTTTCCGGCGTTACGCTTCATGACCCGCGCCTTTTTCCGGCCTCCTGACATGGCCTTAGTCCCGATGGCCGCCACCGTTACGCCTGCCAAAACACCCATGCCGATGCCTTTTGCCACGTTCATCACCTGCTTTGCCATTGCACAAAACCTCCATAATACTAAGATATATCTGAGCAGTCTGAGAGCTGCCTTCCCTTCCATGATGCCCTTCTCCTCCTTTTTTATGCGAAAATCCAAGGAAACGCCAATCACCAAAAAAACCGACCCATGTCCTTTGGCCCTTTCTAAACAACTAACTACTAACATCTAACAACTATTCTCCGAAAGGTGTGTTCCTTTTGCCAAATCTAAACATTGTTCTGGTAGAGCCGGAAATCCCGCAAAACACGGGGAACATTGCCCGCACCTGCGCCGTTACCGGAGCGCGGCTTCATCTTGTGGGCCCCATGGGCTTTATCCCGGAGGATAAAAAGCTGCGCCACGCAGGGCTGGATTACTGGAGCTTTCTCACACTTTTTACTTATGATAGCTTGTCCGAGTTTTTTGAAAAAAATACCGGCGCTTTTTACTTTTTTACCACCAAGGCCGAAAAGCGCTATACCGATATTTCCTATCCAGACAACTGCTACCTGTTTTTCGGGAAGGAATCCGCCGGGCTGCCGGAGAGGCTTTTGTTTGAGCACCCGGAAAGCTGTGTGCGTATCCCCATGCTGGACGGCATGAGAAGCCTGAACCTTTCCAATTCTGTGGCCATCGGCGTTTTTGAAGCGCTGCGCCAATGGGATTTTCCCACCCTATCCTGTAAGGGAGAGCTGCGGGACTTTGACTGGGCGGCGGCAAAGCAGAAAAAGCCCTATTCTGAATTTCTTTGAGCTTTTGGAGCACCAATTTTCTTTTTTTCATACTTTCTTAAAATTTTCTGCCTATACTTCTTATCAGGATCGCATTTGACTATTTCAGCGCATTGGAAAGGGGAATTTCTCTTGCCTCATTTTATCGAATTTGACGGCGTGTGCAAATACTACACCATGGGAGAAAACAGGATCGCGGCAGCGGATCACATCAGTTTCTTTGTAGACAAAGGCGAGTTCTGCGTGATCGTGGGCCCCTCCGGCGCGGGAAAAACCACTGTGCTCAACATGCTGGGCGGTATGGATACCTGCGATGAGGGAACGATCCTGCTGGACGGAGAAAAAATCAGCGCCTATACGCCCCGGCAGCTCACCACCTACCGCCGGTACGATGTGGGCTTTGTCTTTCAGTTTTATAACCTGGTACAGAATTTAACGGCCCTGGAAAATGTGGAGCTGGCAAGCGAGATCTGCCGCGACCCGCTGGACGCCACCAAAACCCTGGAGGGCGTCGGCCTGGGAGATCGGCTGGGGAATTTTCCCGCCCAGCTTTCCGGCGGCGAGCAGCAGCGTGTTTCCATTGCCAGGGCGCTGGCGAAGAACCCGAAGATCCTGCTTTGCGACGAGCCTACCGGCGCGCTGGATTACAAGACCGGCAAGGCCGTACTGGGCCTTTTGCAGGACACCTGCCGAAGCACCGGGCGTACTGTGCTGGTCATTACCCACAACAGCGCTCTCACCGCCATGGCGGACCGTGTGATCCGTATAAACAGCGGACAGGTGCTCTCCAACGAAAAGAACCTCCACCCTGTCCCGGTGGAAGAGATCGAATGGTGACCGCTTGCCTTTGAACCCCATTTTCGGAAAGGAAGCTCCGGCATGAACCCTTCTTACAGAAAAAATATTCTGCGCACTGTGAAAAGTTCGCTTTCCCGCTTTCTGGCTATTTTTGCCATTGTGGCGCTGGGGGTTGGCTTTCTGGCCGGGCTTTTGGCCGCGCCGGGCGATATGCGCCTTTCCGCCGACAGCTATTATGACGATACTGCCATGTACGACCTGCGGGTGGTTTCCACATTGGGTCTGACGGAGCAGGACCTGGAGCTTGTCAGGCAGACGGAGGGCGTGGAATCGGTGCTGCCGGTTTATGATGAGGATCTGGTGCTTCTCACGCCCGACGGGGACTCCCACACAGCCCGGGTACACACTCTTCCCGGGGAAAGTGAGCCCGGCATAAACAACCTGATTTTACAAACCGGACGCATGCCGGAAAAGGCCGGAGAGTGCGTTGTGATAGAAACCAAGACCCTGGGCGGAAAGCAAAACTGGATCGGACAGACGCTGACTCCCGAAAAAGACGAAAAGACGGAAGAAAGCGACGAAGAAAACCAGGGACTTACCTCTCCTCTCACTGTAGTGGGCACCGCCAAAAGTCCCCTGTATCTTTCCATGGAGCAGGAGCACACCACCGTGGGCACCGGTACGCTGGGACTGATCGTATACACTTTACCCGAAACGGTGAGCCGGGAGGTCTATACCGGCTTTTATCTCACTTTGTCCGGCGCTAAAGAGCTCGGTTCCTTTGACAGCGAGTATGAAGAAAAAACCGATACGGTAAAAGAGGCGTTGGAAACCCTGGGCGAGGAGCGCGCCGAGCTTCGCTATCGGGAAATTGTGGACGAGGCGGAAGAAAAGCTTTCCGATGCCCGCCACGAATATGAAGAGAAAAAGGCGGAAGTGGAACAGGAGTTGGCGGACGCTGAAAAGGAACTGGCAGACGGCGAGCGGGAGCTGGAGGAAAACGCTCAAAAACTGACGGACGCCAAGGCGGAGCTGGACCGGGGCCAGCAGGAATTAAACGACCAGCGGGCCGCTTACCGCACACAGACCGCTTCCGCCCAGGCCCAGCTTGACGAGGGCTATGCAAAGCTTCGGGAATATCAGGCCCAGCTGGACAAGGGAAAAGCACAAATAGACGCTGCCCGAGCTCCTCTGGACGAAAGCGCAAAGCAGCTGGCGGAAGGGAAAAAGCAGCTGGACGCCGCCAAGGAGCAGCTGGATCAAAGAGAGGCGGAACTTTTCGGGCTGGAGACCGGAAAGGCAGCCTTCTGGCAGGCAGCAGGTGTGCTCGGCCTGCCTTCCGAGGACACCTCGGACAGAGCAACGCTGGCCGCTTTGGCCCAAATGGAAATTTTGTATCCCGACGCGGCTCAGCAGTTCGCTCCGTTAAAGGCCGGACTGGAGGAGCTGGCCACCCAGGGTACCGATACCGCCGGGGCCCGGGAGGCTCTGGAAGCTGGAAAAGCAGAATATGAGGAAAAGCTGGAGGAGCTGATCGCCTCCCAGGAGAAGCTGGACGCCGCTTATCGGGAGTTGGCCGTGCAAAGCAAGCCCCTGGAGGAGCAGCAAAATCAATTAAATACACAAAAGGCAGAGCTTGACCGCAATACGGCGGCACTGCGCCAGGCGCAGATCACGGCCCAGGGAGAGTTTGCCGCCGCGGAGCGGGAGCTGGCCAATGGCCGTGAAGAGTATGAGGATGGTCTTTCTCAGCTGGAGGACGCCCGCCAGAAGCTCAAGGACGGGCGGCAGGAATATGAAGACGGAAAAGCGGAGGCCGAAGAAAAGCTGGCGGACGCGGAGGAACAGATCAAGGACGCGGAAAGCAAGGTTCGCGAGCTGGAGGAAGGAAAGTGGTATCTTTTCACCAGAGACGACAATGCGGGCTATTCCAGCTATGATTCCAACGCGGATAAAATAGGCGCTATCGCCGCCGTGTTCCCCGCTTTCTTTTTCCTGGTGGCCGCCCTGGTGGCCCTGACCACCATGACCCGCATGGTGGAGGAGGAGCGGCAGCAGATCGGCGCCATGAAAGCCCTTGGCTATTCCTCAGGAAAGATCGCGGTAAAATATCTGCTCTATGCCGCCTGCGCCAGCGTCGCGGGCAGCGTTTTCGGCCTGGCCGTAGGCTTCCGGCTGTTCCCCTATATCATCATAAACGCCTATAATATCATGTACGATATTCCCAAGGCTCTCACTCCCTTTAACCTCCCCTATGCCCTGTTTTCTTCTCTGACCGCCGTGGCCTGCACGCTGGCCGCCACGCTCAGCGCCTGCCGGGCAGAGCTGAAAACCGTTCCCGCCCAGCTGATGCTGCCAAAAGCGCCGAAAGCAGGCAAACGGGTCTTTCTGGAATACATTACGCCTCTTTGGAAACGGCTGAAATTTACCCAAAAGGTGGCCGCCCGCAACCTGATCCGCTATAAAAAACGTTTCTTTATGACGGTGATCGGGATCGCGGGCTGCACCGCCCTGCTGATGACGGGCTTCGGTGTAAACGATTCTGTTTCCCATATTGTATCCTTACAGTACGATGAGCTGAACCAGTATCAGCTGATGATCGGCCTGAAGGACGAAAGCGCACTGGAGGGGCGTGAGCTGAAACAGCTTTTGAGCAATGAGCAGGAGATCCTGGGTTCCCTTCCGGTCATGCAGAATAACGGGACTGTTGTACCGAAAAAGAACGACCCGGCAGACGATGTGACCATTTTCGTTCCTTCCGATGTTCCCGCCCTTTCCGATTACTTTGCGTTCCGTCATCGCACTGACAGCCTGCCGGTGACCTTTGAGGAAAATTCCGTGATCATCACGGAGAAGCTGGCGGAACGCCAGCACCTGAAGGTCGGCGATCCCATTACTTTGAGAAATCAGGACGACAAAGAGGCCTCTCTCACCATCACGGATATTTGTGAAAATTACGCCCTGCATTATCTCTACCTCTCCCCTGCCGCTTATGAAAAAGCCTTTGGAGAGCCTGTGGAAAACAATATGATCCTGTGCAAGCTGCCGGAGGACACCACCCACGAAGAGGAGGAGGCCCTTTCCACAAAGCTGTTAAACTGCCGGGACGTGGCCGCGGCGCGGTTTACCACAGAGCTTTCCGGAAGCTTTCAGAACAGCATTCAGGGCATCAATTCCATTATTGCCGTGATCATTATTTCCGCCGGGGCTCTGGCCTTTGTGGTGCTCTATAACCTGACCAATATCAATATCAGCGAGCGGGTAAAGGAAATTGCCACCATCAAGGTGCTGGGCTTTTACGATCGGGAGGTTTCCGCCTATATCTATCGGGAAAATGTTGTGCTCACCGTGATCGGTACAGCGGTTGGCCTGGTTCTGGGCATTTTCCTGCATCAGTTCGTCATTCGCACGGCGGAGATCGACATGGTGATGTTCGGCAGAACGGTATATCCTCTAAGCTATGTATGGTCCGCCCTGCTCACCATCCTGTTCAGCGTGCTGGTAAACCTGGTCATGCACAGGAAACTCAAAAAGATCAGCATGGTGGAAAGCATGAAGGCGCCGGAATAAGTAATTAGTTGTTAGATGTTAGCAGGGATCGGAATACTCAAAATAGGCCTGCAGGAGGGTTTCCTAATGGACGCGAATCATGGCATAGCTGTCAGGGATATTGAAAGCAGAGATTATCTGCCCGCAGCAAAGGTCTGGCGTACTGCGCTTGGCGACCCAAGGGTAACCGATGAATCTTTTGCCCAAATCCGTGAGATGATGAAACATGACAGCTGCTACCGGACTTTTGTTGCCGAAACAAACGGCAATGTCGTGGGTCTGGTCACGACCGTTGAAGTTTTAGCGTTCAACTTACCCAACGGCTACATTCAAGTGAATGGACTTGCTGTTTTGCCTGAGTTTCAACACTGCGGCATAGGAAAAACGCTGATGGAACGTGTTGAGGAATTGGCAAGAGAGCGAAATATTTCCCTGATTGGAATTACATCCGATTTTCAGCGGACAGGCGCACACGAGTTCTATGAACATTTGGGATATCAAAAAATATCCTTTTGGCTTCGTAAGAGAATATAAGAACTTGTACCAATAGAATAAAATGCACAGCTTTCCGGCAGATTTTATCGGGAGCTGCGTTGTGAAAACTTGAAAACCGCAAGATTTCCTGCGTTTTCACGCCTTGTTCCCGGTAAAATCCGCTCGAAAATCTGCACATGTATCCTATCGGTACAAGTTCTAAGAAAAAAGCGGTTTGCCGCCAAGCTCACCAAGCGAGGTTATCCATATGAAAAAATACATAATCATTTCCGGGGTGCCCAGGGCGGGAAAAAGCAAGCTCTCCGCACAGGTCTCCAGGCGCTTCGGCTATCAGCACATCAACGTGGATTCCATCATTGCCGGGTTTGAGGCCTGTTTCCCCGACACCGGGGTCAACACCTACCAGGGCCTTTCCTCTCTGGAAACCTTACAGGTTATCAGCAAAAAAATGGCCCCCTTCCTCCAGGCCATGATCGACAGCGGCGAATATGACGAGCAGGAGTACGGCGTGGTTTTCGATATGTATCAGCTGCTGCCGGAGGATTATGTAAACTGCATTGACTCCAAGCGCTGCGGGATCCTGTATCTCGTCACCGGCGACGTAACACCGGAGGAGCGGTTTCAGATCCAGAAGGAGTTTGACACGCCCCAGGATTATTCCTACTATCTCTCCGACGAAGAGCGAATGGAGGGCTGCCACTATCTGGTGGAGCAAAGCATTTTGATCCGGGAGCAATGTGAAAAGTACGGCCTGCCCTGCTATGAGACTTCCCGGAACCGGGAACAGGTAATGGAGGAGCTGCTTTCCTCCCTGGTCTCCCGGTGACCCTTTTTCTCGCCCTCAACAGCCGTTTCGGAAAACGGAACCGGTGGTAAAAGGAAAATAATTCAAAAAACGCGGCGCTTTTCCCAAAGTTTGGCTTGAAAAGCGCCGCAAATTGTTATACAATTATCAGTAGGTCAATCCACTGTTTCGCAAACTCAATTTTTTATAAAAGGAGTGCAGACAACATGAACTACCTGAACAAGAAAACCGTCGAGGATATCGACGTCAGCGGCAAGCGCGTGCTGGTTCGCTGCGACTTCAATGTTCCCATGAAGGACGGCGCGATCACCGATACCAAGCGTATCGTAGGCGCGCTGCCTACTGTGAAGTACCTTGCCGATCACGGCGCGAAGGTGATCCTTTGCTCTCACATGGGCCGCCCCCACAATATCCTCAACGATACGGTGAAGCTGGATAAGAAGGAAAAGAAAAAGATTGAGGCGCTGCCTGAAAGCGAGCAGGCGGAAGCCACCGCCAAGGCTCTGGAGGCCGCCAAGGACGATGTGAAGAAGTTCTCTCTGGCCCCTGTTGCCGTAGAGCTGGGAAAACTGCTGGGCAAAAACGTGGTCATGGCCGCTGACTGCATCGGCCCCGACGCCAAGGCAAAGGCCGCCGCCCTGAAGGACGGCGAGGTAATGATTCTGGAAAATATCCGCTTCCACGCCGAAGAGACAAAAAACGATCCCGATTTCGCCAAGGAGCTCGCCTCTATGGCTGAGATCTATGTCAACGACGCGTTCGGCACCGCCCACCGCGCTCACGCCTCCACCGAAGGCGTTTCCCACTATCTGCCCGCCGTGTGCGGCTACCTGATCCAGAAGGAGATCACTGTGATGGGCGGCGCGCTCACTGAGCCGAAGCGCCCCTTTGTGGCCATTCTGGGCGGCGCGAAGGTTTCCGATAAGATCGGCGTGATCGACAACCTGATCAGCAAGGTGGATACCCTGATCATCGGCGGCGGCATGGCCTACACCTTCTTAAAGTCCATGGGCCACCCCATCGGCACCTCCATTTGCGAGGAAGACAAGCTGGAGCTTGCCAAGGAGACTATGGCAAATGCGGAAAAGAACGGCGTAAAATTCCTGCTGCCTGTGGATAACAAGGTGGGCAAGGAATACGATCCCAATACCGAAAGCCAGGAGGTTCCTTCCGACAATATTCCCGAAGGCTGGATGGGCCTGGATATCGGCCCCAAGACCATTGAGCTGTTCACCGAGGCCATTAAGGGCGCGGGCACTGTGGTGTGGAATGGCCCCATGGGCGTTTCCGAATGGGAAAACTTTGCTGCCGGCACCGTCGGTGTGGCAAAGGCGGTAGCGGAAAGCGGCGCGATCTCTATCATCGGCGGCGGTGATTCCGCGGCCGCTGTGGAAAAGCTGGGCTTTGCCGACAAGATGACCCATATCTCCACCGGCGGCGGAGCTTCTCTGGAGTTCCTGGAGGGCCTGGAGCTGCCCGGCATTGCCTGCCTGAACGAGAAGTAAGAAAAAGGGCGGTAAAACCGCCCTTTTTAGTTATTTAGTATTTAGTAATTAGACTTTGGAAAGGATCGATACAACATGAACAAAGCATTGAGAAAGGCTGTTATTGCCGGAAACTGGAAAATGAACAAGACCCCCGCCGAGGCAAGAGAGTTGATTTCCGCCATTGCCCCCCTGGTAAAGGACGCCGGGTGCGAGGTGATCGCCTGCACTCCCTTTGTGGATCTCACCGCCGCCCAGGAGGCCGCTGAGGGCACCAACATTCAGATCGGCGCGGAAAACTGCCATTGGGAAAAGAGCGGCGCCTTTACCGGTGAGATCTCTGCCGATATGCTCAGATCTATGGGAATTCAAATCGTGATCATCGGCCACAGCGAGCGCCGCCAATACTTTGGCGAAACCGATGCGACTGTTCAGAAGCGCGTGCGGGCCGCTTTGGACGCGGGCCTTACCGTGATCCTCTGCGTAGGCGAGACCCTGGAGCAGCGGGAACAGGGCATCACTGCTGAGCTTTGCGCCATGCAGACAAAGATCGCTCTGGGCGGTGTTTCCGCGGAAGAGCTGAAACGCGTCATTATCGCCTATGAGCCTGTATGGGCCATTGGCACCGGCAGAACCGCTACCGCCGAACAGGCTAACGAGGTTTGCCACACCATTCGCGAGGTGATCGCCGAGCTGTACGGAAAGGCTTCCGCCGATGGCATTACCATTCAGTACGGCGGTTCTATGAACGCGGGTAACGCTGCGGAGCTTCTTGCCCAGCCTGACGTAGACGGCGGGCTCATTGGCGGCGCTTCCTTAAAGCCCAATGATTTTGCCGCTATTGTGGAAGCAGCCACCAAGGGCTAAGTATTCCTGCTCTTTTGAATTTCGTTCTGTGGTCAAAGAAAGGACGCGCATCTATGAAAAAACCTCTTGTTTTGATGATATTGGACGGCTTCGGCATCGCGCCTGATGAGGGCAACGCCATTGTGGCCGCCAAAACTCCGAATTTGGATCAGATTTTGAAGGAAAACCCGGTCACGCAGATCGGCGCTTCCGGTATGGACGTTGGCTTGCCCGACGGCCAGATGGGAAACAGTGAAGTAGGCCACACCAATATCGGTGCGGGCCGCATTGTGTACCAGGAGCTGACCCGTATTACAAAATCCGCCCAGGACGGCGATATGGACAAAAACGAGGCGCTGGTTCATGCCATGACCTCAGCCAGGGAAAACGGCAAGGCACTGCATTTCATGGGGTTGCTGTCCGATGGCGGTGTACACAGCCATAACAGCCATCTTTACGCCCTGCTGGAAATGGCAAAGCGTATGGAGCTTACAAAGGTCTACGTTCACTGCTTTCTGGACGGCCGTGACGTCCCCCCCAGCAGCGGCAAGGCCTATGTGGAGGAGCTTCAGGAAAAGCTTCAGGAAATCGGCGTTGGCAAGGTCGCCACTGTAATGGGCCGTTACTATGCCATGGATCGCGATAACCGCTGGGAGCGTGTGGAAAAGGCTTATGCCGCCATGGTATATGGCGAGGGCGAGCATGCCCCCTGCCCTGTTTGCGCTGTGCAGAATTCCTATGACAAGGAAGTTACCGATGAATTTGTAGTGCCGGTGGTATGCGACGGGGCCGCCCCCATCTCTGAGGGTGATTCCGTGATCTTCTACAATTTCCGTCCCGACCGGGCCAGGGAGATCACCCGCACGCTAGTAGACCCGGATTTTTCCGGTTTCCAGCGCAAAAAGGGCTTCTTCCCCCTCACCTATGTGTGCATGACCCAGTACGACGCCACCATGCCCAATGTGGAGGTGGCCTACAAACCGGAGTCTCTGGAAAACACCTTCGGCGAGTATCTTTCCAAAAACGGGTTGACTCAGCTTCGCATTGCCGAGACCGAGAAATACGCCCATGTTACCTTCTTCTTTAACGGCGGCGTGGAAAAACAGTACCCCGGAGAGGATCGTATTCTGGTAAAATCCCCAGCCGTTGCCACCTATGATCTCCAGCCGGAGATGAGCGCCTATGAGGTGACGGATAAAATGGTGGAGGCTGTAAGATCCGGCAAATACGACGCGCTGATCCTGAATTTCGCCAACTGCGACATGGTAGGCCATACCGGCGTGTTTGAGGCAGCCGTCAAGGCAGTGGAGGCTGTGGACACCTGTGTGGGCCGGGTGGTAGAGGCTGTGAAGGAAATGGGCGGCTGCGTGCTGCTTACCGCCGACCACGGCAACGCTGATAAAATGGTAGACGCCGATGGCACACCCTTTACCGCTCACACCACGAACCCTGTTCCCTTCTGCGTGATCAATCACCCCTGTGAGCTGCGCAAGGGCGGCGTTCTGGCGGATATCGCCCCTACGATGCTGAAGGTGCTGGGGCTGCCCCAGCCCAAAGAAATGACCGGGGAAAGCATTATCAAATAAAAAGCGCCCCTTATCTCGCCATTTCTTCAGGAACTACCGGGGAAAAGCATTGTAAAATAGACGGGAAATCAAAAAAGCAGTACCCCGGTTCAATGGAGCCAGGGTACCGCTTTTTCCTTTTCTATTCTTTTAGACACTTAGGGCATATAAATGCCGCCGTTGGGAGAAACATACTGTCCGGTCATGTACTTATCCTTGATGAGGAATTCCATGGCGTTGGCGATATCCTCCACGTCGCCGATTTTCCCCATGGGAATGGACTGGGCCAGAGCGGCTACCTCATCCTGGTTTACGCCGCGAAGCATATCTGTCCAGATCATGCCGGGGCAGATGCAGTTAAAGCGGATATTCTGCTTGCCGAATTCCATTGCCAAGGCACGGGTCATACCGATCAGGCCCGCCTTGGAGGCGCAGTAATCCGCCTGATTGGCAACGCCCATCAGGCCGCCGATGGAGGAAGTATTTACCACACAGCCCTCATTCGCCTTTACCATGTAGGGCACCACAAAATGGCACATATGGAAAGCGCTGATCAGGTTGGTTTCCAGCACGGACATATACTTTTCACGGGGAAGCTCGCAGAAGGCGGCATTATTGGTAATACCGGCATTGTTTACCAGCACGTCGATTTTCTCTCCAAAGGCTTCCACTGCGGCTTTAACCAGCCTTTCGCAGTCCTCGTATTTGGAAACGTCAGCCTGAACGGCCAGGCCTTCTACACCGTAGTCCGCTTTCAGCTTGGCGATCACGTTTTCCGTGAGGGCCTTGGAGCTGTCGGAACGATAGTTGACGACTACATTGTAGCCCATTTCCCCCAGCTTGAGGGTCATGGCCTCTCCAATACCACGGGAGCCGCCGGTGATGATAGCAGTTTTCATTGGAACCTCTCCTTTGATCAAATTTCTTCAAGCCGCGGCCGCAGCTTTTAAGTTTGATAATATTGTAACATAGTCGATTGCGTTTGTCCCGTTGCACTTTTTGAAAACTGTCAACGCGAGAGGAGTTTTTTCGCCATGCCAACCGAAAGTGTTCGCATTCGTCTTGCCGAAGGGCTTTTCGCTTTGCTGAAACGAAAAACCCTAAAGCACATCAGCGTTCGGGATATCACCACGGAATGCGGCTTGACCAGGCAGGTCTTTTACCGGTATTTCCATACCCGGGACGATCTGCTGCGATGGATCTACGGGCAGGATTTTGCCGCTGTGTTTCAGGACCTGAAACACGTTGCCTGGGAGGAAATGATAGACCGGATGACCCTTGCGCTTCAAGCGCACCGGGAGTTCTATTACCGGCTGACCCGCTGTGCGGATGACAACACACTGTACCGCATTATGAGGGATTATACAGAAGGCCTGTACCGGCGTGTTATTCTCTTCCGCACAGGAAAAGCTCCCGAGCCCTTCACCGATTTCCTTTTGCGGCTGTATACCAGCGGCGGAATTGAAATGTCTATAGAATGGGTGCGCTCCGGCATGGAAAAGCCGCCCCTGGAGCTGAGAAGCTGGCTGCTGGCAGGAATGCCCGAGCCCCTGCGGGAACAGCTGACCGGCTTTTCCTTCCCCGCTTCTCTGATCTATGACCCGGAGCTGCTTGGCGGCGAGCCGCCGCGGGCAACCGGGAAACTGCTTGGTGCAGAAGGGTAATTTCTGACCGACCATAAGTAAGCTGTTAAATTGGAATTTAGCGGTTATCCAATCATCTCCCTCCTGTCATTCTGAGCGAAGCGAAGAATCTCGTCCTTCTCCCTTTTCCCGGAATCAAGGACGAGATTCTTCGTCACTTCGTTCCTCAGAATGACAGTGGGAAACTATTCTATAAATTGGAATTTAGCGGTTATCTGCACACCACCCTCTTGTCATTCCGAGCGAAGCGAAGAATCTCGTCCTTCTCCCTTTTCCCGGAATCAAGGACGAGATTCTTCGTCACTTCGTTCCTCAGAATGACAGTGGGAAACTATTCTATAAATTGGAATTTAGCGGTTATCTGCACACCACCCTCTTGTCATTCCGAGCGAAGCGAAGAATCTCGTCCTTCTCCCTTTTCCCGGAATCAAGGACGAGATTCTTCGTCACTTCGTTCCTCAGAATGACAATAGTGATAGCGGAATCAGGACGCTAAACTATAATTTAGCAGTTATCCGCTGGGGTTCCTTCTGTCATTGCTAACTGCTAACTGCTAATTGCCCTCTGCCGTCCAGCCTCTAAAGCGCGCTTGCTACTCTGTGGAAATGGAGCTTGCGGCGATATCATCGATGGATTGGTCTTCCGGAAACGGTGTGGGGCTTGGAGCAGCCTCAGATTCTGAACCCATCCCGTTATCTTCTTCAGCGGGCTTTCCCGGGTCGTAAAATACGGGTCGTTCCCACAAAAGCTCCGCCTGGGTGCCGATCAATTCCATGTTGGCATGGATATCTCCTGGGTTCTCTTCGATTTTGGAGCCAGCCAGAGCTTCGCCGGTTTTCAGGTTTCGCAGGATCACGCAGTAGCCGTCGGGATCCAGATCCCAGGAAAGCGGATCTATTCCCGGGGCAAAGAGTGAGATCTCATATTGGCGTACAGTACGGGAGCCCAGAATGTCCTCTTCCTTTGAAATCACATCGATCCAGCCATGCTTTCCTTCATTGCGGTAAACGCCGTCACCCAGCTCTATGCTGTCTTCCTGGCGATAAAGCGGAAGCTCTTCGATCAGTTCTCCGTACAGGTACGTTTCCAGCTGCAAGGGCAGATCCAGATCCAGATCGCTTAAAACGCCTAAAGACAGGCACTTTGCTTCAGAAAAGTCTTCGGAAAAATTTGCAATGGCCCGTTCCCATCCCAGGGGCAGCACATGGTCATGGAACCGAAAGCCGGCTTCCCAAACCTCCGCATAATACGGCAGCTGTACAAAATCAACCCCTGAGCCCCGCCAGGCGGTAGAACCTGTGATCTCCCCCGATTCCAAATCGATGCAGAACTCCGCCAGCACGGCGGCGCCCAGCATGCTGCCGTCTACATAGACCGAAAGATACTCGGGCTCCTGCGTGTACACCGTGACAAACACCTGCCGCGTTCCTTCAGGAACCGCTTCAAAACCGATCTTTTGTCCCATGATATCGCCAAGCTCTCCGCCCTCTCCGTAAATGTCCACGGAAAAAACCTCCAGCAGCCCGTCGTCTGCCGGGCGCGCGGTAACATAGGGCGAAATCGCACTGTTCATTGTGGGATAGCTGATATTGACGGAAAATTCCGATTCTGTGCTGGTGTAGTCCCGCAGCGCGACATTGTTCATCACCATGGGCGCGTCGTTGTCAAAATTGTTGTAGCAATACTCTGAGGAAGCCGATATTGGGCAGGAAGCTGCCTGTGAAATGCTGATATCCGGCTCGTCAAGGGCAGTGCGTTCCTTTCCCGCTGTTACACCCAGCAGCTGGTTGATGGTCAGAATCCCCTCATTACTGACTTCTCCGTTGAGAACCGAAATTACAGAGCCCCGAAACGCTGTTTCACCAGGGATCCGTTCAAACACCGGGTCACGGTACAAAAGGGCGGAATGGCCTTCTATGGCAACTTCTATTCCGCTTTCTCCATTCAGAGCGGTGAAAAGCTGATCTGTTGCCGGACAGCTTTCTTCTGTAAAATCCAGGCGCACTGTTTGAAAAAGATAGTTTTCCTTTCGCACGGCGGATTCCACGGTGATCGTATAGGGCGTTTTCGCGGGAAGCTCCGAAAGGCTTGCGGGCGGCTCCGCCGTAGGAGCAGGCCTCAGGCTGCCGTTGATGGTTTGAAACAATCCGCCGAAGCCGGGCAGGCTTTCCGCAATTTCCGGGGAGGACACATTGAGAAGGGCCAGACACACCAGGCAGAAAACGGCAAAGGCCGCGGCACACTGGAAGACTGTTTTGGGCCAGCTTCTTCGGAAGGGTACCGGCTCGAAATATTCCAGCCCTTCGGAGAGCTCCATTCCCTCCGGCGGCACAGAGCTCACGCCCTTTTTCTTTTCTGTCTCTTTTTTATAATGGGCAGGCCCCCGGGAAATCCTCCGCCTTTGTGCCTCAGCGCGCGCCGTGGCCTGAAGTGTTTCCCGTTCCGGAAGCGCCGCCAGGATCTGATCAAACCGCAGATCCGCCTGAACCGTCAGCCTGGGGTACGGCAGCTCCCGTTCCAGGCGCTTTTTCAGTTCTCTGTTCTTGTTACCTTTCATAGCGCACCTCTGTTTCGTATTGCCGGCGGAACCGCTTCCGGCTCCTGGTCAAGCGCATTCGTACCGCTTCGGGAGAAAGCGAAAGTGCACTTGCGATCTCCCGCACGGGCATATCTTCAAAGTAGAACAGCTGCAGCACCAGACGATCCTCCGGAGCCATTCGGTCCAGAGCGTCCTGTACGTCCAGGGAGGTATCCCGCTCAAAGGAGCGGCCTTCTTCCTCCATGCTTTCCACAGGGAATTCCCTGCTCTTTCCCCGCAGAGTGCCAAAGCAGCGGTTTATCAGAATCCTGGTCATCCAGGTTTTGAACGCTCCGGGGTCCCGCAGGGTATCCAGCTTCTCCCATAAAATCAAAATCGTATCCTGTATGGCGTCCATGGCGTCGTCTTCGTTGCGGACCACGGCCATGGCGGTGGCGTACATGGTTTGACGGAAGGAATCGACCAGCGCCACAAACGCCTGTTTATCTCCTTTTGCGGCAGCCTTCACCAAAGCCGCCGTTTTCCTCTGTTCAGAAATGGCCCTCACCCCTTTTCCTTTTCCCTTATGCTATAGAGAAAACAGCCGCGCAAAATGTAACAGGAAAATAAAATATTTTTGAGGCCGTTGCTTTTTCTTTTGAGAATACCTCTTTAATATTAAAATATACCTCGAATTTTCCCCTTTCGCAAGGGCGAAAACAGGGGCTAGATACTGGCAGGAATGAGCAACGAACGACAAAGACAGGCGGTAAATTATAGTTTAGCGAACTAGTCGTTAGTTGTTAGCCGTTAGAGAAGGACAAGCCCCCCTCTTTTGTCATTCTGAGGAACGAAGTGACGAAGAATCTCGCCCTTCATTACCTGAGTAAAGAGCTGAAGGACGAGATTCTTCACCGAGAAAGCGCTCGGCGCTTTTTGTTCAGTAATGACAGGTGGGAAGTGAGCACCTCGCCATTGGTCGGGTTTGAAACCGATTTCCCGTACCAAGCCGCTTCACAAGTGCCTGCGGCGGCTCGCCGCTAAATTCCAATTTACCAAACAATGTTTTTGCCCTTAATTGCTCACTGCTCATTTCCAATTCCCCATCGCCCTTTTCCTTCCCGGCTCAAAATTTATTTTCTATATTTCTCTGTAAGAAATAAATTCTTTTTTCCTCTGTGTATACTCGAATTCAGAGAATTCCGCTTTTTTCGCAGGTTTGATTTTTGGGAAAGGAGAGCGCCTTGTGAAACGATTTTTCGCATTGTTGTTTGCGGCGGCACTATTGCTTTCGCTTGCCGGCTGCAGCGGCAAGGAGGACATGGACTTTACCGCTGTTTTGCCGCAGAACGTAATTTCTCTTGATCCGCAAACCGCTTCCGGCCCCTCTTCTTCTCTTGTGATCGGTTCAATTTTTGAGGGGCTCTGCCGAATCGGAAGGGACAGCGAGATCTTACCCGGTGTGGCGGAGCGGTGGGATCACAACCGGGATCATACGGAATTTACCTTTCACCTTCGTTCCGCGAAATGGAGCGATGGTTCGCCCGTTACAGCAGAGGATTTTCTTTTTGGCATTCTGCGGGCTCTGCACCCTGAAAAGGGAGCTGCCGCTCCCGATGATCTCTTTCCCATAAAAAACGCCCGGGCGGTCAGCGCCGGAGAGCTGGAGGAAAGCGCGCTGGGCGTCTTTGTCAAAAATGACCGCACGCTTGTCTTTCAGCTGGAAAGCGGATATCCCGATTTTCCGGCCCTCACCGCCGGGAACCACTACATGCCTTGCAAGCAGGAATTTTTTGAGGAGTGCGCCGGGCATTACGGTTTTTCCCCGGAATATCTCCTCACCAACGGTCCCTTTACCTTTCCCCATATCTATGCCTGGAATACCGATTACAACGAAAAAGGCATCAGCCTGGAGCGGGCCGATACCTATCGCGGCGACCGCAAGGTGATCCCCGCTTCCCTCACCTATCTGATCGATTATGAAAGTGTGATCGATACCGATCCCACCGCCGCTTTGCTGGCGGGAAAGGCTGACATTCTGGAACTTTCGGAAAGCGAGGCACAAAAAGCGGAGGAGCAGGGCTGTACGGTGCTGGCCCTGGACGACGCCGTGCTGGGACTGCTGCTGAATCCCCAGTCCGATTCCTTAAGCTATATGCGAACACGGGAGGTTTTTCTGAAAACGCTGGATCGGGAAGCGCTGCTGGCTCCTTACAGCACCGACCCTTCTCAGGAAGCCCCAGGCATGATGCCGGGCTGCGTGCTCTGGGAGGAAAAAGCGTATTATACCGAAGGAGAAACCCGCTATCTTCCCCAGGACGACAGCATTATAGAGGCGATCCCCTCTCTCCTGGAGCTTTTGAAGCTGGAAAAGCTTCCCAACATCACCGTGCTGTGCCCTGACGATGAAGCCTCCATCACGCTGACAAACGGTTTTTTGGCCTCCTGGAACAGCAAGCTCGGCAGTTCCTTTAACATTCTTCCCCTGCCGGAAAGCGAACTGAAAAGCCGGGTTTCCCAGGGCGATTACGAGGCGGCCCTTTACCCTCTTCGTGCCGGAGGCGTTACGCCCTACCATGTTTTGAAGGCCTTTGACAGCACCGCTTCCCCCCTGCTTCTGAAAAGCGAGGAATACGATTCTGCCCTGCGCTCCATGAGCTTCAGCCTAGAGGGCTTTCAGGCCATGGAGCTTACGCTTCAGGAGCAGATGGTGTTCTATCCCCTGCTGCAAAAGAAGACCTATTACGCCCTCTCTCCTAAAGCGGAACGGATCACGGTTACCGCGGATCAGCGGATCGATTTTTGCTCCGCCAGAAAGAGGAAATAGAGAAAAGGGTTGGAAAAGCCAGGGGCGCACCGAATGGTGCGCCCCTATATTTTAGCCGTTTGATTTTAAGAAAACACAGAATTGTTTTTTGCATTATACGGCACGTTTCTTTATTTTCAGAAGAAAAAAAACCATACAGATCCCCGCCAAAATATGACCGATCCCTGAAACCCCGGAAATGGCAGCGTCCATTCCCCTGCTCAATTCCATTTCCAAAACCTGAGATAAGCCTCTCAAGAGAAACCCAAGCCCGGTGATATTCAAGCCAAGCTGATAAACGATCAAAAGCTTGCCGGTATTCCTATCAGAAAAAGAAAAAACTTTTTCAATCAACAGCAACACCAGAAAAAAGAACATGCCGAGAACGAAATAGTGTGTGTGCAGAAAGGACAAGCTGGTTTGTCCGGAAAAATGGTTAAGCTTGGTAAATTCCCGGTAAAACACCCCAAAGATCATCGCAACGACCGCGTAAAGCACGGCAAGGCTCGCATAACGCTTTGTCACAAAACACACTCCTTTTACCGAATGTATTGCAGCCTAATAGTCTTCTGACTGCACCTTCAAGACAAGTGTTTAAACAAAAAACAGAGCAAACCACATTTGGCGGTCTGCTCTATTTTGGTCCGAGTGGCGAGACTTGAACTCACGGCCTCTTGACCCCCAGTCAAGCGCGCTACCAACTGCGCCACACCCGGACAACGTACATTATTATAGCGGATATCTTTGAAAAAAGCAAGCTTTTTTTTCTTTTTTATCAGACAGATTTTTCTGTTACCTTCCTGGCTGGCCGGTCGGCAGAAAGCGCTTTTCCTTTGCGCACCAAGCCTGAAGGCTTGGTTTTCCTGCCTATTCCCCATTTATGTTTCCGAAATCCCGCAGAAATCCCTCAATATTTTTTACAGTTCTCGGAGAGAGGAAATGCTCGATCTTTTCCACCTCTTCCAGCTCGTTTTCCGTGCCGTTGATGCGGCAAAGCAGGCTATTTACCAGCTCGTGGCGGCGAATGAGGTAGCTTCCCATGCGTTTTCCCATTTCCGTCAGGGTGATACAGCCGTATTTGGGAAATTCTATCAGTTCCTGGGCCCGGAGATTTCCGGCCATTTTGGAGGCGGAGGGCGGCTTTACGTGAAGCGCCTGCGCCAGGTCGGAGATCCTTACAAGATGGCTTTGCTCTGACAGGCGGCAGATCATTTCCAGATAATCCTCCATAGAGGAGGTGAGCAGACCGTGCTCCAGCAGCGTATATCCCTTCATTGTGTAAAAGCCATCCTGCGACATAGGCTCTCTCCCTTCCTGCTTTTCCGCTTTCCGGCAAGGCCTGTTTCACCCTTTTTGCCGCTGTGGAATATAGTAGTGGTGAGAAACTTTCCTTCTCCTAACTTTTATTCAGGAGTGAGTCATCATATGAATCAGAATTTCCAGCTAAACGATTTAAGACCGGGGCAAACGGCTTCCGTCAGCAGCCTGTCTGTGGAAGGAACCATGCGCCGCCGGCTGCAGGATATGGGGTTGATTGAAGGCACCAGGGTGGAGTGTATCGGAGTAAGCCCTTTGGGAGATCCGGCCGCCTATTTGATCCGCGGAGCGGTGGTCGCTCTGCGGAAAAAGGACGCAGGCGGCATTGGCATTGAAGGCTCCAGTATTTCCCGCTCCCGGGAAACCTCCCCTTCCTTCAGCCGCCGCAAGGGAGATCGCCCCGCCGCGCACACTGTTCCCCTGGGGACAGTCCGGGATTAGGAGGCAGCTATGGGGCTTTCCAAGGAATCTACCGGCGCGGGGGCGGCCGGGGAGCAGCTGGTGATCCGCAAACAGGCGGAAACCGATAAAGTGGTCGCCCTTGCCGGAAATCCCAATGTGGGAAAAAGCACGGTGTTTAATGAATTGACGGGAATGCACCAGCACACGGGAAACTGGCCCGGAAAAACCGTGACAAACGCCCAGGGCACCTGCACCGTACACGGACAGGGCTATGTGCTGGTAGACCTGCCCGGCTGCTATTCTCTGCTGGCCCACTCGGCGGAGGAGGAAGCCGCCAGAGACTTTTTCTGCTTTGGCGAAGCGGACGCGGCCATTGTAGTTTGCGACGCCACCTGCCTGGAACGAAACCTGAATCTGGTGCTTCAGACCCTGGAGATCACAAAGCGCACGGTGGTCTGCCTGAACCTGATGGACGAGGCAAAGCGCAAAGGCGTCACCGTGGATCTACAGAAGCTTTCCTCGCTTCTGGGGGTTCCCGTGGTGGGTGCGGCAGCCCGCAGCGGAAAGGGCTTAGACCAGCTGATGCGCCGGGTAAAGGCTGTTTCTGAAGCGAAGGAAGCTGAGCTTCCTTCCGCGCCGCCTGTGACGTATCCGGACTTTCTGGAAGAGGCCATCAAAAAGCTGCTGCCTTCGGTAAAACGGTTTTGTGGGGGAAAAATTGAGGCGCGGTGGCTGGCCCTGCGGCTGCTGGAGCACAATGATGAAGCTCTCGCGCAGTCTCTGAAGAAGCACCTGGGCTCTTCCCCCTGGGACGACCCGGATATTGCCGCCGTTCTGAAAGAGCTTCGGGAACAGCAGACCACCGCGGGCATTTCGGAGGAAAAGCTGCGGGACGCCATTGTTTCCACCCTTGTGACCCGTGCGGAAAGCTTGGCCAATGCCGTGGTCACGGTGGAGGGCAGCGGCTACAGTGCCAGAGACCGGAAGCTTGACCGGCTTTTTACCAGCCGCTCCACCGGCTTTCCCATTCTCTTTCTGCTGTTTCTCTTTATCTTCTGGCTGACCATTGCCGGGGCAAACTATCCTTCCGAGCTTTTGAGTTCCGGGCTTTTCTGGCTGGGGGACCGGCTTCGAGAGCTTTTGACCCAGATCCATACCCCCGCCCCGCTGATTGGGCTTTTTGTGGACGGCATGTATAAAACGCTGGCCTGGGTGGTTTCCGTGATGCTGCCGCCCATGGCGATCTTCTTTCCCCTGTTTACCTTACTGGAGGACCTGGGCTATCTTCCCAGGGTGGCCTTTAACCTGGACCACTGCTTTCAGAAATGCGGCGCCTGCGGGAAGCAATCCTTGACCACGCTGATGGGGTTTGGCTGTAACGCCGCCGGAGTGGTGGGGTGCCGGATCATCGATTCCCCCCGGGAACGCCTGATCGCCATTCTTACAAACAATTTTGTTCCCTGCAACGGCCGGCTGCCCATGCTGATCTCCATTATCACCATGTTCTTTATTGCCAGCGCCGGGGGCTTTGGCGCCTCCGCGCTTTCCGCCCTGCTGCTGATGACTGTGATCCTGCTGGGTTTGTTCATGACTTTTGCCATTTCCAAGCTGCTTTCCTCCACCCTGTTAAAGGGGATCCCCTCTTCCTTTGCTCTGGAGCTTCCCCCTTATCGGAAGCCCCAGGTGGGCAAGGTTCTGGTTCGTTCCATTTTTGACCGCACCCTGTTCGTGCTGGGGCGTGCCGCCGCTGTGGCGGCTCCGGCGGGACTGCTGATTTGGGTTCTGGCAAATGTTTCCGTAGGCGGAGAAACACTATTGACGCATTGCGCAGGCTTTCTCGATCCCTTTGCCCAGCTCTTCGGGCTGGACGGGGTGATCCTTCTGGCTTTTCTTTTGGGCCTGCCCGCTAACGAAATCGTGATCCCCATAGTGATCATGGCCTATCTTTCTCAGGGGAGCCTTGTGGACATGACAGATCTGAACGCCCTGCACGCTTTGCTGGTAAATCACGGCTGGACCTGGGTAACCGCGCTGTGTACCATGATTTTTTCCCTGATGCACTGGCCCTGTTCCACCACCTGTATGACCATCTACAAAGAGACAAAAAGCCTGAAATGGACTGCTGCCGCTTTCCTGATCCCCACCCTGTGCGGATTGCTCCTCTGCTTCCTCATTGCATCGGCGGCAAGGATTTTCGGCATGTAGTTTCACCCTTTATTATGAAAAATCAGATCGCCGCGAAGTTCCCCTTTGCGGCAATCTTTTTGCGCTATTCCTTTTCCAGCAGGATCACAAGGCCCTTTCCATAGGGCGGGGAAAACGCCAGATAGTTCCCTGTAAGCTCCAATAGCCGGTAAGAGGATTTCCGCTCGGGATCGGAAATTTCAACATGATGTCCATCGAACCGATAGGAAAGCAGGCTCCGCTTATTTTCCTGATCCGGCAGTTCCGGGAACACATGGCCCTCCGGAGTGAAGGTAAAGGTGACGGTATTCCAGCGGGAAAGGGTCTTTCCGCCTTGAAGCTCCGCTTCCTCCCGCTTGATCGCCCGATTTTCTACCCTATATTCCCGCACTACCCATTTTCCGGCCAGGGAAACCTTTCCTCTGGAAAAAATTGCCACACAGACCATTGCGAGAACGGCTAGGAAAAACAATCCTATCAAGAAGGTCATATGTTCTCTGGAAAAATCAAACATCTGCACAACCATCCCCCTGGTGTATTCTATTTTAGATATTGATTATAGAATATAGCGCTAGCATACCAGAAAAGCTACAATTTAGCAAGGGGGTGCGAGTGGTGGAAAAGTTTATTCCAAAAAAATTTGAGAAGGAAGTGATCTCCATGCGGATCTCTTCCGAAACACTGGCTGAAATAGACAGAAAGGCCCTGGAAACAGGTATATCCCGCAACGAATTCATCAATCAGTGCATTACTTTTGCCCTTGCGAATATGGAGGAACCGTAAAGATCAATTTTCGGCATCTTTTCGGCAAAATAAATCGGCTCCTGGCCGGAAATACTAACACAAAATCAGAAAAGGAGCCGGAATACCATGATCGAAGAAGATACCGTAAGGCTGCTGCAGGAATGCAACGCCGGGATCAAAATGGGCGTTTCCTCCATCGATGAGGTACTGCCAAAGGTAAAAAATGAGAACATGCGGAATTCGCTGGAAGACTGCCGGAGAAAGCACGGAGAGCTGGGAGACGATACCCACGCCCTGTTAAACGAATACGGAGACAGCGGAAAACGCCTTAATCCCATGGCAAGAACCATGTCCTGGATGAAAACCAACGTGAAGCTTTCTCTGGACGAAAAGGACGAGACCGTCGCCGATCTTATCACAGACGGCTGCAATATGGGCGTAAAGTCTTTGAGCCGGTACCTCAACGAATACAAGGCGGCCGATGAACGCTCCAAGGATATTGCAAAAAGACTCATTGGCTTAGAGCAAAAGCTGGCGGACGATATGCGGGGATATTTGTAGTACAAAAAAGGCGATGCTTTTCAAAAGAGAAGCGCCGCCTTTCTTTATTTATCTCACAGTCTGCTACACGCCTAAGCTTCCTGAAACAGCGGGGTAGACAGATATCTGTCGCCGGTATCCGGGAGAAGGGCCACAATGGTTTTCCCCCTGTTTTCGGCACGCTTTGCCAGCTGTACGGCGGCATATACCGCCGCGCCGGAGGAAATACCTACAAGGATCCCTTCCTTTCTTCCGATCAGCCTGCCGTAAGTAAACGCAGCTTCATCGGAAACACGAATCACTTCGTCATAGATAGCGGGATCCAGAACCTCGGGGACAAAGCCCGCTCCGATCCCCTGGATCTTGTGAGCGCCCGCTCTTCCCTCGCTGAGAACCGGGGAGCTGTCCGGCTCCACCGCGACAATCTTAATATCCGCAGATTGCTGCTTCAGATACCGGCCCACGCCGGTAATGGTTCCACCTGTACCGACTCCGGCAACAAAAAAATCTATTTTTCCATCCGTATCCTGCCAAAGCTCCGGGCCCGTGCTCTTCTCGTGAGCGGCAGGATTGGCCGCATTCGTAAACTGGCAGGGAAGAAAGCTGCCGGGAATTTCTTTTGCCAGCTCCTCCGCTTTTTCAATGGCCCCCTTCATGCCCTTTGCACCCTCTGTAAGCACCAGCTCCGCGCCGTAAGCGCACAGCAGCTGCCTTCTCTCAACGCTCATGGTTTCCGGCATAACCAAAATGATGCGATATCCCCTGGCCGCCGCCACAGAGGCAAGGCCAATACCGGTATTGCCGGAGGTGGGTTCCAGGATCACCGAATCTGGCTTCAGCCTGCCGGACGCCTCCGCCTCATCGAGCATGGCCTTGGCGATACGATCCTTCACCGAACCGGCAGGGTTGAAATATTCCAGCTTCGCCAAAATTCGGGCTTCCAGTCCTTCCTCCTTTTCCACATGAGTCAGCTCCAGCAAGGGAGTCCGTCCAATCAGCTGATCCGCTGAGGTATAGATTTTAGACACTGCTATCCCTCCCGCAACAATTTATTTTACAGCGGCAAAGCCGCGCTCTAAATCCTCAAGAATGTCATCGATATGCTCTGTGCCGATAGAGAGGCGAATCGTGTTGGGGTAAATTCCCTGATCCTCCAGTTCCCCGGCGGAAAGCTGGGAATGGGTTGTGGTGGCAGGGTGGATCACCAGGCTTTTCACATCGGCCACATTGGCAAGCAGGGAAAAGATTTCCAGGTGGTCAATAAACGCAAAAGCTTCCTTCTGTCCGCCCTTGATGGTAAACGTGAAAATGGACGCCCCGCCGTTGGGGAAATATTTTTCATAGAGGGCATGGTCCGGGTGATCCGGCAGGCTGGGGTGGTTGACCCGTTCCACCAGCGGGTGGGCCGCCAAATATTCCACCACCTTTTTTGTGTTCTCCACGTGGCGTTCCAGACGCAGGGACAGCGTTTCCACCCCCTGGAGAAGCAAAAAGGCGTTAAAGGGAGAAATGGCCGCGCCCGTGTCCCGGAGCAGGATCGCCCGGATATAGGTAACAAAAGCCGCCGGTCCCGCCGCGTCTACAAAGGAAACGCCGTGATAGCTGGGATTGGCTTCGGCGATGGCCGGATATTTCCCACTTTTTCCCCAATCAAATTTTCCGGAATCTATGATCACGCCGCCCAAAGTAGTACCGTGACCGCCGATAAACTTGGTGGCGGAATGAACTACAATATCCGCGCCGTATTCTATGGGGCGGATCAAATAGGGCGTACCGAAGGTATTGTCAATTACCAAAGGCAGGCCATGACGGTGAGCAATTTCCGCAATTGCTTCGATATTCGGGATATCGCTGTTGGGATTGCCGAGGGTTTCCAGATAAACAGCCCTGGTGTTTTCCCGGATCGCTCCTTCCAGCTCCTGCAAATTGTGGGCGTCCACAAAGGTGGTGGTAATGCCGTAATGGGGCAGCGTATGGGCCAAAAGGTTATAGCTCCCGCCGTAAATGGTCTTTTGGGCGACAATATGTCCACCGTCCGGAGCCAGCGCCTCAATGGCATAAGTGATCGCTGCGGCTCCGGAAGCCAGGGCCAAAGCAGCTACGCCGCCCTCTAAGGCTGCCAGGCGTTTTTCCAGAACGTCCTGCGTGGAATTTGTCAGACGCCCATAAATATTTCCGGCATCGGACAACCCAAACCGGGCCGCCGCATGAGCGGAATTTCGGAACACATAAGAGGTAGTCTGATAAATCGGCACAGCCCGGGCATCGGTAGCGGGATCGGGCTGCTCCTGCCCTACATGCAGCTGAAGAGTTTCAAAACGATAGTTGCTCATATTAGAACACTTCCCTTTCTCAGGCCCCCTGCCGGGAGAAACGGTAAATTCTTTCCGCTTCACACTGCTTACGCTTTTCAGGGTTCCCCTTAATTGATTGGGATTATATTCCTATTTACCTACTTTGTCAATAGGAATTTTACGTTTTCTTGATTTTCCAGTAACCCTGTAGTAAAATAGGTCTATCACAGGAGGGATTTTTATGATGATTTCCACAAAGGGCCGCTATGCCCTTCGCTTTTTGATCGATATCGCGGAAAATCAGGGGGACGGCTATGTGCCGCTGAAGGACGCGGCGGGCCGACAGGAAATTTCCGAAAAGTACCTGGAAATTCTGGTAAAGGAGCTGGTGAAGGCGGGCCTGCTGACAGCCCTGCGGGGAAAAGGCGGCGGCTACCGGCTCAGCAGAGCGCCGGAGGAATACGGCGTCAAAGAAATTCTGGAATGCATGGAGGGGCCCCTGGCGCCTGTAGTCTGCCTGGAAGCCGGAAAAACCTGCCCCCGCATGGCGGAATGCCGCACGCTTCCCCTTTGGCAGGGGCTCGACCGGGTCATTTCCGATTATCTGGAGCAATACACGCTGGCGGAGCTAGTTGTTAGTTGTTAGTTGTTAGTCGTTAGAGAGGGGCGCGTACATTGGGGAATGAGCAATTAGAAATTAGCAATGAGCAATTAGGAAGGTCAAGGGCATAAGCGATGCAGGCTGTACAGGCGTTATAACCAACGCCCACTTAATTGGAATTTAGCGGCGAGGCACACGCTTCACTTCTGTCATTCTGAACGAAGTGAAGAATCTCGTCCTTCGTGCCTTTTGAAGGGCTTTAAGGGCGAGATTCTTCGTCACTTCGTTCCTCAGAATGACAAAAGAGAGAACTTTCCCTTTTCTAACGACTAGTTCGCTAAACTACCATTTACCGTTTTACCTCAGCCCTTCATTGCTAATTACTAATTACTCATTGTTCATTCCTCATTGTATCCACCCTTCCTTTGTCTATCGTCCAGCGTCTAATTAAAGAAAAGAGCTGCTGCGAAGCTTTTCACTTCGCAGCAGCTCTCTTATTCCCTATTCTTACGGGCGATAGACATCGCCCGCATACAGATCCTCTAAGAGCACTTCGCCTGTTTCGGGGTTTACAAGATCGATGCGGTCGCACTTCAGGGGGCCGCAGGTGTAATCCGTGCTGATGGTTTCTTCTCCGTAGGCAAAGAAGAAATCCAGCAGCCATTTTGCCGCTCCGCCGGTATTGGAGCTGACGTCCACCCTTCGGCTTGGCGAAACCGCGCCCAGCAGCTCATTGTCCCGGTAGAAGCGAGCCTCCACCTGGGGAGACTCCACATCGGTAAGCAGCGTTACCCGATCCGTCCAGGGGCTGCCGGGCAGGTTATAGCCCCGCACTCCTGTGATCAGATAGCCGCCGGTAAAATCGGGGTGCTTTGGAGAGGCGATATAGTCTTGGGTATCCAGCCACCGGTATCCCTCCTGCTGGTAGCTCTGAGAGGCCGCAGCGGTTCCGCGCACCGGGTCGATGGTAAATTCCGCAAAAAGCCCCGGCTTTTCCTGTCTGCGTTCGTCCTGCGGCGCGCGGTCTAATCCGTACTCCAGCACCCGCAGGGTCAGCTTTTGATTTTCCGCCGGTGGACCATCAAAAACCCATGTGCCCCGTATGGATCCGCATTCCTCTTCGTTGCTGAAATCATAGTCGGAAAGAGCGCTGCTTCCCCGCAGCTGATTTCCCGCTTCATCGTACAGGTACACTTGCCCGATGATCGCCCGGTTGTCCGAAAGCAGAGTATCGGATTCCCGGCCCCAGAAGGGAAGCTCCAGCTCCACCAGCGCATAGCCCGGCGTACTGGCAATCCGGTACAGCCTTACGCCGTTATCCTCGGCAAAAAGCTCCCGATCCCGGTTAGCGCTGAGATCCACTCCCACGGAATAATCCGCTGTAAATCCGGTTGGAATGATGTCGTCCTCCGGGCCGTTTACATACTGGTAACCGGGATAGCAGCCGTACAAGGCCCCCACCCGCAGGGAAACCTCCAGCCGCTCTCCGGCAGCAGCCTCTTCAGGCAGGGCCGCTACCAGAGCCATAGCGCATTGGCCCTTTGAGACGCTCTGGCCGTCCTCCAATGCGGAGAGCACCTTTGCCTCAGTTCCATTGATCTTTACCGTAAGCTCCTGTTCTACTTCCCCAGTATCGCGGGAGGCGGTATGGGCAAGCGCCAGCTTTTCATATTGCTCCGCTTCCTCCGGACAGCTGAACCGCAGGGCGGTATAGAGGTATTTTCCATCACAAAAGGCCTCGCTTACCGTAAGCCCATAGCCGGAATCCGCTGCCGCTGCCGCTTTCGTGTTTACCTGCTCTATCAAAGCTTCATAGGTACCTATTTGCGAACCGATCTCCCCGCGACCGTTCAAAAGTGTAAAAATGCTTCCCAGGCCGGGAATGGACTCCGCAAAGGCCGGGAAGGCGGCGTTTACTCCGAAAAGCAGCAGAAACACGGCCGCTACGCCTATTGTTCCCAGCCTCAAACCTCTTCCGAAGGAAGGCTTCCCTTTTTTGACGCGCGCACCGTCTTTTTCAAAAAGGCGGCCTTCCTCCAGCTTCATCGCTTCGATCGTATTTTGCAGCAGGGCCGCGTCCACCCTGTTTTCCTCCATGATCCTTCGATATGCTTTTTCAATCATTTGAGCTCTCTCCTCTCAAAATCAAAAATCGTCCCGCAGCCGCTTTTTCAGCAGCTCTCTTCCCCGGGAAAGCCTGGTTCGCACCGCGCCGGGAGAAGCCTCCACCACCCGGGCGATCTCCTCGGTGGTCATATCCTCAAAATAGAAGAGATGCAGGGGCACTCGGTATTTTTCCGGCAATCTTCCCAGCTCCAGAAGCAACTCGGTTTCCGCCGGAGTCTCCAGAGAAACCGCTTCCTCCAGCGGCTCGGTTTTACGGCGCTTCCGAAACCGCCAGAGCTTTTTGCAGCAATTCAGCGTTACCCGCAGGAACCATGCCTTCTGGTGCTCCTGGCTTTCAAATTCCGGCTTTCTCCGCACATAGGCAAGAAACACCTCCTGGAACACATCGTCCGCGTCCGTGCGGGAACGAAGCTGGGAAAGCGCTAAGGCGTACACGGTATCGGCATAGGCACGCACCACCTCTTCGGCGGTTTGCGGAAGGCCTTCCGCCGCGTTTTCCTCCCTTTGCTCCATCAGTACGGAACAGCTCAGCTCCATATGCGTTCCCCCTTTTTCTTCTTCAAAATTTTTTGCTTTCAGCCCGGGCTTCTACCGGTAATATCCCGCAAAGGGGGGCTTTTGTTACAGGCAATCGAAAATTTTTTGAGGTTTGTTTCAGTATAGCATAAGAAAGGAGCTACTGTAAAATTTGGCATTTTGCAGTAGCTCCTTTGTTTTCCAGATACTAGATGGTAGATTCTAAATGCTGGACGGTGGTGGCGCTGCTTCGCAGCGCAGAAAGCTATAACTTTCTTGAAAGAATAGTCCGGTAAATTATAGTTTAGCGGCGAGCCGCCGCAGGCAATCGTGTCCCTGCTTGGTGCGGGAGTATAGTTTAGCGCCCGTAGGCTCCACTTGCGCGAGTAAGGGGAGCTGTCACGGCGAAGCCGTGACTGAGGGGATTAAAACTGGCGGTTCTATACTACTTTCTGCGTGTGACTATCCCTTCCACCGCCGTTCGGCGGTCCCCGCAGACTGCGAAGCAGTCTGTTTCCCCTCTATAAATAAGGGGAGGCAAAGGGCGCTAAATACCAATTTAGCATGTATTGCTTGCAGCTCGCTATTCCATTTTACTGCTGAGAAGGGCTATAGGTTCTATTTTCAGGTTGCGGTCAATCAAAAGCAGGGAAAGCGCCCCTACCAGCAGACACAGAAGGGTCGGCGCGGCAAAATAGAGGAAGGGCGGCACGCCGATTTCTTCCAGCTTCGCCTGGTTTCCCTTTACATCCCACATGGCCCAGGGACTGTAGCTGGCGCTGAAATGATACAGTCCGCCCAGATCCCAGTTGGTAACAGGCTTTGTGATCATTTCTCCGTCGGGCCCTTCCACCTCCTCGGCAATAGCCTCCATCTGCTGCAGAGTTTCTGTTTTGCTGATCAGAACTCCTGCGCAGGCGCTTCCCAAAGCCGTTGCGAAAAGTGTGAGGAGTAAAAGGCCGGACAACAGGGAAACCCTGCACCGCCGCTTGGAAAGCCCCAGGCTGCGTTCTATGGCGGTCCGCTTTTTCTCCCGCACCACAAAGAAGAACAGCAGCAGCGCCACCACGGCGGCAGAGGCCAAAAGCCCCGCGATCAACAGCAAAAGGCTGGTCTTTTCAATAGACCGCAGACTTTCCGCCGCGCTGGCGTACCCCATGTCATTATATTTGATCGTGAGCTGAGAGGCCTGGGGCACATATTTTTGCAAGCCTTCCTGGAAGTTCTCCAAACTGCCGCTGGGCAGCTGGAAGGAGGTCATATTTTCGTTCATAGGGCCAAAATAAGCGATGTTGTTTTCATCGGAGGCCCCTACGGAGCTTTTGGGAATGATCAGCATGTTGTTAAAGGGAAGATCCTTCTTGGGAAAGCGGACGTTAAACACGCCCACGATCTCATATTCTTCCTCCCAGAAGGGCTTGTACAGCTCTCCCTGGGTATTTAGCAGGCTGCAGGTTTCCGGCAGCTTAAACCAGGTTCCACAGGGATCCTCACGGTTATGTACATAGTAGTATTCCGTATCGGGCTGGTAGCCGTACATGGCGCACAGAAGCGGCAGCTTGATCTTATCCCCTACCCCCAAAAGATTCTTCTGGGCGAAGGTTCTGGAAACCATGCACACCTTGGCCCCGGAGGCGTATTCCTCTTCCGTGATCATTCTGCCCCGCACATGTACATTGCTTTCCTGAAAGCTGGGAACCAGTCCCGGGTCGATCACGGCCAACACCGGGTACATCTGATGGGAAATTTCCATCTGCTTTTGCAGGGCAAGCCAATCCTGCCCGTGGCCCCCCTCTTCATAGAAGCCCTCTGTCACCTCCTCCAGGCGATAGGCCGTGCCGTTCAGGCCGGCGGGATAATAGGAGGTACTGAGTTTTTTTCCACTGGGATCACATTGAGTGGTAAAGGGCCCCGCTGCCGGAGAAAATTCCAGATTGGGTTCCTGCCAACCGGCCTGATTCTGAAAGTGCTCCTGCCACGCCAGCACTTCTTCCGGGGACATTGTTGTAAAATCCGGAAGAAAATCCAGATCCAGCGGCGGGGCTTTTTTCTCCAGGCAGCCGATATATGTTTTTCCCGCCTCTATGGATAAAGCGCCCTCCAGCTCATGCTGGCAGACCGTGATCTCCTCCCCCACCTTCAGAGGCTCCGTTTTGGCATAGTCATAATATTCCTCTTCCGCTTTTACCTGGCCGTCCAGCAGCACCTTTGTAATAACAACCTTTGCCTTTCCCCCGGTTTGGGAGGATTCCAAGGCCTTAAATTCCAAAATGCTGGAGTAGTTCGGCTGAATCGCCACTGTGCTTTCGGGCAGATGCGCAAGATAAAAGGGCCGCTGCTCCGGCGGGATCACATAGTCCGCACCGGGAAACTCCAGCTCCTGTGGGGAGACCAGTTCCCCGTAATTTTGAACCGTATAGCCGGAGGAAACGCATTCCCCGCCGACGTTCACATACTCCGTGGAAAGCAGCGGCTGCTCCACCGTGCCCACCGTGATAAACACCTCGTCCAGCTTCTGAAGGCGTATGGCGTTTTGCAGATACATGGCCGCACCGAAAATCAGAAGCATGGAGGCAGCTGTCATCAGGAAAAAGAACAGCGCCACCCGGACAGGCCGCCGAAATAATTGCTTGAAACCGTTCTTCATAAAGCTCCCTCCCTTATTCCGATTGCAGCAGCAGGCTCATGGCGTCAAAGCGAAGCAGCACCATCAGCCCCACCAGATCGCCCAGCAGGGCACAGAGCAAAAAGGCTCCGCACACCGTAAGGGCCATTGGCAGGGAAAGCCCCGCCAGCAGCAGGATCACCGGCAAGGTCAGCACACAGCCCACAAGCTGGGCGGAAAGGGCGGCAAGTAAATTTGCCAGGGCGGTTTTGCCCTTGGGCCGCCCCAAAGAGCAGGCGATGGCCATATCCCTGCGGGTGCTTCGCAGCACCAGAAAAATCGCCAGGGTGATCAGCGCTGTTACCACAAAAAGGAAGGGAAGCAGGAAGAAACGATAGTAGCGCACCGCGCTTCCCAGCTTTTCCGCGGCCTTGATGAAGTTCTGATCCTCGAAAAAAACGGTATTTGCCGCACTGAGGTCGGGGCTTTTATCTGTGGGAATTCCCATAACAATGGGCTGGTAATATCCCATCTCCTTCAGCTTCTCCTTGAAGGCGTTCAGATTCATGGAATCCAAAAGAGAGGCGCTCATACTGGCGTAATAAAAATCGGCCCCAGCCTGCTCCGCATAAGAGCGCACCCATTTCACCGGCAAATACAAATCGGCAAAGACCTCCGGCTTACAATTCTTGGAGAAGATCCCCGCTACCCGCAGCTCCACCTTTTCCTTTGAGATCGGCCGAACCAGCGGGGCGCGGTAAATATCATAAGCGACCTGGCAAAGCTGCAGGGAAACCGTATCGCCCAGCGAAAAGCCGTGTTCCCCAGCGTAGTCCTCGCTTAAAAGGCACAGGGGCTCTTCGCCCTCCAGGCAAGCTTGATCCATTCCCGGCGCATAAGAAATAAATTCCTCCGAATCCATTTCGGCGGCCTCCAAAGAACTAAGTCCCCGAACCTCCGTGTCCGCCGACTCCGGGTTGTTATAATCATAAGCCGTTTCCAGGCATCCCTTTTCCCGGCTGGTGGCCGTCACGCTGCGGAGCCCAAGACGTTCCAGAGCATCGAAGCGATCCGTATTGATATTCAGCTCGTCCAGAGAATCCATGGTCATGTTGGTAAGATGCAGCACCGCGGGGGTGCTTTCATTCAGGTTATCCAAGGCCTTTCTGTTCGCTTCAATATTTCCCAGGTAAAAGGCAACACACCCGCACAACACTGCGGAAACACAGCAAAGCAGCACCGTTCTGCCCCGATTTCGAAACAGCTGATATCCTGCTTCCTTCCAAATAAACACGGCAAGTCACGTCCTTTCAAACAGGTATTGGGGAGTTGTTAGAGAAAAGGGTTTCAGATACTAGAAGCTAGAAGCTAGAAGAAGGTGGCGCCTTCGGCGCAATCAAGGAAGGGCAAGGGCAGGAAGGTAAATAATAGTTTAGCACTCAGCTCCCCCACTGTCATTCTGAGGAACGAAGTGACGAAGAATCTCGACCTTAAATTCCCTGAAAAAGGTCAAGGATGACAGGTGGGAAGTAAGCGGATAACCGCTAAATTCCAATTTAGCGCGCTCTACCTTTCATTGCTAATTACTAATTTCACCCTGTTCTGACCTCCAGCATGCCGTCTGTCATTTCGTAAACTACGTCTGCCTGGGCGGCGATGCCGGGGTCGTGGGTGACTACGATCACGCAGTAGCCCTTTTCCCGTACCAGACTTTTCAAAAGGTCGATGACGATTTTTCCGTTTTCCGTATCCAGGTTTCCCGTGGGCTCGTCCGCCAGAATGATCTTCGCATCGGAAGCCAGGGCCCTGGCGATAGCCACTCTCTGCTGCTGACCGCCGGAAAGCATGGCGGGCAGCTTTTTGGGGCTTACGTCTCCCAGACCTACCGCGCCGAGCAGCTCCTTTCCCCGCTTTTTTGCCTCTCTGGCGGGCTTTTTCCGAATCTCCATGGGGTACATGACATTTTCCAGAATATTCAGCGTGGGAAACAGGTTGAAGGACTGGTAGATCACCGATACATTTTCTCTTCTGTGGCGTTCCGTACCGAGCTCCTTCAGGGATTTTCCCTGCTCCCCCGCCAGCACCCTGCCTTCTGTCGGTGTGCCAAGACCCGCCAGCATGGAGAGCAGCGTGGTCTTACCCGAACCGGAATGCCCTACGATGGCGTAAAACTTTCCCGCCTCAAATTCGCAGCTTACCCCCTTCAGCGCATGGACCTTCTGGTATTTGCTCTGGTAGATATATTCCACATTTTCCGCTGCCAAGATAGCCATAGTTCTCGCTCCTTTTCCGAAAATCGATAAAAGCCCGGCACCTTTATCCTGATAGTTATTAGACGAAAAAAAGGCCACCGTGGTGCCTGGGAAAAAAATTTTTTCAAAAAAGGAACCTTCTTGTGCCGCATAAGCCACAAGAAGGTCCCTTTTTCACGCAAATTTTTTCAGCAAACTTATATACGCTTTTGCCGCGACTGAAAATGGTACAGCGCGCCAATGAGTCCCGCATCGTTTCCGTATTCCGCAAACTTCAAACGCAGGGCTTGATGGACAACGGGGCGAAGATGAGCTTTCAGTGCCTGATGGAGTTTCGGTTCCAAATAACCACTTTGGACCATGATCCCGCCGCCCAGCACCACTGTATCCGGGTTCAGAACATAGCAGACGGCGGCAATTCCTTTTCCCAGCGCCAGACAGAGCTGATCGATCGCTTCGGCGCATATCGGATCCCCCTGCTTTGCTTCGACAAAGATCCGCTTTCCATCCCACTGTTTTACCGGTTCTTTTTTTCGGGCCGCCACTTTTTCACAAAGGACACTGGCCGCCCCCAGTTGCTGGAATTCGATGCCGCCCACCGGTAAATATCCTATTTCCATGGCGCTGCCGGAGGCCCCATGCAGTACTTTACCGTCAATTACCGCACAGCCGCCGATGCCTGTTCCTACCGTAAAGCAGACCATCGTCTGACTGCCCTGCCCCGCGCCGCTGATATACTCAGCCAGTCCGGCGCAGTTCACATCATTCTCCACCTCGCAGGGGAGCTGAAAAGCGCCTTCTATCGCACTCTTGAACGCTGTTCCAGCAAAGTTCGGAACGGTTTCGCCGGCATAAATAATTTCGCCTTTTTCACAGTCTACCACACCGGTAGAAGAAATGGGAACACCGCAAATCTCGTAGCTTTTCCGGCAAATATCCACGATTTCCAGGGTTTTCCGAAGTATCCCGCTGCCACCTTCTCCGGTGGGGGTGGGAACTGATCCTTTTTCCAAAATGCGGCCGGTTTCCTCCAAAATTCCGTATTTGATCTCCGTACCGCCTACATCTATGGCGGCGTATCGTTTCCCCGTCATATCTCTTCCAGCGCTTTCACAAAGGTTTCTGTGATCAGCTGCGGTCTGGTAATGGCGGAGCCCACAACTACGCTGTATGCCCCCAGTTCCATCACTCGTTTGACCTTTTCCGGAGTATTGATATTCCCTTCGCCGATAACAGGATGTTTGCAGTGCTTCACCAATGTACGAATCAACTCAAAATCGTTTGTCTCGATCTGCTGGCCGCGGCTTTCTTCCGTATAGCCAACCAGGGTAGTCCCGATGAAATCGAAGCCCAGCTGATCCGCATGAATCATTTCTTCCAGCGTGGCACAATCGGCCATCAGCTTCTGCGTGGGATATTTTTTCCGAATCAGCTCATAAAACTCATCCAGCGTTTTCCCGTCCGGACGCGGCCGGCAGGTGGCGTCTACAGCGATCACTTCCGGCTGTACCTCCATAAGCTCATCAATTTCTTTTATAGTAGGCGTAATGCGTACCGAGCTGCCAGGATAATCCCGCTTGATGATCCCAATAATGGGAAGATCTACGGTTTTCTGAATTTCCAAAATGTCCTCCCTGGAATTCGCGCGGATCCCTGCCGCGCCCCCTTCCCAGGCCGCCAGAGCCATTCTCCCCATAATGAAGGAGGAGTGCAGCGGCTCCTCAGGCAGGGCCTGACAGGAAACGATCAGCTTACGGCAGGCTGATTCTATGGTCTTTCTCATACAAGCGCCTCCTTCCAAGCTAGCTTATTCCTGAAAGGAAAATATTTTCATGGCGCTTTTTACATTTTCCTGCATGGCGGTTCTCGCGGCAGCGGAGATGGAAGAGAAAAACCTGGGCTCACGCTGAAGGTGCTGCAAATAGTCCTCCGCCGCTCCTCCACCGGCCTTATCCATATAAGTAAAGTAATTGATTTTGCGTACACCCGCGCGGATCGCTCTTTGAAAATCTTCTTTGCCGATCCCGGAGCCGCCGTGCATCACCACCGGAATTCCACCGGTCAGCGCGCGCACTTCTTCCACAATGCTGAAATTCAGCTTCGGTTCTGACAAATAGATCCCATGGGTAGTTCCGAAGGAGCAGGCCAGAGCATCGATTCCGCTGGACAAAACAAATTCTTTAGCCTTCTGGGGGTTCGTATAGATTTTCGTGTTGTCTTTTTCCCCGCTTTCCTCTCCTGTGCCGGATTCCCTTTTCCCCATACTGCCCAGCTCCGCTTCCACGGACGCTCCGGCGGCTTTCGCCATAGCGACTGCTTTTCCGGTATTTTCCAGATTTTCCTCATAAGGCAGGGTGGAACCGTCGTACATGATACCGGTAAAACCGAGCTTCAAAGCCTCTTCCAAGTATTCCAAGGTTTCTCCGTGATCCAGATGGACACAAACCGGCACGGAAGCCTTTTTGGCCGCATCGACCATCACCGGCCCGATCAATGCCAGAGGCACCCAAGGCTCATGGCATTGAGCAAACTGGAGGATTACCGGAAGCGCCAGCTCCTCCGCCGCGTCTATGATTGCCCGCAGGCTTTCCAAATTTGCGGCGTTAAAGGCGCCTACGGCAATTTTCTTTTTTTCGGCAAGCTCCAGAATTTCTTTTAATGTTATCAGCATGATGCTTCTCCTTTGCTTTCTCTCTTTTTCCACCCGCTTTGGATCTTTTTGTCCAGCTCCTCCAAGGACTTTAAGCCGCTGAGTGCGTCATAGGCCGAAACGCAGCAGGCGCCTGTTGCCGCCGCGAACCGCGCGCAGTCCTCCGGCCCGCAGCCCTTTAAAAGTGACGCCAAAAAGGCTGCAATGCTGGTATCACCCGCACCCGTCCCCGAAAGGACTTGTTCGGGGATATAGCTTGCTTCAAAGCCTTCTTTTTCCGCCCAATCATCTTTTTTCAGGTCAAGCACCTTACTGATCCGCTCCAGCTGCCTGGTGGAAGCAGTTCGATAATACAGTCCCGGCGCACCGCACTTGATCAGGAGAATTTTTACTCCCAGACGCATGCAGGTTTCCGCCAGCGGGCGAATATCCTCGTTTATGCTGATCAGCTCACAGAGATCCGCAGCCCCTGCCCTTTTCCGCAAGGCTTCATACTTTTCCCTGTCCAACATATAACAGAGCTCTTCGGCGCTGGGTACAAAGATGTCCACGTAGGGAAGGGATTTTTCCAGAATCTTTTTCCAATTTGCTTTTCCCGCTTGAGAATCTGGATCTACCATGGAAAGATCCAGAGAGGTGACCGCCCCGGCGGCTTTTGCCTTTTGCAGCACCGCTACCAGCTCTTCTCCGGTATTCTCGTACATTTTGCGCATCAACGGCGGGTATCCGAAATGGAAAAGAGAAGCTCCTTCCAAAAGCTCGGAAGAGAGATCCGCGGCGGAAAACGTATCGTTGGCGCCGGGGTGGTTCAGCAGGATCCTGTCAATGCCGGGGGCTGCCAGAGCCACCGTATAGGAAGAGGTCTCCTCCTTCTCGCGAATCAGCCAGCTTTCCGCGTCCCGTTCCGCAAAATTCGAATAGATGATATCTCCAAAGGGATCGCAGCCAAGCTTTCCCACCAAAGCCGTGTTTACGTCAAACAGCTTCAGGGCAAGCCCGGTGTTTGCCACCACACCGCCGGGATATACCGCCGCTTCCCCCACGCTGAACAGCTTGCCGGGGCGGAGCAGCTGGCCGATTTCCGAAACCTTTTTCCCACCCAACGGCAGTGTGATGTCCATACACACATGGCCCGCTACTATAACCTTTTTCTCCATAGCTACAACACCACCGGGTATTCCGTGCAGAGCAGGAATTCCGCCGGAGTATCCTCTTCCACCTCCGGGAACCTCCCGGTTTCCTCCAAAAACCGGTTGTCCTTGGAATCATCATTGCACTGGGAAACCTCAATGACCATGGTTTTTCCGCCTTCCGCCCAGAAGCTGTGATACTGCCCCTGATATACGGTAATGCTTTCGCCCGGCCGCAAGCGGATCTTACTTCCGGCGGGTACTGTATAAACGCGGCCGTCTGAATGAATGGTTACGGGGCTTTCCTGATCCAAAAGATCGGTTTCCGGGTGGCTGTTGTACATTTGAATGACCAGCGTACCGCCGCCCCGATTGATAATATCCTCCATTTTATACCAATGGTAATGATAGGGCGTTATTTGGCCTTCCTCCACCACCATCACCTTTTCCGCATAGACCTTGGGATATTTCTCCGGCAGCTGCTGGTTACCGTTACGCAGGGTAAACAGGAAAAGGCCGATTTTCCGGAAATCACCCGAACCGAAATCCGTAATATCCCAGCCCAGGCAGTTTTCCCGTATTTCATCATATTCGCTTCCCTTTTTCGCCCACTCCTCAGGCGTGAAAAACGCAAAGGGCGGCAAATGGAAGCCCTGCTGTTTCAGAAATTCAATATTTTCCCGAATGATCTTGTTTATGGTAGAACGCTTCATAATTTCCCTTCCCTTTTTACAACACAGAAGTGCTGATATCCGCAAAAGAGCATAGATGTCAGCACTTTTCTGTATTGCTTCAATTTAGGAGATCGCTTTTCAAAGGATCACTTTACATACTGGCGCTTATATGCCTTATCGTACAGCTCAACCATTTTGCTCAGACCAAGGTTTTCAAGCTGCTGCACGTATGCGTCCCATTCCGCGTCGATATCCTTCTGGCCGCTGATAAACAGCGCTCTCTGCTCATCCGCATACTTCTTCACATCGACTTCAATATCGGCGACTTCGGCGTTTTCCTCATCGGTAAAAACAATGGGAGGCAAAGTCTGTTCGGGCTCAAAGCCATCATATTTCTTCGTCTGAACAAACAGGAATTGCTCAAAATAGTTGGAATCGCGCATATCAAAATTCTCCGGAGTGGTCCACAGGCCCATAAACTGGTCGTTGGTTTCGGCCCACACGCCGTTATTATCAATATGCTGGTTCTGCTCTACATTGCCCGCGCCGGTATACTCGGACAGAGCCTTATATTTGGCCTCTCTGCCATCGCAGGTTTTTTCGCCTTCCTCCGCAAGGCCCCAGTCCACACCGTACTCGCCCTTACGAGCTCTCAAAGAAGCGTCCTCGGAGAACATGAAGTCGATCAGCTTAAAGGCCTCTTCCGGATACTCACAGGCGCTGGTGATGATCGCGCGGGTTCCGCTGACGACAGTATTTCCATAATAGCCGCAGGTCTGCACTCCATCAGGCCCTTTCAGCGGAGGTACAGTTTCACTGTTCTGGGCAATGTCGGAGCTGAGATCAGCACAACCCAGAAGATGACCGCCGGAGACACAGCCTACTGTATTCTGCGCTGTCAGATTCTTGATCTGCTCGCTGTTGGAGGACCAGGATTCGGGATTGATCAGACCGTCCTTATACATCTGAGCCATGTATTTTAAGCCGGCCTTGTACTCATCTTTATCGACGATGGTATCAACGGTATCGTTTTGGACATTCAGCCTCTTATCACCGTCATCATAGATAAAGGAACACATCAGATAACTGGTGAAATCACCATGCCAGTATTCGTTGATACCGGTCAGCGGGATCTCATCGTTGGGATCGCCGTTTCCGTTGGCGTCCTGCTCCTTAAAGGCCGTCAAAACACTGCGGAATTCGTCCAGAGTAGTGGGCATTTCCAGGCTCAGATTATCCAGCCACGCCTGATTGATCCACATTTTCTGGCCGTAGGCAACATGATAAATTCCGGAATAGTTGGGAATACCATAGATATTGCCGTCGGGAGAGGTGGAGGCCCCCTCCAGGAAAGAAATTTCATTGAACCAGCGCTTGACGTTATTCCCGTACTGCTCAATGTAGTCGTTCAGCGGAACGAACGCGCCCGCGCTGCCGTACTTGCTCAAATTGGATTCGGTGATGCCGGTACCTGCGGTCCAGTACATATCCGGATAATCGCCGCTGGCCAGAGAAAGGTTCAGCTTCTGCTCGGGCTCCACGGTGGCGGACTGATCAAACTCCAGATTTACATTGGTCTGCTCCTCCAGCCACACGATGTACTTGTTGGTGTTGAAATCCTCCACGCTGGTAGGCTTCGACGTCCAAACCTTTAGTGTGATCGGGGTGTCCGTGACCCAGTTGGGGTGTTCCTCATTGGTTCCCACTGTACTGGAAGCGGGAGCGCTTGCGCTTTCAACCTTTGAGGAAGCGGGATCGTCCGTACCTGAGCTTTGGCTTGGCGTTCCGCAAGCGGCGAAAACACTGACGCACAGTATGAGGCACAGGACTAGTGCTGTGATCTTTTTACTCATTTAGTTCTCCTCCAAACATAAATTATTATCAAAAAAGGGTCATCCCTTGATTGAACCGATCATAACGCCCTTGACAAAGTGCTTCTGTACAAAGGGATAAATACAAAGGACCGGGACGCTCGCCACCACAATAATGGCATACCGCAGCAGCTCGTACATTCCCATGCGGTTTATGACAGACGCCATGGATTGGGAGCCCATATGAGTCTCCATTTTATTCTGGATCAAAAGCTCTCTTAAGATCAGCTGAAGAGATTTCAGCTCCGGGGCGGAAGTATAGATCAGCGGGGTAAAGAAATCGTTCCAATGACCTACCGCGTAATAGAGCACCATAACAGCCAGGATCGGCTTGGCCAGCGGCAGGACGATCCGAAACAGGATCCCGATATCGCTGCAGCCGTCCAGCTCTGCCGCTTCGTAAAGATCGTCCGGAATAGAGCTGGTAATAAAGCTGCGCATGACAATCATGTTGTAAATAGAAATACCGCCCAAAATGATAATGGCTGTTCTGGTATTTAACAGGGTCAGATCTTTTACCAGAATATACAGAGGAATCAGTCCTCCGGAAAAAAACATGGTGAGCATGAAAAACCAGGTGATGATCCTCTTTCCGAACAGCTTTTTCCGGGAAAGCGGATAAGCCGCCAAGGTAGTTAAAATCAAATTGAAAATCGTTCCAAACACCGTGTAAATAATGGTGTTCATATAGCCGGTCATAATACTTTTTTCCTGGAAGATCGTTTTATAAGCTTCTATGTTAAAGCCCACGGGCCACAGCCACACCTCGCCTGAAATCACCGCGTTGGAATCGCTGAAGGAAGCGCTTACCACATAGATCAGCGGATACGCCACAACAAGGAAGAAAAAGCCCAGAAAAATGTAGTTCATCACATTGAACACCTTGTCTCCTAAGGGTTCCCTGATTTTCTTCTGTTTTGTTACTGTCATTTTCTTTCCCCCCCTTTTACCATAAACTGGTTTCGCTGAATTTACGTGACAAAAGATTGACGGAGATCAACAGAATGAAATTCACAACGGAGTTAAAGAGTCCCACTGCTGTGGAATAGGAAAAGTCCATATCCAAGAGGCCGATTTTATAGGTATAGGTCGCAATGATCTCCGAAGCCTGCTGGTTCAAGTCAGTCTGCATCAGGTAGACCTTATCAAAACCGATATTCATGATCTGCCCGGTGTTCAGGATCAGCAAAATAATGATGGTAGGCAAAATGGAGGGCAAGTCGATATGCCAGATCTTTTTCAGTTTGGAGGCACCGTCCATTTTCGCCGCTTCATACAAGCTGACATCTACGGAAGAAAGAGCCGCTAAATAAATAATGGAATTAAAGCCTGTAAACTGCCAGATATTGGAAATAATATAGGTAGGCCGGAAATAGGCCGCGTCACTAAACAGATTGACCGGTTCCTTCCCAAACAGGGCCAAAATATTATTGAAAAGCCCGCCGTTTACGGAAAACCACTGCATCAGCAGGGAAACCATGATGACTGTAGAAAGGAAATAGGGAGCATAGGTCACCATTTGCACGGTTTTACTGACCGCCTTGCTTTTGCATTCGTTCAGCGCAAGCGCCAAAAGAATGGGCAGCGGAAGGCTGAAGATCAGGTTCTCAATACTGAGAAGGAGCGTATTGGAAAGAATGTTCCCAAAAGAAGGGGAGTTGAAAAAACGCTGGAAATACTTAAGACCTGTCCACTCAGATCCCATAATTCCCTTCATTGGGTTAAAGTTCTTAAACGCCAGGGTAGCGCCATACATCGGGATATAGCTGAAAATAAAAACGTAAACTACGGGGATCAGAAGCAGAAGATATAGTTGCCAGCTGCTTTTAAACCCCTTTTTAAGTTTCTTTCCCATAGATTTTTCTCCTCCTTCTCATTACGCACTGGTGAATTTCTCTAATTTTTCATTATCGTACTTCGATTTTTTATAAAAAACAATCGCTTTTCGTTTTGCCTTTTTATACATTCCTTTTGTCGAATCAGCCCTCATTTCTGTATTTTCCCGGCGGAATTCCCTCTGTTCTCTTAAAAACCTTGGAAAAATAGTATTCGTTTTTAAACCCGAGGATCTGCGCGATCTCCCCCAGCTTCATATCGCTGGTAAGAAGCATCACCTTGGCCCTTTCTACGCGCATTTTGTTCAGATCCTTGATGGGACTTACCTGAAAATATTCTTTGTACATAATGGAAAAACGGCTTTGGCTGATATTCAGCTTTTGGGCCATTTCCTCCAAACACCAATCCTTTTCCAAAGTATCGTACATGTAATTGCGCAGAGAAATCAGCTCCGCCTCATATTTCCTTTCATAGGCGGTCATCTGCGCCTGTTTCGCAGCTCTGGCTAATTTGATTAACAGTGCTTCTATTTGAATGTGGATCGCATTTTCATAATACGGCAGCTTTTTCTTTCTTTCATCGAGGATCCGCTTGATATCCCGCTCCAGCAGATCCACTCTGTTTCCCCGGATCAGCACGTTAGTGGGAATTTCCAGTTGATTCAACGTGGTTTCAAACTCCGCCTCGGGAAAAACAGAAAGCCAATCGCTTACCACGCTGCTTCTCCCTTGCTTCGGCATGGAGATCTGCTGAGTAAAATCCGGAGACTTCAGAAAACACGCACCGGATTCCGCACGCATCAGCCCCCGCTTTGTCAAAACCATCGCAGGAGTACGGAAACACCGGATCACATAGAGGTTCTCAAGATCCTGACCCATATTGGCAGAATCTTTCTCATGCTGCGCTTGTAAACCCAGGTTTTGCACACAAAACATAGCTTTGATCTCATTCCTTTCTTCACTCCGCTGAAAAGCCGTTTTTTCGGATTTTTCGTTTCTTTCAGCCACTATTTTGATTTTTTGCAACATCCTCCCTATTATTTCACTATATCACAGAAAACGAATTTACAAGGCAATTCAAAAGGAATGTATAAAAAGACAATTACTTTTTGCATTGCTGTTTCACCCTTTTTTCATTATGGTTTGTCCAAGGAACGTACTTTACGAAATAAGTACGGGTCAATTTTGTCAGGCGTTTTCAAAAGAACGTCTGTAAGAGGAGTTGTAGCAATGTATCAGTTTGATCGAAAAAAGTATGAAGAAAGAATGAAATGGTTTGTGCATGACCGGTTCGGCATGTTTATCCACTTCGGCTTGTATTCTCTTATCGGCAGAGGGTGCCTGGTGCAGGAAACCGAGCGGTTCCAGGACGAGGAGTATACTCCCTATGCCAAGGAATTCAACCCCGCCCCCAACTGCCCCAGGGAATGGGCCAGACTTGCCAAAAAGGCAGGCATGAATTACATGGTTCTGACGGCCAAGCACCATGAAGGCTATTGCTTGTTTGACAGCCAGTATACCGACTATAAGATCACAAATTCCCCTTATGGAAAGGATCTGATCCGGGAATACGTGGAGGCTTGCCGAGAGGAGGGCCTGAAGGTCGGCCTTTACTATTCTCTGCTGGACTGGCACCATGACGACTATCCCCATTACGGGAACAGCCGCCATCCCCAGGGAAATGATCCCGCCTTCCCCAATGACGACCGGGATTTTGACAGATACCTGACCTATATGCACAACCAGGTACGGGAGCTTTGCACCAACTACGGAAAAATCGATATCATGTGGTTTGATTTCTCCTATGATGACATCAACGGAGAGGACTGGAGGGCCACCGAGCTGGTGACCATGGTGCGGGAGTTACAGCCTGGGATCATTATCGATAATCGCCTGGAGACCTCCGCCGCCAAAAAGGACTCCATGTCTCTGGGAAAACCCCCCCCCTATCACGGGGATTTCTGCTGCCCGGAACAGGTGATCCCGCCTGACGGCATGAAAGACGTCAACGGAAACGATTTGATCTGGGAATCCTGCGTGACCATCAACAACCACTGGAGCTATGCCAAAGACGATCACTTTTTCAAGTCCACCCCCATGCTGATCAAAAAGCTGGTGGAGATCGTTTCCAAAGGCGGAAATCTGCTTTTGGATGTGGGGCCGGACGCCAACGGCTATATCCCGGAGAAATCTGTAAAGGCTCTGGAGGAAATCGGCAAATGGATGGAGAAAAACAAGGACAGCATCATCGGCTGCGGAAAGTCTGAGCTTCCTAAGCCGGACTGGGGCAGGATCACTCAAAACGGGAAGGACCTCTACCTGCACGTGTATGAAAACACAGTAGGCCCCCTGCCGCTGCACGGCGTTTCCAGAGAGGAGATCAAATGTATCCGGGAACTGGCCAGCGGTTCTGAAGTGCGTATTTCTGATGCCTGGGTAACCATCGGACTGGACGCCGATTACGCCTTTATCGACCTGGGAGAAGACCCCGATTTACCCGATCCCATCGACACCGTACTAAAAGTAACCTTAAAATAACTGAATACGGGCATAAAAAAGAATCTCCTTAGCGGATCGTACCGTTAAGGAGATTCTTTTCGTTGTATGAAAGGCCCTTCTCTAACTGCTAACTGCTAACTCCTAACAACTAAATCAGTACATATCGGGAGCGGCGGGGGCCGGGGCGGGAGCGGGTTCTTTGATATCCGCTACCAGGGATTCCGTGGTCAGAATGGTAGAGGCCACGGAGGAGGCGTTCTGCAGGGCGGAACGGGTCACCTTGGTGGGATCCACAATACCGGACTTGACCATATCCTGGAATTCACCGGTCAGGGCGTTGTAGCCATAGCCCACCTTGTTTTTCGCTTTGAGCTGCTCCACGATCACGGAGCCCTCAATGCCGGCGTTGGCGGCGATCTGACGCACGGGCTCCTCCAGAGCTTTCAGCACGATAGCCGCGCCGGTTTTCTCATCGCCCTCGGCGGATTCCACATAGGCCTTTACAGCGGGGATCGCGTCGATGCAGGCGGTACCGCCGCCGGCTACGATGCCTTCCTCCACGGCGGCCTTGGTGGCGGCCAGAGCGTCCTCAATGCGGAGCTTCTTTTCCTTCATTTCGATCTCCGTAGCGGCGCCCACCTTGATCACGGCAACACCGCCGGCCAGCTTGGCAAGGCGCTCCTGCAGCTTTTCCCGATCAAAATCGGAGGTGGTGGTTTCGATCTGGGCGCGGATCTGACCGACGCGGGCCTTGATATCAGCAGAATTTCCGGCGCCGTCTACAATGATGGTGTTTTCCTTATCCACCTTGACCTGGCGGGCACGGCCCAACTGGGAAACCTGAGCGTCCTTCAGCTCCAGACCCACTTCCTCGGAAATGACCTGGCCGCCGGTGAGGGTGGCGATATCCAGCAGCATTTCCTTTCTGCGATCGCCGAAGCCGGGGGCCTTGACGGCAACACAGGTAAAGGTACCGCGGAGCTTATTGAGGATCAGGGTGGTCAGAGCCTCGCCCTCGATATCCTCGGCAATGATGAGCAGCTTCTTGCCGGACTGTACCACCTGCTCCAGCAGGGGCAGGATCTCCTGAATGTTGCTGATCTTCTTATCGGTGATGAGAATGTAGGGATCGTCCAGATCCGCTACCATCTTATCGGTATCGGTGGCCATATAGGGGGTCACATAACCGCGGTCAAACATCATGCCCTCTACCACTTCGCTGTAGGTCTCGGCGGTTTTGGACTCTTCCACGGTGATCACGCCGTCGGAGGTGACCTTCTCCATGGCCTCGGCAATCAGGTCGCCGATCTCATCGCTGGAGGAGGAAACCGCCGCTACACGGGCAATATCCTTGGTGCCCGAAACCTTGTGAGAATTCTTCTCAATGGCTTCGACAGCCACCTCGGTGGCCTTCTGTACGCCCTTGCGCAGCACCATGGGATTGGCTCCGGCGGTAACGTTCTTCATGCCCTCGCGAACCAGAGCCTGTGCCAGCAGCGTGGCGGTGGTGGTGCCATCGCCGGCAATATCGTTGGTCTTTGTGGCCACTTCCTTAACGAGCTGAGCGCCCATGTTCTCATAGGGATCTTCCAGCTCTACCTCTTTGGCGATGGTCACGCCGTCGTTGGTGATGAGGGGAGCGCCGAATTTCTTATCCAGCACCACATTGCGGCCCTTGGGCCCCAGGGTGATCTTTACCGTATCGGCCAGCTGGTTTACGCCGCTCAAAAGAGCCTTGCGCGCGTCCTCGCCGTAAATGATCTGCTTTGCCATAGTATATCGATCCTTTCTAAAAATACTTGAATAGTGAAGAACAGATTACAAGCTTACTCAACCACAGCCAGGATATCGGACTGCTTTACGATGGTATACTCTTCCCCATCGATCTTTACTTCCGTGCCGCTGTACTTGGCGGAGATCACGCGATCTCCTTCTTTCAGGTACATCTTGATCTCCTTGCCATCCACTTCGCCGCCGGGGCCCACCGCAATCACGCGGGCGATCTGGGGCTTTTCCTGAGACTTGGCTGCCAGTACGATGCCGCTCTTCGTGGTCTCCTCCGCTTCCTCAGCCTTGATCAGAACTCTGTCCAACAGTGGTTTAATGGTCATAAACACACACCCTCGGCCCTTTTGATTTTCCGTTTTCCGGGCCGTTCCTTTCTCCCCGGTAAAAAATCTCAACTGTTTTCGCTCTCTCCGGGGAAGAGGGCTAAAACCGCGCGAAGCCGCGCGAAAAAGAGGATTACCTTCCTTTGCGCCGAAGCAGGCGAAGGCTTTCACCGCTTTGGCGTTCTCAGGGGATTTTAGCACTCTTTACCCCTGAGTGCTAAACTTATTTTAGCTTCATGGTCAGGAAAAGTCAATAGGTTTTTAGAAAAATTTGACTTTTAACAAATCCTTCATATTTTGGGGGCGCAAATGTGAATGAGAAATTAGGAATTGGCAATGAGCAATTAGCAGGGGGCAACAAAACAATAAATTGAATGCGGTAAATTATAGTTTGGCGACGAGGCGCCGCGGCCACTCGTGCCCTTGCTTGGTGCAGGAAAATGATTTCTGACCCGACCGCAGGGAGACCGCTAAATTATAGTTTCGCACACAGGTCTCTCACCGTCATTCTGAGCCGTAGGTGAAGAATCTCGGCCTTGATTCCTACGTAAAAAGGGCAAAAGGACGAGATTCTTCACTTCGTTCAGAATGACAGGTGGGAAGTGAGCACCTCGCCGTTGGTCGGGTCGAAAACCAGTCTCCTGCACCCAACAGCTTCACAAGCAGGTGTAGCGGCACGCTACAAATTCCAATTTATCTGCTTGCTAACGGTCGGGCCAGAAGCTGTTCTCTTACACTCGGCCGCTTCACGAGTGGCTGCGGCGCCTCGCCGCTAAATTCCAATTTATCTGCTTACTAAGGGTCGGGCCGGAAACTGTCCGTTTGCACTAAGCAGCTTCACGAGTGAGTGCGGCGGCCCAAGCGTTGTAACCAACGCTGCAAATTCCAATCCAGCGGGCGCTGGTTACAATCGGGCGCTGCCTGCAACGCTTGGGCCCTTTCATTGCTAATTGCTAATTGCTAATTGCTAATTGCTAATTGCTAATTTCTCATTGCTTATCGCCGCTTAACCCCGATTTGACCTTCTTCACGTTTTGGGGTATGATAGTTTCCGGTTTCAATGTTCGGAAGGGAGGTCACAAGCCATGGCGAGTCACGACTTGACACAGGGCTCTGTTACAAAAACTATGCTGCGCTTTGCGGTGCCTATGATCTGCGGTAATCTTTTGCAGCAATTTTACAATGTGGCGGACACTCTCATTGTGGGCCGTTATCTGGGTTCTGACGCGCTGGCAGCGGTGGGCTCCGCTTATACGCTGATGACCTTTCTCACTTCGATCCTGCTGGGGCTGTGCCTGGGAAGCGGCGCGATCTTTTCCATGCGCTACGGGGCGGGAGATCTGGAGCGGCTGCGGTCTGACCGGTTTGTTTCGTTTCTTTTGATCCTTGTCCTTACCCTGGCGCTGAACGCCGCGGCCTTTCTCTTTTTGGATGAGATTTTAGCCGCGCTTTCCGTGCCTGCCCAGGTGTATTCCCTGATGCGGGAATATGTATGGGTGGTATTCTGGGGGATCGGCGCCACTTTCCTGTACAATTATTACGCCTCCCTTCTGCGGGCTGTGGGAAATTCCATGGCTCCCCTGCTGTTTCTGGGCGGCGCGGCGTTTCTGAATATCGGGCTAGATCTTCTGTTTGTTCTGGTGCTTCAGCGGGGCGCCGCCGGAGCCGCGTGGGCTACGGTGATCGCACAATGGTGCTCCGGGCTGGGGATCCTTTTGTACACGCTGCTACGCTGTCCCTGGCTGCGGATCCATCGGGGCGCTATGAAAATCAGCGGAAAGGCGGTCAGAGAATTAAGCTCGGCCTCTGTACTCACCTGCTTACAGCAATCCGTGATGAATTTGGGGATCCTGATGGTGCAGGGCCTGGTAAACAGCTTTGGGGCCGGAGTGATGGCAGCTTTTGCCGCCGCTGTGAAAATCGATTCCTTTGCCTATATGCCCGTGCAGGATTTCGGCAACGCCTTTTCCACCTTTATTGCCCAGAACTACGGCGCAAAAAAGCCGGAGCGTATTCGGCGGGGAATTCGCTCCGCTCTGCGTGTGTCTCTCCTTTTCAGCCTGTGCGTCTCCGCTCTTGTGGTGCTGTTTGCCCGGCAGCTGCTTTTGCTGTTTCTTCAGCCTCAGGAAACGGAGATCCTTTCCATCGGCATTTCCTATCTGCGGATCGAGGGCGCGTTTTACTGCGGGATCGCCGGGCTGTTTTTGCTGTACGGGCTGTACCGGGCCATTGAGCGCCCCGGCATGTCCCTGATTTTGACCGGGATCTCTCTGGGTACCCGGGTCCTGCTGGCCTATACCCTTTCCGCCGTACCCTGGATCGGCATCACCGGCATCTGGTGGTCGGTTCCCATCGGCTGGTTTTTGGCGGATCTTGTAGGAGTTCTCCGGTTTCGCACGCTGAAGCACCGTCTGGTTTCCTAAGGCGGCACAGAAAAGCGGCCCTTCCGCGTTAAACTGTGCGGAAGGGCCGCTTTTTTGTTTACAACTATTTTTCCTTTTTCTCCGGCGAATGCTGCCGCTTCCACTCCTTGATCTGCCGCAGGCGTTCCTTTACTCTGGCCTCGCTGCCCTGGTCGGTGGGGTGATAATAGCTTTTTCCCTGAAGGGAATCCGGCAGGCACTGGAGATTTGTCAGCTTTTCCTCCGTATCGTGGGCGTATTGATAGCCCTCGCCATAGTGCAGCTCCTTCATCAGCCTGGTGGGGGCGTTGCGGATCGCAAGGGGCACCGGCTCCGCCAGCATCTCCAGCGCGTCCTTTTTGGCGCTTTCATAGGCCATGTAGAGCGCGTTGGATTTCGGGGCCAGAGAAAGGTACACCACGGCGTGGGTGAGATGCACGGTGCATTCCGGCATACCGATAAAATGGCTGGCCTGCCAGGCCGCCGTGGCGATCTCCAGGGCCCGGCTGTCCGCCATGCCGATATCCTCGCTGGCAAACCGGATCAGGCGCCTTGCCACGTACAGGGGATCCTCCCCGGCCTCCAGCATACGGGCCAGCCAGTAGACCGCCGCGTCCGGGTCGCTGTTTCGCATGGATTTGTGCAGGGCGGAGATAAGATTGTAGTGCTCTTCCCCCTTTTTATCGTACAGCAGGGATTTCCGGTTGACGCACTGCTCCAAAAGCTCCGGGGTCACCACTACCTTTTTCCCGGTATGCTCCGCGTTCAGCAGCACCATTTCCAATGTGCCCAGGGCCGTGCGGGCGTCGCCGTTAGCGAAACTTGCCACGGTTTCCAGCATATCCTCCGAAATTTCCACCTCCATGCCCGGGAAGCCTCGCTCGTCCCCCAGAGCGCGGTGCAAAAGCTTCGTCAGATCCGCCACAGTCAGCGCCTGAAGCACGAACACCTTGCACCGGGAAAGCAGAGCGGAATTCACTTCAAAGGAGGGATTTTCCGTGGTGGCGCCGATCAGCACGATGCTGCCCCGCTCTACAAAGGGCAGGAAGGCGTCCTGTTGAGCCTTGTTGAAGCGGTGGATCTCATCTACAAACAGAATGGTCTTTTCCCCCAGCAGGCGGCTTTTCTCCGCCTCGCCCATGACCTCCTTAATCTCCTTGATTCCACTGGTCACGGCGCTGAAATTGATAAAATTTGCCTGGGTCTTTCCGGCGATGATCCGGGCAAGGGTGGTTTTGCCCACCCCAGGCGGCCCCCAGAAGATCATGGAGGTAACCTGATCTCGGTCAATGAGCCTCCGCAGAACCTTGCCCTCCCCCAGCAAATGCTCCTGCCCTACAAATTCCGTGAGATCCCTGGGACGCAGGCGGGTGGCCAGCGGAACGCTTTGGGGATCCGGCTCAAAAAAGGTTTGCTGCCACATGCTCACTTCTCCCTTCGGTATGAAAGATTTTCCTGCTCCAAAAGCGGTTGGTCCGATTCCACGCCGCTGCCGTAGAGCTCTTTCCAGGCCGGGTAATCCTCCCGCAGAATACAGTAGCACATGTCGTCCATGATCTCTCCATCGCTTCGGCGCACGGCATGGTGAATGGTACCCTCATACCGGAAGCCGCATTTTTCGATGACCCTTCGGGAACGAGTGTTTTCCGAAAAATGACTGATCCCCAGCACATCTACCTTTTCCCGTTCAAAGGCCCGCACAATCATGGCCCGCAGGGCCTCCGGCATATAGCCGTTCCCCCAGCAGTCCCGCCGCAGCTCATACCCCAGAGACAGGCTCTTCACATGAAACCGGCGCAGATCGGATTGGAACTTGATCCGCCCGACCACCTGACCCGTTTCCTTCAGGGTAATGGCAAAGCACCCCTCATTGCGCTGATCCCGGTGAAAGGCGGTCATGGCCTTTTCCAGGGTGGAAGCAGGCTCTGCCCCGGCGGGAAGCATGACCTCCGGATCGGACATAAGCTGTACATACTCCTGAAAATCGTCCCTCTTCCAGCGCCTTAAAAGCAGGCGGGCGGTTTCCATTTCTCCTCTCAGCCTTTGCAGCAGCTTCATAAGCTACCCTCCACAAAAAGACCGGCGATCACCGGTTTTTGAAATACTGATAAAACTGGCATTTGATCATACCGTTATAAAGCTTACGGCGTTTATCGGCTTTCCGACCGAAGAGCTTTTCAAAGTCCTCGTCCGGCGTAATGATCCCATAGCTCCAGCCGGGCTTCTGCTGGAACACCCGGCCCAGGGTGCGGTAAATTTTTTCCGCCGCCTCCAGATCCAGCAGCCGTTCTCCATAGGGCGGGTTACACACCACGCAGCCGTACTTATCCTCTGAGGAAAATCCTTCGATCTCCCGTTTCTCCGCCTTCACGAAACCGGCCACCCCGGCCTTTTTGGCGTTTTCCAGGGTCAGGGCAACGGCGGCGGGATCGATATCATAGCCGGAGGCATGGAAGACGGCGTCCCGGCGGATCAGATCCTCCGCCCGCTCCCGCTCCGTTTTCCAGAGGCCCGGCTCCGCGTCCTTCCAGGTTTCCGCCAGGAAACGGCGGCCCAGGCCGGGGGCCCGGTTAGAAGCCAGCAAGGCAGCCTCAATCAGCAGCGTGCCGGAGCCGCAGAAGGGATCGATCACATTGCCGTCCGGCCGAACACGGGCCAGCTTGCACAGGGCGGCGGCCAGGGTTTCCTTGATAGGCGCGGCGGTGGATTCCCGGCGATAGCCCCGCTTGTGAAGCCCCTCGCCGCTGGTATCCAGCATCACGCTGACCTGATTCTTCAAAATACGAAACTTGATTCGGTGGAGGGGGCCCGTTTCCGGGAACCAGGAAAGCCGGTACCGCTCCTTCAGCCGCTCGACCACCGCTTTTTTGATGATCGCCTGGCAATCCGGAACGCTGTGCAGCTGGCTGGAAAGGCTGCTTCCGGTAACAGGAAAAGTATCTTCCCGCTGTAGAAAAGCCTCCCAAGGCAAGGTCTTTACTCCCTGAAACAGCTCCTCAAAGCTCAAGGCCCGGAATTCGCCCAGCAGGATCAGGATCCGCTCCGCATAGCGGCTGTTCAAATTGGCGCGGGCCAAAGTGGAATAATCCCCTTCAAAAACCACCCTGCCGTTTTCCGCCCGTACCGCTTCGCACCCCAGCTCCCGGAATTCCTCTGCCGCCAGGCCCTCGATCCCCAGCAGGCAGGGAGCGCAAAAGGTCATTTTATCAGGCATGCTTCCAACTCCTTTTTCCGGGAAAGCACCGGTTCGATCACACCCGGCGGTTTGGCGTGTATTCCGCGCGCCAAATGGAACCAGCGCTTCCCTTGCTTTGTAAGAGCCTATCCCAAAGTAATCGGCACACAACTTGCTTGCATATTTTCAACCATACATTGTCTGGCTGAAAATCTGACGGCGCAATCTGCGCACCTCTTATTTCGGGACGGGCTCTAAAAATGATTTTCAACCATTGAGAAGCGGGGAAAACCGTCACGGTCTTCCCCGCCGTTCTGCTTTTTTATACAGTTCACAGAAAATTATCCGGCATCCGGTACCAGCAGCCCATAGGCGCCATCCTTCCGGCGGTACACCACGTTGATTTCCCCGCTCTCATCGTCCCGGAACAGGAAAAACTCGTGATCCATCATGTTCATCTGCAAAATGGCCTCCTCTGGAGTCATGACCTCCACAAAGAATCGCTTGGTGCGCACAACGTCCAGGGACTCGTCCGGCTCATCGTAATAATAATCCTCGGAAAACTCAATGCCAGGAGCCATCTTCTTTGCTTTTTCCAGGCGCGTTTTATTCCGGCGGATCTGCCGGCCCAGGGCTGAAATAGCGTGATCCAGCGCCTCGTTCATTTCGTTTGCCGTATCCTCCGCCCGATAGATCATGCCACGCTGCCGAATGGTGATCTCCACCCGCTGGCAATTTCTTTCCACTGTCGCGGTGACAGTGGCCTCGGCGTCCTCATCGAAGATCCTGTCAAACTTCGAAAGCTTTCTTTCCGCCATTTCCTTGAAATTGTTTCTCAGGCTTACTTTTCTTCCGATAACATTGATCTTCATGACCTGTACCCGTTGCCACGGTTCTTCGTGGCAAGCTTCCTTTCGCCAGAATTTCAGAGAAGAAGCTCAGCTTCCCTCCGTGCTACTATTTTAGCATATTCCTCTAAAATAATCAACATTTTCTTTTCAAGGTTGTTCAAAAAGCGAAAGCCTTTTGAAGTGTTTTCCAAGCCAGGAAATTTGCGTGGAGGCAATACAGCGCAATTCTAAGCGCTGTATTTGTGCAGTAGATTTTTCGTCAGAGTACAAATTGAGTACGGTCGATCTCACGGTATTGGAATAGCGTTTTTGTGGTATTTTCTATGCTTTCTATTTTATCAAGTATTCCTCTGTAATATATTTGTCTGTCCAAAGCTGCGCTTCTACATAATGCCTGCCTACCGCTTCCACAAAAGCATCAAAATTGCCGCCATACTTCAGTAGCTGCTCTTTTATATCCTCCATTGTCAGTAATTCTATCTTTCCGTATTTCCCGTAATCAGCCCCGCTGTCCCCTATTGTGAAGCTGATATGACAAGGCAGAATATCCCGCAAACGCAATCTTGATTCTATTCCTTTTCCAAACCAATCAAAAAGATACTCGCTTCCTTCCATTACAAAGGAGAGTGGGTGTTTTTCTTCCGGTGTGCCGCCTAATTCAATGAACCGTGAATATAAATATTCGTCTTGGCTTTTTCGCAATGTGTAGTAATTTTCAAAGTCTGCAAAGCGATAAAAAGCTGTAGTCTCCGGATGTGATTCTGCAAACGCGGAAGCCAATGCAAATGCTTCTTTTTGAGGAAGTCTCATGATATTCTTTAACGGAACACAATCTGGGTAACAGTAGTTCACAAGAATCAATTCATCAAATGTCTTCACTCATATCCTCCATAAAGCATCCATTTATTTTCAGTATACCGCTTTTTACTGGAATACAGGGCATAGCAGCCGCCTAAAGAACGATCGTTTCGTGGCGGGTCACATGGCAGCCCACGTTTACTGCCACCGGCAGGCCGGCGATATGAGTGGGAAACGCTTCCAGATTCACCGCCAGGGCCGTTACCCTGCCGCCAAAGCCCTGGGGACCGATCCCGGTTTCATTGACCGCCTCCAGCAGCTCCGCTTCCAGCCCAGCATAAAAGGGGTCTGGATTTCGCACAGAAACCTCCCTGCACAGCGCTTTTTTCGCCAGATACGCACAGAGCTCAAAATCCCCGCCGAGCCCCACGCCCAAAACCACCGGCGGACAAGGGTTACTTCCAGCCAGTTTCACGGTTTCTACGACAAAATTCAGAATATCCTGCTTCTTTGCCGCTGGGGTAAGCATTTTGAGCCTGCTCATATTTTCGCTGCCAAAGCCCTTGGGGGCTACCGTCAGCCGGAGCTTGTCCCCCGGCACCAGGCGCGTATGCAGCACCGCCGGCGTATTGTCCTCCGTATTTTCCCGGCGCAAAGGATCCCTTACCACAGAGCAGCGCAGCAGCCCTTTCAGATACCCCTCCCGAACGCCCCGGTTTACGGCGGCTTCAAAATCGCCGAGGATATGGAGCTCCTGGCCTACTTCTGCAAACACCACCGCCATTCCGGTATCCTGACAGATGGGAATTTTCATTTCCCTGGCGGCGTCTAAATTCCGGCACAGATCACACAAAATCGCCTTTCCCACAGAGCTTTCTTCCCAATCGGTGCTGTTCCGAAGATGTTTCTCCAGGTCCGGCGGCAGCTCCCGGTTGGCTCTCACACAGGCCTTACTGACCGCCGCAGTGATCGCTTCCACTGTGATCTCCCGCATAGAGCTCTCTCCCTTCACAAAGAAAAAGGCCCCGAAGGGCCTTGAAAGACCCTTTTAGGCCTTTTCTAATTTATTTTTGTCCTCTGCGGGAAGAACCCTTACGGAGATCCACGCCGCTGCGTTTCAGATCAGACATTTTCTCATCGCTGGTCTGCTTAAAACGAGACATCATATCCTCAAAGCTGCCGCTGTCGTTACGGCGGCTTTGCCATTCAAAATCTCCGGGCCTGCCGGGGCTGGGCTGAGGAGCGGGACGGGAAAATCTGGGCTGCCTGGGACCGCGCCCTCCTTCTCTGCGGGGGCCGCCCTCCTGACGGCGCTGAGGACGGCGCTGCTCCTCCGGCAAAGCCTTCTTGATGGAAAGGCTGACCTTTCCTTCCTCGCTGATGGAGAGCACCTTCACCTTTACGTTTTGCCCTTCTGTAAGAAAATCCTTGATCTCATTCACGAAGGTAGGAGCCACCTCTGAAATATGTACCATTCCCGTTTGACCGCCTTCAAAGCTTACAAACGCGCCGAACTTGGTGATCCCGGTCACCTTGCCCTCATAGATCCCGCCAACCTCAAGCTGCATAAGCTGCAATTTCCTCCTCGGTTTTGCCGCACTAAGATATCATATCCGCAAAAGGTGCGGATATGATGGATTTCAATTGCCTTGCCCAGTTCTTTGCTTTGCTCAGACGGGCGATCGGCACATTATATCAACGCACCCTTGGTGCTTATGATATCATATTGGTACAGGGTCAGTCACTGCCGCCCACGTCCACAAAGATCCGCTCATTGGGCCTGGCGTAGTCCAGCTCTTCCCTGGCCTTCCGCTCCGCGTATTCCTTCAGCCCCTTGTCGTTTTCCAGAGAGCTTACCGTTTTCTGGATCTCTTCGTTTCTGGTATTCTGCGCCTGGATCTGAGTTTGCAGCTCCGCAAGCTCCGCCCGTTTGTCCGCAATACGCATCTGCCAGAAAACCAAAGTGACCAGCGCCGCTCCCGCCACTACGAATAAAGCGACCCGAAGCGGCACAAAGCCGCGATATCGTTCTGTTTTGATTTCACGCAACAAGGCCGCCTCCTTTCCGCTTTTGAGCATACTCTTTCCAGCTCTTGCCTATATAGTCTATTATATACTGGTCTACATAAGTTTTTCAAGTCTTTTTTTTCGCTTTTTTCGGCCTTTTTCCGGTTTTTTTCCGCTTTTTTGCGGGTTTTGGCTTTTGCCGCCGAAAATGCGCCGTCAGAAAGGCGCACCCTTTCCTGAAAAAAGCGGAAACCTTACAAAAAATTTTTCTCAGGCGCATTGCCACGCCGGACACAAAAGGCGACAGGGCGGTGACCACCGCCCAGCCCCCCAAAAGCTGGCACACTGCCTGAAGCAGCCGAAGCCTGCCGTGATCTACAGCCAATGCGCAAAGGAACACAACGCCCGCGCACAAACAGCAGTATAAAATATCCAGCAAGGCACGAACCGGCTTTCCTGCGTGAAACGCAAGGCAGATCGCTGAGAACAGCAAAAAAAGGCAGCCCAGGGCCGCCCCCGTTGCCAGGCAGAAAAACACGAGCGCTCCCCCGCCGCCGTTCATTTGAAGATCCGTCCGAAAAGAGACGCCGCCGATTTACTTTCCGTATAGGAAACGGCAGTGATTTTTCCAAGCACCAGCATATCTCCCGTTTCGGAGCTGAGGGTATCGATATGCAGGGCTTCTCCCTTCATATTAAACTGCCCGAGATCTGTTTCCGCGGTGATCAGCTCATCGCTGCAAAAAATCACCCGGCGAATCCCCGTGGCGGTCAGCTTTTCTCTGGCTTCCACTGTAAAGGTATGCTTTTTCAGGGGTCTTTGGTTTTCAGCCATATACTCCATTCCTTTCTTAGTTTCAAGAAATGGATATGCCCCAAAGCCGAAAATCATTCCTCCAGTATTTGATACAAACCGGAGGCTTCCTCCTTTTTGGCGTATTCCGATACGGAAAGCACCCGCGCCTTCAGCACCCGCTCTCCCAGAGAGATCTCCAGCACGTCTCCCTCCTTCACTTCATAAGAGGCCCGGGCCGCCTTGCCGTTTACCAGCACACGCCCGGCGTCGCAGGCTTCGTTTGCCACGGTGCGGCGCTTGATAAGCCGGGAAATTTTCAGGTATTTATCCAACCGCATGGTTCTCACCTCCTTCCGCAAACGCTCTTTCGCGGAGATAGAAAAACGGGCTCGGAAAACTCCGAGCCCGCATAGTAGCGCATTGCTTACTTGTTTACAGTCTCCTTCAGGGCCTTGCCAGCCTTAAAAGCGGGAGCCTTGGAAGCGGGGATCTGGATCTCCTTGTTGGTGCGGGGATCACGGCCGGTACGGGCGCCGCGCTCACGAACCTCAAAGGTGCCAAAGCCAACCAGCTGGACCTTATCGCCCTTCTTCAGAGCCTCAGTAATAGACTCGATGACTGCGCCAACAGCAGCATCGGCGTCCTTCTTGGTGATTTCTGCCTTAGCGGCAACTTCTGCGATCAGTTCAGACTTGTTCATTTTGGGATAACCTCCATTTTTTTGTGCGGCGAATTTTCTTTTCATCGTAGTGCCGCCAATCAAGATACATTCGCGGCAATTCACCGCAAAGCTTGTAACATTTGCAATAATATCATATCCATTCCCATTTTTCAAGCGTTTTTGCAATTTTTTGTCCCTTTGGGAGCATTCTGATATCATTTCCCTCCACAGCACCCAAAATCAGCAGTCCTAAAAGGTAGATCGCAGCCCCAAAAATGATGGAAATCCCCAGGCAGACAGCCTCTCCAGCGGTTCCGTCAGGTAATATCGGACGAAGCCCCTGAAAACACACTCGGGCGGAAAGCCCGCACAAAACGGCGCAGAACAGCGGCCGCAAAAACAGCTTTCCCGCAGAAAGCTTCACGCCACTTTCCTTTCGCAGGCAGAAAAATTGTGCCGCCGCCAAAAAGAGATAGCATATAAGCGTTCCCAGCGCTGCCCCGTAAATATTGATCTCCGGAATACCGCACAGCGCCCAGTTCACCATGAGCTTGAGGATCATAGCCCCAATCAACAGCTTTACCGGCAGGTCTGCTCTGCCCACAGCCTGAAGCATGCTGGAAAAAGGCGTACACATGGCGGCGGCAAGGGAGGCGACCCCCAAAAGCGCCAGCGCCCCGGCAATGATGGGAGAAGAGCTGTCTTCGCCGTAAAGCACCCGGGAAATCGGCCCCGCCACAGCGCTGATCCCCAGTCCTGCGGGAAAGCAGAACAGTGCCGTGATCCTTGCCACCGCTTCGATCCGCTGCCTGATTTCCCCGCGGTCCTTTTTTGCCCAGGCCTCCGTTACAGCCGGCAAAGCACTGATGCCAAAGGCCTGGGTCAACGCCGGAACCAACAGATACACCGTCATTGCCAAGGTATAGCAGCCGTAAAGGTAGGTTGGAATCGTCTCCGGATTTTCCAGGTACATTTCCGGGATCATACCGGAAAAGCCGGAAAGCAGCCTTTCAGGAGCCTGTTCCAGAATTCCCGCAAGCCGGCCTTGCAGAAAGGTGGCGTCGATCAGCCCTGTCACATTCATAGCCACAGAGCCTATCGCGACCGGCAGGGTAATGGCAAGCAGCCTTTTTACGGTATGCCTGCGGCTTTCCGGAACTGGGGCGCTTTTGTACAATCGGGGCGAGATCCCGTCCCCTCTTCTTTTGTGACGAAACGCCAGATACAGCAGTGCGCAGGCAGAGCCGAAGGTAACTCCCAGCACAGCCCCGGCCGCCGCGAAGGAAAGGGTAAAAAACATCGCTTCATCGGGAGACACCGGAGAAAGTGAAAAAACAGTTCCCAGCTCCGCATATTCCGTGGTGCAGGCTGAAACCACCCAATAGCTGGCGAATAAGCCCAGCCCCAGCTTTACCACCGCCTCCACCACTTCCGAGGCCGCCGTGGGGATCATGTTCTGAAGGCCTTCATAATAGCCGCGGTACACAGAGCCAAGGCAGGCGAAAAGGATCGCGGGGGCCAGCGCCAGCACGGGAACCAAAGCATGAGGCGTTTCGATCACCCGGGTGCAGTAAAAAGGCGCCAGGAGCGTCAACAGGAGCATGCCAACGCCTCCCAGGGCAAAAAACAAGGGAAAGGCCACCCGCCGAACCTGCCTGACATCATTCCACCGGCCCAAAGAACGGTTTTCCGATACCATTCTGGAGACAGCCACCGGAAACCCGGCGGTAGCCAGGCTGAACACCGGTCCGTAAAAATTGTAGGCCACGTTAAATAGTCCCATGCCGTACTCGCCCACCGAATATTTCAGCGGGATCTTAAACAGCGCGCCGATAAGTTTTACCGCTGCCATACCGGCGGTAAGGATCAGCGCCCCGTGGAGAAAGCTTTGCCTTCCCCGTTCCATTGCTTCCCGTTTTGTTTTCAAGCGTACCCTTCCTCACATAAGTTTTCTATTGATTCATATGTGAGAAGCGCCGCCAATATTTTGCGAAAATTTCTAAGGCACACCGCACAAAGATTGTGCGCAAGAAGTTGTGCAAGAGTTAATCTCCGATTAACTCTTCAGATTTTTCGTTAGAGTGCACAGATTGAGTGCGGTCTATCTCGTGATTGGCAAACGAAAACTGTGCGCTATGACGGAAAATATGCAAGCAAATTGTGTACAAAGGCCTCTGGCCGGTCTTTGTGCGGGGCTGCCTTAAAGTTTCTAGCGCAAAAAAAGCCGACCCAAATGGGCCGGCTTTTTTCCGTCGTTTTTTCTTTTTTACTCGCCCAGCTTGGTGCCGCAGTTGCTGCAATACTGAACGGAGTTGGGGCTCTGCTTGCCGCAGTTGGGGCAAACCACCTTGTTCTGCTTGTCGTTCAGTTCCTTGCGCACAGCGGCATGCTGCGCGTTCAATTCGTCGATCTCCGCCATTTTGCCAACAGCCTCTGCGTCCTCTGCCAGCTTTTCGCGGCAGGATTCAAACACATACTGGCCCAAGGCCTCGTAGCGCTTGCTGATCTCGGCGCTCAGCTCCGCCACATTGATGCGCAGCTTGGAAGCGTCTACGATCTGTCCGGCCTTTTTGCCGACAGCCTCTGCGGCAGATTTCGCGTTTATGACCACATCATCCAGAATTCCCATATTGGTATTCCTCCTTTTTTGATTTTCGATAAGATTTTAGGGGAAGCTTTTGCCTCCTATATGCTTCATTATACAGGAATTTTCAGGAATGTAAAGAGAATTTCCCTTTCAAAACACTTAAAAATCCCTTACGTTCCTTTTCTGATCTTCTTTGTTTTGCAAAACAGAAGCCCTTCTCTCCACGTTCTTACCCTAAAAATTCACGAAGCATAGAGGCTTTCGGAACCAATGCGGCATCTACCGGCTCAAAGCGCATCAAGCGGGATTCCAGGTCTCTGGCTTTCCTGTAATAGGGACTGTCCGCTGCGATCTCCCGCAAAAGTGGGATCGCTACCGTTCGCAGCACGCAAGGCTCGTAAATGTGAATGGAGTTTACGGTGTAATCCGCGCTGATCCGATAGGGACGGATATATTTATCCTCCCCGGAGACCACCTCCGGCCACATGGAAATGGTATGCTCCGCCGTGGTGCTTCGGAACTGGATATCCCGCACAATCCGGCGCACCAGCCGAAGATCCATGGGAGAGATCACCTCACCGTTGGCATCTTTGATCTGCTGCTTGACGCTGACATAGAGCTTGACACACACCTCCGGAGAAAGCTCTCCGGTAAAAATGGGGTTCAGCCCGTGAATTCCTTCTACGATCACCACATCGGTGGGGCTGATTTCGTATTGTCTTTCCTCCGCTTCCGGACGGCCCAGGGTAAAATTGTAGCGGGGCACGCTGAAGCGACCTGTGCTTGTGACCGCTTTTAAACAGGCCCTGATCTTTTCCACATTTAAGGCTTCCACCGATTCATAATCGTATTTTCCATTGGGAAGTATGGGCGCTAAACCGGAGCCCAGATAAAAATCATCCAGAGAAATGATATGGGCCTTTCCCCCGAATTCCGACAAATAGGCCCGCAGCAAATGGGCCGTGGTGGTTTTTCCGCTGCTGCTGGGCCCGGCAAGCATGACTACCCGCACCTGCCGATGCTGCTCTCTGATATTCCGGGCAATGTTTTTCAGATGTTCATGGTAGGCGTCCTCCACCTCGTTGATCATTTTCTGAGGGCAGGTCACCGCCCCTTCGTTGATTTGCTCCAGGTGGTTAATATATTTCATGTAGCCGCTGGCGAAATTGCTCATACAGTTCTATGATACCCTCCTTTCTGTCTAAGATCTCTTGGTTCCGGGAAATATATTCCTGCGGGTACTTAAAATTGAAAATTCGTTCCAGCCGATTGCTGTAAGGATCCTTCAGCTTGGTAACGCCCCCGGCCCCGCAGGCGATCACGGAATTGGACTCGTCCATGGTATAGATATTGTAGGCGCACAGGGTTCCCGGTTTCGCCCAGCCTGTGTTTTCCTGATTTCCGGCCATTCTGGTCTGGCGGTAGAGATAGTAGGGCTCATAGCCCTCCTCTGTCAGGCGTTCGATGGAATACTCTACCATGACAGCGGTCACCTCCCCTTTTCTGTGAAGGGAAAGATCCCCGCCTTCGGAAACCAGACGGGCCGAACGCTTTAAGGCCAGGGAATGGACTGTCACATTGGAGGCGCCCAGACCGATCACGCCGTTTAACGTTCTTTGAAAACCGGGAAGATCATCTCCCGGCAGTCCTACGATCAGATCGGCGTTGATTTCCCGGAAGCCCTCTTCCTTTGCCATGGCGAAAGCGTTTATCACGTCCTGTACGGTGTGTTTTCTCCCAATGTTTTCCAGCACCTGATCCGAAAGAGACTGAGGATTGATGCTGATGCGGCTGACGCCCGCCTCCCGCAGGGCACGCAGCTTCTCCTTGTCTATAGTATCGGGCCTGCCGGCTTCCACGGTAAATTCCTGGCACCGGGAAAACTCAAATTCCCGATGGATCTTTTCACAGAGCCTTGAGAGCTGGGCCGCGGAAAGGGTGGTGGGCGTGCCGCCGCCGATATAGACCGAGCGAAGGGTAAGCCCCAGCGCTTCAGTGACCCGGGCCGTTTTTTCCAGTTCCAACAGAAGCAGCTCAAAATAAGGCTCCATCAGTTTTTTCTCTTTCTCTATGCTCTGAGAGACGAAGGAACAGTAAGAACAGCGCGTGGGACAAAAGGGAATGGAAACGTACAAGCTGAAATCGTTTTCCGAAAGGGCGTTGACTACAGGTTCCTGAGCATGCAGCACACGAAGGGCCAGCTCTGATTTTTTAAGGCTGACATGGCCCCTTGCCCGAAATTTTTCCAGCCCGGCCCGCTCTCCCAGCTCCTCGCAATACTGGCGCAGCAGCTTTACCGGGTGGATGCCGGTAAGCATTCCCCAGGCGGGCGTATAGCCTGTCAGCTCTGAAAGGGCCCGATACAAAAGGTCGGTTATCCCGTATTCCTCCAAGGCTTCCCGAAGCTCCTGTTTTTCCAGATCCCTCTTCCCATCGGAAACCTTGACCCTATATAGATATTTTCCGCACGCCGGTTCTATGCCCGCCACCTGCGGTTCCACAGCGGCCAGCGCCCAGGGCTCTCCCGCCTCGGGCTGTCCCCCTTCTTCCACCCGAACAGGACTGTAGGGAAAAAACAGCCGACACAAATTTTCACATTCATACCGAAAAAAATGTCCAGACAAGGTAAGAAGCATGAGTTCACCACCTTTCTTTTAGAATTTTAGTTGTTAGATATTTTAGATAGCGGGCAAAAACAAATGAGCAATTAGGCGGTTGCACCGCAGGCACTCGTGTCCCTGCTTCGTGCAAATGGGCAGTTTTTGACCCAACCGAAAAGCAATTTTGGTAAGCTATAGTTTAGTACACAGTTCCCCCACTGTCATTCTGAGCCGCAGGCGAAGAATCTCGCCCTCAATTCCCGGGAAAAGGGGCGAAGGATGACAGGAGGAAAACAAGCAGTTACCCGCTAAATTCTAATTTATCGAACTATGCTCCTTCGTTAATAATTGCCCATTCCGCATTTCTCATTGCCCATTCCTTAAGATCTGTCAATGGAAATGACCCCCGGGATTTTGGAAAGCCTTTCGATAATGCTTTGCAACTGGGGCAGGCCGTTTATGGAGATAGTGGCGGAAATGAAAGCGTTTTCGCTGTTTCTTTCCTGCCTGGAATTCAGGGAGTGGATAAAAATGTGCATGTTGGAAAGCTGAAGGGTCACGTCTGCCAGAAGGCCGCCGCGGTCCACCGCCACAATGTGCAGGGTGGACTTGAAATCGTCCTTCACATCTCCTTCCCAATGGGCGTTGACCCACCGCTCCGGCTCCGGACAAAGGGTCAGATCCTGCGGCACATTGGAGCAGGTGCGCTTGTGAACGGAAACGCCGAAGCCCCTGGTAATAAAGCCCACGATCTCATCTCCGGGCAGAGGATTGCAGCAGCGGGAAAATTTGATCAGGCAGTTATCCATACCGTCTATCAAAACGCCGCTTGCCACCTTGTGCCTGGGCTCCGCAGGGGGATTCTGCCGTTGAGGGGGTTCCGCCTCTCCTGTTTTTGTCAGGCGCAGATATTCCTCCCGAATTCTGGGCAGCACCTTCCACAGCTGGATCCCGCCATAGCCGATAGCGGCGTAAAAATCATCGGCGGTCACGCAGCTGTAGCGCTTTCCAATGCTTTCCAGCATAAACTCCATTAAGCCGGGAACCAGGGAAATGCCGCTGCGCCGGAACTCCCGCTCCAGCTCGGCCTTGCCCTCCAAAATATTGTCGTCCCGTTTTTCCTTTTTGAACCAGGTGCGGATCTTATTTCTGGCCTCGCTGGTGCGTACCATAGTGAGCCAGTCGCGGTTGGGGCCCTTCCCTGCCTCCTTGGTGGTGAGCACCTCAATGATTTCGCCGGTCTTTACCTTATAATCCAGCGGGACGATGCGCTTATCCACCTTGGCGCCGATCATGCGGTTTCCCACAGCGCTGTGAATGGCATAGGCAAAATCCACTACCGTGGAGCCCATGGGCAGGTTCACCACATCGCCCTTGGGCGTAAACACAAAGACCTCCTCCGGCATCAGATCGCTTTTGATGGAGTGCACCAGGTCGGTCACGTCTTCGCTTTCCGCCTGGTTTTCCAGCATCTGCCGCACCCATGCCAGCCGGTCGTCCAAAATGCTGTTTTCCGATTCCTTGGCGGACATGCCAAGCTTATATTTCCAGTGAGCGGCAATGCCGTATTCCGCCGTATGATGCATTTCCCAGGTACGGATCTGCACCTCAAAGGGCACCCCCGCCTTGGTGATAACAGTGGTATGCAAGGAACGGTACATATTGGGCTTGGGGGTGGAAATATAATCCTTAAAGCGATTGGGCAGAGGCTGGAACATATCGTGCACGATACCCAGCACATTGTAGCAATCCTCAATGGTATCCACGATCACACGCACGGCAAACACATCGTAGATCTCTTCAAAGCTTTTTCCCTGAATGAACATCTTCCGGTAGATGCCGTATACGCTTTTTACCCTGCCTTCAATATACACATTGGGAATAGAGGGCTCTACCCTGCCGCGAATTTGGGCCTTGGTAGTTTCAATAAACTGCTTTCTGCTGTCGCTGCGGGCCTCCAGATCCTTTTCGATCTCGTGATAGGCCGTGGGATCCAGATATTGCAGGGACACGTCCTCCATAAATTCCTTGACCCGGCGGATTCCCAGCCGGTGGGCGATGGGAGCATACACCTCCACGCATTCCAGTGCCTTATCCCGCTGCTTTTGCGGGGAAACATATTCCAGGGTGGTCAGGTTGTGCATGCGATCCGCGAATTTAATGATGATGACCCGGATATCCTCCGCCATGGCCATCAGCATTTTCCGCAGGTTTTCCGCCTGCTGTTCTTCCCGGGAGGAAAAGGGAATCTTGCCGAGCTTTGTCACGCCATCCACCAGCTGCGCGATCTCCGTGCCGAACTGCCGGGAAAGCTCCTCCAGAGTGCAATCGGTATCCTCTACCACATCGTGGAGCAGACCCGCCATCACGGAATCGGTATCCATGCCCAGGCCCACCAGGATCGCCGCTACAGACAGCGGGTGAATGATATAAGGCTCGCCGGAGCTGCGCTTTTGAGGACGGTGTTTTTCCTCCGCCAAGCAATACGCCTGGGCGATCCGCTTGGTATCATATTCCTTTTCGCTTTCCGCGATGATCTTTTCCAGCTCCTCATAGGAGCTGATCTGCATTGCCAATTCCATAGAGTTCCTTCCTTCTTGCCCCTTATCTCTCTGGCAGTACCTGAAGCTCTAAAAAGACACGAGACGCAAACATATCCACTTTTCCTTCTGTTTTTTGAAGCTGAGCTGTCATACATTCTTCCCTGGGGCCGCAGCGAATCAGGTTTCGTTCCTCCAGCATATCCAGGCTGAAAAGAAGCTTTCCCAAAGTAAAACCTTTTTTTGAGAGAACGCCCAGCACGCTCTGCACCCCGAAGACCGCCCCGCGGAAGGAAGCCAAAAGCCGGTAAAGGGCGGCCAATTCTTCTCTGCTGGGAGCTAAAACCGCTTTTTCCGCCGCCGGCATCGCTTCCCGCCGCCGGAATTTCTCATAAAGCCGGTAAGAGTGCAGGCTTTCTTCCCCGTTCAGGCCGGAAAGGCGGATATCCCGCACCGTTACGGAAAGCCGTTCCTCTCCCCGGTATTCCCGCAGCTCTAAAGAAACCGCCAGATCCAGCCGGTCTCCGATAGAATAGGGGAATTCCTCCGGCTTTACGCCAAACCGCATACAATTTACAAAAGCGCCGTGCTTCTGGCAGACCAGGCGCAGGTGGCCCCCGCCCCCTACCGGCACGATTTCCCGCAGCTCCATGCCAAACAGCCCAAACAGAGGCTGGGGGTTCCCGCTTCCAAATGGCTCCAGCCGCCGCAGGGCCTTCGGCAGATCCGGGCTGAGCGAAGCAGGGTTCAGACGGCAGTCGAGAGACAGCACCGGCGCCGGCATTTCCGGACAGACAGCCCTTGCATAAGCGTTGATTTGATTTCGAAAAGCCTCAATATTTCCAGCGGAAAGAGTAATGCCGGCCGCCATGGGGTGGCCCCCAAACCGTTCCAGGACCTCCGCACAGGCAGACACCGCTTCAAACAGAGAAAAGCCCTCTACACTGCGCCCGCTGCCCTTGGCAGCGGTTCCGTCCTCGGAAATGACAAAGCAGGGCTTTCCGAAGCGCTCTGTGATCTTTGCCGCCACAATACCGATCACTCCATGGTGCCAGCCCTGGCCGCTGACCACGATGACCCTGCTGTACCGCAGGGCAGGATCGTTTTCGATCACTCCCATGGCTTCCTGGGTAATGACAGCCTCCTCCTGACGGCGGCGGTCGTTATCCTGGCAGATCTCCTCCGCCAGCGCCTCCGCCTCTTCCTCATATTCGCAGCAGAGCAGGCGCACTGCCCGCTCCGGCGTACCCATTCGCCCGGTGGCGTTGATGCGGGGGATCAGCGTAAAAGAAAGATTTCCGGCCGCGATGGTCCTCCCGGCGGAACACCTTTCCAGCAAAGCGGCGATCCCCGGCCTGTCGCTTTGAGAAAGGCTTCTGAGCCCGGCCTGAACGATCACCCGGTTTTCTCCGGTGATCGGCACCACGTCCCCCACGGTTCCCAGGGCTGCCAGATCGGCGTATTCCTCTAAAATTCCCTGACTGTCGCCTTCCTCCAGAGCGATCAGAAGCTTCAAGGCGACTCCCGCGCCGGAAAAATCCCGGTAGGGGCTTTCCTCCCCTTGCTGGTAAGCGTCCACTACGGCTACCGCCTCAGGCAAACGCTCCTGGGGCCGGTGGTGATCCGTTACCACCACGTCCATGCCCAAGCTGTTGGCTAAAGCCACCTCTTCCACGGAGGAAATACCGTTATCCACCGTAACGATCAGCTTGACTCCCTGACTGTGCAAATATTCCACCGCATGGCGGTTCATTCCATAGCCTTCCCCTTCCCGCTGGGGAATATAATACATCACATCGGCGCCCAATGCTTCCAGATAAGTAAAAACCATGGCCGTGGCCGTGACGCCGTCGGCATCGTAATCGCCGTAAACCGCGATTTTTTCAAAGCCGTCAATGGCGCGGCGAATGCGCCCCGCAGCCTTCTCCATATCCTTCATGAGAAAGGGATCGGAAAGTGAGGTCTCACCGCCCAGCAGCTCCGTAACCTGCTCCTCCCTGCTCCAGCCCCGGATCTCCAGCAGCATGGCAAGAAAAAAAGGAATGGAATACCGCTCCGCAAGCTGTGCGGCTCTGTCCTTATCCAGCGAGGCTATCTTCCACAGCTTCAGATCCAATACCATCTCCCCCTTTCCGAACAATACCTGATAAAGGAACACTAGGGCGTGTTCCCATGAAGCTAACACACACGCCTTTTCGGCAAATTTTACAGGCTTCTATGTTAAAAATCCTGCGGTTCTTTTGCCTTGTATCCTGCAAAATTTTGCTCGAAAATCCGTGCACTTATCTTATGTGAACACGCCCTAGTATAGCATTTTTCTCGAAAAAGCGCAAGACGGCGGAAGAAACATGGAGTTGTTAGATTACATTCAGGTGCCGGAGAGAGATATAATGAGCAATTAGCAATGAGAAATGAGCAATGAAAAGCAAGGGCAAGGCGATGCTTGCAACGCTCGGTAAATGAGCAGTTCCCCCTGTCATTCTGAGGAACGAAATGACGACGAATCTCGACCTTGGTTCCGGGAAAAGGACAAAGGGCGAGATTCTTCACTTCGTTCAGAATGACAGGAGGAAGGCAGGTGGATAACCGCTAAATTATAGTTTAGCAGTTACTCTTGGCTTTCTCGCCTGTCGGCTCGGTCGGTTCGCATCAGCGTCCCACCGGGACGCGCTCACCCCTGAAAGGGGAGCTGTCACGGCAAAGCCGTGACTGAGGGGTTCCGAAGAAGGGCAGAAAAGCACAGGTTTGTGCGGGTTTCCAGCGAGCTGGAACCTCTCCACCACCTGACGGTGGTCCCAGAAGGTTGCAAAGCAACCTTCTTCCCCTATTCAGGGGAGGCAAGGGTTACTGCTATTTGTCAGTCTCACAAATTCCAATTTAACTGCTTGGTTGTGGTCGGGCTGGAAACTGTCCGTTTGCACCAAGCAGCTTCACGAGTGGCCGCGGCGCCTCGCCGCCAAATTTCAATTTACCAGGCGTTGGTTACAACGCCTGTGTTGGTTACAACGCCTTACCCTTGACCTTCAATTCCTCATTTCTAATTGCTCATTCCTCATTCTATTTTATCGCATTTCCCGCAGCAGCGCTTCCGCGCAGCGGATACCGTCTACGGCGGCGGAGACGATGCCTCCGGCATATCCAGCGCCTTCGCCGCAGGGGAACAGGCCTGCGGCAAGGGGGGATTGCAGCTTTTCATTTCGCAGAATGCGAACCGGCGAGGAGCTTCTGGTTTCCGGGGCGGTGAGCACCGCGTCGCCGTTATCGAAGCCAGAAAGCCGCTTTCCCAGCAGGGGTAGGGCCTGGCGCATGGAAGCCGTTACAAACTCCGGCAGGCAATCGTCCAACGAGCCGGGGATTACGCCGGGCTGATAGGAGGGAAGCACCCTGCCGAAGCTTTTCGTGGGAACTCCCCGCAAAAAATCCGCCACTCTCTGCGCGGGGGCATGATAGCTTTCCCCTGACAGCTGAAAGGCCGCCCGCTCGATCCGGCGCTGAAATTCCACTCCGGCCAGGGGCCCTGCCCCGCCGAAATCCGCCGGGGAAACGCCTACCAGAAGGGCGGAATTGCTGTTTTCTCCGTCTCTTGCCCAGGCGCTCATGCCGTTTGTCACCACACCGCCGGGCTCGGAGGCCGCCCCGGTCACAGTGCCGCCGGGGCACATACAGAAGGTATACACGCCCCTGCCGTTATCCAAATGGCAGGAAAGCTTGTAATCCGCCGCGCCGAGTCTTGGGTGTCCGGCAAAGAGACCGTACTGGGCTTTGTCGATCAAAGCTGCCGGGTGCTCGATCCTGGCCCCCACGGAAAACGCCTTGGCTTCCAGCGGCAGCTTTAGGCCTTCCAATTCTTCAAACACATCTCTGGCACTGTGGCCCACCGCCAGGATCGCCCGGTCACATTCCAAAACCTCCGGACCGCCAGGGCCTTGCAGTTCCAGTCCCCACAGCCTGTCGTTTCGCAGCCGAAAACCGGTGACTCTTGTGGAAAAGCGCACCTGGCCGCCCAGGGAAATGATCTGCTCCCGAATAGCCTTGACTACTCTGGGCAGACGGTCCGTGCCGATGTGGGGTTTCGCTTCAAATAGAATTTCCTCCGGCGCGCCCGCCCTTACAAGCTCCTCCAGCACTTTGCGAATGCGGGGATCTCCGGTACCGGTTGTGAGCTTGCCGTCGGAAAAAGCGCCCGCGCCTCCCTCACCAAACTGCACGTTGGATTCGGGATCCAGCTGTCCCTTTTCCCAAAAGCTTTTCACGGAATTTTCCCGTTCCTTCACGGGAAGGCCCCGCTCCAACACAAGGGGGCGCTGGCCGCACTGAGCCAGAATCAATGCGGCGAAAAGCCCCGCCGGGCCGAAGCCGATCACAACCGGAGGCTGTGAAAGCGGCTTGCTTTCCGGCAGCTGATAGCAATAGGGCACGGCCCGCTGCACGCTTTGATCCCTCACCCTGGAAAGAACGCGGGCTTCCTTTCCCTCAATGGAGACCTCCACGGCGCAAACAAAGTGAAGCTGTTCTTTTTTCCGGGCGTCCAGAGACTTTTTCACCAGCCGCACTTCCCTGATTCCCTGTTCCGGCAGCCCTAGCCTTTTAGCGGCCGCCCGCTTCAGATCGTCCCCGGAAAAATCCAGGTCCAGAGAAAGGCCGGTAAGCTTCAGCATTTTGTTCACCCCTTCCGGTTGTTAATTATGGACTTTTATTTGATGGAGGCCGCCGCGCTTTGCCCCGCTGTCAGGCCGGTTGCCCAGGCCCAATGCAGGTTAAAGCCGCCGCAGTCGCCGTTTACATTCAGCAATTCCCCTGTCAAATACAGGCCGGGGCATTTTTTCGATTCCATACGGGAAAGCTCCAGCTCCCTGAGGGGCACCCCGCCCACCGTTACCTGGGCGCTTTCCCAGGAACCTGGGCCGGTTATGGGGAACCGCAGCGCCTTTGCCGCTTCCGCCGCCTGCTTCAGCTGCTGGGGAGACAGCTTGCTGATCGGCATTTCCCGGGAGAAACCCAGGCATTTTACCAGCTCCTGGCCGATCCGCAAATTCAGCGCGCCGGAAAACAGCTCGCCCGCAGGCAGTGCCGGGCGGTTTTTCCGCAGCTGCTTCAGGTAATTCGTGATCCCCTGCACGGAAAACCTGCTCAGCAGATCCAGCCGAAGTTCTGTATGTTCCCATTTCTTTCCCAGCCGGGAGGAAAGATCAAAAATACAGATACCGGAAAGCTGACCGTCTCCAAACAGCACTTCTCCCTGCTCTTCTCCCAGCTTTTCCTCTCCCCGGTACAGAGCCGCCTTTGCCTTACAGCGGTTTCCCTTCAGAGAACGGCACAGCCTGGAAGAGGTTTTCAGCGGAACCAACGCCGGAGAAAGCTCCGTTACCGTATGCCCCAGGGCTTTTACCAGCCCATACCCCTTTTCCTCACAGGAATGCTTGGGGGACGCCATACCGCCGCAGGCCAGAATACATTTTTCCGCAAACAGGGTCTCGCCGCTTTTTGAAGTCAGCAAAAATCCGTTCTGCCTAAGAGCAATAGAGCGCACTTCAAAGCCCCAGGCTGTTTCCACACCCGCCTCCTCGCAGGCGCTCCACAGGACTTGCAGCACCGCCGCGGCCTGGAGGCTGTTGGGATATGCCCGGCCCTCGCTGTCGCTGGTGCAGATCAGCCCCAGGCTTCCGAATTCCTCCATGACCTGCCGGGAGGGCCACCGGGCCAGCACCGCCTTTGCCGCCTCCGCGTCGCCGTGATACCGCTCCGGGGAAATGTGAAGGTTTGTCAGATTGCACCGTCCGTTCCCCGTGGCCAAAAGCTTTTTGCCGGGGCGGGGGTTCCCCTCCAGCAAAATCACCTGGCCCGCTTTCCCCCGCTCCCGCAGACAGCGGGCGGCTTTCCCGGCGGCCATCAAGCCGGAGGCTCCCGCCCCCACTACGGCAATTTGAACCCGCTTCATCTCAAATCACCAGTCCCAGCACGCCATAAGAGAGAACGCACATGATAATATCGGCAATCAGCGTACCCAGGGCTACGGACAACATGGCGGATTTGAGATCCATCTTCATCAGCGCCGCTGCCAGAGAGCCTGTCCACGCCCCAGTGCCGGGCAAGGGAATGGCCACAAAGATCATAAGCCCCAGGGTTTTATAGCGGTTGATTTTATCAAATTTACTCCTGCCCTTTTCCTCCATGCGGTTTACCAGCTTTACAAGCCGGGTATTCCGCATCCAATCAAAAATTTTATTGATAAACAGCAGAATAAAGGGCGTGGGCAGCAAGGTGCCCACCAGGCAGATAAAAAAGGCAGGCCACAGCTCTACGCTTAAAAGCTTTGCCGCCAGAATGCCGCCCCGCAACTCGATGATCGGCATGAGAGACAGGAGAAACACCGTAAGCTCTGCCGGAATGGTTTCACTGAAAAAATTGACCAGCGCCTGAACGATCCCTTCCATGGTATGACCACTTCCCTTTTCTTTTTCCTTATAGTCTTTCCATTTTACAAGGAATTCCCAGGAAGATATTTCTCCCTGGGAATTATTTCCTGAATTTCTTTTTTGTTTTCATTTTTTCCGGTAGAGGCTGAAGCATTACTCCCATCTTGCCGCTGATTTTCCTTGACAAACAACGGGTTTTCCGGCGATAGCTTATTGCCACAGCCCGAAGGGAAGCTGCTGTGGAGCTGATGTGCCCAGCAGCTCTCCGGCCAGGTCTCCGAAGGTATAGCCCTGCTTTTCCCATTCGGTGAGAAGCTCATCGAGAATTTCGCCGTTGGTTTTTGAGGTGCTGTGCAGCAGCACCACCGCGCCGGGGTGCACCCTTGGCAGCAGCTTTTGAAAGGCCTCGTCTCTTGTGGGCTGGTCGTTTTCGTACCAATCCACATAGGCAAGGCTCCAGAATACGGTATGATACCCCAGCTTTTGTGCCATTCGCAGATTATTTTCGCAGAATTTTCCCTGGGGCGGGCGGTATAGCTTTGGCATTTCCGTTCCGATCAGCTCCTGATACAGCCGGGCGTTTTTCTCAAGCTCATTCTGGAAGCTGGCTTCGTCCGCGATGGCAGACATATCGGGGTGGCTGTAGGTGTGGTTCCCCACCGTATGGCCTTCGCTTACCATGCGTTTTACCAGATCCGGCTGGGTCTCAAAATAATTTCCCACCAGAAAAAAGACGGCTTTTACCCCGTGCTTTTTCAAAGCGTCCAGGATCTTCTCCGTATTGCCGTTTTCAAAGCCCGCGTCAAAGGTGATATAAAGCTTTTTTTCAGCGGGATCCTTACAGTAGAGAGCGTCGTACTGCGCCAAATATTCAGAAGAGGCGTTTCCCACAGGTGCTTCTCCCTGCTTTTGAAAGCTCAGACCCCAGTTTGTGATCTCACCGGAAGTGAACAGCGCGCCGCCGTTTCCCGCCGCCACAGCGGTGACGATCCCGCAGATCACCAAAATCGCAAAGGTGGAGATCAGTACGCCCCTGCGCCGTTTCAGCAGCCTTAAAAATTCCTTCATATGCGTTCCTCCCGCTTTTCTCCAGCTGTTTTCCTGCAAAGCCTGTGCCATTTTATGTTTTTTTCCGGGGAAATATCACCTTCCCATTGCGTCCGCGCCCAAAATACTGTATGATTTTTGTAAGGATTCATTTTCAGACTTTTAAGGAAGCGCCGGTATACTTAAGGCAGCACCGCACAAAGACCGGCCAGAGGCCTTTGTACACGATTAACTCTTGCGCACAATCTTTGTGAGGTGCTGCCTTGATTTTATTAAATTCCAAATCCGATACGGGCCTTGCGCGGTCTGATTTTTCCAATATTATTTGAAGGGAGCTCCTGCTATGGACGCGTTGGACAATAAAAACATTCTGGTGGTCGATGACGACAGAGAGATCGTGCGGGCCATCGCCCTGAACCTGGAAAGCGAGGGCTATACGGTTTTCAAGGCCTATGACGGCCTGGAGGCCTTGGATCTTGCCATGACAAAGGAGATCCATCTCGTCATCATTGACGTGATGATGCCAAAGCTGGACGGCCTTTCTGCGATCATGAAAATCCGGGAACGGAAAAATTTGCCCATCATTGTGCTTTCCGCCAAAAGCGAGAACAGCGATAAGGTAATCGGCCTTTCCATGGGCGCTGACGATTATATCACAAAGCCCTTTAACCCCATGGAGCTCACCGCCCGGGTAAAATCTCAGCTGCGCCGGTACACCAGCCTGGGAGATATCAACGCAAGCGGAGAAAATACCATTGTAAACGGCAGACTCACCTTCAACCTGGACGAACACGTGCTGTATGCGGACGGAGAGCCCGTAAAGCTTACCGCCACGGAAACGAAGATCGTGGAGCTTTTGATGCGAAACCCCGGCCGCATTTTCCCCGCCGAGGAAATTTATTCCAAAATCTGGAACGAATCCGCCTATTCCACGGAAAACACGGTGATGGTGCATATTCGCCGTATCCGGGAAAAAATTGAACTCAACCCGAGCGAGCCGGAATACTTAAAGGTGGTGTGGGGCATTGGCTACAAAATCGAAAAGCACTAATACCCTCAAGGGCGTCGTTTCCTGGCTGTGCCTGATCACGATGCTGTGCGGCATCGCCGTGGGGACCGTAGGCCTGGTCATGGTAGCGGTGGATCCCTTTTTGCAGGCCCGTATCGCCGAGTTTTTCAGCGGCTTTTCCTCTTCCTCGGTCTCTTTGGAAGCCTCTGCCGAGGCCGCCCAGCACTCTCAGCAGGCGCTCTATGAATTTACCGTTCAAATTCTCAGCATTCTCGCTCTTTCCATTGCCGTGATCCTTCCGGTGTTTCTTTTTCGGAAGGATCGGCAAAAGCTGGAGGCCGATCTGGCCAGGTGGTTTTCCAAGATCTGGATCGAGGTAAAGCTTCTGTGCATTGTTTTACTTTTGTTGTTCAGCCTGGCGATCGACGCCAGCACCGCGGTAACGCCCTTTGGCATTGTCACCCTGTGCACCGGTATTCTTCTGTTGTACTTTCTGTGCCTGGATATCGGCTACAACAAAAGCTTGTTCCGGCATAATATTATCCATTCTGTTTTGAAGGCTTTGAACGGCTACCGGGGAATGTCCACCTTCCAGCAGCGCAGCCTGCGGCGGTTGTATTCCTGCCTGGGCGTGGTGATCGGGATCATCTTTCTGTCTGGAACGATTTTTCTATGGATCAACAGCTCCGACCGATACTTCTCCTTCCAGGAGGCTTTGCTTTTCTTCACACTGCTGTTTGCGGTGATCGGCGTGGGAGGCACCATTCTCTGGTATGTTTTCGCCTTAAAGCAGGATCTGCGGGACTGGAACTTTCTGATGGCGCAGATTGCCGAAATGTACGGCGGGAATCTGGACGCAGTGAACCATGTGCCCCCCACCTCCAATTTATACGACTGCTCCATGCAGCTGAATATGATCCGCATCGGCATTCAAAAGGCCGTGGAGGAGGGCATTAAGGCGGACCGCACCAAGGTGGAGCTGATCACCAACGTATCTCACGATATCAAAACGCCCCTGACCTCCATTATCAGCTATATTGAGCTCATCAAAAAGGAGCCTGATCTGCCGCCGCTTGTCATGGATTATGTAAACACGATCTCCCGAAAGGCAGATCGTCTCAGCTCCATTGTACAGGACGTGTTTGAGGTTTCCAAGGCGGCTACCGGAAACATTCACCTGGATCTGGAGGATCTGGATCTGGGGAAGCTGCTGCGACAGACCCTGGCGGAAATGGAGGAGACCCTGCAGCCCGCCCAACTGACCTGGCGGGTGGAGATCCCGGACGCTCCCCTTTTGGTCCACGCCGATGGACAGCGGCTGTACCGGGTGTTTCAAAACCTGATCCGCAACTGCACTCAATATTCTCTGGAGGGTTCCCGGGTCTATTTGCAGCTGATCGCCCAAAACGGAAACGCGGTGGTAAGTATTCGGAATATCTCCCGAAATGAGATCACCATGAACGGCGAGGACCTTACCGCAAGATTTGTCCGGGGCGACCAGAACCGCACCACCGAGGGCAGCGGCCTGGGCCTTTCCATCGCCAAAAGCTTTACTGAAGCCTGCGGCGGGCGCTTTACCGTGCATACGGACGGAGACCTGTTTATCACTGTGGTGGAATTCCCCCTGGTGTCTCCGGCTCCCCTGCCTGTTTCCCCGGCACAAACCGCTGTCCCCGCGGCGGAACATGTACCGGGGAAACCAAGCTCACAGGAGATTCCCGGCCTGTCTCCCACCCCCCGGGAAGCGCCGCCGGTTTTGCCAAATCATTTTGACGGCCCTGCTGGGCCCGATGGTTTTGAGCAGCCTTCGGGTTCTGAAAAATAAAAAAACAGAAAGCCTCCCCGGCTGCGTATGCTGAAAACCAGCAGTACGCCAGCCGGGGAGGCTTTTGTTTGCTTTTATGGGTCAAATACTGGACTCCGGATAATAGTGGTGTAAAAATAACTGAGCGATACTCGGTTATGCGGCGCAGTGAAGGAAAAAGGTAGGGCACAGTAAATGATAGGTTAGCGAATTAGTTGTTAGCTGTTGGTTATTAGTCGTTAGAGAAGGGCAAGCTACCTCCTTTGCCATTCTGAGGAACGTAGAAAGCTATAGATTTCTTGACGAAGAATCTCGACCTTAATTCCAGAGCAAAAGGACAAAGACGAGATTTTTCACAGAGAAAGCAAGGTTTCCTTGCTTTCTGTTCAGTAATGACAAAAGGAAAGAAAGCGGCTTGCTGTTAAATTATAGTTTATATGACACTCCTTGGCTCCCCTGAAAGGGGAGCTGTCACGGCAAAGCCGTGACTGAGGGGTTCCGAAGAAGGGCAAAAAAGCACAGGTTTTATGCGGGCTTCCAGCGAGTTGGAACCTCTCCACCACCTGACGGTGGTCCCCCTCCCCTTTCAGGGGAGGCAAGGTGGTTAGTACTATTCGCTAGTCCGCAAAATTCCAATTTATCCGCTGCCTTACAATCGGGTCAAAACGCCTTTACGGCAGTGTGCCATGAACTCGCAGCTCTTTGCCGCTACTTCGCCGCCGCGATGGCTTGGTTTAAGTCGGCCAGGATATCCTCGATGTTCTCGATGCCCACAGAAAGCCGCAGCAGATCGGCGGGAACGCCTGCTTCCTTCAGCTGCTGGTCGTTCATCTGGCGGTGGGTGGTGCTGGCGGGGTGCAGCACACAGGTGCGCAGGTCCGCCACATGGGTCACAACGGAGGCCATTTTCAGGCTGTCCATAAATTTCACCGCCGCTTCCCTGCCGCCCTTTAAGCCAAAGGATACCACACCGCAGATGCCGTGAGGCATATATTTCCCGGCAAGGGCATGATCCGGGCTGCTTTCTAAGCCCGGAAAATTGACCCAGGCCACATCGGGGCAAGCTTTCAGATATTCCGCCACAGCCTGGGCGTTGGCGCAGTGGCGTTCCATGCGCAGGGCCAGTGTTTCCAGGCCGAGGTTCAGCAGGAAGGCGTTCATGGGGGCTGCCTGGGCACCGATATCCCGCATCAGGTGGCAGCGGGCCTTGGCGATATAGGCCGCCGGGCCAAACTGCTTAGTATAGATCACACCGTGATAGGATTCATCGGGCTGAGTCAGTGCGGGGAACTTGCCGTTTTCCCAGTTGAATTTGCCGGAATCCACGATCACGCCGCCCAGCTGCACCGCATGGCCGTCCATGTACTTTGTAGTGGAATGCACCACAATATCCGCGCCGAAGGAAATCGGCCGGCAATTCATAGGCGTGGGGAACGTATTATCTACGATCAGCGGTACGCCGTGCCGGTGCGCCGCCTGGGCAAAGGTCTCCAGGTCCGCCACCGCCAGAGAAGGGTTCGCCAGAGTTTCCGCAAACACGCAGCGGGTATTTTCCCGAATCGCCGCGCCGATCTCCTCCACCGTGCTGGTGGGAGCTACAAAGGTGGTTTCAATGCCCATTTCCTTCATGGTTTTGTAAAACAAATTGAAGGTGCCGCCGTAAATGGCGCTGGAGCTTACCACATGATCTCCAGCCGTGCAGATATTTAAAACCGCCATCAGAGAAGCGGCCTGCCCGGAGGAGGTGAGCAGCGCGCCCACGCCCCCTTCCAACGCGGCGATTTTCTTTTCCACCACATCGTTGGTGGGGTTCCCCAGACGGGTATAGAAGAAGCCATCCGCCTGCAGATCAAAAAGGTCTCCCATCTCCTTGGAGCTTTCATAGGTATAAGTGGTGCTCTGTACAATGGGAGCCACTCTGGGCTCTCCGTTTCCGGGCTTGTAGCCCGCATGAATACACAACGTGTCCAGCTTGTAATCCGCCATGCTTTTTCGTTCCTTTCTCTGTTATTTATGTAGGGACCGGCCTCCGGACGGTCCGTGGATACTGTAAATGATAGCGGACCGTCCGGAGGCCGGTCCCTACAAGGTTACCTTCAACTGCCTGCCAAATAGATTTCAAAAAATACTTTTCAGCCAATTCGCCAGGGCGTCCGCGCCGAACACGGCCAGGATCACCAGCAGGAAAAAGCCCAGAAGAGATAAAACCTGCACAAGGATTCGCTTTTTCCGGGGCATTTCCTCGAACTCCTCTTCCCCGGCCTGCTGCTCCAGCTCCGCCTTCATCTGAGCGGAAAACTCCTTTGCCGCGGGCAGATCCTCATAGCGCACATAGATATTTTTGTCGGTGGGCATCACTTCACAATCATAAAGATAACTGGTTTTGCCCTTACTGAAGGGCTCCAGCTGGTATAAGACGCCCGCTTCATCGAATTGTTCCGCAAGCCGCCCGGCGGTGTATTGATCCGCCCGGTGCAGCAGAACCATATCCTCCCCATTTACTGCCCGCAGCCTGACGCTTTTGCAGGCAGGGCATTTTTCGGTGGAATCAGGACAAATGGAACGGCATTTTTCGCAATACAGCATATTTGATCCTCCTGAAAGCATACGCCGCAGGGGCGCTGCCCTACCGACCACTGTATTCCCACATACTTAATAAACCTTAAAGCTTATCATACTCCAAATTCCGAAATTTGTAAATACGGTTTCTGCCGTGGCAACCACGAGGCATAATAGTTTAGCGGTTAGTTCTCCACTGCCATTGCTAAGCAAAAAGTGCAAAAGCTATAGCTTTTGCACTTTCTTGAAGAATCTCGTTCTTCATTTCTGAGTAAAAGAGCAAAGAACGAGATTCTTCACCGCCTTCAGCGGCTCAGAATGACAGAAGGAAAGTGAACGATTCGCCGCTAGATTGTAGTTTAGCGGATAATTCTCCCTTGTCATTCTGAGGAACGAAGTGACGAAGAATCTCGTCCTTGATTCCGGGAAAAGGGCGAAGGACGAGATTCTTCACTTCGTTCAGAATGACAAGGGGAAGCCTTTTCCCTTTCTAATAACTAACGACTAACACGCTAAATTCCAATTTACCGAACAGTTCCCCACTGTCATTCTGAGGAACATAGTGACGAAGAATCTCGACCTTTATTCCGGGAAAAGGAAGAAGGACGAGATTCTTCACTTCGTTCAGAA